>NZ_LT629771.1:2441666-3052083 GCF_900105175.1 Jiangella sp. DSM 45060 | reverse complement strand
TTCGGCGAGGCCGAGTGGGTCGGCTTCGACAACTACGTCCAGGTGTTCACCGACCCCGACCTGCTGAACGCCGTCACGAACACGCTCTGGTACACGGTGCTGTTCACGCCGACGGCGGTCGTCGCCGCGCTGGTCCTGGCGCTGGTGCTGAACAGCCCGGCGCTGCCGTTCCGCGGCTTGTTCCGCACCGCGCTGTTCCTCCCGTTCGTGGTGTCGCTGGCGGTCGCCGCGTACGCGTGGACCTACCTGATCGACCCGCAGGTCGGGCTGCTCAACCACTGGCTGAGCGGCCTGGGCCTGCAGCTGGGCAACGTCCTGGAGGACCCGCAGCTGGCCATGCCGGCGGTGGCACTGGTCGCGGTGTGGAAGAACTTCGGCTTCTACCTGGTGATCTTCCTCGCCGGGCTGCAGGACATCCCCGGCTCGCTGTACGAGGCGGCCAAGGTCGACGGCGCGGGCGTGTGGCGTCGCTTCACCAACGTGACGCTGCCGCTGCTGTCGAACACCATGGCGTTCGTGCTGGTGTTCGCGATGATCGCGGCGCTGCAGGCGTTCGACCAGATCTACGTCATGACCGGCGGCGGGCCGTACGGCAACACCCAGACCATCGTCATGGAGATCTACGAGTCCGGCTTCCGCAAGCTCGAGCTCGGCTTCGCGTCGGCGCTGTCGTACGTGCTGCTGATCGCGACGCTGCTGCTCAGCGTCGTCCAGTTCGTCTTCTTCGGCCGCCGAGAGAAGGACGCCCAGTGATCGCCCGTCTGCGGCCGAGCACGCTCCTCGGCACGGTGGCCATGCTCGCCGTCACCGCCGCCGTGCTGCTGCCGCTGGCCATCATCGTGCTGACGGCGTTCAAGCCGGTGTCCGAGGTGAACGCGTACCCACCCACCCTGCTGCCGCAGGACTGGACGCTGGACAACCTGCGCCGCATCGTCGACGAGCTGCCGTTCGCGCGGCTGGTGCTGAACAGCTTCGTGTTCGCCGGCGGCGTGACGGCGTTCGCGCTGGTCTTCGACTCGCTCGCGGCATACGCGCTGGCGCGGATCGACTTCACCGGGCGCCGGACGCTGCTGATCGCGATCATCGCCACCCTGATGATCCCGTTCCAGGCCACGCTGGTGCCGGTGTACCAGCTGGTCAGCGACCTCGGCTGGGTGAACACGTACGCCGGGCTGATCGCGCCGCGAGCCGCCGACGCGTTCGGCATCTTCTTCCTGCGGCAGTTCTTCCTGGCGCTGCCGCGCGACCTCGACAACGCCGCCCGCATCGACGGTGCGTCTGAGCTGCGGATCTTCCGCAGCGTCGTGCTACCGAACGCCGTCCCGGCGCTGCTGACGCTGGCGATCTTCACCTTCGTCAACAACTGGAACGACCTGCTGTGGCCGCTGATCTTCACGACCGAGCGCGAGATGGGCACGATCACGTCCGGGCTGACGCTGCTGACCGGGCCGGGCGGCATCGTCCCGTACGGCGTCATGATGGCCGGCGCGCTGGTGGCGATCCTGCCGCTGGTGATCGCGTTCCTGCTGGTGCAGCGGCGGTTCATCGAGAGCATCGCGACGACGGGGATCAAATGACCGGCTCCTGGCACACGGACGGGGCGCTGCACTTCGCCCTGGGCGTCGAGGACACCTTCGTGCCGCAGCAGCGGCCGGGGGAGCGGCCCATCGACGAGTACGAACTGACCCAGCACTACGAGTTCTGGTGGTCCGACCTCGGGCTGGCCGCTGACGCGGGCGCGACGCTGCTGCGCTGGGGCGTGCCGTGGTACCGGGTCAACCCGGACACGGGCGCGTGGGACTGGTCGTGGCTGGACCGCGTCATGGACCGGTTCGCCGAACTGGGGCTGCGGCCGGTCGTCGACCTGCTGCACTACGGCACGCCGCTCTGGCTGGAGGGCCAGTTCGCCCACCCGGACTACCCGTCGCACGTGGCGGAGTACTCGTTCCGGGTGGCCGAGCGGTACGCGGACCGCGTCACCGACTACACGCCGGTGAACGAGCCGATGATCCACGCGCTGTTCTCGGGCGAGTACGCGTACTGGCCGCCGTACCTGTCCGGTCCGTCAGGCTTGCGGACGATGGTGCGCCAGGTGGCCCGCGGGTTCGTGCTGGCGCAGCGGGCGATGCGCGACGTGCTGGGGGAGCGCGGCGTGTTCGTGCACGTCGACGCCGGTATGCGCTACGACGGCGACGACGCGGCGCTGATCTCGCGGCTACGGGCGCAGGTGCACCTGGTCGAGGACCTGGTGACCGGCCGGGCGGTCGACGGCTTCGACGACTCGGAGCTCGCCTGGTTCGCCGAGCACGCCGTCCAACCCGACGTCATGGGCGTCAACTACTACCCGCGGCACTCCACCGAGATCGTGTCGGCGGCCGACCCGCGCGGCGGCGGCTTCCGCGACCCCCGCCCGACCCGCGACGACGGCGTTCTCGGCCTGGAGGAGCTGCTCCGCTCCGCCTGGGAGCGGTACGGCGTCGCCGTCGCGCTGACCGAGACCTGTGTGACGGCGAGCGTCGCCGAGCGGGCCGCCTGGCTGGACGCGTCCGTCGAGGCTGTGCGCCGGCTGCGCGCCGGCGGCGTCCCCGTCGTCGCCTACACCTGGTGGCCGGTGTTCGACATGTACGAGTGGACGTACCGGCACTCCACCGCCCCGCGCGAGTCGCACCGGCTGACGATGGGCCTCTGGGAGCTGTCCGAGCGCGACGGTGTCCTGCACCGCGTCCCCACCCCGCTCGTCGACCGGTTCCGTACGCACGCCCACGATCCCCGCAACACAACCAAGGAGAGCTGAGTGCCGCACGCATCGCTGACCGTCGATCCGTCGTTCGTCGTCGGGCCCATCGACCGGCGCCTGTTCGGCTCGTTCGTCGAGCACCTGGGCCGCGCGGTGTACGACGGCATCTACGAGCCGGACCACGCGACGGCCGACGAGGACGGGTTCCGCAAGGACGTCATCGAGCTGGTCCGGGAGCTGGGGGTGTCGACCGTCCGCTATCCGGGCGGCAACTTCGTCTCCGGCTACCGCTGGGAGGACGGCGTCGGGCCGCGTTCTGCGCGTCCACGGCGGCTGGACCTGGCCTGGCACTCGCTGGAGACGAACGAGATCGGGCTGGATGAGTTCGCTCGCTGGTCGGCGAAGGCCGGCACCGAGCTGATGCTCGCCGTCAACCTCGGGACACGTGGTGTGCAGGAGGCGCTGGACCTGCTGGAGTACGCGAACGTCCGGTCCGGATCGACGCTCGCCGATCTGCGCGTCGCCAACGGCACGCCCGACCCCCATGGCGTCGTGCTCTGGTGCCTGGGCAACGAGATGGACGGGCCGTGGCAGCTGGGCCACCGCAGCGCCGACGACTACGGCAAGCTGGCCGCACAGACCGCCCGCGCGATGCGCCAGCTCGACCCCGGCGTGAAGTTGATCGCGTGCGGCAGCTCGAACCGGCAGATGCCGACGTTCGGGGCGTGGGAGCGGACGGTGCTGGAGCACACGTACGACGAGATCGACTACCTCTCCTGCCACGCCTACTACCACGAGACCCCCGGTGACCTGCCCGGCTTCCTCGCGTCGCCGGTCGACATGGACCGCTTCATCGAGTCCGTCGTCGCCACCATCGACCACGTCCGTGCGCTGCGCCCGGGCCGGCGCCGCGTCGACATCTCCTTCGACGAGTGGAACGTCTGGTACGTCGACCGCTACCACGACGAGGACAAGGTGACCGACCCGCAGGTGTGGCCGGTGGCGCCGCGGATCCTGGAGGACTCCTACACCGTCGCCGACGCCGTCGTGGTGGGCGGGCTGCTGATGTCGCTGCTGCGCCACGCCGACCGGGTGACGGCGGCCAGCCTGGCGCAGCTGGTCAACGTCATCGCGCCGATCATGACCGAGCCGGGCGGCCCGAGCTGGCGCCAGACCACGTTCTTCCCGTTCGCGACGACCTCGCGTCTGGCCCGCGGCGTCACGCTCGCTGTCGATGTGACGTCGCCCGTGTACTCGACGGCGGCTCTGGGGGAGGTGCCGGTGGTGGACGCGGTCGCGACGCACGACGCCGCCGCGGGGTCGGCGGCGGTGTTCCTCGTGAACCGCTCGGTCGACTCGCCCGCGACGGTGTCGGTCGACGTCCGCGGCCTCGGCGCGTCGAGGGTCCTCGAAGCCCTCACCCTCTGGGACGACGACGTCCACGCCCGCAACACCCTCGACCACCCGACGCGCGTCGGCCTGCGCCCGACGCCGTCGGCGGTGCTGGACGGCGGGACCCTGCGGCTGGAGCTCCCGCCGGTCTCGTGGACGGCGATCTCACTAGGCTGATGAGCGTGACTGCCGAGACCGTGGAGCTGACCCGGTTCCGAGTGCTGCCCGAGAACGTCAATGCGCTGCTCGCGGCCCGGCCGGGAATGCTGGCCGACTTCCGCGCCGACCGCGACGGCTTCATCGACGCCGTGCTGGTGCGGCTGCCCGACGACGAGTGGCTCGACATCGTGACGTGGCGGTCGGCGGAGGACTTCGCCGCCTCGCGGGCGAAGGGCGCCAACCTGCCGGGGATCGCGGCGTTCTTCGGCGCCATCGCCGAACTGGTCTCGGCCGAGGAAGGCACCACCGCGCCCTGACGGGTGCCGAAACGACCTCAGCCCGGCCTCGGCCCGCCGCGTTGCGCCGTGCGTGTGGTGCGTGGGCGCATGTCCGGCGGGGTGTGGCCGGGCCGGGTGTTGCCGGGCCGGGTGTGGCCGGGCCGGGTGTGGCCGGGCGGAGCGACGTTGGCGAGCGACGCGACGTTGTCGGTGCCCGCCCGTAGGGTGGGCCCCACCCGGGCCGGGAGGGGTCTATCTACCACGGCGCCACGGCGGCGTCACCAGCTCACCGTCGCCAGCCCACGGACGACGAGCGGGCGACGGGGAGGCCGACGGCGAAGTGGGCGCCGCCGCCGGGGCGGTCGACGACGGTGACGGCGCCGCCGTGCCAGCGCACGTGCTGGGCCACGATCGCCAGCCCGGGACCGATCCCGCGGCCGCCGCTGACACCGTCGCGTGCGACGACGACGTCACCACCGACGTCATCCGGCCGAGCTGGGGCCACGACGTCACCCGCAAGGCGGTCGTAGCGCTGGCCGCGTTCGCCGCGCTGCTGCAAGACCTCGCCATCACCGTCGGGGCGCAGACGCTGGAGGACCTCGCGCTGGCGCTGTTCGGCGGCATCCTCGCCGGCACCTACTCGTCCATCTTCATCGCGGTGCCGCTGCTGGTGCGGTGGGAACGGTGGGAGAGAATCGGGGCGTGTGCGGACGGTACGTAGCTGACGCGTCGGCCGACGATCTCGCGGCCGAGTTCGACGCCATCGCGTCGGGCGCGGTGCTCGAGCTGATGGCGTCGTACAACGTCGCGCCCACCGACCGCGTCCCCGTCGTGCTGGAACGCACCGACGAGCCGCCGGAGCGCACCCGGCAGCTGCACGCGGCGCGCTGGGGGCTGATCCCGTCGTGGGCCAAGGACCCCGCCGGCGGCCCGCCGATGATCAACGCGCGCATCGAGACCGTCGCGCAGAAGCCGGCCTTCCGCGGCCCCATCGCCAGGCGGAGATGCGTCCTCCCGGCCCGCGGCTACTACGAGTGGCGGCGGGGGCCCGGCCGCGCGAAGCAGCCCTACTTCATCCACGGCGACGACGGGCCGCTCGCGATGGCCGGCGTGTTCGAGTGGTGGCGCGACCCGTCCGTACCCGACGACCACCCGGACCGCTGGGTGCTGTCGGCCAGCGTCCTCACCACGACGCCGGTGCCGGGGCTGGCGCACATCCACGACCGCATGCCGGTGCTGTTGACGGCGGAGGAGATCCCTGACTGGCTGGACCGGCGCAACGAGGAGGCGGCCGCGCTGCTCGACCTCGCCCGCTCGGCGGCCGCCCGGGCCGGAGCGGCGTTGACGGCCCGGCCGGTCGGGCCCGAGGTCGGCAACGTCCGCAACAACCACGCCGGGCTGCTGGCCGAGGCGGTCCCCGCCCAGCCCGGCCTGCTCGACCTCTAGGCCCGGTCCCGGCGGACGAGGACCAGCCGGAGCCAGCGCGCGAGGTCGTCGATCTCGTGATCGACGGCGGCGGCCATGGCGGGGGTGAAGGGGACGTCCTCGTGGACGGCGTCGACCCGCAGGGCGCCGGCCCGGCGGTCCGCCGTCGCGTCGACCTTGCCGACCAGCTGGTCGCCGTGCAGGACGGGCAGGGCGAAGTAGCCCCACCGCCGCCGCGCGACCGGCTTGAACATCTCGAGCTGGTAGTCGAACTCGAACAGCTCGGCCATGCGCCTGCGGTCGTAGACGAGGCGATCGAACGGCGACAGCAGCGCCGTCCGTCCGGCGAACGGCCTGTCGAGCTGGGCGGGATCGACCCGCCAGGCGCCACGGACGCCGTCGACGACGGCGGGTTCGCCGGCCGGTTCGCCCGGCGACTCCAGCGCCGCCGGCCGGACCAGCCCGAGGGAGCGCAGCCGCCGCTCGTCGCGCAGCCGCAGCGCCCGCGCCGCCGGGACGACGTCGTCGGGGTAGACGCGTTCGGCGAGGTCCCAGAGCGGGTCGCCGTTCTCGCGGCCGTGCAGGGCCACCTCGCCGCGCTGCACCAGGAACGCCAGCATCTGCCGCACGTTGCGGCTGTTCGTCCAGCCGGACGACCGCCACGGCCGCACCGAGGTGTCCGGGAGGTCGCGCGAGCGCAGCGGCCCGTCGGCGCGCAGCCGCTCGAGGAGGTCGAGGCGGAACCCGTCGTTGTCGCGGACCCAGCCGCGCTGCCGCTCCCGCCAGGCCGGCTCGCCGGGCTCGGGCCGGTCCCAGGCGGCCATCTCGGCGCGGTACAGGGCGACGTCCGCGAGCGGGCGGATGACGCCGCGCAGCTCGACCAGCCGCTGCTCCGCCAGCGCCGTGGCCAGTTCCGCCGGGTCGTGCACCGCGCCCAGCCGGCTCCACACGACGAGGTCGGCGGCCGGCGCCACGGCCGCCGTCGGGTCGTGGACGAGCGCCGTCAGTCCCCGCACGACATCGTCCAGGTCGTCCGGCCGGTGGGCGTCGAGGAGCTGGGCGCGGACGGCGATGCGCCGGGCCTCGGCCCGGGTCAGCTCGTGCACCGTCACGGCGCCCACGCTAGACCGTGGGGCTCACCCCGCACGGGTGAGGTCCCGCGCCCGCCGCGGGTGGACCATGAGCCCGTCCGACTCGGGGGGAGGACGTCATGACCAGTATGTTCGAGACGCGGAGCACGCGCGCCGACTCGTGGGCCGAGACCGGGGTGATGTTCGCCGCGACGATGATGGTCCTGCTGGGCGTGTTCCAGGCGCTGGAGGGGCTGACCGCGCTCATCGACGAGAATTTCTACGCCGACGTGCCGGCGTACGCGTACGACATCAGCGTGGGGGCGTGGGCCTGGATCCACCTGATCCTGGCGTTGCTGCTCATGCTCGCGGGGTTCGCACTGTTCGGCGGTAGCCGGGTCGCGGCCGGGGTGGCGATGGCGCTGGCCGCGCTGTCGGCGATCTCGAACTTCCTCTTCCTGCCGCACTACCCGGTCTGGTCGCTGATCGTCATCGCGCTGTGCGTGTTCTCGATCTGGGCCATCGTCCGCTCCGGCATCTTCGCCCGATGAGCACCGTCACCGAGGCCACGCCGGCCGAGGACCGCACCGAGTGGTACCGGCTGTCCGCGATCGACGCCTGCCGCCGCCTGGGCGTGGACCGCGGCGCCGGGCTGACGACGGCGGACGTCACCGCGCGGCGGGCGAAGCACGGCCCGAACCGGCTGGCCCAGGCGGCGAAGGAGCCGGGCTGGAAGGCGTTCCTGCGTCAGTACCGCGACCTCATGCAGCTGGTGCTGGTCGGCGCCGCGGCCGTGAGCATCGTCGCCCTGCAGGACGTCTCGACCGGGCTGGTGGTGCTGGCGCTCACGGTGATCAACGCGGTGATGGGGCTGCACCAGGAGGGCAAGGCCGCCGAGAGCGTCGCCGCGCTGAGCAAGATGCTGATCATGACGGCGCACGTGCGCCGCGACGGCCAGGTGAGCGAGGTGCCGGCCGAGGACCTGGTGCCGGGCGACGTCGTGAGCTTCGAGGCGGGCGACAAGGTGCCCGCCGACGGCCGCATCCTGGTGGCGGCGACGCTGGAGATCGAGGAGGCGGGGCTGACGGGGGAGAGCACCCCGGTGCTGAAGACGGTCGACCCCGTCGACGGCGTCGACGTGGCGCTGGGCGACCGCGTCGACATGGCGTACATGAACTCCCAGGTCACCCGCGGCCGCGGCGAGATGGTCGTCACCGCCACCGGCATGGCCACCGAGGTCGGGCACATCTCCGGCATGCTCAGCGGCGTCGAGCAGGAGAAGACGCCGCTCACCAAGCAGCTGGACCAGCTGACCGTCCTCATCACGATCATGGCGGCCGGCGCGCTGATCGCGATCGTCCTGCTCGGGCTGGCCCGCGGCGAGGACTTCGACTCGCTGTTCCTGGTCGGCATCAGCCTCGCCATCGCCGCGATCCCGACCGGGCTGCCGGCCGTCGTCACGATGCTGCTGTCGATGGGGACGCAGCAACTGGCGGACAAGGGCGCCATCGTGAAGCGGCTGCGGTCGGTCGAGACGCTCGGGTCGACGTCGGCGATCTGCTCGGACAAGACCGGCACGCTGACGCTGAACCAGATGACGGCGCGGGCGCTGGTCGTGGCGGGCCGCCGGTTCGACGTCGACGGCGAGGGGTACTCCACGCAGGGCCGGATCATGCGCGTCGCCGGGTCCGGCGACGGGTCGCTGGAGCCGTTCCTGCTGCCGATGGCACTGGCCAACGACGCGGTGATCCGCGACGGCGCGTGCATCGGCGACCCGACGGAGGGCGCGCTGGTGGTGCTGGCCGAGAAGGGCGGGCTGGACGTCGACGAGACCCGGCGCACGATCCCGCGGCTGGCCGAGGTGCCGTTCGACGCCGAGTACAAGCTGATGGCGACCTTCCACGAGCTGCACGAGGACGGCCGCCGGGTGGTCCGGTGCCTGGTGAAGGGCGCGCCGGACGTGCTGCTGGCGCGGTCGTCGCGGTACCTGGCCGCCGACGGGACGTCGCGGCCGCTGGCCGAGGGTGCGGACGGCACGGCCAAGGTGCTGGCCGAGAACGACCGGCTGGCCGGCGAGGGCATGCGCGTGCTGGCCGTGGCGCGGCGCGACCTGGAGCGGATCGACTTCGACGAGACGTCGGACCTGCTCGGCGTGGTGGCCGACCTGGAGTTCCTCGCGCTCGTCGGCATCGTCGACCCGCCGCGCAAGGAGGCCAGGGACGCGATCGCCGAGTGCCGCCGAGCCGGCATCCGCGTGCGCATGATCACCGGCGACCACGCGACGACGGCGGCGGCGATCGCCGGCCAGCTGGGCATCGAGGGCCGGGCGCTCACCGGCGCCGAGTTCGCCGCGCTCTCCGACGAGCAGCTGCATCGCGAGGTCGACGGCATCGGCGTCGTCGCCAGAGTCGCGCCGGAGGACAAGGTGCGGCTGGTCGCCGTGCTGAAGGACCAGGGCAACGTCGTCGCGATGACCGGCGACGGCGTCAACGACGCGCCGGCGCTCACCCGGGCCGACATCGGCGTCGCGATGGGCATCACCGGGACGGAGGTGACCAAGGACGCGGCGGAGATGATCCTCACCGACGACAACTTCGCGACGATCGTCGCCGCCGTCGAGGGCGGCCGCGGGCTCTACGACAACCTGATGAAGTACGTCCGCGTCCAGATGATCATGCTGGCCGGGTTCATCCTGACCTTCCTCGGCGCCGGCATCTTCACCATCGCGAACGGCACGCCGCTGCTGCCGCTGCAGATCCTGTGGATCAACTTCGCCATCGACGTGCTGCTGGCGGTCGGGCTCGGGTTCGACCAGCCGACGCCGGGGCTGATGGACCGCCGGCCGCGGCCACCGGACGAGCCGGTGATCCGCCCGGCGCTGGGCGTCCGGCTGGCGCTGGACGGCCTGCTGATCGCGATCGGCGCCCTCGTGGTCGTCGCGGTGGGGGAGAACCAGTACGACCTCGCGGTCGCGACGACCATGGGCCTGGTCGCGACGTCGCTGCTGCACATCGTGGCGGCGCTGGAGTGGCGCGACCCGCTGCGGACGATCTTCACCCGCGACACGCTCGCGAACGGCCGGTTCGTCCGGCTGATGCTCGTCGCCGGGGCGCTGACGTTCGTCGTCACCGCGATCGGGGCCCTGCAGCGGATCTTCGACACCGTCGAGCTGACCTCGGCGCAGTGGGGCATCTGCCTGCTGGCGCCGCTGGGCTACCTGGTGCTGGCGGAGATCGAGAAGCTCGTCGTGAAGAGGTGAGGACATGGACAGACGCAGCCGGATCGTCGACGGGTTACGCGTGCGGCCGGGCCTGCCGGCGGGCCTGGCCGGGCGAGACACCCGCTGGTCGGACGGCGGCGAGCTGGGGGCGCTGGCGGCGCCGGAGCTCGACGAGACCGCGCGGGAGCTGCTGAGGGAGGGCGTGGCCGCGCTGTCCGACGCGCAGGAGCTGCTCTGGGCCAGCGACCGGTACGCCCTGCTCGTCGTCTTCCAGGCGATGGACGCCGCCGGCAAGGACTCGGCGATCGAGCACGTCATGTCCGGCGTCAACCCGCAAGGCGTGGACGTCGTCGGCTTCCGCAAGCCGTCCGCGGAGGAGCTGGACCACACCTACCTCTGGCGCATCGCGAAGGCCGTGCCCGAGCGCGGCCGGATCGGCATCTTCAACCGGTCGCACTACGAGGAGGTCATCGCGCTGCGTGTGCACCCGGAGTGGCTGGACGCGCAGAAGCTGCCCGACGGCGACCGCGGGCCGGCCTTCTGGGCCGCGCGCTACGAGGACATCAACGCCTTCGAGCGGCACCTGGACCGCAACGGCACCCGAATCGTCAAGTTCTTCCTGCACGTCTCCAAGGACGAGCAGCACCGGCGGTTCATGGCCCGCCTGGACAACCCGGACAAGCAGTGGAAGTTCAACGCCGCCGACGTCGCCGAGCGGGCGCTGTGGGCGGACTACCAGGCCGCCTACGAGGCCGCGCTGTCCGTCACCTCGACGGCGTGGGCGCCCTGGTACGTGGTGCCGGCCGACCAGAAGAGCGTCACCCAGGCGCTGGTCGCGGCGGTGCTGCTCGAGACCATCCAGGGACTGGACCTGCGGTGGCCGGTGGTCTCCGCGGCGGCCCGGGAGTCGAACGCGCGGGCGCGCGAGGTGCTGGAGGCCGAGCCCGAGGCGCTGCCGTCGGGCAGCTGATCAGCCGCCCAGCGCGAGGTGGTGGGTGCGCAGCCCCAGCTCGTCGACGACGTGGACGAGGAGGGCGGCGGGCTCGGCGGACGGGGTCAGCGCGACGTCCGCGCGCAGGTCGAGGTGCGGCCGCCACGACAGCGCCGGCGCCGACACCATCGGCACGGCGCCGTCGAGCCGCGTCGCGATGTGCCGATGGTCGTGCCCGCACAGGACGGCCGCCACGGACGGGTGCCGGGCCACGACGGCGCGCAGCGCGGCGGCGTCGGTGAGCGGCCACTCGGTGTCGAGCTGGGCCAGCCCGGTGGGGAACGGCGGGTGGTGCAGCACGACCAGCGCCGGCCCGGTGGCCGCGGCCAGCACGCCGTCGAGCCAGGCCAGCTGGACCTCGCCGAGGGTGCCGGACGAGCTGTCCAGACCGACCAGCAGGACGCCGTCGGCGGTCTCGGTCCAGGCGGCCGGCGATCCGGCGGCGTCGGCGGGGGCGCCCAGCAGCTGCGGCAGCTCGGCGCGCAGCACGGCGGGGTCGTCGTGGTTGCCGGCCACCACAAGGCAGCGCACCCCGAGCGGCTCGAGCAGCGCGCCCAGCCGCCGGTACTCGACGGCGTCGCCGTGGTCGGTGAGGTCTCCGGTGAGCAGCAGCAGGCCGGGCGCGGGACGGACCGAGCCGAGCGCGGCGGGCAGCGCCGCGAACGCCGCGGCGAGCGCGGTGTCGTGCACGCTGCCGACGTGCGGGTCACTGGCGTGGGCGAGGATCATCGCCCGCGATCTTACGGTGGGATGGCCCCCGGCGGGAGCGGCGGCTCACCCGTCGTCGAGACGATGATGTCGGCGGCGATCTTGCGCAGCTTGACGTTGTCGCGCTGCGAGCGGCGCCGCAGCACCTCGAACGCCGTGCGGGCGTTGCAGCTGTGCCGGCTCATCAGCACCCCGAGCGCCTGGTCGATGACGTAGCGCGAGGTCAGCGCGACGCGCAGGTGCTCGGCGTGCGCCGCGTACTCGAACATCCGCAGCGCGATGTGCAGGGCGACGGCGTGCTGACCGGCCAGCTCCGCCGTCCGCGCCCGGGCCGCGGCGTCCAGCGCCTCCGCCCGCCGCGCGTAGACGGTGACGGCGCCCAGCGGCGCGAGATCGCCGGCGACCGGCACCGCGAACACCGTCGCCACGCCGTCGGCGGTCCCGCGCAGGGTCAGCTCCGGCCAGCGCACGTCGACCGGCAGGTACTCGACCCGCACCGGTTCGCCGGTCTGGACGGCCTGCAGCGTCGGCCCCTCCTGGGTGATGTACTGCGTCTCCTCCAGGGCCGCGGCGACGGCGTCGCTGCTGCCCGACGTCACCGGCACGCGTGGCCCGCGCCGCACCGTCACCGAGCAGGCCACCCCGCCGCCCAGTTCGTGCGCGATGCTGCCGGCCAGGCCGGTCAGGAAGTCATGCAAGGTGCCGCTGCTGGTGAGCAGGGCACAGGCCGTCTTGGGCCCCGTGGTCATGGCTTGGTCCGTGGTCATCGGCTCCGCCCCCGTCGCCTCATACCTGAAAATCGGCTGGTCCTGTTGTCGACGATGTCATCGACCAGCGGAAACGGCTTCGGCCTGACGGGACGAGAGGACCCCGCACGGACCGTCCTGGCAGGTCGAGAGGGGTGGGCGGACCAGTCTGCCCGGCGTGTCCCCGCCGAACCGACTGACATGTGACGCGTGACGGGGCAGACTGGGATGATGTCGCACAGCGGCAGCGCTCGGGGTGGGGCGCCGCGGCCGCCTGTCGTGGGACCACCGGCGGCGCGGCGTGGACCAGCGCGGCTGCGTGAGCTGCTGGCGCTGTCGTTGTTGATGGCCGACGGCCGCCCGGCGGCACAGATCGTCGAGCTGGCCCGCGGCGCCGTCCGGTCCTGGACCGCCTGCGAGGTGGTCGCCGTCCCGCGCAAGGCGGGCGAGGCGGCCGCCGCCGGGATCGGCGGCTTGCGCGCGGCCGGCGGGCGGGTCGCCGCCGAGGGCTACGGCTGGGCGTGGGCGTACGCCATGCACGCCGCGAACGGCCCGCAGGGCCACCTCGTCGTCGGCGGCGACCGGCCGCCGAGCACCGACGAGCGCTTCCTGCTCGCCAGCCTGGCCCGCTACACCGCCGTCGCGCTCGGCCAGGACGCGTTGCGCCGCCGGCTGCGCAGGACCACCGGCGACCTCCACCGGGCCGAGGCGCAGCTGCGCGAACAGGTGGCCGTCCAGGAGACGCTGGCTCGCGCCGCGGCCGAGCCCGCCGAGGACCGCATCCGCGCCATCGCCGAGGCGCTGCACGCGATCACCGGCCTGCCGGTGGTCATCGAGGACTCCTCCGGGCACCCCCGCGCGTGGTCCGGCCTGCTCGACGCGCCCGCGGCCGGGACCGGCGCGCCGGAGCTGCGCGGCCCGCTGCCGGTCCGCGACGGCGACCGCCTGGTCGCGGCGGCGCAGCCGCGGCACGAAGTGCTGGGCACGATCGCGCTGGTCGACCCGGGCCGCATGGCCGGCGAACGGGACCAGTTCGCGCTGACGCACGCCGCGCTGGTGCTCTCCGGCGAGCTGGCGCACGTCCAGGCGGTGGCCGAGGTGGAGGGGAAGCAGCGGCGCGACCTCGTCGAGGACCTGCTCGACGGCGTCGACGAGGCCAGCGCGACGGCCCGGGCCGAGTCGGTCGGGTACGACCTCGGCCCGCCGCACCGCGCCGTCGTCGTCGGCTCACCGGTGGCGCCGGCCGGCGACGCCCTGACGGCGGCCGTCGAGCACGCCGTCGCCGGGCTCGGGCTGCCCGGCCTGCTCGGACGCCGCGCCGACCACGTCGTGCTGCTGACACCGGACCCGCCGCGGGCCGCCGCCGCAGCGACCTGGGAGCGGCTGCACGCGGCGATCTCGCACCGCCTCGGCGCCGCCGAGGTGGCCGTCGGGGTGGGGCGGCCGGCAGACGGCCCGGCCGGTCTCGCGCAGTCGTGGCGCGACGCGCAGCGGGCCTACGCCGTGCGGGCCGGCGGCCGCCAGCGCGACGGCGTCACCGTCGACGACGAACTGGGCCTCTACCGCATCCTCGGCACCGGCGCCGGCAGTGGCGACCTCGAACGCTACGTCGACGAGTGGCTGGGCGCGTTGCTGCGCTACGACGCCGAGAACCACAGTGAGCTGACCCGGACGCTGCGCACCTACCTCGACCGCGGCGGCAACTACGACGAGACCGCGGCCGCGCTGATCATCCACCGCAGCACGCTGCGCTACCGGCTGCAGCGCATCCGCGACCTCACCGGCTTCGACCTCGGCGACCCCGACATCCGCCTCAACCTGCACGTCGCCGTCCGCGGCTGGTCCGTTCTCGGCGGCGACGAGTCCTAGATGAGTGAGTCCTATTGATCTTGTGGGTGTGTCGCTGCCGATAGACATGGGTGGAGGGCGTCGAGGATCAGTGTGTGAGCAATGATCTTGACGCCCTCCTGACCGCACTCTATGTCCATGTCGAGGATCGTGTCTTCCCGGCGTTGGGGTGGTCGCGTGATCACCGGCCCGGGCGGAAGCCAGGGCTGTCCGACGGCGAGCTGATCACGCTGGCGGTGGCGCAGCAGTTGCTCGGTGTGGCGAGCGAACGCCGCTGGATCCGGTTCGCGCGCGCCCGGTTGGGTGGGTTGTTCCCCTACCTGCCCGGCCAATCCGGATACGGCAAACGTCTTCGGTCGTTCGGAGGGCTGCATGCCGCGGTCATCACCGAACTCGCCCGGGACACGCCGTCGTGGCACGACGACCTGCGGCTGCTGGACTCCACCGTGCTGCCGTGCGCGGCGTCGCGGGAGACGGTGAAGCGTTCGGGCCTGGCCGGGCACGCCGGCTACGGCTACTGCGCCAGCGTTCTCCGGCCGCGACTTCCAGACCTTCGTCACCAGCCTGGGCGCGCACCTGATCCGTCCCGACCGCAGGGATGAGCCGACCAGACTGGGCAAGCTGGCCCGGGTCCGGCAGTGGATCGAAGCCGTCTTCGACTCGCTCAAAGGTCAACTCACCCTCGAAGCCCACGGCGCGCGCACCCTGCCCGGCCTCTACGTCCGCATCGCCGCACGGCTCCTCGCCCTCGCCACCGCGATCTGGCACAACTGGCACACCGGCGCGCTCACCAAACGATCCCTGATCGCCTACGACCACTAACGATCAATCGGACTCACTCATCTAGGCTCCGAGGCGGGCTCAGCCGGGGGTGATGCTCCAACGGCCGGTCTCGCGGTAGGCGGAGTCGTAGACGACCGAGCCGTCGCCGGGCACGAGGTCGTAGTGGTGCAGGTTGCCGCCCCAGTAGCGCAGGATGCGGCCCAGTTCCTTGGCGGTGTCGCCGATGTCGTCGAGGTCGACTTCCAGCACGAACTTCATGCTTCCATCGTCTCATTGAAGTGCTTCTCGAGGCTTTGCTGGAGAAGCGCCAGAACCAGGTGCAGAAACCCTCGATCGGCTAGGTCCACGTGGCGGTGGCGGGGTCGACGCCGTGGGCGGCGGCGTTGGCGTCGACGACGTCGCGCAGCCAGGCGGCCAGGCCGGGGCCGAACCGGTCGTAGTAGGCGACGAACTCGGGGTCGCCGGCCTGCTGGCGGACCAGGCACACGTGCATGGCGTGGGTGCAGTCGAAGTAGGCGCCGATGCTCGCCCGGTGCCGCTCCGCCAGCTCGCCGGCGGCCGCGCTGCCCGGGGCGACGCCCGCGCGCTGGGCGGCGGCGAGGTCCTCGTACAGGGCCGTGACGCCGTCGGCGAGCTCGCGCCAGTCGTCGCCGGTGCGGGCGGCGGAGCGTTCGGCGAACTGCCGCCACTGCGGGGTCTGGCCCCACCGGTCGCGGGCCAGCGCCACCCGTTCCGGTCGCCAGTCGACGCCGAACAGCTCGACCTGCTGCTCGGCGGAGAGCAGGATGCCGGCCTCGGTGGCCTCGATCAGCCGGTCGACGGCGCCGACCATGCCGCGCAGCCGGTCGATGCGGGCGAGCAGCTGCTCGCGCTGCTCCCGCAACGGCGCGGCGGGATCGGACGCCGGCCCGTCCAGGAGCGCGGCGATGCGCTCGAGCGGGAGGCCGAGCTCGCGATACATCAGCACACGATGGATGCGGGCGACGGCGGCCGCGGAGTACAGCCGGTAGCCGCGGCCCGTGCGGCCGGACGGCGAGACCAGCCCGACAGCGTCCCAGTGGTGCAGGGTGCGCACGGTGACGCCGGTCAGCGCCGCCGTGGCGGCGACGGTGAGGCCGTCGTCGTGGTCGGGGGCCGCGCCGGTCACGCCGTCCAGTCTGGCAGGCGGCGCCGTCACGCTGACGGATGCTCGATGCCGCCGGCCCTCAGGTACTCCGCCTCCGCCGACGAGGGGTCCCACGGCCGGGCCGCGGTCATGACGACGTGGGTGCGCTCCGACGTGACGACGTGCAGGTCCATCGTGTTCCATGGCGTCGGCGCCGGCTCACCCGCGCTCCCGGGCAGGACGGCCGCGCAGTCCCGCGCGATGCCGTCGAGCTGGCTCAGGACGCAGGAGAAGCTCACGGTGGCCGCCGGCACCTCCGCGGCCGGCGCGCCGGGCACCAGCAGGACGTCCTGGAACGCCCACCGGCGCAGGTGGGTGACCTGGCCGGGGACGGTGAAGAGGTCGACGAAGCCGAGCCCGCGGGTCCAGAAGTCCACCGAGGCCGCCAGGTCGGCCGTGGGGACGGTGACGAACATCGGCATGCCGTAGATGCCCCGGAAGACCGCCGGCGCGACGGCGTCGGCGGCCGGTTCCGGGACCGGGCTGATCTCGAAGGCGTTGAAGTGGTCGGTCATGCCCCCGATGCTGGGGCCTGACGCGACGTGAGGGTCAAGCCGTCGGCGCGTACAGCTCGAGCTGGGTCAGCCAGAGCCGGTCCGGGAAGTCCGCCGAACCGCCGCCGGCCGGCTGCGTCAGCCGGACGTGGGTCGCGCGGCGGGCGGGGGCGTCGTGCACCGAGTACGGCGTCTCGGCGCCGTCGGTGACGTCGATCCAGGGCTCCCAGGCGCCGTCGTCGCCGTCGCGGGTCTCCAGCCGGTAGACCGCGCTGCTGTGGTAGCGCAGCCGGTACTCCGGCCAGTGCAGGACGGCCCGCCCGAGCAGGCGCGGCCCGGCCAGCGCGACCTCGACGGTGTGCGGGTAGGCCAGGTCGGCCGACGCCCAGCCGGTGCGCCGGTTGCCGTCGGTGAGGACGGGCGTGAGGTCGGTCCACGGCTGCGCGACGACGACCGGGCCCATGAGGTGCGGCTGCAGCCGGTTGTCCGAGCCGCGGTGCCACAGGATCGGCGTCGCGGTCTCGTCGACGGGGTGCGCCATGGTGACCGGGCCGTCGGTGTCGCTGAGGAAGTCGTTACGCATGAGCACGGTGACGTGCCGGTAGTACGCGGGCAGCTTCGTGGCGAAGAACTCGTCCTCGTCGGGCAGCCGCTCGCCGTAGGCGTTGAACGACAGCGAGTGCGGACCGCGCCGGGGCTCGATCTTGGCCAGCTCGTCGTCGGCGAACGCCCGGTGGATCTCCCACGCCGACAGCGCCTGGCCGTCGCGCTCGTAGTGGACGTCGAAGTCGGTGTCCATCATCGCCCAGCCGCCCTGCTCGGACGAGAAGATCTCGGCCACGACGTGCTCGTCGACCGGCGGGTCGGCGATCGCCTCGTCGCCGACGCGGTAGCTGTCGGAGATGCCGCGGTGCAGGTTGATCATCCGGGCCGGGATGCCCAGCGCGAGGCAGCACTGCACCAGCGCCACCGAGTAGTGGACGCAGATGAAGTGCTCGACGCCACGGGAGCCGCGGTCCAGGATCAGCAGAGCGTTCCACTCCGGCATCCGGTACGGGATGTGGTGCGGGAACAGCGACTTGATCCAGTCGCGCAGCCGCACCGCCTTCTCGACCGACGTGCCCTCGCCGGCGACCTCGGCCAGCGGGAACCGGCGGCGCAGCTCGGCCAGCGTCGGGTGGTCCGGATCCTCCGACGCGAACGGGACGGCCCCGTCCGGTGCGGGCGCCGTGACGTCGTAGTAGACGGCGTCCGCGGACAGCGGGTTGACGGTGCCGAGGCAGCTCTCGACCCGCACCGTCACACCGGCCTCACGCGCCAGGTTCACCCGCGGGTACGACGGCAGCACGGACAGCTCGTCCTCGCGGTCCATGCGGGTGAGGATCTCGGTGCGCCACTCGGCGAGCCGTTCCTCCAGCGTGCGGTAGTCGGGGTGCTCCTGCACGGCGTCCTCCATCGGGCGGTGTCCGGTCCGGTCGAGGCTACGGAACGCGGGCGCCGCGGCGACAGGCCCAGACTTGTCCTGTCAGGCGGCGAACTCGCGCAGGGCCGCGGCGACGGCGCCGGTGGCGGCGTCGAGGTAGCGGCGGCCGTCGTCAGCGGTGGCGGCCGAGGGGTCGTCGGAGTACCCGTCGCCCGCCGCCATCGCGTCCGGCCGCTCCACGTGGTAGCGGCCCCAGTAGCCGGCCGGGTTGCGCGCGAACGGGGCGCCCGGCCGGTGCGGCGGGGCGTCGACGAGGTCAGGGCGCAGCGCCAGCACCAGCGACGTCTCGAACGCGCCGGCGTGGCCGGGCAGCCGGCCGCGGTCCTGCGCGCCGGCCGCGACCAGCTCGTCCCACGCCATGACCCAGTACGACCCGGCGCCGACGACCACCCGCAGCTCCTGACCGGCCTCGCGGGCGGCGACGACGATCAGCTCGGCGTTGCCGCCGTGCCCGTTGAGCAGGAAGATCCGGCCGAACCCGGCCGCGGCCAGACCGGCGCAGGCGTCGCGCAGCTGGGCCAGCAGCGTGCCCACCCCGGTGGTCAGCGTCGCGCCGATCGGCACGTGGTGCGGCGAGTACCCGACCGCGACGCCCGGCGCGACGAGGACGTCCACCACCCCGGTCAGCCGGTCCGCGGCCGCGGCGGCCAGGTGCTCGGCCACCATGAGGTCGGTGCCCAGCGGCAGGTGCGGCCCGTGCTGCTCGCACGCCCCGACCGGCACGACGGCGACGGCGTCCGGCGCCCGCCGCGCGACCGCGGCGCGGGTCAGCTCGGCCAGCAGCGCCGTCATGACGGCCTGGCGTGCAGCGTGTGGTCGCCGGAGCGCAGCACGTGGCTGCGCATCAGCGCCTCGGCGCGGTCCGGGTCGCCGTCGAGGATCGCGTCGCCGACGTCGATGTGCTCGGCGTTGCCGCGTTGCAGCTCGTCGGGGTCGGACAGCGCCCGCTCGCGCACGGCCGCGTCGACGCCGAGCAGCGTGCCGAGGAACTGGACGATGACGCGGTTGCCGGAGAGGTCGCGGATCGCGTCATGGAAGCTGGCGTTGATCTCGATGATCTCCGGCACCGGGCGCAGGATCGGGTCCTTCATCAGCTCCAGCGGCTCGGTCAGGGCGGCGACGCCGGGCAGGCCGCCGTCGGCCACCCGGGCCGCGCACAGCCGGGCGCCGAGCCCTTCCAGCCACGCCCGCACGGTGATGACCTGCTCGAACGAGGTCAGCGCGTTCTCGCCGACGACGATGCCGCGCCGCGGCATGGTGCGTACGAACCCCTCGTTCTCGAGCCGGCGCAGCGCCTCCTTCACCGGCGTGGTGCTGATGCCCAGCTCCTGCGCCGTGACCCGCTCGGTGATGCGGTCACCGGGCTCGAGGTCGCCATTGATCAGCTTGGTCAGCAGCACTTTGTACACCTGGTCGCGGATCAGCGGCGCTTCCTGGATCGTCGGCCGGTCCTCGGTCACCATGTCACCACCGTCCCCTCGCGCAGCGACTCCGTCACGGCCGCCCCGATGCGCAGCGACGCGAGCCCGGCCGCCGTCGACGTCTCCGGCTCGGCCCGGGTGCGCACGCACTCGACGAAATGGGCCAGCTGCCGGTCGAAGCACTCGTCGTTCCACGGCCGCTCGAACCGCACCTCCTCGGTGCGCAGCGTGCCGTCCTCGCGGGTGGTCAGCGTGGCCACCTGCTCGGGCCGGTCGATCAGCGCGACGCCGCGCGGCCCGAGGATGCGGAACTCGCCCTTCGGCGAGGTGGGGAAGAACCAGCCCACCTCCATGCGGGCGACGTCGCCGTTGTCGTAATCGACCAGCGTGGACGCGAAGTTCTCGCCCCGGAACGAGGCACGCGACCGCAGCCCGGCGGCGCGCACCCGCACCGGCGACGCGCCGGTCAGGTAGGCGACGTAGTCGGCCAAGTGCGCGCCCTCGTGCAGGTACGACGGCCCGTGCTCGAGGAACTCCTGGATGCGCCCGGTGTGCACGGTGTCGGCGGCGTCGTAGCGCTCGTCGAAGCCGCCCAGCGTGTACACGACCGGCGACCCGATGAGGCCGTCGTCGAGCCACCGCCGCGCGGCCCGGACCAGCGGCGAGAACCGGTTCTTGAAGCCGATCTGGACGATCCGCCCGGCCGCCCGCGCGGCGTCGTGGACCCGCTGCGCCGACGCGAGGTCGACGGCCATCGGCTTCTCGCACAGCACGTCCAGCCCGGCGTCGACGGCGGCCAGCGTCAGGCCGGGCGCGACGTGCGGCGGGACGGCGATGACGGCGGCCTTCGCGCCCGCCGCGACGGCCGGGCCGAAGTCGGCCCAGCCGGGGACGCCGTAGGCCGCGGCGGCGGCGTCGCGGTGCTCGGGGACGACGTCGACGACGCCGGTCAGCGTGACGGCGGGGGAGCGGTGCAGCGCCGGCAGGTGCCCCGTCGTCGCGATGTCGCCGCAGCCCACCTGGACCACCGGCAGGGATTCTTCGCTCACGTCAGCCCCAGGAGTCGTTCGGCGTTGCGGTGTGCCAGCGCGGCGGCGTCGTCGTCCGGCAGCTCCGCCAGGATGGCACGATGTACGGAGAGCCGGTGCCGTGGCAGGTCCGGGTCGCCGAAACCGCTGTCGGTGCCCAGCGTCAGCTTCGCCGCCGGCACCCGCCGGGCGATCTCGCGGAACACCGCCAGCGGCGCCGTCCCGCACATCGTGATGTGCACGTTCGGGTACCGCAGCGCCGCGGCGACGGCGTCCTCCCACAGGTCGAACAGGCCGCCGTGCGCCAGCACCACCGTCAGCTCCGGGAACCGGGCGGCCAGCCGGGCGATCTGCAGCGGCGACGCGTACGGGGGCGTGCCGTCGTGGACGACGAACGGCAGGCCGCGCTCGATCGCCGCCTCCGCCACCGGGTCCATGTACGCCTCCAGCGGCGAGAACCCCTGCATCCACGGGTGCAGCTTGATGGCGTGGAAGCCGCGGTCGGCGCAGCGGCGCAGCTCGTCGGCGGCGTCCGGCCGGCGCGGGTCGACGGTGCCCAGCGGCAGCAGCCGCCCGTCCGACCCGGCGCAGGCCCGCGCCACCACGTCGTTGCCGGCCACCGCGTCGTAGCCGAGCCCGTCCAGCGTCATGACGGCGGCCCGGGTGATGCCCAGGCGGTCCATGGCGGCCAGCACGTCCGGCTGCCGCCACGACGCCCACTCCGGCGCGGCCGCCGACGGCAGGTGGGTGTGCAGATCGACGAAGTTCACGCGGCCACCCCCAGCAGCGTCGCGGCGGTGCCGCCGAGCACCGCGGCGCGGTCGGCGTCGGCCAGCCCGGCCCGGCCGACCCGCTCCAGCTCCAGCGCGAGGTCGTTGAACGGCGCGTCGCTGCTGAACAGCACCCGGCCGGCGCCGAGAGCGGCGACCAGCCCGGCGATCAGCGACGCGCCGTTGTACGCCGTCTCGGCCACCAGGTTCGGCGCGGTGGTCAGCGCGGGCAGCAGGTCGAGGGAGAAGTCGGTGCGCCCGGACCGGCCCATGACGAACGTGACGCCGGGACGGCGCAGCGCCAGCTCGGCCAGTTGCAGCGGCTCGCTCGCCACCGGCACCCCGGTGACGACGTAGACCGGCCGGCCGTGCTCCTCGGCGACGTCGAGCACCGGCTCCAGCAGCGGCGACAGCAGCCCGAACCCCTGCACCGACGGCGCCAGCTTCAGCCCGCGCGCCCCGGCGGCGAACGCCCGGCGCAGCTCGGCCACCGCGCGCCCGCCGTACCAGGGGTTGACGGTGGCCCAGTGCGCCAGCCGGTCCGGGTGCGCGTCGCACCAGGCCGCCAGTGTGCGGTTGCCGTCCTCGTTGTCGACGGCGAGCCAGCGCCCGACCGGGCCGAGCACGGCCCGGTCGGCGCCGCCGTCAAGCGCCCGCAACAGGTCGTCGACGCCTAGCGTCGGCAGGCTGGGGTGCTCGCCGGCGGCGACGTGGGCGTCCGTCGTCACGCGACGGGCTCCGGGCGGCGGTAGCCGCAGCGGTCCAGGTGCTCGGCCAGCGCGGCGCGGTCCTCCGGGCGCAGCGGCAGCAGCGGCAGCCGCACCGCCGGCCCGCCCCGCCCGAGCAGGTGCATGGCCTCCTTGATGACGGTGATGTGGTAGCCCGGGCGGGCCGCGCGCAGGGCCGCGATCGGGGCGATCCGCTCGCGCAGCAGCGTCGCGTGCCGCTCGGCGTCGCCGGCCAGGGCCGCCGACCACACGTCCAGCGCGACATCCGGGTCGAGGTTGACCATGCCGGAGGTCATCGCGACCGCGCCCATGCGGGCGTAGTCGACGGCGGGCAGCTCGGCCATGCCGTTGATCCACACGTACCGGTCGCCGAGGGTGCGGACGCAGCGGGCGAACAGCTCCTGGTCGCCGGCCTCGTCCTTCACCGCGACCGCGGCCTCGACCTCGGCCAGCCGTTCGAGGTCGGCGTCGTCGTAGACCGCGCCGGTGGTGCTGAACACGATCAAGCCCAGGCCGGACGCGGCGCCGATCTCGCGGTAGTGGCGGACCATGCCGTCGCGGTCCGGCGTGACGAAGTACAGCGGGTTGACCATGAGCCCGTCGGCGCCGGCGTCGGCCGCGACGCGGGCCAGCCGGGAGGCGATGGCGGTGGCGTGCCCGACGCCGGCCAGCACCGGGACCCGGCCGCCGGCGGCGTCGACGCTCTCGCGCACCAGCGCCGCGTACTCGGGCTCGTCCAGCGCGTAGAACTCGCCGACGCCGCCGCCGACCACGACCGCCCCGACGCCGCTGCCGGCGAGGAAGGCCACGTGACTGCGCTGGCTGTCGAGGTCGAGGGCGCCGTCGTCGTGCATCGACGTCGGGGCGAAGGCGAGGACGCCGCGCAGCGAGGTGCGCAAGGTCTGCAGATCCACGGTTGGCCTTTCCACGAAGGGACGGCTCTGGTATATCAGACATCAGCGGCTACTGAACAGCCCGTTCCGCGTCGGTCAAGGGGTGGCCGGCAGCGGGCCGAGCCGATCACTGGAGGAGCCATGCGACACCACTCGACCGTCCTCGGCCAGGCGATCACCGTGCCCGACCAGGCCGGTGACGAGGGCCACGTGCTCGTGGTCCTGGCCGACGTCGACGACTTCGAGGTGAGCCGCCTGTCCCGCGGCGACGAGTGGGCGGAGGGCATGCTCGCGGCCGCCGCTGCCGCCGTCGAGCGTTGCGCCGCCGGCTACGCGCCGGAGCGCCACGGCGCCGTCGTCGCCGTGCCGCCGGACGCCTGGATGGTGACCTTCCACGGCGCCGACCCGACCGAGCTGCGCGCCACGGGGCGGCGGTTCGCCGCGCTGGTGCGCGACCGCGTCCAGGCCGCCTGCGGGGTGGCCGTGACGGTCGGCATCAGCCGGCCGCACACCGGGTCGGCGCGGGTCGAGGCGGCGACCGCGGAGGCGGTGTCGGCGCTGGACCACAAGCTGGTCAGCGGCGGCGACGCCGTCTACGACCTCGCCGAGGTGCGGGCCGCCCACGCCGGTGGCGCCGCCCCGGTGCCGGTGCCGGACCGCGTCGAGGAGCGGCTGGCCCGCTGCATCCGTCGCGGCGACGCGACCGGCGCGGTGGCGACGCTGCGGTCCTGGATCGAGCGGGTCAGCGCCGTCGACGGCGTCACTCCCGACGTGCTGCGCGAGTGGCTGGCCGCCGAGGTGCTGTACGCGCTGGAGGTGGCCGGTCAGCGGCGGCTGTCGGACGGCTCGACCGACTGGATCGCGGCCTGTTCGCGGCTGCCGCTCAACGAGGTGGTCGAGATGTACGACATCCACGACCGCTCCTACCTGGTGCTGTGGCTGGAGCAGCTGCTGCCGCGGATCGTCGCGTCGCACACGGCGCCGTCGCCGGCCCGGCACGTCCTGGCCGTCGTCGAGCGGTACATCCAGGACCACTATGCCGACGACCTGCGGCTGGTCACCGTCAGCGAGGCGGTGTTCGTCAGCCCGTACTACATCAGCCACCTGTTCCAGCGCGAGCTCGGCACCACGTTCCTCAAGTACCTGACGGCGGTGCGCATGCGGCACGGGCGGCGGCTGCTGGCCGAGACCGACCTGCCGGTCGAGCTGGTCGCCGAGCAGGTCGGCTACCAGGCGCCGAAGCGGTTCCGCGAGCTGTTCAAGCGGACCTTCCACGTGACGCCGAGCGAGTACCGCCGCCAGGTCGCGACGCCCGTGCTGCGGGCGGTCGGCTGATGGGGATCGTCGACGTCCACACGCACGTGATGTGGTACCCGGACCACATCAGCGACCGCACCGCCGGCGAGGCGCTGGCGGCGAAGCTGGTCAAGCTCGAGCGCAGCGGCGGCCTCACCAACGCCGCCCACCTCGACCTGCACTGTTACGACTCCACGCCGGACGAGCACTGGGCGGCGGCGCAGCAGGCCGAGCGCGTCGTCGTGTTCGGGATGGCGGCCAAGCCGACCGGGTTCGACGTGCCCAACGACGTCATCGCCGGCTACGTCCGCGAGCATCCGGACCGGCTCGAGGGCTGGGCGTCGGTGAACCCAGGCTCGCCCGGGGCGGTGGACGAGCTGGTCCGCTGCGTCGAGGACCTCGGACTGCGCGGCCTCAAGGTCGGGCCGACGTGCCAGCACTGGGATCCGCGCGACACCTCGCTGTGGGGCGTGTTCGAGTACTGCGCGCGGCACGACCTGCCGGTGATCGTCCACCAGGGCACCACGTTCCCGACGACGGCCCGGCTGGAGTTCGCCCAGCCGCTGCTGCTGGAACGGCTGGTCATGCGGTTCCCGTCGCTGCGGGTGATCATCGCCCACCTCGGCCACCCCTGGGAGGAGGACGTCGTCGCGCTGATGCGGAAGGCCCCCAACGTGTGGGCCGACATCTCCGCGCTGCACTACCGGCCGTACCGGTTCTGGCACGCGATGACGACGGCGTTCGAGTACGGCGTGACGGGCAAGCTGCTGTTCGCGTCGGACTTCCCGAGTGCGACGGTGGACCAGACGCTGGAGGGGCTGCGCCGGGTCAACGACGTGGTCGCCGGGACGCCGCTGCCGACGCTGCCGGTGGACGTGCAGGACCAGATCGTGCACGAGAACTGGAAGCGGTTCTTCCGCGCCGGGTGACGCGGCCGCCGGCCGGGTCCCTCGCGTAGCGCCTTTGCAATGAGCACCTCTACGCATCGATACGTAGAGGTGCTCATTGCAAAGGCCGGCCGAGGGCCCCGCCGACCGGGCAAGTCTCCGGTCCGCCGGGCAACTATGCGGCTGTCGCCGCGCCTGCCGTCCGCCTAGGTTCACGGCAAGCGTCCTGGCTTCACCCGAATCGTCCCCCGGCCGTCAGGAGCACTCATGCCCGTCCTGCGTACACGATTCCCACGACGTCTCGCCGCGCTGGCCGCGGTCGCCGCGACCGCGCTGCTGGCGCCCGCGGCGGCCGCGCCCGCGGCGGCCGCGCCCGCGACCCCGGCCGCGCCGGCGGCCCCGGCCGCACCCGCGGCCGCGCCCGGCGTGGTCGAGAACCTCGGCATCCCCATCTCCACCTACCTCGTCCTCGACACCGTCCTCGCCGACGACGTCAACGGCGACCCGACCCTCTACGGCAGCACGTACAACGCGCCCAGCGACGGCGTGACGTTCTTCGGCGTCGACCCCGAGACCGGCGCCGTCCGCACCGAGCTGCCGATGCCCGGCGCGTGGGGCGGCTACCACGTCGCCGCCGCACCGGACGGGCACGTCTACCTCGGCCCGCTGAACTCGTCCAGCGCGTCGCAGATTTGGGAGTACGACCCGGTCACCGACACGATCGACCTGGTGGCGACGATGCCGACCGGCATCATGTGCTTCGGCATCACGGTGTCGCCGTACACCGGCAAGGTCTACTGCGGCGTGCACTCCGGCGCCGGCGTCTACGAGTACGACCCCGTCACGGACGCTGTCCGCCTCGTCGTCTCCACCCGCACGTACCCCAAGGGGCTCGCGGTGCTGGACGCGAACCGGCTGGTGGTCGCCCAGGGCACCGAGGCCAGCGTGCTGGTCGTCGACATCGCGACCGGCGCGGCCACCGAGGTGCTGCCGGCGGCGTACCAGCACTACTCGTTCGCCTACAACGCCGTGCGCATCGGCGACTGGGTGTACGTGCAGCTGGTGACGCCGGACTCGCGCATCGTCCGGTTCGACGCGGCGACGATGACGTTCGACGCCGAGGTGCCGGGCATCACCGGCATGGGCTTCGCCCCGCAGGGTGGCGCCGACCCGAACGACTTCTACGCGACCGGCGCCGGCGGCATCGTCGCCGTCGACGGTGACACGCTCGCCACCACTCCCACCGGGACGGCGCCGACGTTCGTGTCCGCGGCGCGGATATGGCCGGTGACGATCGGCGGCCAGCAGTGGTTCACCAGCGTCGGCAGCAACGGCATGCTCGGCCGGTGGAACCCGGCGACCGGCGAGGTGTGGACGCACCAGCTGACGCTGCCGGGCAACCCGACGAACATCACCGCGCTGGTGTCCGGCCCGGACGGGTCGGTCTACGGCGGCACGTACGAGACGAACGCGCTGTTCGGCTACGACCCGGACACCGGCGACACCACCGTGTACGGCAACGTCGCGCCCGGACGTACCGGCGAGATCCTGTCGATGGTGACCGCCGGTGACAAGATCTTCATCGGCTCGTACATCAACAACGTGGTCACCGTCTTCGACCCGTCCCAGCCGTGGAACCCCGGCACGTCAGCGACGTCGAACCCGCGCGATCTCGGCCCGGTCGGCGAGAGCCAGTACCGGCCGTGGGACATGGAGGTCGGGCCGGACGGCCGCGTCTGGGTCGCGTCGTCGGGAGCGTACGGCGCGCTGCGCGGCGCGCTGACCGCGATCGACCCGGTGACGTACGAGGTCGAGTCGTTCCGCGGCCTGGCCGGCGACCAGCACTTCTTCGCCGTGGCGGCCGGTGACGACGTCCTCTACGCCGGCACCACCCGCTACGGCGACGACACCGACGCCGGTGGTTCCGCGCAGGTGCTGACGGTCGACCCGGACGACGGGACGGTCCTCGCCTCAGTTGTGCCGGTGCCTGGCGCCACGCGCATCCTCACGCTGGAGACCGCCGCCGACGGCACGCTGTACGGGTCGGCGGACGGGACCTGGTTCCGGATGGACCCGTCGACCGGCGTCGTGACGGTGCTGGGCGCGTTCCCGGGCGGCACGCTGCTCGGCCTGATCGACGGTCCCGGCGGCGACCTGTACGGCCACACCGGCGGTGCGATCGTGCGCATCCCGGCCGGCACCGACACCGTCGAGACGGTGGCGACGCCGGGCAGCGGCTACTACCGGACGCTCGCGTTCGACGGGTCGGACCGCGCGTACTGGGGCAGCGGCGGCGTGTTGCTGCGCACGCTGCCCGACATCGCGCCGGCGCCGAGCTCCACCACGGCGTCGACGGGGCTGCGGCCGGCGTCGCCCGGCGGCCCGGCCGTGGTGACCGTCGAGGTCGGCAGCCCGCCCGGCTCGCCGCAGGGGACGGTGACGCTGCACCTGGCGGGTCCCGACGGGTCGCCGGGCGCGGCCGTCGCGGCGGGGGAGCTGCGCGACGGCGCCGCCACCGTCACCGTCCGGGCGTCCGACGTGGGCGGGCCGGGCCGGCACACGCTGGTCGCGGTGTACGGCGGCGACCTCGCGCACCAGCCGAGCACGTCGGCGTCGGTGCGGGTCATCGTCGGGCCGATCCGGCTGGGCGGTGAGTGACGTGAGGAGGCTGCTGTCCGCGGCGCTCGCCGCGCTCGCCGTCGTCGCCACCGCGCTGGCCGGCCCGATCGCGCCCGCCGCGGCGTCGTCCACGACCGTCTCGACGATCTCGTCCACCATCGGTGCCACCAACGTGACCCCGATGCACAGCCCGCAACTGCCGAAGATCGTCCGCGACTCCAACGGCTGGTATTACACCACGACGCTGGACGGCTCGGGCACGTCGTACCCGTGGATCGCGCGGATCTGGAAGTCGCCCGACGGCGTCAACTGGACGGTCGCGGTGACGCTGAACCAGTGGGTGTACCAGCCGCCGTCGCTGCTGCTGGACTCCGGCAACCGGCTCTGGCTGACCGTGCCGTGCTACACCGGCGGGCCGTGCTACCCGGGCGTCGCGGCGGCCAGTGGCGCGTCGATGGAGCGGGTGTACCTGGTGCGGCTGCAGTTCTCGTCGCGGCTCGGTGACGGCTCGTTCGACTTCGGCGCGTGGAGCGACCAGTCGGTGCGCTCGGCCGGCGCGGAGCGGTACTACGGCGGCATGGCCATCGACAACGACCGCCGCTACATCTACCACGCCTACAGCAAGGCCGACTGGAGCCTGAACGTCAGCAGGTTCGACACCTGGACGAACACCGAGACGACGACGCTGGTGGCCAACCCCGGGGTGAACGAGGCGTACCTCTATCCACGGGTCCGGCCGGGCACGTCCAGCGGCGAGGTGTGGCTGCTGTTCAACCAGACCGTGCTCAACACCGGCAGCAGCGCCACGATCCACGGGGTGCAGCTGTGGCGGTCGACCGACGGCGGCGCCTCGTTCCCGTCCGGGCAGCGCTACATGGTCTCGTCCAGCCCGTCACCGGACGGGGTGAACAACTGGACCGACGCCGTCGACCTCGTCGTCGACTCGTCGAACCAGCCACACGTCCTCTTCTACAAGATGATCTCCGGGGCGTCGCACCTCTACTACTGGAAGGGCAACGCCGGCTCGGTGACGCTGCCCGGCTCGCCGGTCGATCTCGGCACCTACGAGAACCACGCCCAGCTGGCCGTCGCCGCGAGCGGTGAGCGGTTCGTGCTCGGCACGCCGGCGGCCGGCTCGTCGTCGCTGCACGTGCTGCGCTCGACCACCGGCACCAGCTGGACGACGGAGACGTTCCCCGTCAGCGGGGCGGCGCAGGTGTACTCGCCGAACCTGGAGCGCAAGGAGACCGGCTCGTGGGTCCCGGACGCCGGCACCGGCGTGCGGATGCTGCTGTCGGCCCGCCCGGCCGGATCGTCGGCCTTCTCCCGGCTCGACTTCCTCATCTACACACCGACGTAGCCGCTGCTCACGACAACGCCGCCGCCACCTTCACGAGGGCGGCGGCGATGTCGTCGACGTCGGCGTCGGTGTAGTTCTCGTTCCAGGGCAGCACCACGAGGGTGTCGTCGATCAGCCGCTCGGTGACCGGGCAGAGCCCGCGCCGGTAGGTCCAGTCGCGCCGGGCCGGCGGGCTGGTCAGCGGGAACGCGGAGGTCCCGTACGTGCGCCGCTCGGCCAGCGCCGGGTACAGGTAGACCGGCGACCGCAGCCAGCCCGCGTGCGCGGGTACGCCCTCCGCCGTCAGCGCGTCCGCCCAGCGCCGGTTGCCGCCGTCGACCACGAGCGGCAGCACCCACCACGCGTGCAGGTCGGCGCGCTCGGGCAGGTGCACGCCGGGCACGTCGCGAACGGCGGCGAGCAGCCGGGCCGCCAGGCGGCGCCGCCGCTCCACCACACCGGGCAGCCGGCGCAACTGGACGGCGGCGACCGCGGCGGTGAGGTTGGTCATCCGGTAGTTCAGCGCCAGGAACTGGTGGAACCGGCCCTGGTCGCGCGGCCACGCCTTGTCGGCGAACAGCCGCATCCGCTCGGCCAGCGCGGCGTCGCCGGTGAGGCAGAGCCCGCCGTCGCCCGCGGTCACGTGTTTGTACTGCTGCAGGCTGAAGCAGCCGGCGGCGCCGTACGTCCCGACCGGCGGGGCGTCCGGGGCGGGCCGGGCGAGGTAGGCCTGCGCGCAGTCCTCGATCAGCGCGACGCCGGCGCGGTCGGCCAGGGCACGCAGTTCGGCGACCTGCGCGGCCGCCCCGAACAGGTGCACGACCAGGATGGCGCGGGTGCGCGGCGACAGGCAGGCCTCGACCGACGCCGGGTCGAGGTTGCCGGTCAGCGGGTCGACGTCGGCGAAGACGGGCACGGCGTTCTGGGCGAGGATCGCGGCGATGGTGCCGAAGTCGGTCAGGGGAGTCGTGACGATCTCGTCGCCCGGCTCCGGATCGATGCCCGCGACCGCCAGGTGCAGCGCCGCCGTCCCGGACGAGCTGGCGACGGCGTGCCCGCCACCGTGCAGCCGTGCCATCGTCGCCTCCAGGTCGGGCAGCCACGGCCCGCCGGCGGAGGAGTTGAGCACGGCGCCGTCCAGCACCTCGAGCACGGCGGCGCGCTCCTCGGCGCCGAACGTCCGGCCGGCCGGGTCGAGGACGGTGGGGAACGGGCGCGTGCGCACCGGCGTCCCGCCGTCGACGGCGAGCCGGCTCATGCCGCGACCAGCCGCAGGCTGTGGCCGTCGAGGTGCACCTGGGTGAAGGCGCGGCCGTAGCGCTGCACCCGCTCGTGCCGCTCGGCGCCGGCCGGGACGAGGTGCGGCGGGAGCAGCAGCGCGACGCCCTCGACGTCGCCCTCGACGGTGACGGTGAGGCCGGTCAGGTGGACCCGCAGCGCGCGCCGTCGCTCCGACCAGTCGGCCAGCGCGACGCTGGTGTAGAACCTGACCCCGGCGGCGCGCAGCCGGGCGACCGTCGCGGCGAAGGACGCGCGGACCTCGGCGTGGTGCTGCAGGTGCTGGCCGTGGAACAGCAGGTGCACCACGCCGTGCCGGCGCAGCGCCTCGTCCACGAACCCGTCCCGCACCTCGTCCGTGCAGGTGAGCCAGAGGTCCTGGGTCTGCAGCGGGAGGTCGAGCACGTCGATCGGCCGGTTGCCGTGCGCGGCGCCGGTGATCGGGTGGTGCGGGTGGCAGGTGCCGAACGGGAAGCCGACGGCGCCCTGGACGCTCGGCCCGTGGCTCTGGTCGACCCGCAGGCCCAGCCGCTCGCACCACAGGTAGAACTCGTCCCACCCCTCCCAGCGGGTGAAGTGGTTCTTGTTCGTGACGATCGCCGCGCCGCGCACCTGGTACGTCGCCCAGGCCAGCTGGTCGCGCAGCCGGTCGAAGCCCCACGTGCAGTCCGGGGTGTCGAGCATCGCGTTGTAGTGCAGCCCCGGCTCGTGCCCGGCCGCCACCACCTCGTCGTACACGGCCTGCGAGTAGCCGCCCGGGTACAGGAAGCACCAGGTCACCGGCACGTCCGCCGCGGCGAACGCGTCCAGCGCGGCGCGGGCGGACGGGTCGTCGTTGGCGTCGGAGTCGTGGCTGACGTGCGCGGCGGCGGGCGCGCCGTCCGGCCACGGCGCGACCAGAGGGAGCACCTCGCCGCTGTCGAGGAGCAGGCCGAGGAGGACCTCGCGCCAGCGGTCGGCCTGCGCGGTGGCGAAGTACGGCAGGCTGCGCGCCGGCGGGTGGACGTGCTCGTAGGGGGCGTCCGGGTCGGGGACGGCGCGGTCCTCGGTCCACGAGAGCGCGATGCCGTCGTCGGTCTTCAGCCAGCCGTCGTCGACCGGCGCCGAGCCGTCCGCGGGCGCGACGCCGTCGGCGTGCACCGGGTGGCCCTGGGCGATCCGCACCAGCGTGTGCCACAGGTCCGGCCCGACGACGGCGATGGTGCCGCGTCCGTGCGGCACCGTGACGATCGCCGGGCGGCCGTCGGCCCAGCGGGCGACCACCTCGCCGGTCTCGCCGAGGGCCCAGCCGCCGAAGGCGCGCAGCCGCTGCCCACCGACCTCGGCGAGGGCGTTGTCGGGCGCCGGGAACGCCGCAATGCCGGTCCAGCCCGCGTCGTGTCCGCAGACCACCAGCCCGCCGCCGTCCGCCGTCCACGCCAGCAGGGCGGCCGCGGCATCGCCGGGATGGTCGACGACGAGGACGGGCGCGGTCGTGGCCGGCAGTGGTCCGTCGGCGACGTCGTGGACGGTGGCCGGGACGCCGAGTACGGCCAGCGCCTCCACGGCGGCCGGCGCCGACCACACGTCGCGGCCGTCGCGCCGGGCCGCCTCGGCCGCCTTCCGGTCGGTGATGATGCGGATCATTGCGGCCACGATAGGCACCGCGACCGGCCGGCACAGGACGCATTCTTGCCCTCTGGAGTGCGCAAACACGCGCCTGGGCGAAGCGCGCCGGCACCTCTAGCGTGCGGGCCACCTAGCAGAGGAGACCCGGATGCTCAGATGGATCACCGCTGTGCTCGCCGCCGTCCTGATGACGACGGCCACCGCGGGCGCCGCGGCCCCCGCCGCACCCGCCACGACCGGCACCGTCGAGGACCTCGGCATGCCGATCTCGAACTTCCTCATCCTGGACAGCGTCGTCGGCGCCGACCGCGACGGCCGTCCCACCCTGTACGGCAGCACCTACGCGGCCAGCTCGCCCGGCGTCACGTTCTTCGCCATCGACGTCGAGACCGGCGAACTGGTCGAGGAGCTGCCGATGCCCGACTCGTGGGGCGGCTACCACACGTCACTCGGCTCGGACGGGCGCGTGTACCTCGCCACCCAGCACGGCGACGGGCGGGCGCACCTGTGGCGCTACGACCCGGCGACCGAGCAGCTGGGGATCGTCGCCACCACCGACGAGACGGACATCGGGCACACGTTCTTCTTCGGGGTCGGCGCCGGCCGCGGCGGCAAGACCTACCTCGGCACGTACCCGTCGGGGAAGCTGTTCTCGTACGACCAGTCGTCGTCGGAGCTGACCGACCTCGGCACGGTCCAGCAGGACCGGCTCTACGCGAAGGCGATCGTGCCCCTGGACGGCCGTCGCGTCTTCGTCGGCGGCGGCACCCCTGCGTCGGCCAACATCGTCGACACCCGCACCGGCGTCGCGACGTCGATCCTGCCGCCCGAGTACGCGGGCTACTCCTTCGCCTACAACGCGGCCGTCGTCGGCACCAACCTGCTGGTGCAGCTGGTCGTGCCGGACCAGCGGGTGCTGCGGTTCGAGCTGCGCGGCACGCGGACCGTGTTCGCCGGCGAGGTGCCGGGGCTGACCGGGACCGGCATCGTGCCCATCTCGGGACACGAGGCGTACGCCGTCGGATCCTGCCCGGATTCCGCGTACGGCATCGTCCGCTACGACTTCCGCACCGGCGGCTGCGAGTGGCAGACCGACGCGTCGTGGGTGTCCGGTCAGGTGTCGCGGGCCGTTCTCGACGACGGGTCGCAGTGGCTGGTCGGCGTCGGGTCGAAGGGGCTGTTCGGCCGGTACAACCCGGAGACCGGCGAGGTCGTGACGTCGCAGCTGTCCTTCGCCGGTTCCGGCAGCAACGTGACGGCGCTGCGGACCGGGCCGGAGGGCGCGATCTACGGCGGCACGTACGAGACGAACGCGCTGTTCCGGATCGACCCCGACTCCGGCGCGACGACTGTGCTCGGCGGGGTCGCGGCCGGACGGAGCGGGGAGATCCTGTCGCTGGCGGCGACGGACGACGAGCTGTACATGGGCTCGTACACCCACAACGTCGTCACCGTCTACGACCCCGCGCGGCCCTGGGCCCCAGGCGTCGACCCGTCCGCGTCGAACCCGCTCGACCTCGGCCCCGTCGGCGACGAGCAGTACCGGCCGTGGGACATGGTCCAGGGCTCGTCCGGCGACGTGTTCCTCGCCTCCGGGGCGGCGTACGGCCAGCTGGGCGGGGCGCTGTCGCGGATCGACCCGGCGACGCACTCGGTGTCGTCGTGGCGGGGGCTGGCCGGTGACCAGAACCTGTTCGCGCTGGCCGCCGGCTCCGGCGAGATCTACGTCGGCTCCACCACCCACGGCGACGGCGTCACGGCCTCCGGCGACGCCCAGCTGCTCGTGTTCGACGAGGCGTCCTCGACGGTGACGCATGCGGTGGTGCCGGTGCCAGGCTCGACGTGGATCGCCTCGCTGGCGGTGGCCGGCAACGGCCAGGTCTACGGCTCGACGCTCGACGGCCAGTGGTTCCGTTTCGACCCGTCGTCCCGTGAGGTGACCCGGCTCGGCGCGTTCCCGCTGGGGTCGGCGAACGCGCTGGCCACCGGCCCGGACGGGCTGGTGTACGGCACCGGCGGGGCGTTGTTCCGCATCGACCCCGCCACTGACGCCGTCACCACCCTCGCCGAGGTGGGCGGCGGCTACTACCGCACCATCGCCTTCGACGACGAGGGGCGGGTGTACTGGGGGAGCGGGACCAAGGTCATGCGCTGGACTCCGTGACCTGACCGACGACGAGGGCCCGGACCGCTTCGGCGGTCCGGGCCTACTCGACGAAGGCGGGATCCAGCCCGCGAGCCCAGGCGTGCGTGACGTGGTTCCACCCGTAGACCAGTTCTGGCGGCAGGAGATTCGCGCCGCCCAGCCACGCGATCGGCTCCTGAGGGCTGCCATACGTGAAGATCTCGTCTATGCCATTTACCGAGCAGAACACCTGAAAGTACCCTTCGTAGACATAGCCTTCCGCGGAAGCGACCTTCGCAGACACCCCGAACGCGCCGGCGTCGGCCAGGGAGAGGGTGGCGGGTGGCATGGCCGCCGAACTGTCGCGTTCGAGATCCACGAGAGAACTCGATGCCGAGGCCAGGTCGAGGTGGACCTCGTAACCCGGAGAAAGTCCTCCACCATAGGTGCAGCGGACCACTGATGAGTGCTCCGGCGCTGGCTGCTTGCGCACGATGACCGGGCGAATGTCGGAGATGATCACGAGGTCCTCAGCCCCTGCAGCGACCGTGATGTCGAAGTCGGGCGAGGCACGAACGGCGGCGACGTCTTCCAGCCAGCCTTCCCATTCTTCGCACCTGGAGAACAGTTCTTCCTCACGGACTTCGGGTGGCGGCGGCAAAGCGTCGAGGTCACCGAAGACCACATAGTCGGAAGGGAAACTCGGGACGGCCTCGAGGTCGGCGTAGCTGGGTGGCGTGGGTGCCTCCTCCACACATGTGATCGTGTTGTCCTGGCCTACTGCGGAACAGTCGCCGACGGCGCCGGAATTGTCAGCAGTCGTGGAACGGTCGCCGGTCGGCTCTGCGCCATCGCCGCTGAGTTGGACGACCGTCAGAACCACTGCGGCGATCGCCATGATCGCGCTCACGCCCTGCCACCAGGACCGTCCGAAGGCGTTCGAGACGATACGGCGAAGTCGAGCCGCGCTCGAAGGAGGCCCGGACGGGCTGCGTTCTTGGTCGTGACCATTCACGTCTCAGCCCTCGAGGGCGGAGTGGCCAGGCCTATGGCCGTGGTGATCGTGCATCGTCGTCCCCCTGGGTCTGCCGCTGGGGCGACTCTGGAGACGTGCCTGCCCCAGCCAGCCACGGTGGCAGTGTGCCACCCACAAGATCAGCAGTGAGGAACTCGAATGTAAAGACAGTCAGCCGTAGAGGTCGGGGCGGCGGTCGGCGCGGTAGGTCGCCAGGGCGGACCAGCGGCGGGCGTCGGCGTCGTCGTCGGCGGGCAGCTCGGCGAGGGCGAGGCCTTCGGCGGCGTCGAGGGAGGCGAGGACGCGGCCGGAGGGGCCGGCGATGGTGGAGTGGCCGATGCTGGTGAACCCGCCACCCGAGCCGGCCAGGCACGACATCACCACCGGCACGCCGTTCTCCAGGGCCCGCACCCGCGCCAGCGACCGCACCATCGGCCCGTCCCAGCCCATGCCGGTCTGCCACGGGTCGGTGATCCAGTTGGTCGCGTTGACGATCATCGACGCGCCGGCGTCGACGAGGGCGCGGACGTACTCGGGGAAGATCAGGTCGTAGCAGACCGTCAGGCCGAGGGCACCCAGCGCCGTCGGCACGACGACCGGCGCCGAGCCGGGCGCGTAGACCGTCCGTTCGGTGCTGAACAGGTGCGCCTTCCGGTACGTCGCCAGCCGCGCGCCGTCGGGGCCGAACAGGGACAGCGCGTCGTAGAGGTCGGCGCCCGAGGACTCGATGACGCCGGCGGCGAGGTGGACGCCCAGGGAGGCGGCGAGGGCGCCCAGCCGCTCCGCCACCGGGCCGTCGGCGGGCGAGGCGACGGCGGCGGCGTCGGTGCGGGAGAACGGGTACCCGGTGACGGCGCACTCGGGGAAGACCACCAGCGACGCTCCGGCCGCGGCGGCGGAGCGGGCCTGCGCCGCCATCGCGTCCAGGTTGACGGAGACCGCGCCCAGGACCGGAGCGACCTGGGCGCAGGCGACCGTGACGGGCATCAGGCGGGGGCGGCGACGGCGGCGCGGTCGTACGCGACCGGGTTGACCAGCGAGCCGACACCCTCGACGGTGGCGACCATGGTGCCGCCGTCGTCGACCCGGCCGATGCCGGACGGGGTGCCGGTGGCGATGATGTCGCCCGGCTCGAGGGTGATCCCGGCCGAGATGACGGAGATCAGCTCCGGCACGCCGAACACCATGTGCCGGGTGTTCGACGACTGGCGTAGGACGCCGTCGGTCGTCAACGACAGGTCGAGGTTCCCGGGGTCGGCGATCTCGTCGGCCGTGACGAGGTACGGGCCGCACGGCGCGAACGTATCGAAGCCCTTGCTGTGGTCCCACGGCTGGTTCTTCTCGATCGCGACCAGCTGGAGGTCGCGCGCCGTCATGTCGTTGAGGACGGTGTAGCCGGCGACGACGTCACGCCAGCCGGAGACCGCGACGTCGCGGGCGCGGGTGCCGATGACGACCGCCAGCTCGACCTCGAAGTCCAGCCGCGACGACCGTTCCGGGCAGCGGACGGTCTCACCGTGCGGCAGCAGCGACGACGGCGGCTTGAAGAAGATCACCGGCTCGGTCGGGACGGCCTGCGCGCCTTCCTCGGCGTGCGCGACGTAGTTGAGAGCGACGCAGACGATCTTCTGCGGGCGGGCGACCGGCACCTCGAACCGCGCCGACGCCACCGGGATCCGCACGCCGGACCCCGCGAGCGACGCCACGGCGTCCGCCAGCCCGGGCATCGCGGCCAGCACGACCAGGTCGTCCCCGGCCGCGCCGGCGACGGGCGTCAGGTCGAGCAGTGTCTCGTCGTCGAGGCGGACGGCGGGGACGACGCCGGCGTCGGTGCGGATACGGCAGAGGAACATCAGTGACCTCCAAGCAGTGACGGAGAAGGCAGCCCGAGCACCCGGCGGGCGTTGCCGCCGAGCACGAGGGCCAGATCGGCCGGGTCGAGACCGGCGCCGAGCACCCGCCCGACGCCGTACCGGGGATCGATGAGGCACGCGTCGGTGCCGTGCAGCACCCGGCCGCCGCCCAGGGCCGCGACGAGGCGGCGCAGCCACCGGCCGGTCATCCAGGAGCCGCAGGTCTCGGCCAGGATGGACGGGTGCCGCAGCCCGACGTCGATGGTGCGGCGGAAGCCGTCGACGGTGGCGCCGGAATGGCCGACGATCAGCGGCAGCTCGGGGTGCCGCGCGGCGACGTGGCCGAACAGCAGCGGGTCGCTGTGCGTCGTCCCGGCGAACCCGTGCGCCAGCACCGGGACCGACGCGTTCAGCGCCAGGCGCCACACCCAGTCGTACCGGGCGTCGTCGATCGGGCAGTCGTGGGTGTCGGGGTGCACCTTGAACCCGCGCACGAGCGGCGAGCGCAGCTGCTCGGTCAGCAGTTCGGCGTCGTGCGGCCGGTTCGGGTTCGCGACCAACCATACGGAGAGCCGGTCCGGGTACTCGGCCGCGGCGGCCAGCGCGGCGGCGTTCCCGGCGGGCGCGTCGCCGCCCCAGATGGCGCTCAGGTGCGAGATGACGGCGTGCCGGGTGCCGGTGCGGTCGTACGCGGCCAGCAACGAGTCCGCGTCGGGGTGCGGCAGCCACGACGACGGCCAGCGGCCCAGATGAGCATGCGCGTCGACGATGTCCGGCAGCTCGGCGCGGCCGCCCGGGTCGGTGTGGCCGTGCGGGTCGGTGTGGCTGTCCGGGTCGGTGTGGCTGTCCGGGTCGGTGTGGCTGTCCGGGTCGGCGTCGGCCGGGCGATCGGCGGCGTTTATCGCGTTCGCGACCGTAGCCGGACCCCGCCCGGCCGGGAGGGCTCCCACCCTACGGGCGGGCCGTGAGAACGTGGCGTGAACGGCGGCGGCAGACGGCGCTGGGGTGGCGGGAACGGCGGCAGCGGACGGCGCAGAGGTGGCGTGAACGGCGGCAGCGGGCTGCGCTGGGGTGGCGGGAGCGGCGGCAGCGGACGGCGCTGGGGTGGCGGGAGTGGCGGCAGCGGGCTGCGCAGAGGTCGCGGTGACGGCGGCGGGCTGCGCAGAGCTGGCGTGGACGGCGGCGGGCTGCGCAGAGGTGGCGGCCTGCGCCGGGGCCGCGGGAACGACCGGAGGTTCGGCGAGGCCGAGCAGCCGGGCCGCGGTCCCGCCCGCCACGAGCGCCCGGTCGTCGTCGGACAATCCGGAGCGCGACAGCAGGAACGACGGCGCCGCCTCGTCGCGGACCGGTGCGCCGGTGCCGAACAGCAGCCGTGACGCGCCGTAGCGGGCGGCCAGCAGCTCCAGCCCGTCCAGCGCGGCGAGGTAGGAGAGGTCGACGTGCAGGTGGGGGTGGCGGTCGAGGACGGGGAGCGCCTGCCGCAGCGTCCGGTACCCGATCCCGCAGACGACGACGTCGACGGACGGCAGCGCGGCGCACCATGCGTCGATGCCGGCCCAGTCGGTCTCCTCGAGGTCGAGGAACACGGGGAGACCGGCCCGCCGCAGCACGTCTTGCAGCGAGCCGGCCTCCGGTCCCGTGAGACTCCACCCGTGCCGCGCCGGCAGCAGCCACACCGCGCGGACACCAAGGGGCAGCGGGCCGTGCTCGCCCGCGTCCAGCGGCCCGAGCACGAACGCCGGCAGCAGCCGCGGATCACCAGCCACCGCCGCCAGCAGCGACGCGTTCCCGGACGCCGCGTCGTACGTGACGGCCTCCGCCGACCGCACGACGGCGTGGGACAGGCCGAAGCGGTCCAGGTGCCGCGACACGTCGGCCACGGACCACGAGGCGGACGCGTCGGACGGCCAGGGCCCGAGGACGACGTTGGCGTCGATCCGCACGGCGCCGCTCATCCGGCGTCCGGCAGGTCGGTGAGCAGCCCCGCCTCGTGCGCCCGCAGCAGGAACGGCAGGTGGCCGCGCCACTCGGCGACGTCGTTGCTCAACGCCGGCGCGACCGACCGCGGCCGGTACCAGCGCGACCCGCCGGCCAGCCCGGCCCGCAGGTACGCGTCGTCGCCGGTGGCGTCGAAGGCCAGCGCCAGCGCTTCGCGGATCAGCGCCGACCGGTTCGCCCACCGGTAGTCGAACCGGGACAGGTAGACGAAGCTGCCGTCGCGGTTGCGGCCCAGGGTCAGCAGCGCCCGCGCCCCGGCAGAGAATGCCGCTGCGACCTCGGCCGACGGCGACAGCGCCTGCAGCCGGGCCAGCCCGATCAGCAGGACGGCGTTCTGCCAGGCGCAGTAGTCGTCGGCCAGGCCGAGCCGCATCAGCCAGCGCCCGTCCGGGTGCTGCGCGGCCACCGCCGCCTTCGCCGTCCGCTCCGCGGCGTCGACATACTCGGCCGAACCGGTCGCCGAGGCCACCGCGCACAGCGCCATCAGCGGCCAGCCGCTGTTGCGCGGCCCCGGCTCCGGCCGGGTCCAGCCGAGGTCGACCAGCCCGACGATGCAGTCGGCCACCCGCCGCGCGGCGTCGAGGTACACCGACGAGCCGGACAGCGACCCGAACAGCACCAGCCCCTCGGTCCACAGGTGCCCGGTGTCGATCGACGTCCGCACCGGCCCGGCCGCCGTGCGCGCCGACACGTAGTGCACGTGCGCCCGCCCGTGCGCGCGCAGCCCGCCGACCTCGTGCGGGTGGGCGCTGTGGTGGATGAGGTCGACGTCGCACAGGTGGTCGGCGTAGGCCTCGGCGGAGTCGTAGTACGCCCGCTCGCCGGAGCGCAGGTAGTGCAACGAGAGCGCCAGCAGCGCGTCGTGCTCGTTGTTCGCGCTGTACCCGGTGCGCGGGCCGGACGTGATGCCCTGCACGCTGTCGCCGAAGTCGTGGAAGCCCAGCGACTGCCCGGACTGGTACCAGCCGGACAGCTCCTCGCGGATGTGCGACTCCAGGTTCGGGTACCGCTCCGGCAGGTACGGCAGGTAGCCGGGCACCGGCGGACCGGAGAGCGACGGCACCAGCGGCGAGTCCAGCACCGGGCCGGCCCGCCGGTCGTCGCCGCCGGTCAGCCGCAGCCGGCGGGTCTTCGCCGCGCCCTGTGTGAGCCGCAGCGCGCCCGCGTCGGACGGCCAGAACTGGACGGTGACGCCGGACGGTGACACCGCGAGGTCGCTCGGGTGGTTCTCGGCGAACCGGTGGACGGCGACGGTGACATCGTCGCCGCCCACTCGCGAGGCGACCAGCCAGTTCACCGCCTGACGGCCGTGCAGCTCGGCCCACTCCCAGCGGGTCGCGTAGTCCGGGTCGCTCACGTCCTCCCACGAGGACCCGCCCACCACCTGCGACGTCGCGAAGATGCCGCGCGGATGGCCCTCGCCTCGGTGCTGGACGGCGTACGGCGGCAGGCCGCGGTGGGCGGCGCTGAAGACGCCGGTGACGGCGGTCGCCACCGGCCCGGTGTCCAGTTCGACGGACCACTCGGCGACCTCGCTCTCGGCCGCGTCGTCGTCGTTGACCAGCCCGACGGCGACGTCCACCGCGGCGGCGCCGGCCCGCGCCGTCAGCCGGGCGGTGAACCCCCACGAGGACCCGTACCGCCCGTTCAGCGTGACCTCCGCGAGCAGCGGCCCGGCCTGCGTGACGGTGACGCCGCCGGCCGGCACCACTGCGGCGTGCCGGACGCCGTCGCCGTCGACCAGGACCACGGACGCCGCGGGCACCCCGAGGGCGGGAACCGCGACGGTGAACGGGGACAGCCCGAGCTCCGCCGTGACCACGCCCGTCGTCAGCGACAGCCCGGACACCCCGGCGGCGGACGTCACGGCCGGCGGGGGACCAGCTTCACCCGCCGGCCGCACGACCACCTCCGCCGACGCCCGCGCGCCGACGGACACCGGGAACGCCAGGCCCACCCACCCGCCCCGCCGCCACAGCGACTGGTGCGGCACCACAGCGCCGTCCACCAGCACCGCCAGCGGGCCGTCAGAGGACACCGGCACGCCGCACACCACCACCTCGCCGGACCGGGCGACGCCGATCTCCTCGCTGACACTCAGCCGTACGTCGGTCATCTCAGCCCTTCAACGCGCCGACACTGACGCCCCGCGCGATGCGTTCCTGCGCGAAGGCGAAGAGCACGAGCATCGGGATCATGGTGATCACCAGGCCCGCGAACAGCTGCACCCAGTTCGCGCTGTACTGCGCGTTCACCGACAGGCCGAGCAGGCCGACGGGGATCGTCTGCTGCTGCGGGTCGGTGAGGAACACCAGGGCGAAGAAGAACTCGTTCCAGATCGTCAGCGTGTTCAGCAGCGCCACGCTGGCGACCGCCGGCGACACCTGCGGCAGCACGACGGAGAAGAACGTGCGGGTCGGCGAGGCGCCGTCCATGCACGCGGCCTCCTCCAGCTCCTTCGGCAGCGACTGGAAGAAGCTGCTCAGCAGGTAGATGCTGAACGGGATCTGGGTGGCGATGTACACCAGCACCAGCCCGTGCAGCGAACCGAGCAGCCCGAGGTTCCGGAGCAGGAAGTACAGCGGCACGATCACCAGGAAGGCCGGCATCATCAGGCCGCTGAGGAACACCAGCCGCACCACCGACCGGCCCGGGAAGTCGACCCTGGCCAGCACGTACGCCGCCATCACCGCGAACAGCAGGCTGACGCCGACGCTGGTGACCGTCACGTAGAGGCTGTTGAGGAAGAACCGGCTGATCTGCGCGCCGTTCCACGCCTCGGCGTAGTTGCCGAACTGCGGGTCCCGCGGCAGCGACCACGGGCTGCTGGAGAAGAACTCCGGGTTCGTCTTCAGCGACACCATGACGCACCAGACGAACGCGCTGACCGAGGTCAGGCAGTACGACACGAGCGCGAGATGGCTGAGCAGGCGGCCGGGCCGGACCGGTGGCCGGCGTCGCTGCGACGACGGCGCCGGCGGGGGAGCGGCGGCGACGGCGGCCGGCGGGGTGGCGGTCGGGGTCGTCATCAGTACTGCTCGCTTTCGCGCCGGGTGAGCCGCTGGGAGAGCAGCGTGAGGACGAGGATCGCCGCGAACAGCACGACGGCGATGGCCGCGGCGTAGCCGAACTCGGACGACGCGAACGCGACCTTGTAGAGGTAGGTGCCGATCACCTCGGTGGCGCGCAGCGGGCCGCCGTTCGTCATCGCGATGATGAACGCGAACGTCTGCAGGCCCTGGATCATCCAGAGGATCAGCAGCGTCCGGGTGACCTCCCACATGAGCGGCCAGACGACGTGCCGGAACACCTGGAACGAGCTGGCGCCGTCGAGCGTCGCGGCCTCCTTGAGCTCGGCCGGTACCCGCTCGGCGGCGGCCGCGAAGAACATCATCCACAGCCCGATGCCGTGCCAGACCGTCGCCAGCACCACCATGAGCATGGCCGTCGACGGCCGTCCGAGCAGTTCCACCGACGCGAGCGAGTCCAGCCCGACGGCGCGCAGCACGCTCTGCACCGCGCCGAAGTTCGGGTCGACCAGGAACTTCCACAGCAGCGCCGCGGTGGTGACGGACAGCGCGACCGGCGCCAGGATGAGGAACCGGTACACCCGGCCCAGCCGCATCCGCTGCGTCACGTAGCCGAAGAACATCGCGCCGGGGAACAGCACCAGCGCGCCGAGCACCGTGAACACGATCGTGTGCGTGATCGTGCTGCTGAACAGCGAGTCCTCGGTGAGCCGGGTGAAGTTGGCCGCGCCGACCCACTCCGGTGCGTTCACGCCGTCCCACTCGGTCAGCGCGACGTAGAACGTCGTGAACGCCGGGTAGAGCATGAACAGCGCGTACAGCACCAGGGCGGGCAGGAGGAACGGCACCACGAGTCGGCGGCGTTGTCGCTCGAGCAGGTTGGGCCGGCTGCGTGGCACCGTTTCTCCTCTCCGCGGGTACGGGCGGCGGTCAGCCCGCGGCCGACCGCAGACCGTCGGACATCTGGCTGAGCATGGTGGCGCCGTCGATCTCGCCGAAGAACAGCTGCGCGATCGGCTGCTGGTAGGCGTTCTGGACCTCCTGGCTCTGCGCGAGGATGCCCATGTAGGACGGGGCGAACGCGGCGCCCTCCTCCAGCATGGCGGTGACGTCCTCGAAGCCCTCCGGCGCGGCGATGCCGGTGTAGGCGGAGATGCCGCCGGTGTTCTGGACGTAGGCGGTCTGGTTCTCCGGCTCGGCGACGAACTGGAGCCACGCCACGGCGGCGTCGGGGTTCTCGCCGTCCTTCGCGACGATCTGCCCGTTGGTGCCGCCGAACAGGCCGTCCTGGTCGCCGCTGCCGCCGTCGACCGTCGGGAACGCGAACGTGCCGACCTCGAAGCCCTCGGGGATGGCGGCGGCCATCTCGCCGATCAGCCACGAGCCCATGAGGATCATCGCCGCGTCGCCCTGGAAGAACGACATCTGCGCCGAGGTGAAGTCGACGCCGCGGAAGCCGTCGAGGAAGTACCCGCTGGACGTCAGCCGCTCCAGGTCAGCGGCGGCCTCGGCGGCGCCGGGCAGCGACGCCAGCTCCACCTCGCCGGCGATGGCCTGCTGCAGGCCCTCCAGCCCGATGTGGCGCAGCGCCAGGTAGTCCCAGTACATCTGCAGGTACGGCAGGAACGTGCCGGTGACGGTGAACGGCGCGACGCCGGCCGCCTTCAGCGTGTCGGCCGCGGCGACGAGGTCCTCGAAGGTCTGCGGCGGCTCGATGCCGTGCTCGGCGAAGAGCGCGGCGTTGTAGAAGAACTGCAGCGTGGTCACCGACTCGGGCGCGCTGTAGATGGTGTCGTCGACGCTGAGCAGCGGCAGCACGCCGGGCAGGATCGCCTCCTCCCAGGTGCCGTCGTAGCCCTCCAGCGGCTGCGCCATGGCGTCGGCGAGCGGCAGCACCTGGCCGGCCGACACCCACGGGCCGCCGTCGGGCGCGGACGCGTCGAGGAAGCCGTAGTTGACGTCCGGCGGGTCGCCGGCGCGCCAGCGGGCCTCGATCTGCGGCACGTCCTGGCCGCCGCCGAAGGTGAGCGTGACGTCGACGCCGGGGTGCCGCGTCTCGAACTCCTCGGCCAGGCCGCTGAGCCGTTCGAAGTCGGGCGAGCCCTCGGGGTAGAAGCTGACGACCTCGAGCGGGCCGGTGATCTCGGCCGCGGCGTCGCCGCCGGACTCACCGCCGCCGGTGCTCTCGGTCTCGGGCTCGTCGCCGTCGTCGGAGCCGGTGATGCACGCCGTCAGGCTCAGCATGACGGCGGTCGCCACGGCGGTGGCGCGGAGGAGCGAACGTGTCTTCATGAGTTGGACTCCACGGTGAGGTCGACCGGCCGGCCGGAGCGCCAGGACCGGTCGATGGCGGCGAGGACCTCGGTGACGTGCACCGAGCTGTCGATCGACACGATCGGCGGGGTGCCGTCCAGCACGGCGTCGACGAAGTGTTCGACGGCGCCGGCGATCGAGCCGGACGGCTTGCCGCCGACCCGGCCCGCGAGCTGGTTGCGCGGATAGGCGAACGACTCGTGGGTGGCGATCTCGATCTGCTCGTGCTTGCGGTCCAGGTGGATCACCGCGTCGCTGAAGATCAGCTCGAGGAACGAGTCGGTCATGGTGGGGAACGTGTCGGGGTAGATCCAGCAGGCCTCGACGGTGACGACGGCGCCGCCGGCCAGGCGCAGCTGGGCCTGGACGGCGTCGGGGGTGTCGATGCCCCGGTCGCGGAGCACGCCGTGCACCGCGGTCGCGTAGACCTCGACCACGTGGTCGTCGAAGCACCACAGGATGAGGTCGAGATCGTGCCCGGAGAGGAAGAGCGACGGCGAGGTCTGGTCGGCCCAGTCCAGCATCTGCGTCGGCACGTAGATCGTGTCGTTCTTCCGGGCGTAGGCCAGCACCGGCGTGCCCAGCGCGCCGCCGGCCGCCCGCTCGTGCGCCTGCCAGTAGGCCGGCACCCAGCGGTGGTTGTAGAGCGTCATCGCGGTGACCCCGGCCGATCGCGCCGCGTCCCGGATGCGGCGGGCGTCGGCGGCCGTGGTGGCCAGCGGCTTCTCGACCAGCACGGGCTTGCCGGCCTCGATGGCGGCGAGCGCGGCCGCGGCGTGCGCGTGGTCGGGGGTGGCGACGAGGACGGCGCCGACGGCGTCGTCGGCGAGCAACTCGGCCAGGTCGCCGTGCACCGGCGCCGGGCCGAACTCGTCCAGGCCGGTGACGGCCGAGGGGTCGCGACTGCTCCACCCGGCCACGCGGCTGCGGTGGTAGGCGGCGAGCACGGCGGCGTGCTGGCGGGCCATGATGCCCGTCCCCACGATGCCCATGCCGAGCTGGTCCACGATGCGTCGTCCTCCCGTTGGTTGTGCGGCGGAGCCGTCACGCTAGGGGCCTCGCGACGGCGCCAGCAAGCGCGGTTCGTGTCGTCAGGGTCCCGTAGTTGTCCTGTTGCGCCGTGACGGCGGTGTGCGGTTGACACGCCTGTGACGAGGGACTCTACGGTCGGACGACCGCAGATCGAGGAGGATCGATGACGAACCCGACCGTCGCCGCAGGCACCCGCACGCCGCTGCGGCGCGGCGCCGAGCTGGCCGCCCGCGCGAGCCGCGTGCTGCCCGCCGGCGTGTCCAGCGACGCCCGGCGTGGCCTGCCCGAGCCGGTCTACGTCGACCATGCTCTTGGCGCGCATCTCACCGACGTCGACGGCAACGACTACGTCGACTACGTGCTCGGCCAGGGGCCGATGATCCTGGGCCACAGCGCGCCCGAGGTGGTCGAGGCCGTCACCCGGCAGGTCGCCCGCGGCCAGGCGTACGCCGGCCAGCACCCGCTGGAGATCGAAGCGGCCGAGCTGGTCCAGGCGATGGTGCCGGGCGCGGACCTGGTGCGGTTCAACACCGTAGGCTCCGAGGCGGTCATCGGCGCGTGGCGGCTGGCCCGCGGCCTCACCGGCCGGCAGAAGATCCTCAAGTTCGAGGGGCACTACCACGGCTGGCTGGACGCCGCGCTGTGGAGCCTGCACCCGCCGGTCGACGCGGCCGGCCCGCGGGAGGCGCCGGTCGCCGTGGCCGCGAGCGGGGGCCAGCAGGCCAGCGCCGCCGCCGACCTCGTCCTCGCGCCCTGGAACGACCTCGACGCGTTCACCGCGCTGCTGGCCGCGCACCGCGACGAGATCGCGGCGGTCGTCATGGAGCCGCTGCTGTGCAACACCGGCTGCATCGCGCCGGTGCCGGGCTTCCTCGAGGCGGTGCGCGAGCAGACCTCCGCCGCCGGAGCGCTGCTGGTGTTCGACGAGGTCATCACCGGGTTCCGGCTGGCCCGCGGCGGCGCGCAGGAGTGGTTCGGCGTGGTGCCGGACCTCGCGGTGTACGGCAAGGCGATCGCCGGCGGGCTGCCGGTGGCCGCGATCGCCGGGCGCGCCGAGGTGATGGACCAGATCACGGCGGGCACCGTCGGGCACGCCGGCACCTTCAACAGCAACCCGATCGGCATGGCCGCGACCGTCGCGACGCTGGGCCGGCTGCGGCGCGACGGCGACGAGCTGTACCCGCGGCTGCGCACGCTGGGCGGCCGGCTGATGGACGGCATCCGCTCCGCCGCCGCCGGCGCGGGCGTCCCGATGCTCGTCGACGGGCCGGGCCCGGTCTTCCAGACCTACCTGACCAGCGCCGGCGCCGTTCGCGACTACCGCGACTTCGCCGCGACCGACCGCGCGGGCATGGCCCGGCTGCACGCCGGGCTGCTGCGCCGCGGCGTCAACATCGTGCCGCGCGGCCTGTGGTTCCTGTCCGCCGCCCACACCGAGGCCGACGTCGACCAGACCATCGAGATCGTCGCCGACGTCCTCCGCGACGGGGCGTTCGACGACCTCCGTCCCTGACCGCGCTACCTCCTGCCGGGAGACCTCTTGCCGGGCGTGGTGGCACAGCGGCCAACAGTTGGCGCGGGTGTCACCACGCGGGATCGCACCCACCCGGGTCGGGTGCGCGGCGGGGTCGGTGTCTGGTGCGACGGTGTCGGCGGGGCGGGCTGACCGGGCAAGATCGGGGTCGGCAGGGCAAGCAGGCGTCCTGCCGAGGCGGCGGCGGATCCCTAGCGTCGGGGGCACCAACGACACCAGGGAGCCGCCATGCCCACGCACCGTTCCCGCCTGCTCGCCGCCGCCACGGTGGCCGCCGTGGCCGCCGTCCTCGCCGGGGCCGGCGGATCCGCGGCCGCCGACCCCGATCCGCCCGCCGTCGTCCGCGCGTCCGTCGTCTCCGACGACCTGGCCGTGACGAACGTCGTGCCGACGTGGGGCGCGCAGATCCCGAAGGTGGTCTACGACGGCCACTTCTACTACGCCGCGACGCTGGACGGCGACGGCGCGCAGTACCCGTGGTCGGCGCAGGTATGGAGGTCGCGCAACGGCACCCTCTGGACGCCCGTCCTGCGGCTGCCGGGGCACGTCTACCAGCCGGTCGGCCTGCTCGTCGACGGCGAGGGCGACCTGCACCTGCAGGTGGCCTGCTACACCGGCGCCGAGTGCTACCCGGGCGTCGAGCCGGCGCCGGGCGCCGACGTGGGCGCCGTGTACCCGGTGCGGCTGGAGTTCACCGATCGCAACCCGGACGGCTCGGTGGACTTCGCGGACTTCACCGACCACACGATCCGCACCGCCGGCAGCGAGCGGTACTACCAGGGCATGGCGGTCGACCCGACCGGCCGGTACCTGTACTCGGCGTACGCCGTCGACGGCTGGGACCTGTGGATCAACGTGTTCGACACCGTCACCGGCGAGGACGTGCACACGAGTAAGGTCGGCAGTCCGCCGGCCGGCCGCGCGTGGCTCTACCCGCGGGTGCAGCCGGGGACGGCGCCGGGCGAGGTGTCGCTGAGCTTCAGCCAGTACGTGCTCGGCACGCCGAACTCCGCCTACCTGGACGCGGCGCTGCTGTTCTCGTCCGGCGACGGCGGCCGGACCTTCGGCCACCAGGAGGTGCTCACGAGCAACCCGGCACCGGACGGCGACGGCAACTGGGTCGACGCGTCCGACCTCACCGTCGGGCCGGACGGTGACGTCCACACCGTCTTCTACCGGCGCGACGGCGGCGTCGGCACGCTCTACTACCAGCGTGGCCTGGACGGCGACCCGGTCGCGGTCGGGCCGATGGACAACCACTCGCAGATCCTGGTCGGCCCGGACGGGAAGATCAGCGTGTTCTCCAGCGAGGGCGCCGCGCTCGTCGTCGCCACCAGCACCGACGGCGTCGACTGGTCGATCGAGCGGCACACGATTCCCGGCGTCGTCGGCGCGCTGTGGCCGAACCTGCTCAGCGCGCGCCAGGGCAGCCGGGTCCCGCCCGGATTCGACAGCCGGCGGCCCACCGTCGGCATGCTGATGGCCGGCCAGACCAGCGGCGACCCTGCGTTCCACCCGCTGCTGTTCGTCCGCTACAAGGACTGACCGCGTCAACAGCGCATCGCCTCGACGGCCTCGGGGTCGACGTCGACCCCGAGGCCCGGGCGGTCCGGCGGCACCAGCACGCCACCGGCGATGACCGGAGGCTCGGCGACGATGTCGCGGACGTAGCGCAGCGGCCCGACCACGTCGGACTCGTAGGCCAGATTCGCGACGGCGACGCCGGCGTGCGCGCAGGCGGCGGTCGCGAGGCCCAGTTCGCACTGGCTGCCCAGCAGGCCGGTCAGCCCGGCGGCCTCGGCGGCGGCGAACGCCTTCACCGCCTGCAGCGGCCCGCCCATCTCCGTCACGTACACGTTGAGCACGTCGGCGGCTCCGCGGCGGACGATCTCGCCGATGTCGCGCAGCTCCCAGCAGGACTCGTCCAGCAGCAGCGGCGTCTCCAGCCGGTCCCGCAGCCGGGCCAGCTCGTCGAGGTCGCGCGGCGGGAGCGGCTGCTCGATCAGCTGCAGCCCGTGCCGCTCCAGCGGCCGCAGCGCGGCCAGCGCCTGGGTGGCGCTGCTGTAGGCCATGTTCGCGTCGACCTTGATCGCGATCTCGTCGCCGACGGCGGCCCGCACGGCCGCGACCACGGTGTCGTCGCTGCGGCCGGGCCGGCCGATCTTGAGCTTGACGGTCGGGAAGCCGGCGGCGACCGCCTCCTCGGCGGCGGCGACGGTGGCCTCGACGGAGCCCCACGGGATCGGCCAGGCCACCGGGACGGCGTCGCGGGCGCGCCCGCCCAGCAGCTGGTACGCGGGCAGCTCGAACGCCTTGCCGGCGACGTCCAGCAGCGCCATCTCGACGGCGGCCCGGGCCGCGTGCCCGCCGTCCATCGGCAGCGGCAGCCGCGCCTGCATGGCGGCGGCGCAGCGCGGCAGGTCGCACGGGTCCAGGCCGGTGACCGCGGGACCGAGGATCAGCTCGACGTCCTGGCACAGGCCGCGGCCGACCCGGCCCCACGACATCGCGATCTCGCCCCAGCCGGTCAGCCCTTCGTCGGTCTCGACCCGCACGACGCCGAACTCCGAGACGTCGATGGCGCCCTGCGTCGCCACCATCGGGGTGATCCGCTGTGCGCGGATCGGGATGGCCGTCACCGAGGTGATCTTCATGCGGGGTCCTCCAGTCGCCGGGCGTCGTCGGTCCGATCCTGCCGGTCCCGCCCGGATGCGCCAGGCCGGTTCTTGCCCAGTCGCAGCGCCACGTCGATGCGCCCCGCGTCGGGTTCCACGGCCGCGAGGGGGTAGGCGCGCGGGTCGGTCTCGACGACGTCCAGCAGGCCGTAGCCGGCCCGCAGGTCCGGGCGGTGGCCGCCGGGTGTCACGCCGGTGACGGTCCCGACGGTGACGGCGGGCCTGGAGGGAGCGCCCCACCACCAGCGCCGCGGCACGCCGTCGAGCCGGACGACGGTGACGGCGCGGCGGCGCCGGTCCAGCGTGAGCCGCAGCAGCGGCCGGCCGGACGCGTCGGCGCCGGTGACGACCGCCGCGTCGCCGGCCTCGGCCACCCGCAGTTCCGCGGGTTCCAGCCCTTCCGGCTCGGTGCGGTAGACGCCGGAGCCGGTGCGCCGCGACTCCTCGACGTCGACGACGGTCTCCGGCGTGAGGTCGGCGAACGCGCACTCGCCGCCGGTCCAGACGGTGACCTTGCCGCGGCGGACGGTGACGGCGACGGCGTCCGGATCCCAGCCGGTGCGCACGTGCGCCTCGCCGAGCGCGGGAGAGTGCCAGCTCAGCGGGGCCGGTTCGGGCGCGTCGCCGGTGGCGCCGGGGTGCCAGAGCGCCGCGTACCCGCTCCAGGCCATCCGGAGCTGCTCGCCGCGGCGCGGCGTCCGGGCCGGCCAGACCTCCAGTCGTCCCGGCGCGGCCTCCCGGGCGGCGACGGCGGCCAGCGCCGGGTCCGAGCGCTCCCGGGCCAGCGCCGACAGCACCGCACACAGGCCGGTGCTCGGCCCGTAGTACGGGTGCCCGTCCGCCGTCGCCGGCCGCGACGGCAGGTAGATCGCCAGCCCGGGCGTGGGGTCCAGCGTGCGGGCGTGCGCCGTCAGCAGGTCGCGCCCGGTCGCGTCGCGCAGCCGGTCGAGGAACTGCACCTGGCTGAGCACCGTCGACGCCCAGAACTCCATGCCCTCCGGCGCGCTGCCGTCCGCCGCCAGAGCGCCGGGCAGCAGGTGATCGCGGAACTGCCGCTCGGCGTCGGCCACCCAGCTCGCTGCCTCGGGCTGCCGATCCACCAGAGCCAGCGCGCCGATCCCGAACGCGGACCACTCGACGCTCGAGTGGTGCGGCGAGTGCCGGTCGGCGCCGGCGCCGACCGGGCCGCGGACCGGCGGCCGCGCGAACCAGCCCGCCGCCAGCGGCCGCAGGCAGTCCGCCAGCACCTCGGTCACCTCGTCGGCGGCCGGGCCCGGCAGCGCGTCGCGCAGCAGGTCGTACCCGGTGGCCAGCGCCTTGACGATGCGCGTCGTCGCGTAGGCGGTCCCGTAGTCCGGCGCCAGCTCCGCCTCCCGCCGCCACCGCCGGGCCGTGCCCACCAGCCGGGCTGCGGCCGCGTCCGTCACCCACGCCGAGCCGTCCAGGTGCGCCGTCAGGGCGAGGTGCTCGAGCACGGCGGCGTCGGACGTGACCGCCCAGAACCGGTCGTACAGGTTCTCGTACACCGGGTCGTCGGCCACCGGCGCGATCCAGTCGGCGTCGACCGGCCGCCCCGCCCACACCCGCGCGTCGGTCAGCATCCCGGCCAGTGCCCGGGCCCGGAAGCTCACCACTCCGCCAGGAAGCGGTCCAGCACATTGCGCGTCAGCGCCGACACGACGTCGTCGGCCAGCAACGACATGACGTACGCGATCGAGCCGGTGGACACGACCTCGCCGCGGCCGAGCGCCGGCACGTGCACCAAATGCGCGCCACCGCCGCCGGCGTTGACGCCGCGGGCCAGCAGCGTCGTGCCGGGCGGGGAATGCGGCGAGAGCTTGTCCGTCTCGTGCCCGGACGCGCCGCCGAGGATCCGCCCGTTCAGGGACCGCTCACCGAACAGCGAGCCCGCCGCCACCCCGGTTCCTTCGAATGCCCAATGCGAGGGCGACACCACCTCGTACGGCGCCGCCGTCAGCAGGCCGCGCTGGTCGTAGCCGACGCCGAGCAGCGCGGCCTCGGGCTCGCGGCGCGCGGTGAACCGGCTCCAGTCCGGCCCGTCGCCGGGCCCGAGCTTCCGGGTGTCGCCGTTGTGCACCAGCAGGCGGTCGTCGCCGAGCAGCTCGACCTCGCAGTTGAGCCCGTTGCCGCCGAGGTGCAGCAGCCGGCCGCCCGCGTGCACCCAGTCGCGCACCTGCCGGAACATGCCGTACGTCCAGTACTCCGGGTGGCAGCCGAGCACCAGCACCCGGTACGCGTCCAGCGGCACCTCGCCGCGGTCCAGCCGCGACTCCGCGTACAGGTCGTAGCCGTAGCCCTGCCGCTCCAGCCAGGCCAGCAGCCGCCAGTCGGCGGCGGCCAGGTGCGCGCCCGGCCGGGTGGTCGTCGGCCCGTCCACGTCCTCGCCGAGCGGGATGGACTGGTCCGGGTCGGGACGGCGCAGCGACAGCGGCGGGTAGTGCTCGTCCTCCCACTCGCCGCGCTCCGGTTCGGCGTAGAACGCGAGGTCCTGGCGCCGCGACACCGCGGGCGCCGGCGGCAGCCCGGCCGGGTTCAGGTAGTTGCTGCGCCCGCCGAACGAGTTGTACGCAGTCCAGGTCAGGTCGCTGGCCAGCACCGCCACGGGCGCCGTCGGCGCTGACGGCGACACGATCCAGGGCAGCCCGTGGAACCCGCCGCGGTCGTCGTCGACGTGCACGAAGTACAGCCCGCCGCGCTCCGGCGCGACCACCCGCTGGCCGGGGAACTCGCCCGGCGACCAGTCGACGCCGGACCCGGCGACGTCGCCGTCGGGCAGCGGGACGGCCGTGGCGCCCGGCTCGTGCTCGCCGACGCCCAGCGGCGCGACGTGCTCGCGGCCGGCGCCGTAGCGCCAGAGCGACAGCCGGTACGGCCGCGGGCAGGAGACCCGGATCTCGGCGGTGCTCCCGGACGTCACCTCCTTCGGCCAGAGGAACCCGTAGGTGCGCTCGCCGAGCAGCCGGAACCGCACCGGCCCGGCCCCGGCGACGGCCGTCGTCCGCTTCGGGCCGTAGCCGTCGCGGGCCAGCACGACGTCGTACCGGCCGGGCGCGACGTCGGCGTCGATCCGGCCGCTGGCGCTGGACCGGCAGCTCACCGGCACGCCGTCCGGGCCGGTCAGCTCGACGGCGACGTCGGCGATGGCGACGTCGTTCTCGTCGCTGACGTACCCCACTAACATGTGACCTCCGACAGATGACCTGGCTTCGAGGTGACGTGATGATCGCAGCGGTGACGGCGGCGGACGTGCGCGCCGCGGCGCAGCGGCTCGGGCTGGCGGGGCGGCCGGTCGGCCTGCACTCGTCGCTGTCGTCGTTCGGCCGGGTGAGCGGGGGAGCGGACGCCGTCGTCGACGGGCTGCTGGCCGACGGCGGCACGGTGCTGGTGCCCACCCAGAGCCCGCAGTTCGCGGCGCCGCCGCCGGCCGGGCACGTCCCGCTGCCGTTCAACAGCGAGGACGACGGCATGATCCCGGCCGCGCAGCCCGCCATCGGGTACGACCCGGCCGGGAACGCCGTCGACCGGAGCATGGGCGCCGTCTCGCGGGCGGTGCTCGCGCGGCCGGGCCGGGCCCGCGGCGCGAACGCGCTGTCGTCGTTCGCCGCCGCCGGGCCGCTGGCGGACGCACTGGTCGGCGGGCAGAGCGCCGAGGACGTGTTCGCGCCGCTGCGCGAGCTGGCCGCCCGCGACGGCATCGTGCTGCTGGCCGGGGTCGGCCTGGACGCGATGACCCTGCTGCACGCCGCCGAGGAGGACATCGGCATGACGCCGGTGGTCCGCTGGGCCAGGGTGGCCGGCGTCGACGGCGTCGTGACCACGCGCCACGGCGGCTGCTCGCGCGGGTTCGAACGGCTGGCGCCGGCGCTGGCCCACCTGGAGCGGACCGGCGCCGTGGGCGCGAGCCGGTGGCGGGCGTACCCGGCGGCGCAGACCCTGGCGGCCGCGGCGGACGTGTTCCGGCGCGACCCGCTGGCCGGCGTCTGCGACGGTCCCGGCTGCCCGCGCTGCGCCGCCCGGCGTGCCCAGTACTGACCTGCGGGTGCGGGGCAGGAACAGCGCCGGGACGATCGACAGCACCACCAGGGCGACGGCCACCGCGTAGGTCGAGGCGAACGCCCGCGCCATCGCCGGCCGGTCGGCGGCGGACACGTCCAGCAGGCGGCTGGTCAGCAGCACCGACATGACGGCGGTCGCGACGGCCGCGCCGGTCTGCTGGACGATGGTGATGAGGGTCGAGCCGCGGGCCACCTCGGCAGGGCGCAGGCTGGCCAGCGCCGCGGCCGTCAGCGGCAGCGTCGTCATCCCCAGGCCGAGCCCGACGACGGCCAGCGACCCGGCCAGCAGCAGGTACGAGGTGTCGGCCCGCACCTGGGCGAGCGTGGTGAGGCCCAGTACGACCAGCGTCAGGCCGGCGATCACCAGCCGCCGCGGGCCCACGCGGTCGGCGTACCGGCCGCACAGGATCATCGTGACGATGCCGGCGACGCTCTGCGGCGCCATCAGCAGCCCCGCGGCCAGAGCGCTCTCGCCGCGGACCATGACGAAGTACCCGGGCAGCAGCAGCCCGGTGCCGGTGAACGCGACGAAGAACATCGCCATGGTCACGGCGGCGACGGTCAGCTCCCGGTTGCGGAACATCCGCAGGTCGATCAGGGGATGGCCGGCCCGCAGCGCGTGCACGACGAACGCCACGACCAGCAGCACCCCGGCCGCGGCCGGCGCCAGCACCGCGGCCGTGACGGGCGAGCGCTGCCCGGGCGCGGACGACACGGCGAACAGCAGCGCCGCCAGGCCGGGGGAGAGCAGCGCCATCCCGGTGAAGTCGAAGCCGGCCGGGCGCTGCGGACGGTCCCGCGGCAGCACCCGGTGCGCGGCCGCGAACGCGGCGGCGACGAGCGGCAACTCGGCGAGGAAGACCCAGTGCCAGGACGCGATGCCGAGCAGCCAGCCGGCCAGGATCGGCCCGGCGATCGCCCCGGTGGCCGCGGTCGCGAACAGGACCGCCGTGACACGGCCGACGCGGCCCGGACCGGCTGCGTGGGTGGTGATCGTCATGGCCAGCGGCACCAGCAGGCCGCCGCCGAGCCCCTGCAGCGTCCGAGCGCTGATCAGCGCCCCGATGTCCCAGGCCACGCCGCACAGCAGCGCGCCGGACCCGAACAACGTCAGCGCGACGAGGTACAGCCGCCGAGCGCCGAACCGGTCCGTCGCCCAGCCGGTGAACGGGATGACCGCGGCGAGCGCGAGCGTGTAGGCGGTCATCGTCCAGGCCGCGGTGGCGACGGTCGTGCCGAACTCGGCCTGGAACGTCGGCAGCACGACGCTGACGGAGGCGATGTCGAGGTTGAGCATGACGGCGCCGACGATCGCGGTGCCGACGAGTCTCCGGGTGGACGGCGCCGGCCGGACTCGGCTGCGTTCGGGCGCCGGTGGCAGGCGGCGAGGCCGCCAGAGTCCTGATCTCGTCATCGAGACGGAGCCCCGCTGACCGCGGTACCGCGCAGCGCAGGGTTCTCCGTCATGATCCGCTCGAGCGTGGCCCGCTGCTCCGGCGTCAGCGGCAGCAGCGGCAGCCGGCAGTGCCCGCCGTGCTCGCCGCGCAGCTCCAGCATGGTCCGGTACAGCGCGAGGTCGCCGACCTGGCCGAGCGGGCGCCGGGTGTAGAGGTAGCGGTACTGGCGGATCGCCGCGGCCCATCGCCGCGCCGCCGCCAGGTCACCGGAGCGCACCGCGTCATACAGCGCCAGCGCCTCGGCCAGCGCGACGTTCAGCACGCCGCTGATCCACCCGTGCGCGCCCTCGGCCAGCCCGGACAACGGCGCCATGAACCCGCCGTAGAAGACGGCGAAGTCCGGCCCGGTCTCGTCGATGACCTCGGGAACCTGGTGGACGGTGGGGAAGGTGCTCTTGACGCCGTGGATGACGCCCTCGCGGTAGAGCATGCCGACGTCGACGGCGTCCAGCTCGGTGGTGCCGCTGTTGGCCGGGTTGTTGTAGAGCAGCACCGGCACCGGGCTGGCCGCGCCGACGGCACGGACGTGCGCCAGCACCTCCTCGCGGTGCGGGCGCATGTAGTAGGGGAGGATCACCAGCACGGCGGCGGCGCCTTCGGCGGCCGCCGCCCGGGTCAGCTCGACGGACTCGGCGGTCGACGCGGTACCGGTGCCGGCCACGACCGGCACTCGCCCGTCCGCCGCGGCGACCGCCGTCGCCACCAGCCGCACCTTCTCGTCGGGGGCCATGGCGACGAACTCGCCGCTGGTCCCGGCCACCACCAGACCGTGCGCACCCGCGTCGACCAGCGACGCCAGGTGGCGGTGCGTGGCCGGCTGGTCCAGCCGGCCGGCCTCGTCGAACATCGTCAGGCTCGCGGGGAACACCCCGGACAGGGAGAAGCCGTCGCTCATGTCGTAACCCAATCCTTACATAGGACCTATGTCAAGAGACTTGACTACACTTTGACGGGGAACCTAGGGTCCCGTCCATCCCCTCCGGCGGATCGACCACCTGAAGGAGTGCGTGATGTCGAAGCGTCAGTTCCGAATCCTGGCTGCGGGGCTCGTCACCGCGGTCGTGCTGGCCGGCTGCGGAGGCGGCTCGAGCAGCGAGCCGGCGGCGGGCGGCGACAGCAGCGGCAACGGCCAGTCGGCCGGCCCGCTGCGGATGCTCGGGGTGGAGCCCACTCAGGGCTTCGACCCGGCCACCGCGTTCGCCGACGCCTCCCGCGTCCCGATGGCGATGATCTACGAGACCCTCACCGAGCGAGACGGCGACGGCGAGATCGTCGGCGCCCTCGCCGAGTCGTGGGAGATCTCCGACGACGGCACCGTCTACACGTTCACCCTGCGCGACGGGATCGCGTTCAGCGACGGCTCGCCGATCACCGCGTCCGACGTGGTGTTCTCGTTCGAGCGGGCGAAGGAGGGCGAGGCGCTGTCCGGCCAGCTGGGCACGCTGACCTCCGTCGAGGCCGTCGACGACACGACCGTGCAGTTCACCCTCGCGGGCCCGATGAGCACGTTCCCCGCGCTGGTCGGACGCCCGGCCAACGCGGCGATCCTGTCCGAGGCGGCGGTCACCGCCGACCCGGACTACTTCACCATGCCGACGGTCACCTCCGGTCCCTGGACGCTGTCGGAGTACACACCCAAGAGCCAGATGACGTTCACGGCCAACGAGCACTACTTCCGCCCGCCGGGCATCGCGACCATCCAGGTCTCGTTCAACAACGACCCGACGGCCAACGCGGCCGCGCTGGAGTCCGGCTCGGCCGACGTCGCCAGCGTCGCTTACTCCGACGCCGAGCGGCTGAAGTCCGAGGGCACCATCCAGGTCATCCAGTCCGACCAGCTGTCCCCGCTGTTCTGGGGCTGGGACCGGACCAAGGCCCCGTTCGACAACAAGCAGGTGCGCCAGGCCGTCGCCTGGGCCGTCGACCGCGAGGGCAAGCAGGAGGCCTGCTGGTTCGGCACCGGCGGCCTCACCTACGGCAACATCCTGCGGCCCTGGGACGCGGCGTACGAGGAGATCGACACGTACAAGGCCGACAGCCGCGAGGACGCCCTCGACGAGGCCGCGAACCTGCTGGACGAGGCCGGCTGGGTCGAGCCCGACGGCGGCGGCACCCGGGTGGCGGACGGCGTCGACGGCGTCGACGACGGCACCCCGCTGGCGTTCGAGGTCCCGTACGAGGGCAACTGGCCCGCGGCCGAGTGCCACGTGCAGATCCTGCAGCAGAACCTGCAGGAGGTGGGCATCGAGGTGACGCCGCGCAAGTACGACCCCGCCGCCTACTGGGGCGACGTCGGCAACGGCCTGTTCACCATGTACCACGGCGGCGCCGGCGCGGCCGACTCGATGGACCTCTACACGAACTGGTTCGCCTCCGGCGGCTCGCTCACCGCGCTCACCACGCACCTGAACGACCCCGAGATCGACGCGAAGATCACCGAGGCGCAGCAGGTCGACGAGGCCGCGTCCATCGAGATCATCAAGGAGCTCGAGCAGTGGCAGGCCGACGAGCTGCCGATGCTCGTGGTGGGATACCAGTGGCCACAGGTCGGCATGACGCAACGGGTGCAGAACTACAAGCCCGGCGTCGACGCCGACTCGTACACGCTGGTCGACGCCACGCTCACCGAGTGATGTCGGCGCTGACCAGCTAGGGGGAGGTGCAGGTGGTCCAGTACATCGCGCGTCGGCTCTTGCTCGCGGTCCCGCTGCTGTTCGGGCTGAGCATCCTGGCCTTCGCCTACGTCCGGGTCATCCCGGGCGACCCGGTGACCGCGATGCTGGGGGTCAACAGTGATCCGGAGCTGGTCGCGCGGCTGCGCGACCAGCTCGGCCTGAACGAACCCTGGTATCAGCAGTACACGAGCTGGCTGGGCAACGTGGTGACCGGAGACTTCGGGCTGTCGTACCGGTCCCGGATGCCGGTGTCGGACATCCTGATCGACCGCATCCCGGCGACGCTGGAGCTGGCGCTCGGCGGGCTGCTGGTCGGACTGCTGATCGCGATCCCGGCCGGCCTCTACGCCGGGTTCCGGCGCGGCAGCCGGGCCGACAACGTCATCACCGGCGCCACGCTGGTCGGGCTGGCGACGCCCGGCTTCTGGCTGGGCACGCTGCTCATGCTGCTGCTCGCGCTGCAGCTGGGCTGGCTGCCCAGCCAGGGCTACGTGCCCTTCGACGTCGATCCGGGGCAGAACCTGCGGCTGCTGGTGCTGCCGGCTCTGACCCTGGGGCTGGCGATCGCGCCGTACCTGGCCCGGCTGACCCGCACCGCCGTCGTCGAGACCGGCGGCGAACCGAGCGTCGCGTACGCCCGGGCACAGGGGCTGCCGGAGCGGACGGTGGCGCGCACCGTCGTGCTGCGCATCTCCATCCCGTCGCTGATCGTCGCGGTCGCGCTGACCGTCGGGTTCCTGCTGGCCGGCTCGATCATCGTCGAGGAGCTGTTCAACTGGCCCGGCATGGGCCGGCTGGTCGCGGCCGGCGTCAGCGAGCGCGACTACCCGATGATCCAGGCGCTGATGCTGATCTACGGCGTGATCTTCATCGTCGTCAACGTCATCGCCGAGGTCCTGCAGGGCCTGATGGACCCGAGAGTGAGGCTCACATGAGCGCCGTGGCGGTGGTGGCCGCGACCACCGACGGCCCCCGCGTGAAGCGGAGCTGGAAGGTGTTCGTCGGCGGCGGGCTGCTCGGCATCCTGGCGCTGTTCATGCTGGTCGGGCCGCTGATCTCCGGATACGACCCGAACGCCACCGACCTCGACGCTCGACTGGCCGGGCCGTCGGCGCAGCACTGGCTCGGCACCGACGACCTCGGCCGCGACCTGTTCACCCGCATGGCTGTCGGCGGCCGGATGACCATGCTGATCGCGCTCGGCGCCGTCGCGCTCGCGTCGGCCATCGCGGTCCCGCTGGGCCTGCTCACCGGGTATCTCGGCGGCTGGGTCGACCTCGCCGTCATGCGGGTCGTCGACCTGTTCTTCGCCATCCCGACGCTGCTGGTCGCCATCGGCATCGTCGGCCTGTTCGGGCCGTCGTTCAGCACGACGCTGCTGGCGCTCGGGCTGGCGTTCTGGCCGTTCTACGCCCGGCTGGTGCGCAGCGCCGTCGTCGGCGTCCGCGACCTCGCCTACACCGACGCGGCCCGGGTGATCGGCGCCGGGCGGTGGCGGATCATCCGCAAGGAGATCGTGCCGGCGCTGCTGCCGCTGCTCATCGTCCAGACGACGGTGCTGCTCGGCTTCGCCGTGCTCGACGAGGCCGGGCTCGGCTTCCTCGGGCTGGGCGTGCAGCCGCCGGACCCGTCCTGGGGCTCGCTGCTCGCGCAGTCGCGCGGGTTCGTCCTCAGCCATCCGTGGATCGGCGTCATCGCCGGCGTCCCGATCCTGCTGGTCGTCCTCGGCATCAACATCATGGCCGACGTGCTGCGCGACCGGCTCGACCCGCAGGGAGCCAGCACATGACCGGCCAGCCGTTGCTCAGCGTGCGCGACCTCGCCGTCGAGTTCGGCCACGGGGCGGCGACGTCCCGGCCGGTCGACGGCGTCGGGTTCGAGGTCGGCGAGCGGGAGATCGTCGGCATCGTGGGCGAGTCGGGCTGCGGCAAGAGCCTGACGCTGCTCGCGCTGCTCGGCCTGCTGCCGGCCGGCGGCCGGGTGGTGAACGGCGCCATCACGTTCGCCGGCCGCGACCTGCGCGGCGCCGACCCGTCGGTGCTGCGGTCGCTGCGCGGGCGCCAGGTGGCGCTGATCCCGTCCGACGCCGGCGCCGCGCTGAACCCCGTCGCGCGGGTCGGCAAGCAGCTGCGGCTCAGCCTGCGCACCCACCACCCGGAGCTGAACGCGCAGCAGCGCCGCGGCCGGGCCCTGGACGCGCTGCGGCGGGCCCGGCTGGCCCGCCCGGAGCAGGCGCTGGCGGCGTACCCGCACGAGCTCAGCGGCGGCATGCAGCAGCGCTCGGCGATCGCGCTGGGGCTGCAGAACGAGCCGCAGCTGCTGCTGGCGGACGAGCCGACCACCGCGCTGGACGTGTCGATCCAGGCCGAGATCCTGCGGCTGCTGGTGCAGCTGCGCGACGAGCTGGGCACCGCGATCGTGTTCGTCACGCACGACATCAGCACCGTCCGGGAGATCTGCGACCGCGTCGTCGTCATGTACGCCGGACAGGTCGTCGAGCAGGGCGGCGCCGACGAGGTGCTCACGTCCCCGCGGCACCCGTACACCGCCGCCCTGCTCGGCAGCGTCCCGCCGCTGGGCGGCGTCCCGCCGGAGCAGCTGGAGACGGTGTCGGGCATGCCGCCCGACCCGGCGGCCTGGCCCGAGGGCTGCCGCTTCCAGGCCCGCTGCCGCCGCTTCACCGAGCTGGGCGAGCCGGACGAGTGCACGTCGGCGTGGCCCGGCAGCGCCGACGGACTCACCGTCCATGCCGCGTGCCACTTCCCTCTGGGGCACAGTCCGCTGGAAGGGGTGCGCCGATGACCGAGCCGCTGCTGTCCATCGACCGGGTGTCGCACGAGTTCGGCGCCCGCCGCGCGCTGCTGCCGGGCCGCCGCGGCCACCTCGCCGTCGACGACGTGTCGCTCACCATCGGCGCCGGCGAGTCGCTGGCGCTGGTCGGCGAGAGCGGGTCCGGCAAGACCACGCTGGGCCGGGTCGTGGCGAAGCTGATCACGCCGACGTCCGGCCGGGTGCTGGTCGACGGTAGCGACGTCGGCGGCCTGGGCGGGCGGGACCTGCTGGCCTACCGCCGCACCGTCCAGATGATCTTCCAGAACACCCAGCACGCGTTCAACCCGCGGCGGAAGATCCGCGACATCCTGTCCGACCCGTACGAGATCCACCGGCTGCCGGCGCCGGGCGGCCGCGACGCCGCCCTCGGCGAGCTGATGGAGCGCGTCGGCCTGCGCGCGTCGATGCTGGACCGCTACCCGCACCAGTTCAGCGGCGGGCAGCGCCAGCGCATCGGCATCGCCCGCGCGCTGAGCCTCGGCCCGCGGCTGATCGTCGCCGACGAGCCGGTCTCCGCGCTGGACGTGTCCGTGCAGGCGCAGGTGCTCAACCTGTTCGCCCGGCTGCGCCGCGAGCTGGGGCTGTCGCTGCTGTTCATCAGCCACGACCTGCGGGCGGTGTACTTCCTGTGCGAGCGCATCGCGGTGCTCTACCAGGGCCGGCTGGTCGAGGTCGCGCCGCGGGAGCGGCTGCTGGAGCACCCGCTGCACCCGTACTCGCGGCGGCTGATCGCGGCGGTGCCCGGCCTGGGCGACCGCGACCGCGCCGAGGTGAGCCAGGCGGAGGCGCCCGGCGCGGCGCCGGGCCTGGGCGAGCCGGGTGCGGGCGGGCCCGGCGCCGACGCCGCGCCCGCGATGGCCGTCGGCTGCCACTACGCGTCGCACTGCCCGCTGTTCCAGCGGCTGGGCCGGCCGGAGCGGTGCCTGACCGAGCGGCCCGCGCTGCGGGCGGCGGCGGGCGGGTCGGCGGTCGCGTGCCACTTCGCGACGCACACGGAGGACCCGGTGGCGGACGTCCCGTCAGCGGTGTCGGAGGAGGTCGGGTGAGGATCGCAGTCGTCGGGATCGGCCTGATGGGCCGGCCCGTGGCGCACCGGCTGGCCGAGGCCGGCCACGAGGTCACCGTCCACTCGCGGCGCAAGGAGAGCGCGGATTCCGTGCTCGCCGCCGGCGCCGCGTGGGCGGACTCCGCGGCCGCGGCCGGCGACGGCGCGGACCTCGCCATCACGTTCCTGCCGGACGCGGCCAGCGTCGAGGACGCCGTCCTGGGCCCGTCGGGGCTGCTGGCCGCGGGCACGCCGCCCGCCGTCGTCGCGGACATGTCCACCAGCCCGCCGCAGCTGGCCCGGCGGCTCGCCGCGGCCGCCGCCGAGCGTGGCGTGACCGCTTTGGACGCGCCGGTCTCCGGCGGCCCGCCGGGCGCGGCCGCCGGCACGCTGACGATCATGGCCGGCGGCACGCCGGACGCGTTCGCGCTCGCACGGCCCGCGTTCGAGCTGCTGGGAACGCCGGTGCTGATCGGCGGTCCGGGCAGCGGGCAGAGTCTGAAGCTGGTCAACCAGCTGCTGATCGGCGGCATCGCCGGTGGCATCGCCGACGCGTGGGCGCTGTCCGGCGCGCTGGGCCTGGACCCCGCCATCGTCGCCGAGGTCGTCGGCCGCGGCTTCGGCGCCAGCCCGCTGCTCGCCTTCATGTGGCCGCGGCTGGCCGGCGGCGACCTCGCGCCCGGTTTCAAGGTCGACCACATGATCAAGGACCTCACGCTGGCGCTGGCCGCGGGCGACGAGCAGGGGCTGGACCTCGCGGCCGGCCGCTCGGCGCGCGAGCGGTACCGCTGGCTGTCCGAGGCCGGCGGCGGCGACCTGGGCACCCAGGCGCTGTACCGGCACGCCGTCCGGCACCAATCCACCCTCGAGGAGGACGACCGACCATGACCGCCCTGCGCCTGTCCGGTCGCTACTACCGGCTGAAGCCGACCATCGCCGCACCGCTCGGCCACGCGGAGGAGGAGCTGGAACTCGGCCTGGACGACACCGCGCTGCTCATCGTCGATGTGTACGGCGCCGGCTTCGACGACGAGCCGGCCGACGGGCTGGACGGCATCTACCTGGTCGACCCGGAGACCAAGGACATGGTCCGCAACCGGATCCGGCCGGTGAAGGACGCCGCCCGCGCCATCGGGCTGCCCACCGTCTACCTCACCAACTACCTGTCGCCCGGCATCGACGAGGGCAACGAGTGGCGCAACATGTCGCTGCGGGTCACCGGCGTCGACGTGCTGAGGGACTGGCAGGCGCCGACGCCGATCCTGGAGCACTCGAAGGTGATCGCGCCTGACGACGACGACGTGCTGATCCGCAAGCAGTACTACAGCGGGTTCCACGAGACCGAGCTGGACAGCGCGCTGCGCAACCGCGGCGTGCGCAACCTGATCGTCGTCGGGTTCGACAGCCGGGTGTGCCTCGGCACCACGGTGGTCGACGCGCTGTACCGCAACTACCGCGTCGTCGTGCTGCGCGACTGCGTGTCGACGTTCGAGTGGCCGGAGACGCGCGAGGGCGGCTGGGCGAACTTCGTCGCGATCCGGCACATCGAGTGCAACGTCGGCTACACGTCGACGGCCGAGGACTTCCGCGCCGCGTGCGCGACGGTGGAGGCGCCGTGATCGTCGACGCGCACGTCCACGTCGGCGGGGGGAAGTACCCACCGATCTCGGACTACCGGGTCGCCATGGCGGAGTCCGGCATCGGCGCCGCCGTGCTCGTCCAGAACCTCGGCAACAGCGACAACCGCTACCTGCTCGACGTCCTGCGGTCCGATCCGGCGCGGTTCGCCGGCGTCGCGATCGTCGACCGGGCGTCCGACGCCGACGCGGTGCTGGCCGCGGGGTTCGCCGGCCTGCGGGTGGCGCCGTCCGGGCTGCCGGACGGCAGCGGCGCGGAGGTGTTCGACGTGCTCGCCTCGGCCGGCGCGGTCGCGAGCGTCACCGGCCCGTTCCCCGACGTCGTCTCCGACGCGTTCGCCGCTCTGGTCGCGGACCGGCCGCGGCTGCACGTCCGGCTGGAGCACCTGGGCTGGTTCCGCTACCAGCCCGGCTCGCCGGACGTCGACGCGTTCGACCGGCTGCTGGCGCTGGCGGCGCTGCCGAACGTCACCGTCATGTGGTCGGGGTTCTTCGCCAACGCCGGCACCCCGTACCCGTACCCCGACGCGCGGCCGTACCTGGACCGGTGCCTCGAGGCCTTCGGCTCGGAGCGGACGATGTGGAGCGGCGACTGGAACCGGGCCGGGCTGGCGCCGGGCGAGTACTCCGACGCGGTGACGCTGGCGCTGACCCACTGGGGGCTGTCCGGCGCGCAGGCGGCCGACGTGCTCGGCGGCACCGCCGCGCGGGTGTTCGGGCTGTCCGCCGCCACCGAAGGGGTGCGCTGATGCCGGCCGGGGTCGCCATCGTCGGGCCGGGCGCCATCGGCGACGTGCACGCGCAGGCGCTGGCCCGTCTCGGCGTCACGCCGGTCGCCGCCGCCGGGCCGAAGCCTGACGAGCTGGCCGCGTTCGCCTCGGCGCACGGCGTGCCGCGCACCTACGGCTCGCTGGACGACCTGCTGGCCGACGACGACGTCGAGGCCGTGATCGTCGCGACGCCCAGCCACCTGCACGCGTCGCAGTCCGTCCGGGTGCTGGAGGCGGGGCGGCACGTGCTGTGCGAGATCCCGGCCGGGTTGTCGCTGGACGAGTCGGCCGCGGTCGAGGCGGCGGCGCAGCGGGCCGGCAAGGTCGCCGCCGTCGGGTACACGCTGCGGTACTGGGAGCCGCACCGGCGGCTCGCCGGCCGGCTGGACGAGACCGGCACGCTGCCGACGCTGGTGGTGGTGCGCCAGCTGATGCTGCGGCAGAGCGACGTCGGCTGGACCGGGAAGGTGCGCGACTGGACCGACAGCGCGCTCTGGCACCATGGCGGGCACATCATCGACGCCGCGCTGTGGCACCTGCGCCCGCCGGCCCCCGTCACGGTCGCCGGGACCGCCGCGCCGCCGTGGCCGGGCAGCGGCTCGCCGATGGACGTCGCCGCCGCGCTGGCCACCGAGGACGGCCGGCTGGCGTCGGTCGCGGTGTCGTACCACAGCCGCGAGGCGGTCAGTGACGTGCTGGTGATCGCGCCGGAGCGCACCTTCCAGGTCGACGGTGCCGTGCTGCGGGAGAACGGCGCCGTCGTCTACGACGGCGGCGACGTCGCGACAGAGCAGTTCGCCGCCGTCGTCGCCCAGGACCGCGCCTTCCTCGACGCCGCTGCCGGCGGCCCGCCGCCCCTGGTACAGGCGGCCGACGTGCTGCCGGCCGCCCGCGTCCAGTCCCTCCTCGAGGCCGGCTCGCTGCCCGCCTGACCCCCCGACCCCCTGCGCCCCGCTTTGCAATGAGCACCCATACGCATCACCGCGAAAGCGATGCGTATGGGTGCTCATTGCAAAGGGCGCTGAACCACCCCCCGGCCCTCTACCCGCCTGTGCCCGGGCGGGTAGGGGGCCGCTCGGTCAGGCGATGACGTAGAGGTAGCCGTCGTCGGCCGTGACGAGCAGTTCGCTGCGCCCGTCGCCGTCGACGTCGGCGGCGATGACGTCGCCGAGCTTGTGGCCGAGCTCGACCGTCCACTTCACCCGGGGGTCGTCGCCGTCGGCGGTCAGACAGACGACCCGGCCGTCGACGGTGCCGACGACGAACTCGGGACGGCCGTCGCGGTCGACGTCGAGGGTGGTGACGGCGCTGCCGGCGGCCCCGACGTCGAACGTCCAGCGCAGTGCGCCGGTCGCGGCGTCACGGCACTCGAACGAGCCGTCGTTCAGCAGCACGCCCAGCTCCATGCGCCCGTCGCCGTCGACGTCGGCGATGCCGGGCTGGCGACCCAGGTGCGCGCCCGGCACGGTGTCGACCCGCCAGAGCGTGCTCCCGGCCGGCGCCGACGCGAACGTCACGACGTCCAGGTAGTCGAACCCGGCCGCCAGCACGACCTCCAGCGCGCCGTCGCCGTCGACGTCCACCAGGATCGGCGTGTGGTAGAGCCCGACGTGGCCCTGCACGATGCCCGGGTCGGCGAAGTCGGTCCCGTTGACGTCGTACAGCAGGTCGGCGGCCAGGAAGAACGCGTTGTCGACGCCGTCGCCGTCGGTGTCCGCGGCCGCCGGCGGGCCGACCCACGGGCCGAACTGGCCGCCCGCGTGCCCCGGCCCGTCGTTGTCGCGGGCGGCCAGCAGCGCGCCGTCGCGACCGTCGAGGATCCGCGACACCTCGGTGTTGTAACCGGCCTTGTTCGCGCCGACGTAGACGTCGAGGTGGCCGTCGCCGGTGAAGTCGCCGAACGTCCACAGGTAGACGCCGTTCGGGCCGGCGAACGTGGGCGCGGGCAGGTCGGCGAACACGTGGCTCCACACCTCGCGCCCGGCGCCGTCGAGCACCCGCAGTCGCGACCGCGGCCCGTCCGCGTCGACGAACACCACCTCGGCGCGTCCGTCGCCGTCGAGGTCCGCCGCGGTGGCCGACTGCAGCGCGCCGAGGTACACGTACTCGCCGCGGCCGGGCACGCTCCACCGCTCCCGGAACGTCGTGCCGCGCAGGTCCAGCACCCGGATGCGGTCGAAGGCGCTGACGACGACGCTGCTGCGGCCGCGCCCGTCGAGGTCGGCGACGACCGGGTCGCAGACGAGCGCGCCGAGCCGGGTGCTGCCGAGGACGGCGCCGGCGGCGTCCTCGGCGACCAGCTCGCCGGACGGACGCTGGTACAGCACCGTCGCCGTGCCGCTGCCGTCGAGGTCGCCGGCGCGGTGCAGCACGCCGCCGTCGTCGGCCCGCGTCCACGTCTGCGTGACGGCACCGCCGGCGTAGGTGAATCCGCGCAGCTCGCCACCGGCCCGGACGACGAACGAGGCCAGTGGTCCGGCCCGCAGGATCTCGGAGCGGGCCGTGCGCGAGTGCGGGCTCAACGTTGCCGGGACCGGCGTGTGCGGGTCCAGGACGTACTGCGCGTCGGCGAGCGACCACACCGGCGCCCACGTCCCGCCGCCGTCCAGTGCGTACACCTCGAGGTCGGCGACCGCGGGCGGCGTCTGGTCCGTCGCGACGCTGACCAGCAGCTGGCTCGCGCCGCCGCCGTCGAGGTCCTGGACGCCCCAGAGGTACCGGTCGGCGAGGTCGGCCTTGACCGTGCCGAACCCCTCGATCGCGTCGACGACCAGCACGTGCCAGCGTCCGTCGCCGGTGTGGTTGAACACCGACACCGCGATCTCGACCCGGCCGTCGCCGTCGAGATCGCCGACCCCGTTGACGGTGGTGCGCAGCGACTTGCCGCTCTCGGGGAACTCGACGAACTCGTCCCAGAGCAGCCGCAGCCCGTCGGTGTCGCTGTCGACGGCGGCGACGTGCAGCGTGACGCCGTCGCAGACCTCGACCAGCTCCAGCCGCCCGTCGCCGTCCAGCTCGATCAGCTGCACCTGGCCGTAGTTGCGGCCGTTGACGTCCGGGCCGGAGATCCAGTCGACGCGGCCGCGCCAGCCGGACCCGGTGTCGAGCAGTGCGCCGGTGCGGCCGTCGTAGGCGAGGATCTGCCCGTACCCGGCGATCACCAGCTCGTTCCGCCCGTCGCCGTCGACGTCGCCGATGACCAGCTCGGGTGCGTACGCCCACTCGACGTAGTCGGGCGCGGTGCGCCACAGCTCGTAGCCCTCGGTGACGCCGCGGTCGAACGCGACGGCGATGCCGACGGGGCTCAGGTACGGCCAGACGACGATCTGCTCGCCGGCGACGCCGTCGGCGAGCGGGCCGATGCTCATCCAGTCGAACGCGACGACGGCGCCGAAGTCGCGCGTCCACAGGTTGGCACCCGTGGCGGCGTCGAGCACCGTCACCGTCGTCGTGCCGATGACGACCACTTGGCGGCCGCCGTCGCCGGCCAGGTCGTAGACGCCGGCGATGTCGGCGGGGGAGAGGCCCGGCGCGGACCAGCGCGGCTCCAGCCGCGGGCCGGTCGCGACGACCGACCCGGCGGTCAGGAACAGCAGCGACGTCGACCCGTCGCCGTCGAGGTCGGCCGCCATCACCCAGGGCGTCGAGCCGCCCAGGTAAGCACTGGCCACGACCTTCGGCTGGCGGCGCAGGCCGCCGGGAAGCGGCTGGTGGCCGGTGTTGCGGGCGTCGGCGCGGGGGAGCGGCCACTGGCCGGGGGTGATCCGTCCCGGCCCGGTCACCGCTGCCGCGGTGCTGGTGAGGCCGGGGATGGCGGCGGCGCCGGCGGCGGCCGCCGCGCCGGCGAGGAACGTTCGGCGACGTACAGAGGGCATGCCGGTCTCCGATCGTTGCGGGGGTGGGGTCAGAGCGTGCGGCGCTCCACGGTGCCGGAGCTGGTGCGGACGAGCAGTTCCCGCACGCCGCCGTCGGCGACGACGTGCGCCGGCGCCAGCGAGCCGTCGCTGCTCGTCGTGTTCGCGGTGGCGAACGTCTTCTGCAGCGCCGGGAGGGCGTCGGCGAAGGTGGCGATGCTGGTCAGCGTCAGCGCCGACTCGTTCCAGTGGTAGGCGCTGGTCTGCCACTTCGGGAAGTAGTACGCCGGGCCGAGCGGCTCGCCGGGGTTGCGGGTCGGGCTGATCAGCCACTCCTGCGTCCCGTCCCCGTCGACGTCGACGATGTCCCACAGGAACACGTCGTCCAGCTCGTACAGCGAGGTCGTCGAGCCGGGCTGGCTGACGTGCAGGCGCCAGCGGCCGTCGCGGAACACGTTGTACGCCAGCCGCGAGGCGCCGGAGCGCCGGACGAACGGGTGCGCCGGGTAGCTGACGCGGTTCTGGTAGCGGTCGCCGTCGTTGTTGTCGTGGGCGTAGCTGAAGAAGCGGTCCTGGACGGTGTTGGCGGCGGCGTCGTAGATCGAGACGTGCCGTTCGATGCCGCCCCAGATGTCGTAGCTCTGGGTGCCGCTGATCGCGTCCTGGTAGAGCGAGTAGTTGCTCGTCCCGGACAGCAGCACGACGGAGTTCGGGCTGCCCGGGTCGACGGCGACCAGGCCGTAGTTGCGTCCGGCGATGTCGGTGCGGCCGCCGGTCAGGTACGGCCGGTCGGCGATCAGCTGGCCGCTGCCGAGCGCGCCGATCGCGTACTGCACGACGCGGCCGCTGGTCCAGAACACCGCGCGGTTCTGCCCGGCGACCGACGTGATGAGGCCGTTCGCGACGTGGGAGTACTGGATGTAGTCGGTGCCGGTGGGGTACGTGTTCGGCTGCGCGTTGGTGTACGTGCTGTCGTACGACGACGTCGACGGGTAGTAGAGCGCGCCGGCGGTGTTGAAGGAGCCGCCGGCGAAGCCGAGGTACCACGACGTCGTCGCGTAGTACGGCGACGTGAACAGCGTGCTGGTCTCGTCGCCCCAGAGCGGCGCCAGCTCCGACCACTGGTGCGTCGGGTACGGCGTGGTGCCGGGGAACGACCAGCAGATGTCGTTCATGGGGCTGAGCGGGGTGTGCTGGGTGCCGGTCGCACCCTGGTAGAAGTGCAGCGTCGTGGTGGTGAGCGGACTGACGCCGCAGGTGGAGCCGGTGGTCGCCGAGATCGTGACGGCCACGTCCGGCCACCCGTCGGCGTCTAAGTCGTAGCCGCCGGACAGCTGGGTGCCGGTGGTCGAACGGGCCCACAGCTGGACGCCGTCCTGGTCGTAGGCGCGCAACTGGCCGCCGCTGACCCGGTAGCCGACGGCCTCGACGGGGGAGTGCCCGGTGACCGGGACGATCGGCAGGTAGCTGCCGTCGGCCAGCTGGATCACGGTGCCGTCCTCAGGGGCGACGGCGAGCGCTGGGGCCGCGCTGACGCCCACGCTCGCGGCGACGATGCCGGTCGTGGTGGCGGCGGCGATGAGGTTCCGTAACAGGCGACGATGTGGCATGGCGGGCTCCTTACCACAGACCTAGGACCTTAGTTACATGACCTAGGTCCTATCATGACCGGAATTGCCCCGTCCATCCCCGTTTCACCGGGGGAGACGCGCGCGGTTGCCGGCCGCGGTCCCAGCCTCGCTGCCCCGTCGACGCTCGACGCCCGATGCCGGCCGATGCCGACGCCCGACGCTGGCCGGTGCCGGTGCCGGTGCCCGGTGCCGGGGCCCGACGCCGGCACGGGCGCCCGCTCCCCGGTCCTGGCGTCGGCGGCGGGTGGGCGTGCTTGGGGAGACGCCGGCGTGCGGCTTCGGCGGCTACTGGATCGGCGTGCCGGCTGTTGATGGTGGCGTGCCACGGTGGACCTGGTGACGGCAGCATGGGCCGGGGCGTGCCCGGTCCGTCCCCGTCCCCCTGATCGGTGCCCGTTCTCAGGCCGGGAGTGCGCGGGTCAAGCGGTCACCCGTCGCGCGAAGCGCCAACAGGGTCCGCTCGAGGCGCGTGCGCACGGCTAAGAATGGGCGCCAGGGGGGCGGTCAACTTGTGACCCCAGGCGAACTCAGGCGAACTCGACCTCGTGCACGACCCCATCAGCGGTCCCCGCCAGCAACCCCGCCCCGCTCACGACCAACGTCTCGACGGCGGCGCCGAGGTCGGGCAGCAGCTCGCGGCGCGAGCCCGACGAGGCGTCCACCGCCACCAGCGCGCCGGCAGCGGTCCCCGCGACGAACCCGCCGCCGAGCGCCGCGTCGACAGCGACCAGGGGAGGCCGAGACGCCACGGGGCCGAGGTCGAGGCTCCAGAGCGGCCGGCCCGAGGCGGCTTCGAAGGCGTCGAGCCGGCCGGACCGGGTCACGCAGCCGAGCACCGGACCGGCCAGCGCGGCCTCACCGGGGAAGTACGTCCAGAGTGGCGCGCCGTGCCGCCAGCGGACCCCGCCGGCATCGTCGAGGAGATCGATGCCGTGGATGCCGCCGACGCGCAGCCAGCCGGGCACGGAGTCCAGCCGCAGCGGCATCGTGTAGGCGGCGGTCCAGTCGTCCTTGGTCAGCACCTCGCCGGTGTGGGCGTCGCGCGCCGTGAACTGGCCGTGGTCGTCATACGCGGCGAGCCACCGGCCCGACGGCGTGCGCGCGACGGCCGGCAGGTTCGGGTGCGGGCCCTGCGCGGCGTCGTGCCACAGCGCCGTCCCGTCGAGCCGGTACACGCCCACGTCGGCGGTGTGCACTCCTGTCCGCGAGGCCACCAGCAGCAGCGACGCGTCGTCGAGCAGCAGCGCGTGGCTCGGGCGGCCGCCCACCGCCACCACGCCGGCCGGCGACCAGCCCGACGGCTCCAGCCGCCAGCACCGCACCGCCGTGTCCTCCAGGCAGGCGACGACGACCTCGCCCGACGGCGTCCGCCCGGCCGCGGCTACCCGCCCGGGCAACGGCAGTTCCGTGCCGTCGGGGAGGACGGCGCGGCTGTCGCGCGGACCGTCCAGCAGCACCACCGGACCCGCCTCGGAGTCGACGGGGAGCGCGGACGCCCGCCGCCCGGCCGGCCGTACCGCACCCGCGGCCGATCCATCGGCGAGAACACGGTGCAGCGCACCGGAGGACGACACCAGCACCGCAGCGCCGGACGTGCCCGGGAACGCCCCGGCCACGTCATCGACGCCCAGCGCCGCCGACGCGCCGGACTCCGGCGACCACCACGCCGCGGACCCGGACGGCTCGCGCATCAGCACGCCGTCGCCCAGCGCCACGAGCGAGCGCCGCTCGGCGTGGAAGGACAAGCCGGCACCGAGCTCGTCCTCACCAGTGATCACGGGATGACCGGTGAACGACGCTTCAACGGTGAGAGAGGGCAGACGCACGGCCAGCGTCGGCTCGGCGCCGGTGAGGGTCCGCGAGACCGCCGGCGACACGACCGCCACCGACCCCGTGACGCCCCAGAAGTAGTGACCGGGCAGCGCTGCGACCCGCTCGCCGGTCACCGCGTCGTCGACCACGGTGGTCCACGTGGTGCCGTCGTGGTGGCCGGTGACCAGCCACGGGTCGGCGCCGGGCCACTCGACGACGGACGAGACCTGCGGCCGCAGCTCCTGCGCGTCGTGCGGCCAGTCCTTCTCGACGAACCGCCCCCAGGCCCGCGTCAGCTCGCCGTCGCGCACCCGCGTCACCGAGTAGTACTCCTCGACCTGGCAGCTCACCAGCACGACGATCCGCCCGCCGGGCGCCGCCGCCGTCGTCAGCAGGCCGTAGGGACGGGCGCACGGGTAGTCGCCGGGGTCGGGCCGGTACGCGACCTCCGTCAGCGTCGAGCCGTCGGACAACGACAGCACCAGCTGCAGCAGCCGCCCGTCCTCGCGCCCGAGCACCAGCCGTTCCGTGCTGACGTCCGCGTCGCCGGTCCCGTAGCCGGAACCGGTGCGGGTCGACAGCAGCAGCTGCGGCTCGCCCGTGCCGAGCACGTCCGCCACAACCAGCACCGGCCCGAACCCCGCGTCGTAGTGGCCGGCGAACTCGCGCACCCACACCGTCCGGACGTCGCCGCCGGGCAGCAGCTCGCGGCAGGTGACGGCGGTCGCGTAGGTCGGCGCGGTGAACCAGAGCAGACGGCCGCCGACGAGCGCCAGCTTGGACGACCCCGCGCCGGACAGGTTCGTCCCATCAGGCGCCTCACCACGCCAGGTCACGTCGCCGGTGTGCAGCGACAGCCGGCGCAACAGCCGCTCGCCGGACAGCACCAGCGCGGTGTCGTCGCGCACGTGCAGCACCCGTGTCACCGCCGACATGCCGTCGGTCCACAGCAGCGTGCCGTCCCACCGCCACGCCTGCAGCGTCGCGCCGGTCAGCACGAGCACGCACGGCGCGCCGCCGGGCCCGGCGAACTCGGCGACCTGGCGGACGTCGGCGCCGGTCGCCCAGCGCCGGGCCACCCGGGCCACCCGGGCCACCCGGCCGGCCCCAGCCACCCCGGCCGGCGGGGTGGTCATGGGCGCGCGGCCGAGGACCAGTAGCGGCGCGCCCGCTGGACGATCTCGACGGCGCTGCGCTGGGCCGCGTCGCCGTCGTGGGCGGCGATCGCCTCGATCAGGGCGACGTGCTGGTGGTTGGTCTCGTCGTGCCCGACGCCCTTCTCGCGGGTGATCTGGGCGCCGCGCCGCCGCTCCTCGGCCAGCGTGTCGGCCAGCACGCCGAGCATGCTGTCGACCAGCCGGTTGCCGCACGACCGCGAGATCAGCTCGTGCAGCCGCAGGTCGGCGGGCACGCGCGCCTCGAGGTCGTCGCCGGCCTCCAGCACCCGGGCCAGCGCCGACTTCATCTGCGCGATGTCGTCGTCGGTGGCCTGCTCGGCGGCCAGCCGCGCGGCGTGCCCCTCGAGCAGGGCGCGGAAGTCCATCAGCTCGTCGATGGCGCCCGGGTCGGTGTCGACGAGGAAGCGGATGTAGTTGCCCATGGCGTCGGGGCGCAGGCTGCCGACGACGGCCCGCTTGCCCTGCCGCGTGGAGATGATGCCCTCGTTGTTCAGCGTGCGCAGCGCGTCGCGGACCACGCGCTGGCTGACCTCGAATCGCTCGCCGTACTCGGCCTCGGACGGCAGTTCGTCGCCGGGTTGCAGCCCGCCCTTGGAGATGTCCGCGCGGATCCGTTCGGCCACCTGGACACCCAGGGGCACGCGTCGTCCGTGGTCGGACAGCCGCCGGGTGAGGCGGTCGTCGTCGGGCGTCGTGGTCGCGGGCTCGTCCGTCTCTGTGCCTGATCGCGCCACCGTCGCGTCACATCCTTTCAGCCGTTACCGGGGTTGGCCGGGGCAGCAGCATAGTTCAGCACTTGCTAAGTAAACACCTAAGTCCTAGGTTCTAGGAAGGAGGTGCCATGAAGATAGATCGAATTCGATCGTGGCCGGTGGATTTCGGCTTCTACAACGCCGTGTACGTCCAGGTGGAGACCGACGACGGCGCGGTCGGGGAGGCCGAGGTCGCCATGCGGCGGCGGACACGGTCGATCGTGGCGCTCATCGAGGAGCTCGGGGACGAGTTGCGCGGCCAGGATCCGACCCGTATCGAGCAGCTCGGCGAGCGCATGTACCGCGACGCGTTCCTCGGCGGCACGCTGCTCACCATCGGCATCAGCGCCATCGACATGGCGCTGTGGGACCTGAACGCGCGGGCGCTCGGCGTGCCCGTGCACCGGCTGCTCGGCGGCGCGTTCCGTGACGAGGTGCGCGTCTACACGCACGCCCGCGCCGGCGAGTCGCCCGAGGCGCTGGCCGAGACGGTCCGCGCGCGGGTCGCCGCCGGGTTCACCGCGATCAAGACGACGCTGCCCGGGTTCTACGAGAAGGTCACCAGCGTCCGGCACGAACGGGTCCAGTTGGTCCCGCCGCGCCAGACGGAGACCGAGCTGCTTCCGCCGTGGATCTTCGGTCACATCGCCGAGTACTTCGCCGCCGCCCGCGAGGCAGCCGGGCCGGAGGTCCACCTCATGGTCGACTGCCACGGCCGACTCAACGTGCCGAACGCGATCAGGCTGGCCGAGGCGCTGGCGCCGTACGACCTCACCTTCATCGAGGAGCCGGTGCCGTACGAGCGCCCGGACTGGCTGCGCGAGGTGTCCAGCCGGGTCAGCACGCCGATCGCGGCCGGCGAGCGCTGGGGCAACCACCTGGCCAGCGCGCCGTTCATCGAGCAGCACGCGGTCGCCGTCGCGCAGCCCGACGTCGGCATCTGCGGCGGCCTGACGCCGGCGAAGAAGATCGCCACCCTCGCCGAGGCGCACGGAATCTCGGTCGCGTTCCACAACCCGTTCGGGCCGCTGCAGAGCGCCGCCACCTGGCAACTCTCCGCGACCCTGCCGAACTTCCTGCTCAGCGAGTCGATGATCACGCCGGAGCAGGCGCCGTACTGGGAGCGCTACGTGGAGAATCCGCCGCAGGTGACCGACGGCGTCTGGCGGGTCGACGACGTGCCCGGGCTGGGGCCGCGGCTGCGGATCGACGAGCTGGAGCGCTCCGAGCCCCGGTTCGTGCTGGACCTCGGGGGCACCCGGTGAACGCCCCGTTCGACGTGCTGATCGAGCACGGCACCGTCGTCGACGGCACCGGCAACCCGCCCTTCTCGGCCGCCGTCGGGATCAGGGACGGACGGGTGACGCTGCTGCGCGGCGCCACGGCGGACGTGCCGGCGCTGGAGCGGATCGACGCGACCGGGCTGATCGTCGCTCCCGGCTTCATCGACCTGCACAGCCACTCCGACCTCGTCCTGCTCGGCGACCCGGACCTGGAGATGAAGGTCCGCCAGGGCGTCACCACCGAGGTCATCGGCGTCGACGGCCTGTCGTACGCACCGTTCGACCGGCCGGCCGACCTGCACGGGTTCGCCGAGCAGAACGCCGGCATCGCCGGGCTGCCCGCGGAGCCGCTGGGCTGGCGCTCGATCGCGGACCAGCTGGACGCGTACGACCGCCGGCTCGCGGTGAACGTGGCGACGCTGGTCGGCAACACGGCGCTGCGGGTCAACGCGCTCGGCTGGGAGCCCGGCGTCGCGGACGGCGCGGCGCTGGACCGCATGCGCGGCCAGGTCCGCGACGCCATGTACGACGGCGCGTTCGGCCTGTCCACCGGCCTGGACTACCCGCCGGGGGCGCACGCGACGACGGACGAGCTGATCGCGCTGGCCGCCGAGGCGGCCGAGCTGGGCGGGATGTACCACACGCACGTCCGCTACGGCCTCGGCGACACCTACCTCGACCCGTTCCGCGAGGCCGTCGACATCGCCCGCCGATCCGGTGCGCCGCTGCAGGTCACGCACTTCTCCCGGTCCGCCCGGGCGACCTACACCGGCGGCGCGCAGCGGATGCTGGACCTGCTGCAGGACGAGCGCGACGCCGGCCTCGACGTCACGTTCGACACCTACACCTACGAGTGGGGCGGCACGCGGCTGAGCCGGCTGCTGCCCCTATGGGCGCAGGAGGGCGGGCCGGACCGGCTGCGCGAGCGGCTGGCCGGCGGCGCGACGCGCGACCGCATCGCCGCCGAGGTCGAGTCCAGCGGCGCCGCCCGGCAGTACGTCGCCAGCGCGCCGTTCTCGGACCTGCGGCTGGGATACCTCACCAGCCCTGAGCACGACCGCTTCGAGGGCTGGTACCTGTCCGAGGTGGTCAGCACGCTGGGCGTGTCGCTCGGCCGGGCCGTCTGCGACCTCGTCGCCGCGAACCCCGGAGCGACGTTCACCCGGCCCAGCCCGCACGCGATGACGCTGTGGAAGTTCGTCTGCCACCCGCTGGGCATGATCGCCAGCGACTCCGTCTTCATCGGGCTGGCGCCGAGCCCGCGGGCGTACGGCTGTTTCACCCGCGTGCTGGCCGACTTCGTCCGTGAGGAGCAGCTGCTGTCGCTGCCCGAGGCGGTGCGCAAGATGTCGTCGTTCCCGGCGCAGCGGCTCGGGCTGTCCGACCGCGGCGTGCTGCGCGACGGCGCTGTGGCCGACGTCGTCGTGTTCTCGCTGGAGAACAGCCTGGCGCCGGCCGACTTCGAGCGGCCGCGGCAGCTGGCAGAAGGCGTCACCGACGTATTCGTCTCCGGCGCCGCGGTGCTGCGCGACGGCGCGATGACCGGCGCCCGGCCGGGGCGGGCGCTGCGCGGTCCCGCGTACGGACGGGCGTCGTCGGCCCCGCTGGTGCCCGCCGCGGCGGAGGAGGCGCTGGCGGACGACTGAGAGCGGTCAGCGGGGGAGCGGCGCCGGCGCCGGGCGGCGGTGCCGGACCCCGTGGACGGTGGCGATGGTGGCGGTCAGCGCGGCGGCGATGCTGGCGATGACGAACGAGACGACGTAGCCGTCGACCTTCGGGATGGACGTGCCCGCGATCAGCGAGCCGGTCAGGATGGCCGCCGTCGCCGCGCTGGCCACGCTGCCGCCGGCCGTGCGGACCAGCGAGTTGATGCCGCTGGCGATGCCGCTCTGGTGCATCGGGACGTGCTCGACGGCGAGGGTGCCCAGCGCCGCGTACGCGATGCCGAAGCCGATGCCCTGGATGCCGCTGAAGATCATGACGTCGAGCGGGGTGTCGTGGTTGACCGCCAGCCACACGTAGCTGAGCGCCGCGAACGTCGCGCCGACGGCCAGCGTGAACGCCGGGCCGAGCCGGGCCTCGAACCGTCCGGCCAGCACCGAGAAGACCAGCATGGTGACGGTGCTCGGCAGCATGTACAGCCCCACGTCGAGCACCGAGCCGCTCAGGCCGTACCCGGCGACGTCGGACGGCGTCTGGATGAGGTTCGACACCAGCGTGAACGCCGCGAACATGGCGAAGCCGAGCAGCACCGACGCGAGGTTCGCCGACAGCGACTTCGGCCCCGTCAGCAGCCGCAGGTGCACCAGTGGCTCGCGCACCCGCCGCTCGACCAGCACCCATGCCGCACACAGCACGACGGCGGCGGCGAACAGGCCGAGCGTGCGGTCGTCCGTCCAGCCCCACGAGTTGCCCTGGCTGATCCCCAGCAGCAGCCCGACCAGCCAGCCGGCCAGCAGCAGCGCGCCGGCGACGTCGGGCCGGCCGCCGCGCCGCTCGCCCGCCTCGACCGTGAACCGCACCACCAGCAGCATGGCCAGCCCGGCCATGCCGGCGGAGATCCAGAACACCGGGTGGTGGCTGGTCGTCCGGTCGGCGATGACGCCGGTGACCAGCATGCCCGCGCTGCCGCCGACGCCCATGGTGGCGCTGACGATGCCGATGGCGGACATCACCCGCTCGCGCGGGAAGGTGTCGCGGATGATGCCGATGGCCAGCGGGATGACCGCCGCGGCCGCGCCCTGCAGCGCGCGGCCGGCGATCAGCACGCCGAGGGAGTCGGACAGCGCGCACACCACCGAGCCGGCCACCAGCAGGCCCATGGTGACGGTGATCATCCGCTTCTTGCCGTACATGTCGCCGAACCGCGACAGCAGCGGCGTCGCGACCGCTCCTGCCAGCAGCGTCGCCGTGAACACCCACGAGACCGCGGTGACGGACGTGTCGAACGTCTGCTGCAGCCGGGGGAGCAGCGGCAGCACGAGCGTCTGCTGGAGCGACACCACCAGACCGGCCGCGCCGAGCGCCAGCAGCGTGAGCCCCGGGGTCGCGGTACGGCGGGCCGCGGGGCGCTCTGCGGCGAGGGTGGCGACAGCGTCGGTCATGCGGGCTCCTGCCGTACCGGGCGCGGGTGGGTGTGGGCACGGCGGCGGCGACGTGCTCCGTCAGACTACCTGATTGGTTGCCTGCTGCAACCATATATTCCGTGGGGGTCAGGGCGACGCGAGCAGCCGGAACCCGACGCCGTCGACGGAGGCCGCGGTGGCGGAGAGGACGGCGACGCCGGTGTCGGCGGCGCGGTCGAGGCCGATCCACGACCGGAACCCGCCGGACCCGCCGTTGTGCCAGGTGACCTCCCGGCCGCGCAGCGTGGTGGTGACCCAGCCGGCGCCGATACGGGTGCCGCCGGCGAACGCCGCGACCGGCTCCAGCGCGGCCACGCCGGGCGCCGTCCCGTCCAGCAGCGCCTCGATCAGCCCGGCGAGGTCGGTGATCGACGCGCGGACGCCGCCGGCCGGTCCGAGCGCCGCGTTGGCCCACGGCTCGCGTGGGGCGCCCCTGCGGCTGCGTCCGGCCAGGGCCGACGGCCGCAGCCGCGTCGCGTCGGATGGCGCGTAGAGGCTGGTCAGCTCCAGCGGCCCGGCCAGCCGCCGCTCGAGCAGGGCCGCGTACGTCGTGCCCGCTGCGGCGGCGAGGCCGTGCCCGAGCAGCTCGAAGCCGAGGTTGGAATAGCGCGGCCGGGCCGGCTCGCGGCGGACGCGGACGCCGCGGGCCTGCTCGAACAGCTCGTCCAGCGTCTCGGTGTACGGATTCGTGCCGTGCCGCCACAACCGCAGCGTGCGCCGCCACGGCTGCGCGGCCGGCGGCAGCCGTGGCAGCCCGGCGCGGTGCGTGCTGAGCGCGTCCAGCCGGGCCCGGGCGACGGGCGCGCCGCCGAGCGGGAGCAGCTCGCCGAGCGTGGTCCCCGGCCGGACCTCGCCGCGGCCGACGGCGTCGGCGTAGAGCAGGCCGGTCAGCGCCTTCGATACCGAGGCGAGCTCGAAGTCGGAGCTCAGGTCAGCGCCGTTGGCGGCCGTGCGGACGGCGGACGGGGTGACGACGGCGGCCGCCGCGACCGGGTGGCGCGAGCCGAGCTCGTCGGCCAGTCGCAGTCCGAGCCGGGCGTCGCCGTCCACGCGCGAGGTCATGCCGTCAACTTAGGTTGACGGCCTCTCGGTTGTCAACCAAGGATGACAGGCCGCTACTCCCTAGGGCACGGTGATCAGGTAGTCGTCGGCGCCGGCGTCCCAGCGCAGTTCGATGGTGCCGGTGGTGGCGGCGGCCCGGACGAACTGGAGGAAGCTGCGGAACCCGAGCGCCTGCTCGCTGAAGCCGGGCCGGGCCCGGCGCAGCTGGTCCTTCAGGCCGGACAGGGCGGCCCGGCCGTGCTTCGCCGTGAGGTCCAGGACGACGGAACGCAGCAGGTCGAACGCCTCCTGCTGGCCGTCCAGCGCCGGCAGCAGCACCTCCGGGTCGCCCTTGGTCGGACCGTCGGCCAGCTCGACGACGTGCCGTTCGGCGAGGTGGCGCAGCAGCTCGCCGAAGGCGCGGAAACCGTGGTCGGCCTCGTTGAACGTGGGGTCCTTGCGCAGCAGCGTGCGCTTCAGCGTCGACGCCGTCACCTGGCCGCCGGTGCGCTGCAGCCCCGCCACGCTCTGCGCGACGACGCCGGCGAGGTCGTCGAGGTCGCGGTCCTTGGCGGCGGGCGACTCGTCCTCCGACGGCGTCGCCGCTGGCGCCGGTTCGACCCCCTCGAGATCGTCGTAGTAGAGGAACTCGTCGCACGCGGGCGGCAGCAGCCCCGACGTCGAGCCCCGGATGCCGACACCGATGACCCGCTTGTTCAGCTCGCGCAGCTTGTACACCAGCGGCGTGAAGTCGCTGTCGCCGGTGCCCACGACGAACGTCGACACGTAGTCGCGGACGAACGCCAGCTCGATCGCGTCGACGGACAGCTTGATGTCGGCGGCGTTCTTGCGGGAGGCGCCCATGCGCTGCGGCATCTCGATCAGCTCGACGTGCGAGCGGGTCAGCATGCGGCGGTCCTCGTCGAAGTAGGACCAGTCGGCGTACGCCCGCCGCACGACCACCCGGCCGCGCTCGGCCAGCGCGTCGGCGATGGGCCGCACGTCGAAGGCCAGTCCGCCGAGGTCCTCGCGGGCGCCGATGGCGAGGTTCTCGTAGTCAAGGAAAAGGGCGATGCGATCTTCGTCGTCCACACCGGCAGGCTACGCCCGCACGGGCCGCGGAGAAGCAGATCTGAAGACGTTGTGAACGCGTTGCTCCGTAGCGTCGGCCGCGACAGCGGACACAGGAGGAACGATGCTCAGGAAGATCACCACCAGCCTGCTCGCGGCGGCCGCGCTGGGCGCGGCAGCTCTGGCGGGCGGCGGACCCGCCGTCGCCACCACGCGCGCCGAGCCGTCGCCGTCGCCGGGACCCGTCACCGCGATGGCGTGGCGCCACTCCGGCTTCCAGGCGAATGAGTTCGCGTGCTCCATCTCGCTGGCTCTGACGCGAGCGGCCGGCACGTACACCATGCCGGGCACCGGGCCGTGCTACCACTCGGCGCAGGGCTACTACTTCTACTACTGGAAGTGACACGCTAGCGAACCGGCGCCGCGCCGCGGAACGTCTCGCGGTACGAGCGCGGCGTGGTGCCGGTGTAGGAGTGGAAGTGCCGTCGCATCGCCTCCGTCGACCCGAACCCGGCGGCGTGCGCGACCTGCGTCACCGTCAGCCGCGAGTCCTCCAGCAGGGCGCGGGCCCGCTCGACCCGGCGCCGGGCGATCCAGGCGGCCAGGCTGTCGCCGGTCTCGTCGCGGAACCGCCGCTCGAGCGTGCGCGGGCTCATGTGCGCTTGCGACGCGACGCCGGCGAGGGTCAGCGGCTCGGTGAGGTGCGCGTCCAGCCAGTCGAGGACCGGCGCGAGCGGCCCGGACGGGCGGGGACCGGGCCGGGCGTACTGGGCCTGCCCGCCGCTGCGGTGCGGCGGGCTGACGAGCACGCGGGAGACGTCGTTCGCGTAGGACTGGCCGTGGTCCTGGCTCAGGACATACAGGCACAGGTCGGCCGACGCGAGCATGCCGCCCGACGACAGGACCTGCCCGTCGTCGACGTACAGGGCGTGCTCGACGAGGTCGGCCTCCGGGAACGCCGCGCGGAACTCGTCGGCCAGCGCCCAGTGCGTCGTGACGCGGCGCCCGCCCAGCACGCCGGCCTGGCCGAGCACGAAGGCGCCGGCGCACAGCGACACCAGGCGCGCGCCGTCGTCGGCGGCCCGTGCGACGGCCTCGAGGACGACGGGATCCTGCGGCGCCCAGGGCGCCTCCAGCCCGGGGACGACGACGGTGTCGGCGCCGATGATCCAGTCGACCGGCTTGAGGTCGCCGATGGTGAAGCCGAGGGACGTCGGGGTGGGCGCGAGGCCGCAGACGCCGATCTCGTACGGGGGCTCGGGCTCGTCGCGCAGCTTCGAGAACACCGACGGCCGCAGCCCGAACGCCTGGACGGCGACGGCGAGGTCGAGGACGAACGTCCCGCCGAGCACGATCATGGCGACGCGGTGCCGACCCAACGTCCACCCCCCCGTGGCCCGAATCGTGGGAACTCTGACGCTCAGCGTAGTGCCTGGCCAGCGCGTTGCCCACGATGATCGGCAGATGGAACCGGACACCATCGTGCTCGTGCACGGCTTCTGGGTGACGCCCCGGAGCTGGGAACACTGGATCACGCACTACGAAGCGAAGGGCTACCGGGTCGTCGCGCCCGGCTACCCGGGCTTCGAGGTCGAGGTCGAGGCCCTGCGCGAGAACCCGCAGATCATCGTCGACGTCACCGTCCCCGCGATCATCGAGAAGATCGAGGGGACCCTCCGCGAGCTGGACCGCCCGCCGATCATCATCGGCCACTCCGCGGGCGGCGCGTTCACCCAGATCCTGCTCGACCACGGCTTCGGGGCGGCCGGCGTCGCGCTGAACTCCGCGCCGACCGAGGGCGTCCGCGTCGTCCCGTTCTCGCAGGTCAAGTCGACTTTCCCGGTGCTGAGGAGCCCGGCGAACCGGCACAAGGCCGTCGGGCTGACGGCGGAGCAGTGGCGGTACGCGTTCACGAACACCTTCACCGAGGAGGAGTCGAACGCGCTGTACGAGCGGTACCACATCCCGGCCAACGGCGGGATCCTGTGGGGGAGCGTGCTGGCCAACTTCCAGCCCGGCCCGCAGGAGACCTGGGTCGACTACAAGAACGACGCCCGCGCGCCGCTGCTGTTCGTCTCCGGCGGCGAGGACCACATCATGCCGCCCGCGATCCAGCAGTCGAACCAGAAGCACTACAAGTCCGACACCGTCACCGAGATCCGCGAGTACGAGGGCTACGCGCACCTGCTGCCCGCCCAGAAGGGCTGGGAGCAGATCGCCGACGACGTCCTGGCCTGGGCGGTGGAGCACGCGCGGTGATCGTCACCCATGTCGGCGGCCCCACCGTCCTCGTCGAGGTGGACGGCTGGCGGCTGCTCACCGACCCGACCTTCGATCCGGCCGGGGGCCGGTACGCCTTCGGCCGGCGCTCGTCGACGGCGAAGCTGACCGGTCCCGCGGTGGCGGCCTCGGACGTGGGGCCCGTCGACGCCGTCCTGCTGACGCACGACCACCACGCCGACAACCTCGACCGAGCCGGGCGGGCGCTGCTGCCGTCGGCGGGGACCGTGGTGACGACGGTGTCCGGGGCGCGCCGGCTGGGCGGCTCCGCGCGCGGCCTCGCGCCCGGTGCGTCGACGGTGCTGGCGGGCCAGGGCGCGCGGCCCGACCTGTCCGTCACGGCGACGCCGGCCCGGCACGGCCCGCCGCTGTCGCGTCCGGTCGTCGGCGACGTGGTGGGCTTCGCGGTGCGGGTCGGCTCCGCGTCGTCCGTCGCGCTGTGGGTGACGGGCGACACCGTCCTGTACGGCCCGCTGCGCGCGGCGGCGTCCGCCCTCGACGTCGACGTCGCCCTGGTCCACGTCGGCGGCGTCCGGTTCGGTGTCACCGGCCCGCTGCGCTACACCATGACCGGCGACGACGCGGTCTCATTGATCGGGACGCTGCGGCCGCGGGTGGCGGTCCCAGTCCACTACGAGGGCTGGTCCCATTTCGCCGACGGCCCGGCCGGCCTCGAGGCGGCCCTCGCGGCCGCGCCTCCCGACGTCCGCCGCCGGGTCCGCCGGGTCGAGCTCGGCGCCCCGACCTCACTGGACGCCTGACAGCCCCGCGGTGAGAGAGGATGGTCCCGGCGCCGTCGTCAACACTGGGAGCGGACCATGGAGTACACCCGGCTGGGCGGTTCAGGGCTGCGGGTGAGCCGCATCGGGCTCGGCTGCATGAGCTTCGGCGACCCGGCGCGCGGTTACGGCGACTGGGCCCTCGACGACGACGCGGCCGAGCCGATCTTCCGGCAGGCCGTCGAGCTGGGCATCACGTTCTGGGACACCGCGAACGTGTACGGCTTCGGGTCGTCCGAGGAGATCGTCGGCCGGGCCGTGCGGCGCTACACCCGCCGCGAGGACGTCGTGCTGGCCACGAAGGTGTTCTTCCCCATGCACGACGGCCCGGGCGGGTCGGGGCTGTCGCGCAAGGCGATCATGGAGCAGATCGACGCGTCGCTCCGGCGGCTCGACACCGACTATGTCGACCTCTACCAGATCCATCGACTCGACCCCGACACACCGGCTGACGAGACCGTGGAGGCCCTGCACGACGTCGTCAAGGCGGGCAAGGCGCGCTACCTCGGAGCGTCGTCGATGTGGGCGTGGCAGTTCGCGAAGCTGCAGTACACCGCCGACCTCGGCGGCTGGACCCGGTTCGTGTCCATGCAGAACCAGTACAACCTCATGCAGCGCGAGGACGAGCGCGAGCTGTTCGACCTGCTCGCCGACCAGGACGTCGGCAGCATCCCGTGGAGCCCGCTGGCCCGGGGCCGGTTGGCCCGGCCGTGGAGCGAGCGCACCGTCCGCGGCGACACCGACGAGCTGCTGCGCGAGCGCTACACCGCCGACCAGCCGATCGCCGACGCCGTCCAGCGGGTCGCCGAGGCGCGCGGCGTGCCGATGGCGCAGGTGGCGCTGGCGTGGGTGCTGCGCAACCCGGTCGTCAGCGCGCCCATCGTCGGGTCGACGAAACCGCACCACCTGCCCGACGCCGTGGCGGCGCTCGGGCTCGAGCTCACCTCCGACGAGGTGGCCGCGCTGGAGGCCCCCTACACGCCCCGTCTGCCGACCGGCTTCGTCTGACGGCGACGGTTCACGCCTGGTTCACGCGGCCCGCCCGTAGGGTGGGTGCCCTCCCGGCCGGGAGGGGCCCGAACCCCCGGGGCAAGCGGCCGGTCGCTCGACAAGAGTCGCAGCGCGTCAGCGGCCGGGTCGCCGGTGCGGGCATCGCGGCCGGTCGTCATCGGCCGGGTGCGCGGCGCGGGCATCGCGGCCGGTCGTGATCGGCCGGGTGCGCGGCGCGGGCATCGCGGCCGGTCGTCATCGTGGGGGCGGCGGTTCACGCCTGGTTCACGCGGCCCGCCCGTAGGGTGGGTGCCCTCCCGGCCGGGAGGGGCCCGAACCCCCCCGGCAAGCCGCGGGCGCATCATCGGGAGTCATGGCCGGCGCGGGCGTGGGCGCCGGGTGTCATCAGGCGCTTGGCCGGCGCGGGCATCGCTGCCGTGCGCTCGCCGCCCGGCGTTACGCCGCCTCCGTCGACGTCGGGTGCCATCGTGGGGGCGGCCGGCGCGGGCATTGCGGCCGGTCGTCGTGATGCGGGCGGTGTGGTTCACGCCTGGTTAACCCGGCCCGCCCGTAGGGTGGGTGCCCTCCCGGCCGGGAGGGGCCCGAACCCCTCGGCAAGCCGCCGGTCGCTCGACAAGAGCGAGTCGCAGCGCGGCGGGACGCCGAAGCCGGCGCGGCCGAGGTCCCGCACTCAGCGGGCGACGTTCGCGGCGAGCAGCACCTCGCCGGCCGTGGAGCTGACTGACGCCCGGCGTTCGAGGAGTACGGTGTCGTGCCAGACGCCGTCGCGGCGGGCGATGCGTTCGCGGACCCCGACGGTGCGGTAGCCGGCCTGGTGGTGCAGCGACAGGCTGGCGCGGTTCTCGGTGAACACCGACGTCTGCAGCGTCCACAGCCCGTCCGCGTCGGCCGCCGTGACCTGGCGGCGCAGCAGCGCCTTCCCGACGCCGCGGCCGCGGTGCTCCGACGCCACGTAGACGGAGGTCTCGCCGACGCCGCGGTAGCAGTCGCGGCCTGAGGCAGGGGTGACGGCGGTCCAGCCGGCGACGGCGCCGTCGATCTCGGCGACCCAGCGGTGCCCGGGTAGCCACTTCGCCGCCAGCCGGGCGCTCGCCGGCACCGTGGTCTCGAAGGTGGCGATGCCGGTGTCGATGCCCTCGCGGTAGATGCGCCGCACGTCCGGCCAGTCGGCGTCGGTCAGCGCGCGGACGGTGACGCCGGGCACGTCGTCGGGGCAGCAGGGGCGGACGGCGCCGGCGACGCCCATGACGACGTCGGCCATGTGCGGCAGGCCGGTGCAGCACGCCTCGTTGACGGTGACGCGCGTGCTGGTGCCCACCTTCGACACGTGCACGAACCGGGCCGACGCGAGCTTGCGGACGTGGTGCGAACAGGTCGACTGGCTGATGCCCAGCCGCTCGGCCAGATCGCCGACGGCCAGCCCGCCGTTCGACGTGGCGACGGCGTGCAGCAGCCGGACCCGGGTGGGGTCGGCGAGGGCCGCGAAGCACTCGGCGTAGTCGCCGGCGGCGTCGGCCGGGAGGGTCGTCATGCGCGGCATTCTATCGACAAATATCGATGAAAGGTGCATCATTCCATCGACGGTCTTCGATGAAGGTGAGCGAGTGATGACGGATCCGGTGGTGGTGGCCGGCGGCGGCCCGGTGGGCCTGGCGGCCGCGGCGGAGCTGGCCGAGCGCGGCCTCGACGTCGTCGTGTACGAGCGGGGCGCGACGGCGGGTGCGGCGGTCGCCGAGTGGGGGCACGTGCGGCTGTTCTCGGCGTGGCGGGAGCTGGTGGCGCCGGCCGCCCGGCGGCTGCTGCAACGCACCGGCTGGACCGAGCCACCCGCCGACGCCTACCCGACCGGTGCCGAGTGGGCCCGCGACTATCTGGTCCCGCTGGCGCGGGCGCTCGGCGAGCGCGTCCACACCGGCGCCGAGGTCGTCGGCGCCGCCCGCCGAGGCCGCGACCGCGTGGTCGACGACGGCCGCGACGGCGAGCCGCTCGCCGTCCACGTCCGGCACTCCGGCGGGCGCGAGGAGCGGGTGCGCGCCCGCGGCCTCGTCGACGCCACCGGCACCTGGGGCCGGCCCGGGCCGCTGGGCGGCGACGGGCTGCTCGCGCTGGGCGAGCCCGCGGCCGCGGCGGCGGGCCGCATCGGCTACCGCATCCCGTCCGCCGCGCCGGCCGGGCACGTCGTCGTCGCCGGGAGCGGACATTCTGCCCTGACCGCCCTCGTAGCCCTGACCAGCCGGAACGGTGACGCATCGGTGACGTGGATCCTGCGCCGCGGTGGCATCGGTGACACCTTCGGCGGGGGAGACGCCGATGAGCTGCCGGCCCGCGGACGGCTCGGCAAGCGGGCCCGCGCGGCGGTCGAGGCGGGCGCCGTCCGGGTGGTGACGGGGTTCCGCACGGCCGCGGTCGAGACCGGCCCGGACGGCCGCCTGACGCTGGTCGCCGAGGACGGCCGCACCGTCGGCGCCGTCGACCACGTCGTCGCGCTGACCGGGCTCCGGCCGGACCTCGACTGGCTGTCGGAGCTGCGGCTGGAGCTCGACCCCGCGCTGCAGGCGCCGGTCCGGCTGGCGCCGCTGATCGACCCGAACGTGCACTCGTGCGGCACGGTGCCGCCGCACGGCGTCGGCGAACTGGCCCACCCGGAGCCCGGCGTCTACCTGGCCGGCATGAAGAGCTACGGCCGCGCACCGACGTTCCTCGCGCTCACCGGCTACGAGCAGGTCCGCAGCATCGCCGCCGCGTTCGCCGGCGACCGCGCCGCGGCCGAGAACGTCGAGCTGGTGCTGCCCGAGACCGGCGTCTGCGGCGGATCGGACGGCTGCTGCGGCCCCGAGCTCATCCAGCTCACGACGCGGGTTCCCTGAGTACAGCGATTGCTGTACTGTCCGTCGCATGACGGTGACGGCGGAACACACCGACGCGCTGGCGCGGCTCGGGTACGCGCTGTCCGACGGCACGAGGGCACGGATCCTGCTGGCGCTGCGCGAGGCGCCGGCGTTCCCGTCCGACCTGGCGGCCGGGCTGGGCGTGTCCAAGCAGGTGATGTCCAACCAGCTCAGCTGCCTGCGCGGCTGCGGCCTGGTGTTCGGCGAGCCCGAGGGACGGCGCACGCGGTACCGGCTGGCCGACGCGCACCTGGGGCGGGCGCTGGGCGAGCTGCTGGAGCTGGTCCTCGTCGTCGACCCCACCTGCTGCGGTCCGGAGGGGTGCACATGCGGGTGAACACCCGGCGCGACGTGCTGCGCCGGCGGGTGCGGCTGATCGTCGCGACGACCATCGGCTACAACGTGGTCGAGGCGGTCATCGCGATCTCGGCCGGCACGGCGGCGTCCTCGGCCGCGCTGATCGGGTTCGGCCTCGACTCCGTCGTCGAGGTGGTGTCGGCCGCCGCCATCGCCTGGCAGTTCGCCGGCCGCGACCACGAGGCGCGCGAGCGGACGGCGCTGCGCGTCGTCGCGTTCTCGTTCTTCGCGCTGGCGGCGTACGTGACGTTCGAGGCGGTCCAGGCGCTGGCCGGCGCAGAGGAGCCGGAGCACAGCGCCGTCGGCATCGTCCTCGCGGCGGTGAGCCTGGCGGTCATGCCGGCGCTGTCGTTCGCCGAGCGGCGCACCGGGCGCGAGCTGGGCTCGGCCGCCGTCGTCGCCGACTCCAAGCAGACGCTGATCTGCAGCTACCTGTCGGCGGTGCTGCTGGCCGGGCTGGTGCTGAACTCCGCGCTCGGCTGGTGGTGGGCCGACCCGCTGGCCGCGCTGGTCATCGCCGGGTTCGCGGTCCGTGAAGGGCTCGAGGCGTGGCGCGGCGACGCCTGCGCGACGTCGGCCGGAGCGCTGCTGCGCGACCCCGAGACCGACGGCTGCGGCCCGGACTGCGACTGCTGCTAAAGCACCTTGGCGGGCGGCCGGCCCGTGAGCGTGGCGACGTCGCCGGTGACGGCGGCCCAGCGGCCCAGGCGGATCGACTCCAGCATCGTCGCGTAGGCGTGCGCCCACCACGACGTCTCGCCGCCCTCCAGCAGCGCGGCGACGTACTCGCCCGGCGTGACGTCGGCGTAGCGGGCGCCGGGCGCGTACGCCGCGACGACGTCGGCGACGTGCAGCGCGGCCGGACCGGTGAGGTCGTGGTGCGTGTTCGACGGCGGGCGCACCGCCAGCGCGGCCAGCGCCCGCCCGACGTCGGCGCGTGCGACCAACGACACCCGGGCGTCGCCGGCCGGGAGTCGAACCTCGTCGCCGTGCCGGGCGCCGCGGACCAGCGCGGCGAAGAACTCGGCGAACACCGAGGCGCGGGCCAGCGAGTAGCCGCAGCCGGCGGCCGCCAGCAGCTCCTCGGTGTGCCCGTTGGTGACGGCGTAGCAGAACGGCGACCCGGCGTCGGCGTCGAGCCCGCTCAGCGCGACGACGTGCCCGACCTCGGCGCCGGCCGCCGCCCGCACGACGTTCGCGTGATGGAGCATGACGGTGGCCGCGTGGCCGTCGCTGGACACGAACACCAGCGTGTCGGCGCCGGTCAGCGCGGTGCGCAACGACGCGGGGTCCGCATAGTCCGCGGCGGCGACGGTGACCCCCGGCGGCGGGTCGTACCCGGCGGGCCGGCGCACCAGCGCCACCACGTCGTGGTCCGGCGCCAGCAACGCCGCCACCTGGCCACCCAGCCGCCCGCTCGCCCCCGTCACCGCGATTCGCACGCGGGCGAGCCTACGCGGCTCCGAACACCGGCCGCCCGGGCGCGACGTCCTCGTCGTCGGGGACGCCGATGTTCTGGCACGCGGTGAGCAGCCAGCGGCCGTCCTCCTTGGCCATGACCCACAGCGGCGACCCGACGTCCAGCCCGTCGGGTGTCGTGTAGACCTGGCGCAGCTTCACGGCCGCGACGTCGGGGCGGATGAACAGCACGTGCTCCAGCTCGAACCGCACCGACATGCCGGTCATGCCGCCGGGCAGCACCTGCCGGGTGAACGCGGCGATCTCGTCCAGCCCGTAGAGCCGCTTCCCGCCGCCGGTGGTCCAGATGGCGTCGGCGCGGAACAGCGCCAGGAACTCGTCGGGCAACTCGTTGTTCTGCGCGTGCTCGACGACGTCGATGACGCGGCGGATGGCGTCCAGCTCGGCCTCGGCGGCCACGGCCTCGATCTCTGTGGTCATGCCGCCAGCCTGCTACCTCAACCAGGCTTGAGGTCAAGACGACATCACCCGGATCGGGTGGGGCACGGCCGGGCCGGGCGGCGCGACGATCCACCAGGGGGTGGTCCGGATGACCGAGGTGGCGCTGCCGATCATGTCCAGCAAGCGGCTGGGGGAGCTGCTCGCGCTGTTCAAGGAGGCCGATTCCGTCGAGCTGAAACTGAGTGTGCCGGACGTGGACCAGCGCTCCGCGGTCGCGGCGCTGGGCATGGACCCGCTGGACGCGCAGATCCGGCAGGTCGTGTTCTTCGACACACCGGATCTCGCGCTGGACCGCGCCGGCGTCGTGGTCCGGGCCCGGCGGGTGCAGCGCCGGCCGGGCGACGCGGTGGTGAAGCTTCGCCCGGTGGAGCCGAAACGGCTCTCGCCGTCGCTGCGGCGGTCGCCTGACTTCGGGGTGGAGGTCGACGCGATGCCGGGTGGCTCGTTCGTGGCGTCCGGGCGGCTCAAGGCGCCGGTCGACAACGCGCACGTCCGGGACGTCCTGGCCGGGTGGCGGCCGATCCGCAAGCTGTTCACGAAGCAGCAGCGCGACCTGTTCGCCGCGCACGCGCCCGAAGGGCTGGAGCTGGACGAGTTGCGCGCGCTCGGGCCGATCCCGATCATGAAGCTCAAGTTCTCGCCCGGCGAGTACGGCCGCCGGCTGGTCGCCGAGCTGTGGTTCTACCCCGACGGCGGCCGCATCCTCGAACTGTCCACCAAGTGCCTGCCCGGCGAGGCGCTGAATGTCGCCGCTGAGTCGCGGGCCTTCCTCGGCGAACGTGGCATCGACGTCGGCGGCGTGCAGCAGACGAAGACCCGCACGGCGCTGACGTACTTCTCCGAGCAGCTCTCGTCAGGAGGATGAGTCCTCCTCCGGAGCGGCGATGACGGCGGCCGCGGCCTCGGCGCTGACGGCGTGCCGCGCGATGTTGCGGTAGCCCTCCAGCCCGGCCTGCAGCCGCTCGATCATCCGGTCCTCGGCGACGGCGATGATGGCGGACGTGCCGGGCTCGAGGCTGTCGCCGATGGAGCGCAGGTCGTTGTCCTGGAAGCCCTTGTCGCGCACCTTGCCCCAGATGCCGCCGCCGGCCGCGCCGACCGCCGCCGACACCAGCAGCCCGGGCGGGAAGATCAGGCCGACGAGACCGCCGGCGACGGCGCCGCGCTTGGCCCACGTCCTGCCGCTGGGGTCGGTGGTCTCCTGGAACGTCACCTTGCCGTCGGCGCGGCGCACCACGACGGCGGCGTCGATGAGGTCGATCGAGCCCTCGCGGGCCATGGCGCGGAAGTCCTTCAGGGCCTGGCCGGCCTCGTCCTCGGTGCCGAAGGCGGCCACGAAGACCTCGACGTTGCTGTCGCTCATGATGAGGTTCCTCCCGTATGGGTCTGCTGGCAGGACTGCGCGTCGTCGAAGGCCTGCCGGAGCGTGTCGTCCGCCGCCGACACGTAGCCGGCGACGGTGTCGCCGAGCGTGCCGAGCGCCTGCCCGGTCTGGGTGAGCGCTGCCTGCGCGTCGGACAGGGCGCTGGTGATGTCCTGGCCGGTGGTCGCGCCGGACAGGCTCTGGACCGCCTGGCCGGTGGCGTCCAGCCCGGCGCGCACGTCGCCGGCCTCGTCGCCGAGCTCCTGCTGGGCGCTCTCCACGGCCTGATCGGCGCCCTCCGGCGTGTCGGCGATGGCCTCGGCGAGGTTCTCGGCACTGGCCTGCACGGCGTCGACGCGCTCGGTGATCTCGCTGCTGAGCTGGTCCAGCGCCTCCGGCGACAGCGAGTCGACGTTCAGGCCGTCGGTGACGCCGCGGAGGTCGCTGGACAGCTCGTTCCACGCCGAGCAGACGCCGTCGGCCCACTGCGTCTCCGCCGAGTCCTCGCTACTACAGCCGGCCAGCAGCGCGACCGCCACCAGCCCGAGGATCGGCCGCCGCATCGGGCTCACCCGCCCAGCAACCGGGCCTTGGCCGCGGCGAACTCCTCGTCACTGAGCACGCCCTGCGCCTTGAGGTCGGCGAGCCGGGAGAGCTGGTCGGCCAGCGAGTCCTCGGCGGGCGCGGCCGGCGCGGCGGGCGCCGGTGCGGGCGGCGGCTGGGCAGCATAGGCGGCCCGAGCCTGCTGCTCGTACTGCGCCTGCTGCTCGTAGTCCTGTTGCTGCCAGCGTTCGGCCTGGCGGCGCGACACGCGGTTCGACACCGCGGTCGCCGTGCCCGCCACGACCGCGGTCCGGGCCATTCCGCGCAGCAGTCCCATCGCGTCCGCCCCCTCAGCCGATGTCGAGCCCGCGCAGCGCGCGGTCGGCGGTCTCGGCGGGGACGCGGGCCTGGTCGGCGACCTCGCCGCCGGCCGCGCGGACCGCGTTCACGAACGGAATCGCCCAGGTGTTCTCGACGACGAGGACGGCGACGGAGTTGCCCGGCGGCAGACCCTCCGCGACCTCCGCCACGTCCTCGGCGTCCAGCAGTCCGCCGCCGAGCTGACCGTCCAGGTCAGCGAAGGCGGGTTGGAGGTCCGGACCGAGCCCGGCCAGCTCGATCGAGCCGACGGTTCCGTCGGCGTCGCGATACACGAACATCAGGTCGACGATCCGCACCAGTCCCTCGACGACGAGGTCGCGCATCGCCGGCACGATCTCGCCCTTGAACTGGTTGCCCGGGAATCGCAGCATCAGGATGTCGACCGGCCCCACGTCCACGGTGTCCATGCGGCCCAGCCTTCGCCGCCGCGGCGCCGTCCGCCTCACCCGTGGCGGGTGAGGCGACGCGCGCGCGATCACCTGACCGACCGGAGATCAGGGCGCGGCCGGCCAGGTCCCGTCAGCCGGCGGTGGTCCCGGACGGCGACGCGGCGCGGGGCGGCTCGCGCTGCGCGCCACCGACGAGACCAGCGTGCCGATCGCGATGCCGAGCACCAGGTTCAGCCCGGCGGTCGCGACCTCGGCGTCGAGGTCGGCGCCGGACGTGAACGGCGCCACCACGCCGATCACCGTCGCGAGACCCACCACCCACGCGAAGAACCGCAGCGGCTGTGGCGTCGTCAGCAGCAGCACATGCACCAGCGCGGTCGCGACCAGCGCGGCCAGCGCCGCGCCGCCGGCGTACCAGCCGGTGCTCGCGTCGCCCCAGGTGCCCTCGCCCTCCGGCGCCAGGATCGGGATGTCGAACACGCCGCGGATCAGGACGATCCCGACGACCGCGATGAGCGCGCCGATGACGGCGGTGGCGACGCCACCCGCCCAAAGACGTCTGGCGTCGACGACAGGTGGTCCGGACCGGCTGGTCGGATCGCTGGTCATACGGCATGCCTCCTCGGGCTCAGTCGGGCAGCTTGCGCATCTCCACGACCGTCAGCCCCAGGGCGTCCAGCCGGGCGAGAACGCCCCGCAGCGCGGCCCGGTCGCGGACGGGACCGTAGATCGACGTGCCGCCGGCCGGGCCGTCGGCGACGTCGAACTCGGGGAACGCCGCCCGGACGGTGTCGGAGACGCGGCCGGTGACGAGGAACTCGTAGCGCATGTGGATGCGCCCCCAGGCTATGGAGCGGGACACACCCCACCATCGCCCGGACGAGGGCCGGTACGGCTCACCCGCACGGGGTGAGTGGTGCGGGCCGCGGCGAAACCGAACCGAGGTGACCGGCCCGAACGGGGGTCGAGATCGACAATTCGCCGCTACTGTGATGATCGTGGTCGTAGCTGCCCCTCACGCGGGGCGTGCGAGGATCCTGGAACAGAAGCTGAGGGCTCCTCGGATGCCGGCCAGCGTGGTGTCCCGTACCCGACTGCTTCGCGGCCTGGGGGTTGCGGAGGCGGAGGGACGCGTCCTCGCGCTGGTCTCCGCACCGGCCGGTGCGGGCAAGACCATGCTGCTGGCCCAATGGTGGCAGCGGCAGCGCTCGGCCGGCGTCCCGGTCGCCTGGCTGGCCCTCGACGAGCACGACGACGACCCCTACGTGCTGTGGTCCGGGCTGCTGCGCGCCTGCGGACGGGCCGTCCGCGGCGTCGACGCCGCTGCCGAGGTCCGGCTGGCGGCGCTGACTCCGCCCGGCGACGCCGGCAACCGGGGCTTCCTGACGGCGTTCGCCGAGGCCGTCGACGCGCTGCGGCAGCCGCTGTGGGTGCTGCTGGACGACGTCCACGTCATCGCGTCGCCGCGCGGGCTGGCCTGCCTCGCCGGGCTGATCCGCTACCGTCCAGCCGGGCTGCGGCTGATGCTGGGCAGCCGGTTCGACCCGCCGCTGCCGGTGGCCCGCATGGTCCTGGACGGCCAGGCGACGGAGGTGCGCGCCGCCGACCTCGCGTTCGACCGCGACGAGGCCGGACTGCTGCTGCGCCGCCGGCACCTCGAGCTGGACGAGCCCGACCTCGCGCTGCTGCTGGAGCGGACCGAGGGCTGGGCGGCCGGGCTCAGCCTGGCCGCGCTGTCGCTGGCGTCGCAGGACGACGTCACCAAGTACATCGCCGGGTTCGCCGGCGACGAGCGCCCGCTGGCCGACTACCTCGTCGCGGAGGTGCTCGACGCGCTCTCCGACGAGACCGTCGACCTGCTGCTGGCTACGGCGGTGGCCGAGACGCTCACCGCCGACCTCGCCAGCCGGCTGTCCGGCCGGGCCGACGCCGGCGCCGTCCTGGCCCGGCTGGCCCGCGACAACGCGCTGGTGGCGCGCGTCGGCCGGGCGCCGACGACCTACCGGGTGCACGGCCTGCTGCGCAGCTTCCTGCTGGCCGAGGGCAACCGGCGCGACGTCGTGGCGCAGCGCCAGCACCACGTCGAGGCGTCGCGGTGGTTCCTCGACCACGGGCTGCCCGGACCGGCGATGGACCACGCCGCCGAGGGCGGCGACTGGCCGCGCGCCGCCGATCTCGTCGACCGGTACGGGCTGCGGCTGCTGCTGTCCGGCGAGGCCGCCCGGGTGTCGGCGACGGTGCGGCAGCTGCCCGACGACCTCGTCACCGAACCGGCGACGGCGCTGATCGCGGCGCTGGCGGCGCTGCACGACGGCGCGCTCCCGGTGGCCCGCCGCCACATCGACCTCGTCGGGCGCGACCCGTCCCAGCACCGGTCGGCGCGGCTGCGGCTGCTGCACACCACCGCGCTCATGTACGAGGCGCGGCTGCGCGGCGACCGCGGCCCGGAACTGGCCCAGCTGCTCGGGCAGAGCGAGGAGCAGGTGCCCGGCGAACCGGATCTGCTGCTGCTCGCCGCGGTCAACCGGGGAGTCCTCCGGATCTGGTGCCGCGAGTACGACGCGGCCGAGGAAGACCTGCGCGAGGCGCTGCGCATGGCCCGCCGCGACGGCCGCGACGCGCTGGCACTGGAGTGCCTCTCCTACCTCGCGGTCGGCGCCGCCGCGCGGGGCGACGCCGAGACCACCACCCGGCGGACCACCGAGGCGATCGACTTCGCCGGGCGGCGCGGCTGGTCGGCCACCGGGCGCATGACGCCGGTCTACCTGCTCGCCGCCGGGGTGGCGTTCCAGCGGCTGGACCACGACGAGACCCGTCGCTACCTGTCCCTCGCCGGCGCCATCGACGCCGACGTCGAGCCCGAGATCGAGCTGTCCGCCCGGCTGCTGCGGGCCTGCCTGGCCGCGGCCGAGACGCCGAACCGGCACGAGGCGGTCCGGCTGCTGCGCCGCGCCTGGCCGTACGACGACACCGCGCTGCCACCGGTGGGCGCCGGCTACTTCTGCCTCACCGAGCTGCAGCTGGCGCTGGCGGCGGGGGACCGGGCGGCGGTCGCCGAGGTGCTGACGCGGGCCGAGCGGCTGCTCGACGACACCGGCGACCTGCTGGTGCTGCGGGCGCTGGCGCATGCGCAGGACGGGCGCAAGGCGGCGGCCCGGGCGGCGTTGCAGCCCGTTCTGGCCGGGACGGTGCCGTGTCACCTCGTCAGCAACGAGATCACCGGCTGGCTGCTGTCGGCGCACTTCGCCGCCGAGCTGGACGAGCCGGCCCGCGCGCACGACGCGCTGCTGCACGCTCTGGACCTCGCCGAACCGCGGCGGATGTTCCGGGAGTTCGTCGCGGCGTCCGGGAAGGTCCGGGCGCTGCTCATCCACGGAGAGGGGAGGTTCGGCCGGTACGAGGAGTTCGTCCGCACCGCCGTCGGCCTGTTCGGCGACGACGACGGCGACACCCAGCGGGCGACGGTGTCCGGCGAGGCGCTGACGGCGCGCGAGCTGGAGCTGCTGCGCGACCTGCCGTCGCTGCTGTCGCTGGAGGAGATCGCCGGGGCGCACGTGCTGAGCGTCAACACCGTCAAGACCCATCTCAAGGCGATCTACCGCAAGTTCGACGTCGGCAGCCGCCGTCAGGCCGTCGACCGAGCGAGGGAGTTGGGGCTGTTGTAGGGGCCTCACCCCGGGCGGGTGAGGTGGAAACGATCACGGCTGGGCAGGGTATGGGTGGGCGGGGGAACGGGGTGGAGTATGGCCACGCGCAGACGAGGGCTGCGATGAGGTTCAGGCCGGTTGAAGTATTGATCCTGACCTTCCCCGGCGAGCGGGTCGACCCGCTCGCCGTCGAGGCGCTGCGCGGCGTCGTCGACATGGGGGACGTCACGCTCTTGGACATCGTATTCGCGGCGCGCGAGGCGAACGGCGACCTCCGGGTCGTCGAGTTCGCCGAGGGCGCCGACGCGTTCGGCTTCGGCGGGGTGGAGATCGCCGAGGGCGAACTGGTGAACGACGAGGACATCGCCGTCGTCGCCGACGCGCTGCCGCCGGGACATTCGGCGGTGCTCATCGCCTACGAGAACACTTGGGTGCGCCGCGTCTCCGAAGCCGTCCGCGATTCCGGCGGCCAGGTCGCGCTGCACGTCTTGATTCCGTCGGAAGCGGCCGACGACGTGTTGAGGGGGAACTCATGACCGGACGATTCGACCGGCCCGGATTGCTGGGTGCTGTGACCAGCGCCGCGGTCCTGGACGGGACTCCGCAAGTGATTCGGAACGTGGTGACGCACGCCACCGCCCGGCGGCCGGCGCCGGGTGCCGGGGGAGATAGCGAGGCGCTGCCGGGCCGGCCGGCTGGGTCGGCCGGGGCGGCCGGGTTCGCCGGGTCGGCTGGGCTGGCGGAGCCGGCGGCATCGGAGCCGGCGACGGTGGCGGAGCCGGAACCGGCTGCGGCGAGCGCGCTGGTGGTGCCCGCCCAGCGCGGCCCGCGGAGCCGGACCGCCCGGACCGGCCGTCGGCTGGTCGCGGCCCGGGGCGGCGCGGACTGACGGGCGCCCGCCATGTCCGACCAGCCGCGGACCCCGCCCACCGGCGATCCCGACGACGACCAGCGCACCGGCCCACCGACGTCTGAGGGCACGGGGGCCGGTGGCGACACCGCCGCGACCCCAGGCCAACCGGCGTCGAGCAGCACGGGGGCCGGCGGCTCGGGCGCGGGCGCCCGGGACTCGTCCGACGACAGCGCGACCACCGGCGCAGCGGCGTCCGAAAGCGGGGCGGCTGGCGACGGCGCCCAGGCGGCCGGTGACCGTCCGGCGGCCGATGCCCTCGGCACCAGGGACACGGGCGGCAGGGACACGGGCGGCAGGGACACGGGCGGCGGCGACATGGGCGGCGGCGACACGGGCAGCAGCGGCCAGGGCGCGGACCGTCCGACCGCCGATGACGGTGGCACCGATGCCTACACCGCCGAGGACGCCGTGACCCTCTCCTCGACCCCGTCCTCGGCCGCCGCGCGCCGGGCACGTCGGAGGCGGGCCGGTCGCACGCCGCAGGGCGAGGAGGCCGCGACCGCGGCGACCGGCGGAACACCCGCGGCGACACCGTCCGGCGCGGAGCCCTCCGGCACAGGGGAGGGCGGGCTCGGCGCCGAGGAGCGGGCGGAGCTCGAGCGGCTGCGCGCCGAGGTGGCACAGTTGCGCACGGCCACCGCAGGCGCGGGCACCGTGGCCGGCGGGGCGCCGGTGGGACCCGCCTTGCCGGCCCAGCCCGCCGGAGCGACCACGCCCGGCGGGCGGTGGCGCGCCTGGCTCGCACCCGTCCTGATCCTCATCGGCTGCGTGCTGGCGATCCCCGCGACCGCCGCCGTGTGGGTCGACTCCGTCGTCACCGACACCGACCGCTACGTCGAGACCGTCGGCCCGCTGGCGCGGGACCCGGACATCGAGCGGGCCGTCACCAACCGCGTCACCAACCGGCTCATGGAGGAGATCGACGTGCCGGGGGTGGTGCAGGAGGCGTCGGACCTGCTGGCGTCGCAGGGGGCCCGGCCGCGGCTGACGTCGACGCTGAACGATCTGGCCGGGCCGATCGACGGCGCCGTGCAGGGGTGGGTGCGCGACCAGGTCGGCACGGTCGTCGCCAGCGATCGGTTCGCCGACGCGTGGACGCAGGCCAACCGGGCCGCCCACCAGGCCCTGGTCACGGCGCTCACCGGGAACGAGAGCGGCGCCGTCCAGGTCGAGGGCAACACCGTCAGCATCCAGCTGGCGCCGGTCATCGAGGACGCGAAGCAGCGGCTGGTCGACGCGGGGTTCTCGCGGGCGTCGGCCATTCCGTCGACGGACATGACGCTGACGCTGTTCCAGTCCGACGAGGTCGAGAAGGCGCAGGCCGGGTTCCGGCTGATCGACCGCCTGGGCACGTGGCTGCCGGTCATCGCGCTCGCGTTCATCGCGGCCGGTGTGCTGGTGGCCCGCGGCCGGCGGCGCGCGCTGATCGGCGCCGGGATCGGGCTCGCGGCGGCGATGCTGGTGCTCGGCGCGGCGCTGACGATCGCCCGTCCGGTGTACCTGGGCGCGCTCCCGCCGGAGGTGGACGACGCCGCGGCGGGCGCGCTGTTCGACCAGGTGGTGTCGCTGCTGCGGACGACGCTGCGGATGGTGCTCGCGGCCGGGCTGGCCGTGGCGCTGGTCGCGTGGCTGACGGGACCGTCGCCGCAGGCGGTCGCGGTGCGGCGGGGCGTGGCGCGGCTGGGCGACGTCGGCACCGGGTGGGGCTGGCGCGAGTCGGCGGCCGCCGTCTGGCTGCGCCGGCACAAGCGGCCGGTCCAGATCGCCGTCCTGTCTGTCGCGGTGCTGGTGTTCGTGTTCTGGAACTACCCGAACGCGGCCGTGGTGCTGGGGATCCTGCTGGTCGCGGGCGTGCTGCTGGCGGCGCTCGAGCTGGCGACGGGTCAGGCGGCGCCGTCCGGGCCCTCGGCGGCCAGACCCTCGTAGGCGTCGACGGCGGCCCGCACCGTCGGGTGCACCCGGCCGCCGTCGCGCCAGGCCGGCCAGGCCGCCGTCCGCCGCGCCTTCGCCAGCGCCGCATCGGGAACCCGGGCCACCCAGAGCTCGACCCCGTTCTTCGCCAGCTGCTGCTCGGCCGCCACGAACGCGTCCAGCACGGTGACCGACGTGTCCAGCGTCGCGCCGAGGTCCAGCAGCAACACCCGCGGCCGCGGGTCCTCCGCCGCCCGGCGCAGCAGCTCGGCCTGCACGGTGCGCACGTTCATCGTGTACAGCGCGCCCTCGATCCGGACCACCAGCAGCCCGGGCACCGGCTGCCGCTCGGTCAGCACCGGGTGGTTCAGCCGGCGCAGCACCAGGTAGTAGGTGCAGAACACGCCCGCGACGACACCCACCAGCAGGTTCGTCACCAGCGCGATCCCGCCCGTGATCAGCGCGACGACCAGTTCGGCGCGGTCGATGCGGCCGATCCGGCGCAACTCGCTGACGTCCAGCAGGCCGGTCACCGCGACCACGACGACAGCGGCCAGCGTTGCCTCCGGCAGGTCGCTGAGCACCGGCGCCAGGAACAGCGCCGTCGCCACCGCGACCACGGCCGTCACCAGCGAGCTGAGCTGGGTGCGCGCTCCCGCCTCGACGTTGACCATCGTCTGCGAGAACCCGCCGGCCGGCGGCGCCGTCGCGACGAACGACCCGGCGATCGCGGCCGTCCCGTTCGCCAGCAGCTCGCGGCCGGTGACGATCGGCGGGTCCTGCGGCTCCCGGGTGCTGCGGCCGACGGCGGTCGTCTCCATGAACGCCATCAGCGCGATGGCCAGCGCGTACGGCAGCATCGTCCACGCGTCGGCCAGCGGCGGGAGGGCCGGGACGGGTAGCCCGCTGGGCACCGGCGGGATCAGCTCGACGCCCCGGTCGGTCAGGCCGGCCCACGCCGTCGCCGCGATGCCGCCCGCGACGGCGAGCAGCGGGCCGGGCACCCGGGGCGCCCACCGGTGCACTGCCCACAGCCCGGCCAGCGTCAGCGTCGAGAGGACGACGGTGGCGCGGTTGGCGTCGCCGAGGTGGGTCACCGCGTGGCCGACGCCGCGCAGGAACCCGTCCGGCCCGGCGTCGATGCCGAGCAGGTGCGGCAGCTGGTCGACGATGATGGTCAGCCCGACGCCGATCTTCAGGCCGCTGACGACGGTGTCGGAGATCGAGTCGACCACCCAGCCGACCCGGAGCAGCCAGAACAGCAGCAGCGCCAGGCCGGTGAGGAGTGTCAGCGTGCTGACGGCGGCCATCGCCTCGTCCGGGTCGTCCGGCGTGCCCGCGGCGGCCAGCGCCAGCCCGGCCAGCGCCACGATCGTCGACGTCGTGCTCATGCTGAGCCGGCGGGCGCCGCCGAGCAGCGCGTACGCCGCCATCGGCACGATGCACGTGTACAGCCCGACCTGCACCGGCAGCCCGGCGACGCCCGCGTACCCCATGGCCTGCGGGATGACGACGGCGCCGGCCACGACGCCCGCGACGACGTCGGAGCGGTTCACCCGGACAGCCCGGCGATGCCGTCGCCGATCAGTTTCGCGCCGATCACCAGCAACACGACCGTCATGACGGCCGCGTTGTGCCGGGCCAGCCAGGTCTTGAGGTCGGCCAGCATCCGGTCCGCGCGCTCGCCGAGCGCGAACGCGAGCAGCACCGGCAGCCCCGGCCCGAGCGCCCCGATCAGCACGAACACCGCCAGCGCGACGGCCTGCTCGCCGGCGTCGATGCCGGTCTGCGCGATCGCCGCGGCGGCCGCGACCGTGAGCATGAGGTTCTTCGGGTTGACGGCGGACAGCAGCGCGCCCAGCCCCAGCGACTTGCCCGCGGACCACGAGTCCAGCGCCGTCATCCAGCCGGGCAGGTCCGGCTCGGCGTCGTCGCAGGGCCGCTGCGTCCAGGTGCGCACGGCCAGGAGCAGGACGAGGATGCCGAGGACCAGCTTCAGCCAGCCCACCCACGTCGCCGGCTCGCCGTCGTCGGCCGGTCCGGCGGCCGCCGCGACCAGCAGCACGACGGTGCCGGCGACCGCCAGTCCGAGCAGCCAGCCGACCAGGAACGCCGGCCCGGTCACCCGGCCGCGCTCACTGCCCAGCATCAGCACGACGGCGACGATCGGCAACGGGCTGAGCGCTACGCCCACGCCGAGCGGCAGGACCGCACCGATCGCCTCGCCCATGCCGCCTCCACCCGTTCGCGTCGCGTTCATGGTGGCGGCGGGCGGTGAGGTGGGGCGTCACCCGAACGGGGTGAAGGTCCGGCGCCCGGGAAGGAAGGAGAGGGGGAGACGGGGAGCGGCGCGGCGGTGGCGGGACGGGGCGGGACGGAGCGGGCGGCGTGGCGCGTGGTGGCGTGGAGCGGCGGGGGGGCGTGGAGCGTGGTGGCGTGGAGCGGCGGGGTGGCGTGGAGCGGGGTGGCGTGGAGCGGCGGGGTGGCGTGGCGCGTGGTGGCGTGGAGCGGCGGGGTGGCGTGGAGCGGGGTGGCGTGGAGCGGCGGGGTGGCGTGGAGCGGGGTGGCGCGGGGTGGCGCGGGGTGGCGTGGCGCGGGGCTGGCGATGCCGGGCGTGGGCGGCGGGCGTGGCGCCCCGGTCCAGCGCGCGGCCGTGGGTGGCAGCGCGGCGGGTGGTGACCCGTGGCGTGTAGCGGCGGCGGGGCGAGGCGCGGGTGATGCCGGGCGTGGGCGGCGGGCGCGGGTGATGCCGGGCGTGGGCGGCGGGCGTGGGCGGCGGGCGTGGCAGCCCGGTGCGGTGCGAGGCCGTGGGTGGCGGTGACGGTGGCGGCGCAGCGGGTAGTGACGCGTGGCGGGCGGTGGCGTGCAGCGGCGCGGGTGATGCCGGGCGTGGCAGCCCGGTGCGGTGCGAGGCCGTGGGTGGCGGGCGGTGGTGGCGCGGCGAGTTGCCTGCAAGCGGCGGCGGAGCGGCGCGGGTGATGCCGGGCGTGGGCGGCGGGAGTGGTGGCCAGGTCCGGTGCGAGGGCAGCCCTGGGTGCGGTGGCGTGACGGCGGCGTCGCGGCGGGTAGCGGCGGTGGGGCCGTGGTGTGGTGGCACGGCCAGTGGCCTGGGAGGGGCGGTGGGGCCGGGCGCAGCGAGCGGTGATGGCGGGCGCGGGCGGCGTCACCCGGACGGGGTGAGGACCCGGCCGCCGGTGCCGGCCGACGATGGGCGGCATGCCGGCGTGGTTGTTGGGGTCGCTGCGCGGCTACCGGCGATCGTGGCTGCGCCGCGACCTGGTGGCCGGGCTGACGGTGTGGGCGGTGCTGATCCCGGAGTCCCTGGCATACGCGTCGATCGCGGGCGTCTCGCCGGTGATCGGGCTGTACGCGGCGATCCCGGCGCTGCTGCTCTACCCGCTGCTGGGCAGCTCGCGGCACCTGGTGGTCGGGCCGATGTCGGCGACGGCCGCGTTGTCGGCGGGGGTGGTCGGCGGGATCGTGTCGAACGGATCCGGGGAGTTCCCCGCTTATACGGCCGGCCTGGCGATCGCGGTCGGCACGGTGGCGGTGCTGGCCGGGCTGCTGCGGCTGGGGTTCCTCGCCAACTTCGTCTCCGAGCCGGTGCTGAAGGGCTTCATCGTCGGCATGGCGCTGGTGATCATCGTGGGGCAGCTGCCGAAGCTGTTCGGCATCGAGGGCGGCGAGGGCAACTTCTTCCAGAAGCTGTGGGCCGTCGTCGCCGCGCTCGGTGAGACCAATGGCTGGTCGGCGCTGGTCGGGCTGGCCTGCCTCGCGCTGGTCCTGGTCCTGCGCCGGACGGCCCCGCTGGTGCCGGGGTCGCTGGCGGCGGTGGTGCTCGGGATCGTGCTGGCGGTCCTGCTCGACCTGGAGGACCGCGGCGTCTCCGTCGTCGGGCACATCGACGCGGGGCTGCCGGCGCCGAGCGTGCCCGATCTCGACGCGGCGTCGGACATCCCGTTGCTGCTGTCCGGCGCGGCCGGCGTCATGCTGGTCGGCTTCGCCGAGGGGCTCGGCGCGGCGAAGACCTACGCCCGCCGCGACGGCTACCGGATCGACGCGAACCGCGAGCTGGCCGGGCTGGGCGCGGCCAACCTCGGCTCCGGCCTCTTCAACGGCATGGTGGTCAACGGCAGCCTGTCGAAGACGGCGGTCAACGGCGGCGCGGGGGCGCGGTCACAGGTGTCCGGCTGGACGGTCGCCGCGCTGACCGTGCTGACGCTGCTGATCCTGACGCCGCTGTTCGCCGAGCTGCCGGAGCCGGCGCTGGCCGCCGTCGTCATCGCGGCGGTGATCGAGCTGGTCGACGTCGGCGGGCTGCGGCGGCTGTACGAGGTCAACACCGCGGCGCTGGCCTCGATCTACGGCCGCGCCGCCCGGGCCGACTTCATCTGCGCCGTCGGCGCCATGCTCGGCGTCCTGTTCTTCGACACCCTGCCCGGCCTGCTCATCGGCGTCGTCCTGTCGGTCGTGCTGCTGCTGGCGCGGACGGCGCACCCGCACGTCGCGGTGCTCGGCCGGGTCGCGGGCGGAACCGGACAGTGGGTCGACATCGCCCGGGATTCGGGGAGCTCCCCGGTTGACGGCGTCGTCGTGGTCCGGGTGGAGAGCCCGCTCTACTTCGCCAACGCCGACGCCGTCCAGGACCGGCTGCTGGAGCTGGCCGCCGCCGACGGCGTCCGCGCGCTGGTGCTCGACGCCGCCACCGTGCCGTCCGTCGACGTCACCGCGGCCGGGATGCTCCGCGACACCGAGACGGAGCTGGCCGCCCGCGGCGTCCGGCTGCTCGCCGTCGGCGACGTCGGCCAGGTGCGCGACGTGCTGCGGCGGGCCGGCGCCGCGCGGGTGGTCGACCGGCTGTATCCGACCGTCGACGCCGCGGTCGCGGCGACCTCACCCGGAGAAGGTGAGGTCACCGGCGACGGCGCCGCCCGACGATGAGGCGACCGACCCCGACACCGACGAGGGGGATCCCATGCCCAAGCGGTTCAACGGCGTCATCAACCTGGACATCCGTGACTCCGTGCCCGACTGGGAGCCGTTCGTAGCTCGCCGGGCGCCGGCGGACGCGCCGAACGTCCTGGTCATCCTCTACGACGACACCGGGCAGGCGGCGTGGTCGCCGTATGGCGGGCGGATCTCGATGCCGACGCTGGACCGCCTCGCCGCCGACGGCCTCACTTACAGCCAGTGGCACACGACGGCGCTGTGCGGACCGACCCGCTCGTGCCTGCTGACCGGCCGCAACCACCACCAGAACGCATTCGCCACCATTGCGGAGACGGCCACCGGGTTCCCCGGTAACCACACGCACATCCCGATGGAGAACGCGTTCGTCGCGCAGGTGCTCAGCGACGCCGGCTGGAACACGTTCTGGGTCGGCAAGAACCACAACGTCCCGGTGGACGAGTTCTCGATGGGCTCGTCGCGGCGCAACTGGCCGATCCGCCGCGGCTTCGACCGGTTCTACGGCTTCATCGGCGGCGAGACCAACCAGTGGTACCCGGATCTCGCCGAGGACAACCACTACACCGACCAGCCGTACCTTCCCGAGGACGGCTATCACTTGTCCAGGGACCTGACGGACAAGGCGATCTCGTTCGTCCGCGACAGCAAGCAGACCGAGCCGGACAAGCCCTGGTACCTGTTCTTCTGCCCGGGCGCCAACCACGCTCCGCACCACGCGCCGCAGGAGTGGATCGACAAGTACCGGGGCGCCTTCGACGACGGCTACGAGGCCTACCGCGAGTGGGTGCTGCCGCGGATGAAGGCGCGCGGGATCCTGCCCGAGAACACCGAGCTGAGCCCGATGAACCCGATGCCGGAGGGCACCACCAGCCCGGGCGACGCCGTCCGCCCGTGGGACTCGCTCAGCGCGGACGAGAAGCGGCTGTTCGCGCGGATGGCCGAGGTGTATGCCGGCTTCTCCGAGTACACCGATCACGAGGTCGGCCGGCTGATCGAGTACCTGGAGGAGTCCGGGCAGCTGGACAACACGCTGGTCTTCTACTGCGCCGACAACGGCGCGTCGGGGGAGGGCAGCCCGAACGGCTCGGTGAACGAGAACAAGTTCTTCAACGGCTGGCCCGACAGCGTCGAGGACAACCTGCCGATGATCGACCGGCTGGGCAGCCCGGACACCTACAACCACTATCCGACCGGCTGGGCGATGGCGTTCTCGACGCCGTACCGCATGTTCAAGCGGTACTCGTACCAGGGCGGCGTCTGCGACCCGCTGGTGATCTCGTGGCCGAAGGGCATCAAGGCGCGTGGCGAGGTGCGCGACCAGTACCACCACGCCATCGACATCGTGCCGACGATCCTCGACTGCTGCGGCGTCGAGATGCCCGGGACGGTGCTCGGCTACGAGCAGACCCCGCTGCCGGGGGAGTCGATGCGCTACAGCTTCGACGACGGCGAGGTGCCGACGAACCGGCGCACGCAGTACTACGAGATGCTCGGCACCCGGGGGATCTGGCACGACGGCTGGAAGGCCGTCGCGGTGCACGGCCCGGTGCCGGCCGGCATCGGGCACTTCGACCAGGACCGGTGGCAGCTGTTCCACACCGACGCCGACCGCGCCGAGGCGCACGACCTCGCCGCCGAGCAGCCGGAGCGGCTGCGCGAGCTGGTCGACCTGTGGTTCGAGGAGGCCGGCAAGTACGACGTGCTCCCGCTCAACGACCTCGGGGTGCTCGACTACCTCAAGTACGAGTTCCAGATGCCGGTGCCGCCCAGCGGGACGTACACGTACTACCCGGGCACGGCCGGGATCGCCGAGCACGCGGCCGCGAACGTCCACGGCGTGTCGTACAAGATCCTCGCCGAGGTGGAGCTGTCGCCGTCGGCGCAGGGCGTGATCATGGCGCAGGGCTCCCGGTTCGGCGGCCACTCCCTGTTCGTCCAGGACGGCCGGCTGCACTACGTCTACAACTTCCTCGGCCTCGCGCCCGAGCAGGAGCTGGTGTCCGGGCCGCTGTCCGGCGGCCGGCACGTCGTCGGCGTCGAGTTCGCCAAGGAGAAGACGGGGGAGCACGGCGAGTCGCACGGCACCGCGCGGCTCTACGTCGACGAGGCCCAGGTGGCGGAGGGCGCGCTGCGCACCCAGACCGGGCACTTCTCGCTCTGCGGCGAGGGCCTGTGCGTCGGCTACGACGGCGGCGACGCCGTGACCCGGCAGTACCCGCCGCGGTTCGCCTTCAGCGGCGGCCGCATCGTGAAGGTCGAGGTCAACGTGGCCGACGACCGTTACCTGGACCTCGAGCGGCAGCTGCAGGCCGCCTTGGCCCGCGACTAGATCCCGTACAGAGTGAGGAGAACCGCACCATGGCCACATTCACCGTCTGGAAGTTCGAGGACCCCAGCGCCGCCGACCGCGCGGTCACGCTGCTGGAGTCGTTGCAGAAGCAGGAGCTGATCCAGGTCCACGACGCCGCCACGGTGTCGTGGGAGCGGGACAAGAAGAAGCCGAAGACCCGGCAGCTGTCCAGCATGACCAGGATCGGCGCGCTCGGCGGCGCGTTCTGGGGGCTGCTGTTCGGCCTGCTGTTCTTCGTGCCGCTGCTGGGCGCCGCGGTCGGCGCGGCCGCGGGCGCGATCGGCGGGTCGCTGAGCGACGTCGGCATCGACGACGACTTCATCCGGCAGACCCGCGATAAGGTCACACCTGGGACGTCCGCACTGTTCGTCCTCACCAGCGGCGCCGTGCAGGACAAGGTCCTGCAGGCGTTCGAGGAGTCCGGCATGAAGCCGGAGCTGGTCCAGTCCAACCTGACGACGGAGCAGGAGGAGAAACTCCGCGATGCCTTCGCCGAGTGACCCGGCGCCGTGTTGCGCGGCCGGTCGCGAGACGCATCAACTGCTGGCGGTGCCGTCTGTGACGGCGCCGCCAGCGGCCGCGCGGCCCGCCGGCGGCGCCATGGCGACGCTGCCCGGCGGCACGTTCCTCATGGGCACCGACGCCGGCGACGGCTACCCGGCCGACGGCGAGGGCCCGGTGCGCGAGGTCACGGTGGCCCCGTTCCGGGTCGACGTCACCACGGTGACGAACGCGCAGTTCGCGGAGTTCGTCGAGGCCACCGGCTGGATCACGCTGGCCGAGCGGTTCGGCACGTCGTTCGTCTTCGCCGGCCTGCTGCCCGACGACCACCCGCCGACCCGCGGTGTGGCGGCGGCGCCGTGGTGGCGTGAGGTGTACGGCGCCGACTGGCGGCACCCGGAGGGCCCGGCGTCGAAGCTCGACGACCGCCTCGACCACCCCGTCGTGCACGTCACCTGGCGCGACGCCCGCGCCTACGCCCGCTGGGCGGGCAAGCGGCTGCCCACCGAAGAGCAGTGGGAGTACGCGGCCCGCGGCGGCCTCGTGCAGAACCGGTACCCATGGGGCCAGGAGCGCGAGCCCGGCGGCGAGCACCGCATGAACGTCTGGCAGGGCACCTTCCCGGCCAAGAACACCGCGGCCGACGGCTACGTCGGCACCGCGCCCGCCGACGCGTTCGCGCCCAACGGCTACGGCCTGCACAACATGACGGGCAACGTGTGGGAGTGGTGCGCGAACTGGTTCGACCAGAGCGACCCCGCCCGGGCCGGCGCCAAGGCGATGCGCGGCGGCTCCTACCTGTGCCACGAGAGCTACTGCTTCCGCTACCGCGTCGACGCGCGCAGCTCCAACACCCCCGACAGCTCGGCCGGGAACATCGGCTTCCGCTGCGTCGCGGACGTGTGAGCCGCGCCCCGGCTGGGACGCCGCGGGCCGCACCGGACATCCCTCTACGTCAACGTTCCGCGTAGAGAGGGAGACCGTGCCGGCCACCACCCGAGCGCCCGACCCGGCCGACTATCACCTGACCTCGCGCCGCCAGCGGTTCGAGGCCCTGTTCACCGCCCATTCCTCGACGGTGCTCGCGTACGCGCTGCGCCGGGTGGAGGTCGCCGCCGACGCGGCCGACGTCATCGCCGAGACGTTCGTGGTCGCCTGGCGGCGCATCGACGACGTCCCGGCCGGTGACGAAGCCAGGCTCTGGCTGTACGGCGTCGCCCGGCGGGTCCTCGCCAACCACCACCGCGGCGACCGCCGCCGCGACGCGCTGGCCGCACGGCTGCGCGACCACCTCGCCACCCAGGCCCGCACCGGCCGGCCGGGCGACGACCCGCAGGCCGAGCTCGTCCGGGCCGCGCTGCGACGGCTCGAGCCGGCCGACCGCGAGGTCATCGAGCTGACCAGCTGGGAGGGCCTGGCGCCGGCCGAGGCGGCCGCGGTGCTGGCGGTGCCGCCGTCGACGCTGCGCAGCCGGCTGCAACGGGCCCGCGGGCGGCTGCGCGCCGAGCTCGAGGCGCTCGGCTGGACCGCGCCGCACCCCCACGACGACCAGGAGGAATCGTGACCGACCCCATGACCGCGCTGGTCCGCCGGGCCGCGCAGCACAGCGACGAGGAGATCGTCACGCTGACCGGCAGCGCCGCCGAGGCGGACCTGATGACGCGGATCCTGGCCGTGCCGGAGCCGGTGCTCCCGGCCGGCCGCGCGCCCGCACGGACGCCGGCTCGCCGGCCCCGCCGGGTCCGCCGCCTGGCCACGCTGGGCGCCGTCGCCGCGGCCGCCGCCGTCGGCGTCACCGCCCTGGTCAGCACGCAGGGCGACGACCCGGTGGTGTGGGCGAGCGAGGCGATCGCGCTGGCCGACCAGACGCCGCGGCTGCTCATCGACGCGCCCGACTGGCGCGTCGGGAGCGCCGACGAGCTCGATCCCGGCGACGGGACCATGTGGTTCACCGACGGCGCCGGCGAGGTGCACCTGTCGTGGAGCACGTCGGCCGACGTGCCGGCCGCGATCGCCAGCCGCGAGGGCGCGGCCGACGCCGTCACCGAGGCGGTCGTCGCCGGCCACCGGGCGACCGTGTTCTCGTACGGCGACGGCGACCGGGCCGCCGTCTGGCAGCAGGACGACGCCTTCGTGGAGCTGATGACCTGGCGCTCGCCGATGGACGACGCCGAGTTCGCGGACCTGCTCGACGCGGTGACGCAGGTGGACGCCGGGACCTGGCTGTCCGCGCTGCCCGGCGACATCATCCGGTCCGAGGACATCGTCGCGACGGCCGACGCGATGCTCGGCGGGGCCGCGCTGCCGGACGGCCTGCGGGTCACCCCGTCCGGCGGCGTGACCACCCGGCACGCGCTGGCGTACACCGTCGAAGCCGAGGCCCGGTGCGCCTGGATCGGCGCGTGGATCCGCGCCACCGACGCCGGCGACGCGGCCGCGGCGGATGCCGCCACGACCGCGCTCGCCGGGGTGCCGGACTGGCCGGTCCAGTCCGAGATCCACGGCCACGACGACCCCGCCGCCTGGACCGGCCTGAGCAGCATCGTCGACGACGGCGTGCTGCCCGGCGGCCGCGATCTCGTCGTCTCCGGCGACACCGAGGTCGAGGGCTGGCAGGCCGAGTTCGGCTGCTACCGGCCGGTCCTGCTGCGCTGAGCGCTAACGGGAGCTGAGGACGCCGGACCTCGCGATCGCCCAGATCACGAAGATGTCGATCGCGATGATCAGCAGCGACCAGAACGGGTAGTACGGGATGAAGAAGAAGTTGGCGATCGCGCTCAGTCCGGCGAGCCCGATCGCCACCCCGCCGGCCACGGCACTGCCGGTGAACAGGAAGAACCCGGCCAGGGCGATGACGATGCCGAGGATCAGGTGTACCCAGCCCCACGCGGTGGTGTCGAGGTCGAACGTGTAATTGGGCAGGACGACGAAGAACTCGTCGTCGATGATCGCCGCCAGGCCCTCGAGCGCCTGGAAGACGCCGATGAGGACCATCATCGTGGCCGCGAAGATGACGCCGCCGGTCGCCCAGCCGGACGGCTCCGACCTGGGCGTCTCGGTCGGCGAGGTGCGGAAATCGGTCATGACTCCTCCTGCGAGCTGACGCGGGGAGGTCCCCGGTTGTCCACTTTTGCGGCGCGGCGGCGGCAGCGGCATCACCCACCGGGGGTGATCCCGCCGGACACTCCGTAGAGTGACCGATATGTCCGGTGACCAGCCCGCCGAGGAAGTCCCCGAGCCGTCCCGGACGCCGCCGCGCCGCCGCGGCGCCATCCCCGCCGCGCTCGCCTCGCTGGCCGAGGGGTTCGTGCGCGACTCCCTGATCATCGGGACGGCGACGCTGGCGCTGCTGGTCGCGGTGGGCGGGCTGCTGTCGGGCTCGGCCGGTCCGGCCGTCACCGGCGTCATCGGCGGTGTGGGCGGCGCCGTGCTCCTGGTGGCGACGGTCGCCCGGCACTGGCCGGTCGGACGGCAGTGGCTGGCCATCGTCGTGGTGCTCGCCGTGCAGGTCGGGCTGATCGCCGTCTGGACCGCCTGACGCCCGGGCGGTCCTAGTCGCGGACGGTCAGCTCGACGGTGACGGCGTCGCCGTCGTCGACGCCCTCGGCGGTACGGACCACCTTCTTCACCGGCAGCACGTAGCAGCCGCTGGTGGAGTCGGGGAAGATCGACGTGGACCAGGAGGAGCCGCCGAGCCGCACGCCGACCTTCACGGACCCGAAGCCGGGCCGGGGCGGGCGGGGTACGGCGCGGATCTCGGCCGAGACGTCAGGCGGCACGGTGACGAACACCCACGACATCTCGCCGCCGTACGCCCACAGGCCGGCGTCGAAGGTGAATTCCAGCACCGGGCCAGTCTGGCAGCCGGCACCGACAGCACCGGATGTTGACTCGGGGCCGGCAACCCCCGATACCGGCCCCGAGCCATCCCCCGCGGGTGCGGCTAATGTGATCCGCCCCACACCAGTGCACCGCACAGCGACGGCGAGCGCGACCGGGCGAAGGTCGGACTCCGATGGGACCAAGGTCCTCGCCACGCCGGGACCCTCGGCCTGGGCATCCTCGACATCGCCGCTGCTCGATGGGAAACTTGGCGCGGGCGGTAGGGGGTCGAGAGAGTGTACGAGTCCGAGCAACTGCTCCCGAAGGTGCCGCTCGATCGGCTGATGACCGAGGTGCAGGCGCGGCTCCAGGCGGTCGTCGCGGCGCGCGACGGTGTGCACTCGCTGCTCGAAGCGGTCGTGTCGATCGGACGCGAGCTGGACCTCGAGAGCGTCCTGCGGCGCATCGTCGAGGTCGCGACCGACCTCGTCGACTGCCGCTACGGCGCGCTCGGCGTCATCGGCGACGACGGCCAGCTGGCGCAGTTCATCCCGGTCGGCCTGTCCGAGGACGAGATCGCCCACATCGCGCACTGGCCGCACGGCCGCGGCCTGCTCGGCCTGCTGATCAAGGAGCCGCGCTCGCTGCGGCTGGACGAGATCTCCGGGCACCCGGAATCGTACGGGTTCCCGGAGGGGCACCCGCCGATGCACAGCTTCCTCGGCGTGCCCATCCGGGTCCGCGACGCCGTGTTCGGCAACCTGTACCTGACGGAGAAGAACGGCGGCCGCGACTTCGACGAGCAGGACGAGACCATCGTGACGGCGCTGGCCACGGCCGCGGGCATCGCCATCGAGAACGCCCGTCTCTACGACGCCAGCCGCCGCCGCGAGACCTGGCTCGACGCGTCCGCCGAGGTCACCCAGGCGCTGCTGTCGGGCAGCTCGGTCGACGACGCGCTGAGGCTGATCGCGTCGCACGCGCGGACGATGTCGTCGTCGCACACCGCGGCGGTCATCGCGCCCGACGACGACGCCGCCGGGCTGATGCGGGTGCTGACGGCCGACGGCGACGGCGCCGACGCGCTGAACGGGCTGCGGTTCTCCGCCGAGGGGACGCTGTCCGAGGCGGTGCTGCGTTCCGGCGAGCCGCGCGTCGTCGCCGAGATCCGCCGCGGCGTCGAGCCGGCCCCGCTGCTGGACCGATTGCCGGCCGGCCCCGCGGTGCTGGTGCCGCTGGGCGCCGAGCCGCAGGTCCGCGGCGTGCTGGTGCTGGCGCGGCAGCGCGGCGAGCACCCGTTCGCCGGACCGGCGGTGCGCATGCTGCAGGCCTTCGCCAGCCAGGCCGCCGTCGGGCTGGAACTGGCCGACGCGCGCAAGGACGCCGAACGGCACGGGCTGGTCGACGACCGCGAGCGCATCGCCCGCGACCTGCACGACGTCGTCGTCCAGCGGCTGTTCGCCAGCGCGATGAGCCTCACCGCGGCGGCCCGGCTGATCGACCGTCCCGATGTCGCTGCGCGGGTGGAGCGCACCGTCGACGACCTCGACGCCACGATCCGGCAGATCCGCTCGACCATCTTCGCCCTGCAGTCGTCCAAGGACGACGTCACCGACACCCTGCGCGGCCGGCTGGTCGCCGTCGTCCAGTCGGCGGGGGAGCAGCTCGGGTTCGCGCCCGGCCTGCAGCTGATCGGCGAGCTCGACAACGCCGTCTCCGACGAGATCGCCGAGCAGCTGGTGCCGGTGCTGCAGGAGTCGCTGTCGAACATCGTCCGCCACGCCAAGGCGAGCCGCGCCGGCGCCGTCGTCGAGCTGTCCGGCGGCCGCGTCCGGGTCACCGTCACCGACAACGGCGTCGGGCTGCCGGAGGTGCCGCACCGCAGCGGACTGGCCAACCTGGCCGAGCGGGCCGCCCGTCTGGGCGGGACGTTCACCGCCGGGCCCGCCCCCGACGGCGGCACCGTGGTGTGCTGGGACGTCCCGGCCGGCGGCGCTCAGCCGTCGGCGTCGGCCTGACCCCGCCGCCCGTTCCACGCCCACACCAGCTCGACCAGCACGACGCCGGCGGCCGCGCAGATCAGCCCGATGACGGTGTACCCGGTGTTGCTGGGGTCGAGCAGGAATAGGTCCTGGGTGAACGGCAGCACGAACATCAGCGCCGACGACGCCGCCATGACGACGACCAGCGCGATCTTCCACGGCGCGTACGGCCGGGCGACGATGGCCAGCACCCAGAGCGCGATGATCGTCAGCGTGATCAGCGCCGTGGTGGTCGACTGCGTGCGCTCGGCCTCGGTGGCGTCGGCGCCCTGGTAGGTGAGCAGGTACGCGACGAAACAGGCCACCCCGATGACGATGCCGGCCGGCACCGACGTGCGCATGACCCGGGCGACGAAGCCCGGCCGGGCCCGCTCGGCGTTCGGCGCCAGCGACAGCACGAACGCGGGCAGGCCGATGGTGAACCAGCCGGTGATGGTGACGTGGCGCGGGAAGAACGGGTACGGCAGCGGGTCGAACCCGACCAGCCCGGGCACGCCCACCATGAACGCCAGCAGCACGGAGTACACCGTCTTGGTGAGGAACAGCGTGGCGACCCGCTCGATGTTGCCGATGACGCGGCGGCCCTCGGCCACGACGTGCGGCAGCGTGGCGAACTTGTTGTCGAGCAGCACGATCTGCGCGACCGACCGGGTGGCCGGGCTGCCGGCGCCCATCGCGACGCCGATGTCGGCGTCCTTGAGCGCGAGCACGTCGTTGACGCCGTCGCCGGTCATCGCGACGGTGTGCCCGCGCGACTGCAGTGCACCGACCATGGCCCGCTTCTGGTCGGGGGAGACGCGGCCGAAGACGGCGTTGTCGTCGAGCACGTCGGCGAGCGCGTCGCGTTCTTCGGGCAGCGTGCGGGCGTCGACGGTGTGCGTGGCGCCGGGCAGCCCGAGCGACCCGGCGACGGCGCCCACGGAGGCCGCGTTGTCGCCGGAGATCACCTTGACGGTGACGTTCTGCTCGGCGAAGTAGGCCAGTGTGTCCTTGGCGTCGGGACGGACCTTCTGGTCCAGCACCAGCAGCGCCGCCGGGGTGACGGCGCCGGGCGCGCCGCCGTCGTCGACCGGCCGGTCGGAGCGACCGAGCAGCAGCACCCGTAGTCCCTGCGCGGCGGTCCGCTCGGCGTCGTCGCGGACGGCGTCGCCGGCCGGCAGCAGCACGTCGGGCGCGCCGAGCACCCAGTCGCCGTGGCCGTCGAAGCCGGCGCCGCTCCACTTGCGCGCCGACGAGAACGGCGCCACCCCGGTGACCCGCCAGCCGGGGTCGTCGGGGTGCGCCTCGGCGATGGCCTGCAGGCTGGCGTTGGGACGGGGGTCGGCGGCGGCCAGCGCGCCCAGCGCCGTGCGGGTGCCGCCGGGGTCGCCGTCGAGGTCGCGGATCTCGGCCAGCCGCATGGCGTTCTCCGTCAGCGTGCCGGTCTTGTCGGCGCACACGACGTCGACCCGGGCCAGCCCTTCGATCGCCGGCAGCTCGTTGACCAGGCACTGCCGCCGGCCCAGCCGGACCACGCCGACCGCGAACGCGATGGACAGCATGAGCACCAGGCCCTCGGGCACCATCGGCACCAGCGCCGCGACCATGCCGCGCAGCGCGTCGGGGAGGTCCTGGTCGCCGGAGAGCTGGTTGTAGATGGACAGCGCGCCGGCCGGGATCAGCAGGTAGGTGATGAACCGCAGGATGGTGTTGACGCCGTTGCGCAGGTCGGAGTTGACCAGCGTGAACCGGCTGGCCTCCTCGGACAGCCGGGCAGCGTACGCCTCGCGGCCCACCTTCGTGGCGCGGTAGGCGCCGTTGCCGGCCACCACGAAGCTGCCCGACATCACCGGATCGCCGGTGTGCTTGACGACCGGGTCGGACTCGCCGGTCAGCAGCGACTCGTCGACCTCGAGCGCGTCGGCCGCCACGACCTCGCCGTCGACGACGACCTGGTCGCCGGCGCCCATCTCGATGACGTCGTCGGCGACCACCTCGTTCGGGGCCAGCTCGACGGCGGCGCCGTCGCGGCGCACCCGCGGGCGGGCCTGCCCGACGATGGTCAGACGGTCGAGGGTGCGCTTGGCCCGCAGCTCCTGGATCATGCCCACGACGCTGTTCGCGACGATCATGCCGCCGAACAGGCCGTCGAGCAGCGAGCCGGTGCCGAGCACGATGAGGAACAGGACCAGGAGGATCGCGTTGATGCGGGTGAAGACGTTGCCGCGGATGATCTCCCAGGTGCCCCGGCTGGCCCGCGCGGGGACGTCGTTGGTGCGGCCGGCGGCGATGCGCGCCGCCACCTCCGCCGTCGAGAGCCCGCGCTCCACGTCGGCCGGCATGGTCGTCGGATCGGAGCTCATGCGACGACCCTAGCGGCGGCGTCAGCTGCTCGGATGGTCTTTCGCCTCGGCCTTGAGCTGCGCCGACAGCGCCGCGGCCTGGGTGCGGCGGTTCATGTCGAGCTTGGCCAGCAGGTTGGAGACGTAGTTCTTGATGGTCTTCTCGGCGAGGAACATGCGCTCGCCGATCTGGCGGTTGGTGAGGCCCTCGCCGATGAGGTCGAGGATGCGCCGCTCCTGGTCGGTGAGCGCGGCCAGCGGGTCGGCGCGGGTGGCACGGTCGCGCAGGCGGGCCAGCATGCGGGCGGTGCTCTCGGGGTCGAGCAGCGACTTGCCCTCGGCCAGCGCGCGGACCGCCCCGATGAGGTCGGTGCCGTGCACCTGCTTGAGGACGTACCCGGCGGCGCCGGCCATGACGGCGTCGAACAGGGCGTCGTCGTCGGCGAACGAGGTGAACATGAGGCACTGCAGGTGGGGGAGGCGCGAGCGCATCTCGCGGCAGACGGTGACGCCGTCGCCGTCGGGGAGGCGGACGTCGAGGATGGCGACGTCGGGTTCGAGGGCGGGGATGCGGGCCATGGCCTGTTCGGCGGTGCCGGCCTCGCCGACGACCTCGATGTCGGGCTCGGTCTCGAGCAGGGCGGACACCCCGCGCCGGACCACCTCGTGGTCGTCGAGCAGGAAGACGCGGACGACACGGTCGGTGCTCACGATCACGACGCTACCCCAGCCAGCAGGGGTCGTCATGGGACCTTCGTCCCTTCCGGCGCGGGCCGGCACGGACAAATGTGGGGCGCGTGCCTCCCTCGACCCCGGCCGGACCGGACCCGCTGGACCGGCGCACCTGTTACGCGCTGCTCGCCGGCGCCCCGATCGGCCGTCTGGTCTTCACCGAGGGCGCGCTGCCGGCCATCGAGCCGGTCCGCTTCCACCTCGACGGCGACGACGTGATCGTCGGGCTGGGCCCGGCCACGGCGCTGCCGCCGGTCGACCGCCTCGGCGTGGTCGCGTTCCAGGCCGACGGGTACGACGAGACCGGCCGCACCGGCTGGTGCGTCGTCACGATCGGGCGGGCCACGGCCGACGAGCACGGGCTGCGGATCCGCCCGGAGATCGTCCGCGGCCGCCGGATCGGCCCGCTGCTCGCGCCGGTGCCGCAGGACACCGCCGTCGGCCTGCCGTGAAGACACGGTGAAGACGGACTGAAGCAGCCCGCTCCTACCGTCGGTCCCGAGCCGGTGCGGTGCCGGCGCGGAGGGACCGATGGCCGGCTGGCGCGAGGTGTTCGGCGTCGCCGAGTTCCGCGTGCTCTGGCTGGCCCAGACCCAGTCGCGCGTCGGCGACCAGCTGGCCCGGGTGGCGCTGGCGCTGCTGGTGTACGAGAGGACCGCATCTGCCGGGCTGACGGCGCTGATCTACGCGCTCACGCTGCTGCCGCCGCTGTTCACGGCGCCGTTGCTGGCCGGGTTGGCGGACCGGTACCCGCGCCGGACGGTGATGGTCGCCGTCGACGTCGCGCGGGCGGCGTTCGCCGGGCTGATGGCGATCCCCGGGATGCCGCTGCCGCTGCTCGCGGCGCTCGTGGTGGCGATGACGTGCCTGCAGCCGCTGTTCGCCGCCGGCCGGACCGCGACCCTGCCGGCCGTGCTGACCGGCGACCGGTTCGCCGTCGGGATGGGCATCATGACGGCGACCGACGGGCTGGCCCAGATCGCCGGTTTCACCGTCGGCGGCCTGGTGGTGGTGTGGGCCGGCGGGCCGCACGTCGCGCTGGCCGCCAACGCCGTCACGTTCCTGCTGTCGGCGGTGCTGCTGCGGTGGGGGCTGCGGCCGCACCGGCCCGGCGGGGACCCCGCGCGGCGGCCGTCCGGGTTCGCGCTGGCCGGCGTGCGTCTGGTGGTCGGTGACCGGCGGCTGCTCGGGCTGGTGTCGCTGATCTGGCTGTTCGGCCTCTTCCTGGCGCCGGAGGCGCTCGCGGCGCCGTACGCGGAGCAGATCGGCGCCGGCGCCGCCGCCGTCGGAGCGCTGATGGCGGCCGACGTCGTGGGCTCGGTGGTCGGCGCCGCCCTGGTGACCCGGGTGCGGCGGGCGTGGCGGGACCGTCTGACGGTGCCGCTGGCCGTCGCGACCGGGCTGCCGCTGGTGGCGACGGTCGCCGGACCGCCGCTGCCGGTGACGGTGGCGCTGTGGGCGCTGTCCGGGCTGCTCGCGACCTACATGGTGCTGGCGCAGGTGGCGTTCACCGAGGAGCTGGCCGACGAGGTGCGCGGGCGCGCCATCGGCTTCGCGTCGGCCGGCCTGCAGTCGGCGCAGGGCACCGGCGTCCTGCTGGCCGGCGGGCTGGCCGAACTGCTGCCGCCGTCGGTGGCCGTCGCCGCGTGCGCGGCCGCCGGTTCGCTGGGCGCGGTGCTGATCTGGGCGGCGCTGCTACGCGGCCGGGACCACCCCGGCCCGGCCGTCCGTCGAGCCGAGGAGAGGAGGAGCCATGCGCGACCGTGACATGAACCGCAGCTGGGACTGGGAGCACTGACCCAGCCGTGCGTGCGCCTCGGGCGGCGCGGCGTCCGGGGCAGCGCGGGGTCCGGGGCGGCGCCGCGCCCGGGGCGGCGCCGCGCCCGGGGCGGCGCCCTTGCAATGAGCACCTCTACGCATCGGCACCAGGTGATGCGTAGAGGTGCTCATTGCAAAGCGGGTCAGACGTCGTGGGCCAGGCCGGTGAACGGGATCGGGCAGTCCGGGCTGCCGGCGCAGTCGCGCAGGTCGTGGCAGCCGGCGTCGACGGCGGCTTTCAGCGTGTCGCGGATGGCGACGAGGTCGGCGATGCGGCCCTCGATCTCGGCGATCTTCGCCGTGGCGCGCTCGCGCAGGTCGGCGTCGGAACGGGCATGGCCGCGGCCGGTGTCGGCCAGTTCGGCGATCTCGTCCAGCGTGAAGCCGAGCCGCTGCGCCGCCTTGATGACGCGGACGGTGGTGACGGCGCCGTCCGGGTACGTGCGGTGGCCGCCGAGGGTGCGCTCCGGCGCCGCGAGCAGCCCGCGGCGCTCGTAGTAGCGCAACGTCTGCGGGTTGACGCCGGCCGCCGCGGCCAGGTCGCCGCTGCGCAGCGTCATCGGGCCAGCCGCTCCAGGCCGTCCAGCACCATCGCCTGCGCCGGCGGCACGTCGACCGTCAGCGCGCCGCCGTCGCCGAAGTCGAAGGTGAAGAACGAGCAGCAGGCCGACTCGCGTCCGGCGAGGTCACGGGCGGTCGCGAGCAGGGTGGGGTCGTCGTCCAGGGTGAGCCGCAGGCGGGACGGCGAGACCCGCACCGGGCCGCTCGCGGAGCGGGCGAACAGGTCGGCGAACTCGGCCAGCCGCAGCGGGCGGTCGGCCGTGGGCAGGGTGCACGATGAGGGAAGGAACGAGGCGTCGAGGTCCATGCCTCGACGGTAAACCCGTACCCGGGTACCGGATGCAAGTCCTCACGCGGAGGTGGCGATGCCCGGCTGGCCGCAGGCGGCCCTGGTCGCCGCCGGTGCGCTGGTGCTCACCTGGCTGGTGCTCGTGCTGCTGGCGTGGCGGTTGCCTCCCGGCCTGGCCAGGGACCTCGCCGGCTTCCTGCCCGACTGCGTCACGACGGCGCGCCGGCTGCGCCGCGACCCCCGGGTGCCGCGGCGGGCCAGGGTCGCGGTGCTGGTCGCGATGCTCTGGGTGCTCTCGCCGATCGACCTCATCCCGGAGTTCCTCCCGGTCATCGGCCCCCTCGACGACGTTGTGGTGGTCGCGCTGGTGCTGCGCTACGCCGCCCGCACCGTGCCGGGGGAGGCGCTGTTCGAGGCCTGGCCGGGCAACCCCGACCTGCTCCGCCGCATCCTCGGACTCGGCCCGGTCAGTCCACCCGGGCCGGGGTCGTCATGACGCGCGGGCCGGCCAGCACCCGCGGCGCGTCACCGGTGATCTCCAGCTCGGCGGCCACCGGCAGCATCTCGCTGGACGGGCCCGCGGCCAGCGTGAACGTGCCGGGCTCGACGACGCGGCGCAGGTCCAGGCCGGGGAACGAGGTGCGGTCGGCGTGCACGGTGAACGTGACGCGACGCGCCTCGCCCACGCCGAGCGGCACCCGCCGGTAGCCGATCAGCTCGCGCACCGGTCGTACGGTCTGCGCGACGTGGTCGGTGAGGTAGAGCTGGACGACCTCGGTGGCGGGGCGGCGGCCGGCGTTGCGCACCGTCACCGTGACATCCACCTGCCCGTCGGCGGGCATCGACGCCGTGCTGAGCGTCAGGTCCCGGTACTCGACGGTGGTGTAGGACAGGCCGTGCCCGAACGGGTACAGCGGCGCCGGGTCGAGGCTGGAGATGCCGTCGCTGCGCTGGGCCAGTGGCGCCGCCCGGTACGTCGGCAGCGCGCCCGACGCCGTCCGCGGCACGGCGACCGGGAGCCGCCCGCTCGGCTCGACCCGCCCGGACAGCACGCCGGCGATCGCGGCCCCGCCCTCCTCGCCCGGGAAGAACGCCTGGACGACGGCCGCGCAGCGGGGCGCGAGGGCGCCGAGCGCGTACGGCCGCCCGGACACCACCACCAGCACGACCGGTGTCCCGGTGTCCAGGACGGCCGTGACGAGCTCGGCCTGGACACCCGGCAGCGCGAGGTCCGGCGCGTCGCAGCCCTCGCCGGACGTGCCGCTGCCGAACATCCCGGCGAGGTCGCCGACCGCGACGATCGCGACGTCGGACTGCGCCGCGAGCGCCACCGCGGCCGCGAACCCGGACCGGTCGTCGCCGGTGATCGCCGCCCCGGCCGCGTGCGGCACCTCGGCGTCGGAGAGCTCCGTCCGCAGCGCCTCGAGCAGGGTCGGCACCGCGACGCCGAGGCCGTCGCCGTCGTACCTGGCCAGCACGTGGTTCGGGAACGAGTAGCAGCCGAGGAACGTGCGTGGCTGCACCGCGGTCGTGCCGATGACGGCGACCCGGCCCGGCCCGCGGCCCGCGGCGCGCAGCGGGAGCGTCCCGTCGTTGGCCAGCAGCACCACCGACCGCTCGGCCAGCCGCCGGGCCAGCGCGCGGTTCGCGGGGGAGTCGAGGTCGGCGTCGTGGTCGCCGCGCGGCGCCCAGCCCGGGTCGAGCAGGCCGAGCCGGCCCTTCTGCAGCAGCACCCGGCGGGCGGCCTCGTCCAGCGCGGGGCCGGGAGCCAGCCGGGCGAAGCCGACGGTCTCGGGCAGCTCGACGTCCACCCCGGCGGCCAGCGCGAGCGCGCCCGCGCCGTCGTCGTCGGCCGCGATGCGCTGGGTGCGGCGCAGGAACGGGACCGCCCAGTAGTCCGACACGACGGTGCCGCCGAACCCCCACTCGTCGCGCAGCAGCGTCGTCAGCAGCGCGCGGCTGGCGGTGGGGGGCACGCCGTCGACGGCCGCGTACGACGGCATCACCGAGCCGGCGCCGCCCTCGCGGATCGCCAGTTCGAACGGCGGCAGCAGCAGTTCGGCCAGCTCCCGGGCCCCCACCCCGACGGGGCCGTGGTTGCGCGCCGCCCGCGACGCCGAGTAGCCGGCGAAGTGCTTCAGCGTCGCCACCAGCCCGGTGGACTGCAGGCCGCGCACGTACGCCGTCGCCACCGTCGCCACCAGGTAGGGGTCCTCGCCGATCGACTCCTCGACCCGGCCCCACCGGTAGTCGCGGACGACGTCGAGCACCGGCGCCAGCCCTTGGTCGACGCCGACCGCGCGCAGGTCGCGGCCGATTGCGGCGGCCACCTCCTCGACCAGCTCGGGGTCGAACGCGGCGCCCCATGCCAGCGGCGTCGGGTAGATCGTGGCGCCGTAGGCGGTGAAGCCGGTCAGGCACTCCTCGTGCGCGATCGCCGGGACGCCGAACCGGGACGCCCGCACCACGGCCGCCTGCCGGGCGCGCAGGTCGGCGACGCCGTCCGCGACCGGGACCGGCGCCGTCCCGAACACCCGGGTCAGGTGGCCGAGGCCGTGCTCGATCGCCGCCTCGAACGCCGCCGGCCCGGTCATGTCGCCCTCCATCGGCGCGACGTCGCCGCCGGGCTCGTCGTCCGGGCGGTGCCAGTAGCTGCCCAGCTGGCCGGCCTTCTCCTCCGGGGTCATCGCGGCCAGCAGGGCGTCGACCCGCTCGGTGAGCGGGAGCCGGGTGTCGTGCCAGGGACCGGCCCAGGTGTCAGCGGTCATCGATTCCTCACTTACCGAAGCCGGCGGTCAGGCCGGACACCAACTGGCGGCGGCCGACGACGAACGCGGCCAGGACGGGGAGCGCGGACAGCGTGACCGCGGCCAGGACGGCGGGCACGTTGACGGCGAACTGGCCCTGGTAGGCCCAGAGCGACAGCGGCAGCACCCGCACCGACGAGCTCTGCGTCAGGATCAGCGGGAACAGGAACCCGTTCCACACCTGCAGCGCCTGGTAGATGCCGACGGTCAGCAGCGCCGGCCTGCTCAGCGGCAGCACCAGCGCCAGCAGGATTCGCCCGTGCCCGGCGCCGTCGGCGCGCATCGACTCGAACAGCTCGGCCGGGATGTCGCGGACGAAGTTCACGATGATCAGCACGCTGATCGGGACGGCGAACGCGATGGCCGGCAGGATCAGCGCGACCAGGCTGTCGTACAGCCCGAGCCGGACGATCAGGTAGTACACCGGGATGATCGTGGCCTGCACCGGGATCGCCAGGCCCAGCAGCGCCAGCCGCAGCGTGCCGCGCGACAGCGGCGTCCCGGCGCGCACCACGTAGTACGACGCCATCAGCGACACCGTCAGGATCACCGCCACCGCCGCGACCGTGACGACGACGCTGTTGCCCAGGTAGCGCAGGAAGTCGTTCTCCAGCACCAGCCGGTACGCGTCCAGCGTCGGGTCCGCGGGCGGCAGCAGCGGGTTCTCGACGTAGTAGTCCTGCTGCCGGCGCAGGCTGGTGAGCACCAGGTAGTAGACCGGCACGATCGTCACGACGACCCACACCAGGCCGCCGAGCGCCCCGAGCACGTTCGGGGTCTCGCGGATCCGCCGGCTCATGCGGCGCCGGCCTGCTGGCTCTGCATGCGCCCGGCGCCCGAGATGCGGCTGAGCAGCAGCGACAACGCCAGCCCGATCGCGACCAGCAGCACGGCGATGACGCTGGCCGGGCCCATCCGGTAGCTGCGGAACCCGGTCAGGTACATCTCCAGCGGCAGGATCCGGGTCGCCTCGCCCGGGCCGCCGCCGGTCAGCACGAACACCAGGTCGAAGTACGTCAGCGAGCCGACCAGCATCAGCGTCGACGACGTCACGATGGTGTAGCGCAGCTGCGGCAGCGTCACGTACCGGAACTGCTGCCACCGCCCGGCGCCGTCCAGCGTCGCCGCCTCGTACAGCGTCGCCGGGATCTGCCGCACCCCGGCCTGGTAGAGCAGGGCGTGGAACGGCACGAAGCACCACCCGACCACGAAGATCACCGCGTAGAGGGCGAGGTCCGGGTCGCCCAGCCAGTTCGTCGTCAGCGTGCCGGGGGAGAACGCCCGGGACAGCCCGAAGTTGGGGTCCAGCAGCGACCGGAACGTGATGCCGATGGCCGCCGACGAGAACAGCAGCGGCAGGAAGTACACGACGGCGAAGGCCGCCCGGTAGCGCTGCCGGCCGGCCGTGAAGACGCCGAGCAGCAGCGCGACCGGCGCCTGGAACAGGAACGACACGACGACGAACACGACGGTGCGCCAGAGCGCGGCGCGGGTCGCGGGGTCGGCGAGGGTGTCCAGCCAGATCTCCGTGCCGGCCCAGCGCGGCGTGCCCAGGCCGTCCCACTCCATGAACGAGAGGACGGCGACGCCGCCGAGAGGGAGCAGCGCGAACAGCGCGAAGAACGCCAGGGCGGGCACGGCCAGCCAGAACGGTGGCCCGGTGCGGCCCTTCCGCGCGGCCGTGACGGGCCGCGAAGTGACCGCACCGGACCTGTCGAGCGTCCGCATCTCAGAGCGTGGCGTTCATCGCGTCGACGAACTGCTGCGGGGTGATCTCGCCGAGGAAGATCTGGCTGAGGTTCGTCAGCAGCTCCTGCGCCTGGTCCGAGGGGAGCGCCTGGTCCCAGGAGAGCTGGAAGTGCGGTGCGTCCTGCACCAGGCCGTAGGCGAAGCCCAGGTACTCGGCGTCGTCGCTCTGCGCGATCTGGTCCTCCAGGCCCGCGACCGGCGGTACGCTCCCGGCGTCGAGCATGGCGGTGAGCTGGTCGTCGTCGTAGACGAACTGGCCGATGTAGTCGAGCGCGGTCTGCTGCGCCTCCTCGCTCGCCGACGCCGAGACGGACCAGAAGTTGGCCGGGTTGCCGACGATGTTCGCCGGATCGCCGCTGCCGCCCTCGATCTCCGGGAACGTGGTGAAACCGAGCGCCGACGTCGCGAACTCCGGGTTGTCGGTGTGGAAGGTCGCGTAGACCCAGCTGCCCTGCAGCAGCATGGCGGCGCGGCCGGTGTGCACCAGCGCCGCGTCGGCGCTCTGGTCGGCGGCGGCCGAGGCGAACGCGTCGCCGAACCCACCGGCGTCGACCAGTTCCTGGATCTTCGTCAGCGCCTCGGCGATGGCCGGGTCGGACCACGCGTCCGGCTCGCCGTCGAGAACGGCCTGGAAGACCTCGGGTCCGCCGATGCGGTCGGTGAGGTACTGGATCCACATCAGCTCCGGCCAGACGCTCTGCCCGGCCAGCGAGAACGGGATGATGCCCTGGTCCTGGAAGGTGGCGACCGCGTCCAGCGTCTCCTGCCAGGTCGTCGGCACCTCGATGCCGGCCTGCTCGAACAGGTCCTCGTTGTAGTACAGGACGACCGGCTGGACGTCGTTCATCGGGACCGCGTACGTGGTGCCGTCGACGACGCCGTTCTGCGCGACGGACGGCATGACCCGGCTGGTCAGCTCGGCAGTCTGCGCGCCGATGTCGACGACCTGGTCGTTCGCGACGTAGTCGGCGAGTGTGCCGCCGGTCCAGTTCATGATCAGCGTCGGCGCCTCGCCGGAGCCGACGGACGTGCGGATCTTCTCCTTGTACGCGTCGTTCTCGAACTCCTCGACCGCGATCGGCTGGTCGTCGTGCTCGCCGTTCCAGCGTTCGAACGAGGCGGCCGTGACGGGCCAGCCGCCGCCGGTGAGGATCCAGGCGCTGGCCGCGCCGCCCTCGCCGTTCTGAGCGTCGCCGGCGCCGCCCGTGCCGCCGGTGCCGGCGTCGGTGGAGTCGCCGGGGCTCGCGCCCCCGCAGGCCGCGAGTGTGAGCGCCGTGGCGGCGGCGACCGTCGCTGCCGTCACGGCCCGGAGTCTGGTGTGCCTCATGGCGCCATCCTGTCCTCGTGGAGCGATGGGTTCCGAAACAGTTGCGACGATGTTTCGGTTGACCGAGAGGGTAGTGAGCCGCGTGATTGTCGTCAATGGGTGCTTGACAACCGGTCGCGGTCGAAATAGTTTCGGGCGCATGCGAGGAGAGCGGCCGACCCTGGACACCGTCGCGCAGACCGCCGGGGTGTCCAAGGCGACGGTGTCGAAGGTGCTCAATGGGCGCGGCGACGTCGCGGCGGCGACGCGGGCCCGGGTGCAGGAGGCGATCGGGGCGCTGGGCTACGTTCCCAGCACCGGCCGGCGGGTGCACGACACCACGCCGACGGTCACCGTCCTGTTCGACGCGTTCGTCAACCTGTACTCGGCGCAGGTGCTGTCCGGCGTCGTGTCGGCCGGCCTCGAGCAGGGCGTCGACGTCGTCGTCACGCACCTGGCCGGGTCGGGCGCGCTGACGCCCGAGTGGTTCCGCGGGCTGTCGGCGAAGGGGCACCTCGGGCTGATCGTCGTCACTACTGAGGTCAGCCCGTCCGAGGTCCGCGCCTGCGCCGACGCCGGCCTCGGCCTCGTCGCCGTCGACCCCGTCTCGATCGACCCCAGCACCACCGACCAGTTGGTCAGCGTCAGCGCCACCAACTGGTCCGGCGGCCTGCAGGCCACCGAGCACCTGCTCGGGCTCGGCCACCGGCGCATCGGCTTCGCCGGCGGCCTGCCCGCGTCGCGGCCGGCGCAGCAGCGGCTGCACGGCCACCTGGCCGCCCTGTCCAGCGCCGGCCTCCCCGCCTCGGCCGACGACGACCTGGTGCTGCAGGTGGGGTTCAGCCACGAGGACGGGCAGGCCATGGCCGCCCGGCTGCTCGACCTCCCCTCGCCGCCCACGGCGATCGTCGCCGGCTGCGACGGCTCCGCCCTCGGCGTCATGGAAGAGGCCCGCCGCCGCGGCCTGCGCCTGCCGGACGACCTCAGCATCGTCGGCTTCGACGACACCTACGCCGCCGCCTGGACGTCGCCCCAGCTCACCACCGTGCGCCAGCCGATGCGCGAGATGGGCCGGGTGGCGCTGCGGACCCTGCTCGGGCTGGCCCGGGGCCAGCGCCCCGAGACCCACCACTTCGAGCTCGCCACCACGCTGGTCGAACGCAGCTCCACCGCGCCGCTCGGCTGAGCCGGTCGCACCGCGTTCACGTACTCGTAACGCACGAGTGGCGCATGTCACGTGGCCGTAATGGTCGCCGCACGCCCGAGTAACGACGGATCGCCACGATCACAGGGACGTGGCCGGCCTGTGAACGGGTCCGGCGTTCCGACTCGGCTAGGAGCCAACGATGCCCGAACTCAGCGCGGGCGACACCGCGTGGGTGCTCACGAGCGCGGCTCTCGTTCTGCTCATGACCCCTGGACTGGCCTTCTTCTACGGCGGCATGGTGCGCGCCAAGGCGGTCCTCAACATGCTCATGATGAGCTTCCTCTGCCTGGCGATCGTGCCGGTGATCTGGGTGCTGTGGGGCTACTCCCTCGCCTTCGACGGCAGCAACGGCGGCCTGATCGGCGGGCTGGGGAAGTTCGGCCTGGACGGCGTGGGCCTGGACAGCATGTGGTCCGTGCCCATCCCGGAGTTCGCGTTCGTGGGCTTCCAGGCCGTGTTCGCGATCATCACCGTCGCGCTGATCAGCGGGGCCGTCGCCGAGCGGGCGTCGTTCCGCGGCTGGGCCATCTTCGTCCCGGTGTGGCTGACGCTGGTCTACCTGCCGGTCGCGAACTGGGTGTGGGGCGGCGGCTGGATCTTCGAGCTGGGTGCGCTCGACTTCGCCGGCGGCACCGTCGTGCACATCAACGCCGGCGCCGCGGGCCTCGCGCTGGCGCTGGTGCTCGGCAGGCGAGTGGGCTGGCCGAAGCAGCCGATGCGGCCGCACAACCTGCCGTTCGTGCTGCTCGGCGCGGGGCTGCTGTGGTTCGGCTGGTTCGGCTTCAACGCGGGCTCGGCGCTGGGCGCCAACGGGCTGGCGTCGGCGGCGTTCGTGAACACGCTGGTGGCGACGGCGGCCGCGGTGCTGGGCTGGCTGCTGGTCGACGTCGTCAAGCAGAAGCACTCGACGACGCTCGGTGCGGCGTCCGGCGCGATCGCCGGGCTCGTCGCCATCACGCCGGCCTGCGCGTTCGTCAGCCCCGTCGGCGCGATCGTCATCGGCGTCGTCGCGGGCGCGGTGTGCGCGCTGTGCGTCGGGCTGAAGTACCGGTTCGGGTACGACGACTCGCTCGACGTGGTCGCGGTGCACCTGGTGGGCGGCGTCGTCGGCACGCTGATGATCGGACTGCTGGCGTCGGCCGACTTCACCGGCGGTCCCGAGGGCCTGTTCTACGGTGGCGGGGTCGACCTGCTGTGGCGGCAGGCGGTCGCGGCCGCGGTCGTCATCGTGTTCTCCTTCGTCGTCGCCTACGGGCTGGGGAAGCTCATCGACCGGACGGTGGGGTTCCGCGTCAGCGAGGAGGAGGAGGTCGACGGCATCGACCTGAACAGCCACCTCGAGACCGGCTACGAGCTCACCTCGACGTCGGCCGGACCCACCCGCGGCGCGCCGGCGCCCGCAGCCGCCCGCGTCGACTCCACGCAGGGAGCGTGACCGCATGAAGCTCGTCACCGCCGTCATCAAGCCGTTCAAGCTGGACGAGGTCCGCAAGGCGCTGGAGGCGTTCGGCGTCAACGGCATGACCGTCACCGAGGCCAGCGGCTACGGCCGGCAGAAGGGCCACACCGAGGTCTACCGGGGCGCGGAGTACACCGTCGACCTCGTCCCGAAGGTGCGGCTGGAGGTGCTGGTCGACGACTTCGACGTCGACCAGGTGCTGGGGGTGGTCGCCGAAGCGGCCCGGACCGGCAAGATCGGCGACGGCAAGATCTGGGTCACGCCGGCCGAGGCGGTCATCCGCGTCCGCACCGGGGAGACCGGGCCGGACGCGCTCTGAGCGCCACCACCGACCGGTTCGTCGCGCTGCGCCGGGCGATCGTCGACGACGATCGTCTCGGCGCGGCGCAGCGGGCCGCGACGCTGTCCGAGCTGGCCGACGGCTGGCTGGCCCGGCTGTTCGCGGACGTCCCGGCCGCCGCGCGGCAGGGGTACGCGCTGGTCGCCGTCGGCGGGTACGGGCGGCGCGAGCTGCTGCCCGGCAGCGACCTCGACGTGCTGCTGCTGGTCACCGGCCGCGGCGACCCGGCCGCCGTCGCCGACGCCGTCTTCTACCCGGTATGGGACGCCGGGCTGGCGCTGGACCACTCGGTGCGCACGCCCGGCGAGGCGCTGTCCGTCGCCGGGTCGGATCTGAAGGCGGCGCTCGGGCTGATCGACGCCCGGCACGTGGCCGGCGACGAGACGCTGACGGACGAGCTGCGGGCCGGGGTCCGCGACGGCTGGCGCAAGCAGGCCGCCGTCCGGCTGCCGGAGCTGGCCGCGATGTGCCGCTCGCGGGCCGCCGGCGTGGGCGAGCTGGCGCACCTGCTGGAGCCGGACCTCGTCCAGGCCTACGGCGGGTTGCGCGACACGCTGGCGCTGCGGGCCGTCACAGCGTCGTGGATCGCCGACCGCCCCCGCACCGCCGGCGTCGACCTCGCCCGGCAGTGGCTGCTGACGGTGCGCGACGCGCTGCACCGCACCACCGGGCGGCGTCAGGACCGGCTGCTGTTCGAGAACCAGGACGACGTGGCCGCGCGGCTCGGCCTTCCGGACGCGGACCTGCTGTTGCGCCGCGTGGCCGAGGCCGGCCGCAGCATCGCCTACGCCTCCGACGTCACCTGGCGCGACGTCGAGCGGACGCTGGCCGGGCTGCGCCGCCGCGGACGGCGCCGGCCCCTCGTCCGCCGCCCCCTCGCCGACGGCGTCGACGAGTACGACGGCGAGGCCGTGCTGGCCCGTGGCGCCGACCCCGCCCGCGACGCCGTCCTGCCGTTGCGAGCCGCGGCCGCGGCGGCCCAGGCGGGTCTCGTGCCGGGCCCGCGGACGCTGGCCCGGCTGGTCGCCGAGTGCCCGCCGCTGCCCGCGCCGTGGCCGCCGGCGGCGCTGGACGCGCTGGTCAGCCTGCTGGGCGCCGGGCCGGGGACGGTGCCGGTGTGGGACGCGCTGGAGGCGTCCGGGCTGGTCGTGCGGTGGTTCCCGGAGTGGGAGCGGATCCGGTACCGGGCCACCCGCACCCCCGTCCACCGCCACACCGTCGACCGTCACCTGGTCGAGACCGCTGTCGTCGCGTCGCGGCTGACCCGCCGGGTGGCGCGGCCGGACCTGCTGCTGCTCGCGGCGGTCGTCCATGATCTCGGCAAGGGGGTGCCCGGCGACCACTCGGTCGCGGGCCAGCCGATCGCCGTCGCGCTCGGACGACGGATCGGGCTCTCGGAATCCGATGCCGCGACGCTGGGCCGCCTGGTCCGCCACCACCTGCTGCTGCCGGAGACCGCCACCCGCCGCGACCCGGACGACCCCGCGACGCTCGCGACGGTGGTCGAGGCGGTTCAGACGCGGGAGTTCCTGGAGCTGCTCGCCTGCCTGACGGAGGCGGACGCCACCGCGGCGGGGCCGGTCGCGTGGACGCCGCTGCGCTCCCGCCTGGTCGGCGACCTCGTCGAGCGGACGCGGCGCGCCCTGGCCGTCGACGCTTCGGCGGGGTCGGTGGTGGCGGCCGCGGCGTTGGCCGGGGCGGCGTCGGTGGCAGGGTCATCGGCGGGAGTGTGTCGGTGCCCGCCCGTAGGGTGGGCACCCTCCCTAGAGGGGCGGGTCATCCCTACCTCGGCGCGCGCGGACGAACGTCCGGCGTCGGCGAACGGAGACGGGGCCGACGGTGGGGCGTCATCGGCGGACGGTGACGGCGCCGGGCCCGTGGTCGAGGCCGAGCAAGGCGCCGGGCTGGCGGTCGAGGTCGCGCCGCCGGACGAGGACGGGGCGGGGCTGGCGACGGTCACCGTCGTCGCGGGGAACGGGCCGGGGGTGCTGGGCGTGGTCGCGGGCGTGCTGGCGCTGCACCGGCTCGACGTCCGGTCGGCGCGCGCCCACACCGCCGGCGACGCCGTCGTGCAGGTGTGGCGGGTGGTGGCGCGGCGCGGTGAAGGGCCGGACGGGGTGCGGTTGCGCGAGGACGTCGCCCGGGCGCTGGCCGGTCACCTGGACCTGACGGCTCGGCTGGCGGCCCGCGCGGCCGAGTGGCGCGGCCGGGTCATCCAGCACGCCCGGCCCCGGGTGGAGCTGCTGCGCGACGTGTCGGCGGACGCGACGGTGCTGGAGGTGCGCGCACACGACGAGCCCGGGCTGCTGCACCGGCTCGCGACGGCGCTCAGCGGCGCGGCCGTCGACATCCGGTCCGCGGTCGTCGGCACATTGGGCTCCGAGGCGATCGACGTCTTCTATCTGGTGGACGGCGTCACCGGCGGGCCACTGGGGGAGCGGGCCGAGGAGGACGCCGTGGCCGCCGCCCGCGCCGCACTGGGAGGTGCCGGCGCGAACGGCGCCACCGCCGGCGAATGAGCCGTGTCAGTATCGACAGGTATCGTCGGGGCTGTCGCCTGCGAAGACACCGGAAGGAGCGCCCATGCCCCGCGTCGCCCTGGTCACCTGCGCCGAACTGCCCGAGCTCGACACCGACGACCAGCTGGCGGTCGAGCCGCTGCGCGCTCTCGGCGTCGACGTCGAGACGCCGGTGTGGGACGACCCCGCCGTCGACTGGGCCGGCTTCGACCTCGTCGTGCTGCGCAACCCGTGGGACTACGCGCGCCGCCGCGAGCAGTTCCTGGCCTGGGCGCACTCCGTCCCGCGGCTGCTGAACCCGGCCAAGGTGGTCGAGTGGAACACCGACAAGGTGTACCTGCGCGAGCTGGCCGCCGCCGGGCTGCCGGTCGTCCCCACCACCTGGCTGACGCCGGGCGACGCCGCGGAGCTCCCGGACGCGGGCGAGTACGTCGTGAAGCCGTCGGTCAGCGCGGGCTCGGCCGACACCGGCCGCTACGACCTCGCCGACGCGGCGCAGCGGGCGCTCGCGCGGGCCCAGGTCGAGAAGCTGCTGGCCCGCGGGTCGACGGTCATGCTGCAGCCGTACCTCACCGCCGTCGACACCGCGGGCGAGACCGCCATGCTGCACCTCGGCGGCGTGTTCAGCCACGCCATCCGCAAGGGCGCCCTGCTCGACGGGCCCGACCTCCGCGACGGCAAGCCGCTGTGGAGCGAGCAGATCGAGCCGCGCGAGCCCACCGCCGCCGAGCGCGACCTCGCCCGCCGCACCCTCGACGCCATCCCGGGCAGCGACACCCTGCTGTACGCCCGCGTCGACACCATTCCGGGTCCCGACGGCGCGCCCGTCATCCTCGAAGTGGAACTGACCGAGCCCAGCCTCTTCCTGGCCACGTCGCCGGGCGCGCCGCAACGCCTGGCGCGCGCGATCACCGCCCGCCTCTAACCGCTACCATCGACCCGGCCAGAACCACCCCACACCGAGGAGCACGTCGTGTCCGAACAGATCCGTATTGCCGTCGCCGGAAGCGAGCGACAGGTCGATGCGGGCACGACGGCGGCCGAGCTGTTCGCCGACGACGCCACGGTGGTCGCCGCGCGCGTCGGCGGCACGCTCGTCGACCTCGCCCGGGTGCTGGCCGACGGCGACGCCGTCGAGCCGGTCGAGATCACCTCCCGCGACGGCCGCGACATCCTGCGCCACTCGACGGCGCACGTCATGGCGCAGGCGGTGCAGGAGCTGTACCCCGAGGCCAAGCTGGGCATCGGCCCGCCGGTCGAGAACGGCTTCTACTACGACTTCGACGTCGCCGAGCCGTTCACCCCCGACGACCTCAAGAGCATCGAGAAGAAGATGCAGCAGATCGTCAAGGAGCGGCAGTCGTTCGTCCGCCGCCCGGTCAGCGACGACGACGCGCGCGCCGAACTCGCCCAAGAGCCGTACAAGCTCGAGCTGATCGGCCTCAAGGGCGGCGGCGCCGAGCAGGCCGCCGAGGGCGCGTCCGCCGAGGTCGGCGGCGCCGAGCTGACCATCTACGACAACGTCAGGCCCGACGGCGAGCTGGCCTGGAAGGACCTCTGCCGCGGCCCGCACTTGCCGACCACGCGGAACATCCCGGCGTTCAAGCTCATGCGGGTCGCCGCCGCCTACTGGCGGGGGAGCGAGAAGAACCCGCAGCTGCAGCGCATCTACGGCACCGCCTGGGAGAGCCGCGACGCGCTCAAGGCCTACCTCGAGCGCCTCGCCGAGGCCGAGCGGCGCGACCATCGCAAGCTGGGCCGCGAACTCGACCTCTACAGCTTCCCCGACGAGCTCGGCTCCGGCCTGCCGGTGTTCCACCCCAAGGGCGGCGTCATCAAGCGCGAGATGGAGGACTACGTCCGCCGCCGGCACCTGGAGGAGGGCTTCCAGTACGTCGGCACGCCGCACATCACCAAGCAGGGCCTGTTCGAGACCTCCGGGCACCTGCCCTACTACGCCGACGGCATGTTCCCGCCCATGGAGCTCGAGGGCAGCTCGTACTACCTCAAGGCGATGAACTGCCCCATGCACAACCTGATCTTCCGCTCCCGCGGGCGGTCGTACCGCGAGCTGCCGCTGCGGCTGTTCGAGTTCGGCTCGGTGTACCGGTACGAGAAGTCCGGCGTGGTGCACGGCCTCACCCGCGTGCGCGGCATGACGCAGGACGACTCCCACTCCTACGTCACCCAGGAGCAGGCCGCCGACGAGATCAGGCACCTGCTGACCTTCGTGCTCGGTCTGCTGAAGGACTTCGGGCTGGACGACTACTACCTCGAGCTGTCGACCCGCGACCCCGAGTCCGACAAGTTCATCGGCACCGACGAGCAGTGGGAGGTCGCCACCCGCACGCTCGAGGAGGTCGGCGCCGCGTCCGGCCTCGAACTGGTCCCCGACCCGGGCGGCGCCGCCTACTACGGCCCGAAGATCTCGGTGCAGATCCGCGACGCCATCGGCCGCAGCTGGCAGATGTCGACCATCCAGCTCGACTTCAACCAGCCGGCCCGGTTCGAGCTCGAGTACCAGGCCGCCGACGGCACCCGGCAGCAGCCGGTCATGATCCACTCGGCGAAGTTCGGCTCCATCGAGCGGTTCATCGGCGTGCTGGTCGAGCACTACGCCGGCGCGTTCCCGCCATGGCTGGCGCCGGTGCAGGCGGTCGGCATCCCCATCGCCGACGAGCACGTCCCGTACCTCGCGACGGTCGCGGCGAAGCTCGCGGAACAGGGCATCCGGGTCGAGGTCGACGACTCCGACGACCGCATGCAGAAGAAGATCCGCAACGCGCAGAAGCAGAAGATCCCGTTCATGCTCATCGCGGGCGACGACGACGTCGCGAAGGACGCGGTCTCGTTCCGCTACCGCGACGGCAGCCAGAAGAACGGCGTGCCGGTCGACGACGCGGTCGCCGAGATCGTCGACGCCGTCCGCCGCCGCGTACAGGTCTGACCGGTGCCCGAGGCCGACCGCCTGGAACGGCTGTGGACGCCGTACCGCATGGCGTACATCACCGGCGAGCCCGGCAACGGCAACGACGACGACGGCTGCCCGCTGTGCGCCATACCGCGCAAGTCCGACGAGGACGGGCTGATCCTGCACCGCGGGCGCACGGCGTACGCGGTGCTGAACCTGCACCCGTACAACCCGGGCCACCTCATGGTCGTCCCGTACCGCCACACCGGCGAGTTCGAGACGCTCACCGACGACGAGTCGCGGGAGCTGACGTCGATGACGCAGGACGCCGTCCGCGCGGTCAAGGCGGCGTCGGCCCCGCACGGCTTCAACGTCGGCCTCAACCTCGGCGGCGTGGCCGGCGGCTCGCTCGCGGCGCACCTGCACCAGCACGTGGTGCCGCGGTGGAGCGGCGACGCCAACTTCATGACCGTCCTCGACAACACCAAGATCATGCCGCAGCTGCTGGCCGACACCCGCGCGCTGCTGGCGTCCGTCTGGCCCGGGTAACGGCCGCTCAGTCGTCCGTGAGGCCGAGCGCCCTCATGGTCTCCGTGGCCCGCTCGGTCCGTTCGTAGAGCACCCGCCGGCCCTGACGGCGCCGCCGCACCAGGCCGGTGCGGTGCAGCCTGGCCAGGTGGTACGAGACCGTCGACGGCGCCAGCCGCTGACGGGCGGCGAGCTCGCTGGTGGTCCGGGCGACGCCGAGGTCGGACAGCAGCCGGGCCCAGCCGTCGCCGAACAGCCGCGCCGCCGGCGCCGGCGCGTCCGAGCCCGTCCACACCCGTCCCCGGCGCAGCGCCGGGTACCCGAGCATGGCGGTGCCGCTCCAGCCGTGCCAGACCGCCGGGTGGGGCAGGAAGGCCGACGGCGCCAGCACCACGCCGCCGGGCGGGTCGAACGTCAGGTCGTACGGCCGCGGGAGCCCCACCCGCGCGCCGTCCCAGGTCAGCCGCGGGTCCAGCAGCTCCACGACGGAACCGAGGCCCCGCCCGGCCGCCTCGAACGCGTGCTCACGCACGTCCGCGTCGTTGACCGCACGCACCGACGGCCACAGCGGCGCCAACGCGGCGCGCCAGAACCACTCCAGCTGATCGGCGAGACACCGGCACAGCTCGTCCGCGCCCTGCCGCTCCACGATGGCGGCGACGGGCGCGGGGAGAGCGCGGCGCGGGTCGCCGATGACGCCGCCGAGCTGCGCGAACGCGTCGGGCTGGTCCGGCGGGTCCGGCCGGAAGGCGAGTGCGAGCTCCCGCCGGACGCGCGCGGCCGGCGTCGTCGCCACGGCGTGCAGCTCGTCCTCGATGCTGGACTCGTACGCGGCCGGAACAGGCGCGAGGAAGTCCGGGACGTACCAGGTGGCCTCCTCGGCCAGCGCGAGCAGGACGCCGACGCGGTCGCGGTCGACCCGGCGCGCCGTGTCGGCCACCCAGTGCCGCGCGTACGGCGCCCGCCCCGGGTGGACGAGGACCTCGACGGCGTTCAGCAGCTCGGCCAGCTTCGGCAGCGCGAACCTGGTCAGGGCCAGGCGGGGCGAGTCCAGCGCGATCCCGAGCACGTGCGGGCACCTCGGCTTTCGATGATCGTCGAATCATTGGCCAGGCCATCGGCCGCCTGGTCGACTCTGTCACGGCACCGCCACCACCCCACAGACCAGGGAGGCATCATGCCCGACCCCACCGCATCCGGCCGGCCGGCCGCGCACCGCGGCATCGGCAGGCGCCCGTTCGTGGTCGCCGCGCTCGGCGCCGGGCTGGGCGCCGCGGCACAGGTGACGGCGAGCGCCGGACCGGGTGGTGGCCGGCGGGTCACGTCCGCGGCCCGCCGCCGGGTGGGCGAGCTGGAGGTGATCGCCCTGCTCGACGCGTCCGGGCCGTTCCCCGCCGCCTGGACGCAGATGTTCCCCGACGCCACCGAGGCCGACTGGGCGGCGGCGCGGGCGATCGACCCGGAGGCGTTCGGCGCCGACGGCCGGTGGCACCTCGACTTCCACTGTTACGCGGTCCGGCGCCCGTCGGGCCGGGTCATGCTCGTGGACAGCGGCGTGGGCCCGGCCGGCAGCCCGGCGTCGGGCTGGGCGCCGGTGCCGGGCCGGCTGCCCCAGGCGCTCGCCGAGGCGGGCATCGCCGCCGGCGACGTCGACCTGGTGGTGATGACCCACCTGCACGAGGACCACGTCGGCTGGGCCGTCGGGCCGGACGGGACCCCGATGTTCGCCGACGCCAGGTACGTCGTCCAACGCGACGAGGTCGACCACCTCGCCGGCGACCCCGAGAGCGTCGTCTGGGGCTACGTCGTCGAACCACTGTTGCGCACCGGCCAGTTGCACCAGGTGCGCGGGCCGGCGCGACTGCCGGCCGGCACCCGCCGCGGCGAGCGCGTGCTGGCCGTGCCGACCCCGGGACACACCGTCGGGCATCAGTCCGTGCTGGTCGACGGCCCGGGCGAGGAGGTGATCATCACCGGCGACGTGCTCGTCCACGCTGTGCAACTGGCCGACCCCGGTGTCGCGTACGCGCTGGAGGACGACCAGGAGCTGGCCCGCACGACCCGGCGATCGCTGCTGCGGCGGGCCGAGCGCAGGAACGCGGTGCTCGCCACCGCCCACCTGCACGCGCCGTTCGTCGACCCCCGCCGATAGGGTCGGCGGCTGTGAGCGATGCCGCACCCAAGCCCGCAGCCGACAACGTCGCCGAGCACCTCGAGGACGAGCTGGTCACCAGCCAGCACGTCCTCGACACCCCGGACGGCCCGCTGCACTACACGGCCAAGGCCGGCCGGGTGGTGCTGTGGGAGGACAAGGTCGAGGACGACGTGTGGAAGGGCCGGCGGCCGCGCGCCCAGGTCGGCCTGACGGCGTACACCCTCGACGACGCCGACCCCGGCACCCGGCCGGTCACCTTCGCGTTCAACGGCGGACCAGGCTCGGCCAGCGTGTGGCTGCACCTCGGCGTGCTGGGGCCGCGCCGCGTCGTCATGGGCGACGTCGGCGACCTCGCACCGCCGCCGTACGGGCTGGCCGACAACCCCGAGTCGCTGCTCACCGTCAGCGACCTCGTCTTCATCGACCCCGTCTCCACGGGCCGCTCCCGCGTCGTCGACGGCGAGAAGGCGGGCGACTTCCACGGCTTCACCGCCGACCTCGAGTCCGTCGGCGAGATCATCCGCCAGTGGGTCACCGCCGAGGGGCGCTGGCTCTCGCCCAAGCTGCTGGCGGGGGAGTCGTACGGCACCACCCGCGCGTCGGCGCTGGCCCAGCACCTGCAGAGCACCGGCATGTACCTCAACGGGCTCATGCTGATCTCCTGCGTCCTCAACTTCGGCGTGCACGACTTCAAGGAGGGCAACGACCACGCCCACGCGCGGTTCCTGCCGTTCTACGCCGCGACCGCCCACTACCACGGCAAGCACCCGGGCCGTGAGCTGCGCGACGTCGTCGCCGAGGCCGAGCGGTACGCGGCCCGCGACTACCTCTACGTGCTGGCGCGCGGGTCCCGGCTCAGCGCCGAGGAGCGCGCTGACGCCGTCGCCACGCTCGCCCGCCTCACCGGCGTCAGCGAGGACTACGTGTCCCGGGCCGACCTGCGCCTGGAGCACTGGCGCTACTTCACCGAGCTGCGCCGCGCCGACGGCCTGAGCGTCGGCCGCCTCGACTCCCGGTTCACCGGCCCGGCCGGCGACGGCATCGCCGACGGCATGGACGCCGACCCGTCCATGGACGCCATCCTCGGCCCGTACGCGACGGCGTACCAGCACTACGCCCGCGCCGAGCTCGGCATCGAGGACACCTCCCCGTTCCACGTGTTCGGCCGCGACGTCATCGGCAAGTGGAGCTACAAGGAGTTCGAGAACGCGTCGGTGTCCGTGCTCGACCGCCTCTCCCGCGCCATGCGGCAGAACCCGCACCTGCGCGTCCACGTCGCCTTCGGCTACTACGACGGCGCCACGCCGTTCTCCTGCGCCGAGGACGACCTCGCGCACCTGAACATCCCGGCCGGGCTGCAGGACAACATCGAGCGCCGCTACTACGAGGCCGGCCACATGATGTACGTCCACGAGCCCAGCCGGCTGCGCCAGAGCGCCGATCTCGCCGACTTCGTCCGCCGGGCGACGGCGACCTGATGGCGTGAGTCCTCTGGCCAGTCCCAGATGATGGGCATGCCCTCGGCGGGGCGGGTCAGATGCAGGCTCCCGGGTGGTGGCGGGCGGCGGGGTGACACCCGTGCCAACAGTTGGCGCTGAGGTCACCGCGCCGGAACAGTACTCCCGTCGGCCGGCGGGGCCGGCCGAGTCCAGGTCCTAGGGTCCGTCCGCCGTCACCTTGGCGGCGAGGTTGTGCGGCATCGGCTCGTAGCGGGCGTAGCGCCTGGTGAACGTGCCGGTGCCGTGGCTCATGGCGCGCAGGTCGATGGCGTAGCGGACGATCTCCGTCTGCGGCACGTCGGCACGCACCACCGTCCGCCCGGAGCCCACCGTGTCGGTGCCGAGCACCCGGCCGCGTCGTCCGGCGAGGTCGCCCATGACGGCGCCCACGTAGTCGTCCGGGATCATGACGGCGATCTCGTCGACCGGCTCCAGCAGGCTCACCCCGGCCGCCGACGCCGCCTCGCGCAGCGCCAGGCCGCCCGCGGTCTGGAAGGCCATGTCGGACGAGTCGACGCTGTGCGCCTTGCCGTCGTACAGGGTGACCTTGATGTCGACCATCGGGTAGCCGGCGACGGTGCCGCGCTCCATCTGCGCCCGCACGCCCTTCTCGACGGAGGGGATGAACTGGCGCGGGACGGAGCCGCCGACGACCTTGTCGACGAACTCGAAGCCGCCGCCCTCGGGGAGCGGCTCGACCTCGATCTCGCAGACGGCGTACTGGCCGTGCCCGCCGGACTGCTTGACGTGGCGGCCGCGGCCGTTCGCCTTGCCGGCCAGCGTCTCGCGCAGCGGCACCCGCAGCGCGACGGTGTCGACGTGGACGCCGTGGCGGGTCCGCAGCCGGTCGAGGACGAGGTCGGCGTGCGCCTCGCCCATCGTCCACAGCACCAGCTGGTGCGTCTCGCCGTTGTTCTCCACCCGCAGCGTCGGGTCCTCCGCGACCAGCCGGGAGAGGCCCAGCACCAGCTTGTCCTCGTCGGCCTTGGCGGACGGGACGATCGCGAACGGCAGCAGCGGCTCGGGCATCGTCCACGGCCGCATGAGCAGCGGGTCGTCCTTCGCCGAGAGCGTGTCGCCGGTCTCGGCGCCGGACAGCTTGGCGATCGCGACGATGTCGCCGGCGTGCGCCTCGGCGACCGGCCGCTGGGTCTTGCCGAGCGGACAGGACAGCGCGCCGATGCGCTCGTCCTCGTCGTGCTCCTCGTGGCCGCGATCGGCGAGGAAATGGCCGGAGACGTGCACCGTCTGGTCGGGGCGCAGCGTGCCGGAGAACACCCGGACCAGGCTGACGCGGCCGACGTACGGGTCGGACGTGGTCTTGACCACCTCGGCCAGCAGCGGGCCGGCCGGGTCGGCGCTGATGCCGTCGCGCGGGGTGCCGGTCACCGTCGTGACCTCGGGCAACGGGTGCTCGGCGGGGGAGGGGAAGCCACCCGCGATGACCTCCAGCAGCTCCTGCGTGCCCAGGCCGGACGCGGCGCACACCGGGATGACCGGGTGGAACGACGCCCGCGCGACCGCCCGTTCGAGGTCGTCGACCAGCACCTTCAGCTCGATGTGCTCGCCGCCGAGGTAGCGCTCCATCAGCGTCTCGTCCTCGGACTCCTCGATGATGCCCTCGATCAGCTCGCCGCGGGCCTCCTCCAGCAGCACGGCCTCGTCGTCGGACGGGGCGCGCTCGGCGCGGCGGCCCCCGTCGTAGGTGAAGACCCGCTCGCTGAGCAGGCCGACCAGCGCGTCGGTCCCGCTGGGCAGGTAGAGGGGCAGCACCTTGTCGCCGAAGCCGTCGCGGATGGCGGCCAGCGTGCCGGCGTAGTCGGAGCGGGGGTGGTCGAGCTTGGTGAGGACGACGGCGCGCGGCATGCGGACCGCCTCGCACTCGGCCCAGAGCAGCCGCGTCGTGCCGTCGATGGGTTCCGCGGTCGAGACGACGAACAGGGCGCAGTCGGCGCCGCGCAGCCCGGCCCGCAGGTCGCCGACGAAATCGGCGTACCCGGGGGTGTCCAGCAGGTTGATCTTCGTCTGCTCGTACAGCAGCGGGGCGATCGCGAGACCGACCGACCGTTGCTGGCGGATCTCGCTCTCGTCGTGGTCGCTCACGGTGGTGCCGTCCTCGACCCGCCCGGCCCGGTGGATCGTCCCGGACGCGACGAGGAGGGCCTCGACCAGCGTGGTCTTGCCGGAGGAGGTCGGGCCGACGAGGGCGACGTTGCGGACGTCGACCCCGTCGGCCGGAGGTACGCCTCCGGCGTCGGACTGTTCTCCCGTCTGGTGCCGTGTCGCCATGCGCCAGCCTCCTGCCTCGCAGGCGACGCGCGGCCCGGCGGTTCCAGCGCCTCGTTGCGCCGCCGCGGTTTGTTGGTGTGGTGATGGCCACTTTGCTGCCGGAGGCGTGGATGCGCAAGGGTGATCGGCATATCGCCAGTAGCATGGCGGCGCCGGGTGCCGCTCAACCAGCGGGCCGGTTTCGGACTGGAGTCGAACGGACGGGCGATGCTCGACAAGTACACCCGGGTCTATTCGACCCGCATCCTGACCCCTGCGGCGCGCGGGATGCTGCGACTGGGGCTGGGCCCGGATGCGGTGACGGTCATCGGCACCCTCGGCGTGGTCGCCGGTGCGCTGATCTTCTACCCGCAGGGCGAGTTCCTCTGGGGAACGCTGTTCATCACGGCGTTCGTGTTCTTCGACAACATCGACGGCATCATGGCGCGGCTACAGGGCCGTACCAGCAAGTGGGGGGCGTTCCTCGACTCCACGCTGGACCGCTTCGGCGACGCCGCGATCTTCGGCGGTCTCGCGATGTGGTTCGCCGGCGACGGCGACAACCTGCGCATGGTGGGGCTGCTGATCGCCTGCCTCACGCTGGGCGCCGTCGTCTCCTACGCGAAGGCGCGGGCCGAGAGCCTCGGCTACACCGCCGGCGGCGGCATCGCCGAGCGGGCCGACCGGCTGGTCGCCATCCTCGTCGTCACCGGGCTGGTCGGCCTGCTCGACCTCCCCGTCGTGGTGCTCGAGGTGCTGCTGTGGGCGCTGACGGCGGCCAGCGCGTGGACCGTGTGGCACCGCGTCGACACCGTGCGGCGGCAGGCGGCCCTGGAGTGAGTACGTTCGGCGACCGTCGCCAGCTGTGGCTCTACAGCACCGGCTGGAAGGCGGTGCAGCACATGCCGGAACGGGCCGCGTACCGCTCGTTCCGGACCATCGCCGACTTCTTCTGGCGCCGCCGCAGCCCCTCGGTGCGGCGGCTGGAGCTGAACCTCGCCCGCGTGAGCAAGTACGACCCCGACGAACTGCGCGAGCTGACCCGCCTGGGCGCCCGCTCGTACATGCGGTACTGGTGCGACGCGTTCCGCATGTCCGAATGGAGCCACGAGCGCATCCTCGACCGCGTGCGCGTCGTCGACGAGTACCGGCTGCGCGACGCCCTGGCCGCCGGCCGCGGCGTCGTCGTCCCGCTGCCGCACATGGGCAACTGGGACTGGGCCGGCGCGTGGGCCTGCCTCACCGGCGCCCCGCTGGCGACGGTGGCCGAGCGGCTGCGCCCGGAGGCGCTGTACGAGCGGTTCGTCACCTACCGCGAGGCGCTGGGCATGACGGTGCACCCGCTGGGCGGCGACGGCGTCATGAGCGCGCTGTCCGAGCACCTGAACCGCGGCGGGCTGGTGTGCCTGCCGGCCGAGCGGGACCTGTCGCGCCGCGGCATCCCCGTCACCCTGTTCGGCGAGCCGACCCGCATGCCGGCCGGCAGCGCCATGCTGGCCCTGCGCACCGGGGCCGCGCTGATCCCCGTCACGCTGTCGTACGAGGGCCACGAGCCGGAGCACCGCCTGGTCATCCGGTTCCACGAGCCGATCGACCCACCGGAGGAGCGCGGCGAGCGGCTGGTCACCATGACGCAGCGGATCGCCGACGCCTTCGAGGTCGGCATCCGGGCCAACCCGGAGGACTGGCACATGACCCAGCGGCTGTTCCTGGCCGACCTCGACATCAACGACCCGCGGCGGCGGCCCCAGCAGGTGGCGCCGTGAAGGTCGGCATCGCCTGCCCGTACTCGTGGGACGTCCCGGGCGGCGTCCAGGTGCACATCCGCGACTTCACCGAGGAACTGACCTCCCGCGGGCACAAGGTCTCCGTCCTGGCGCCCGGCGATGACGACGACGACCTGCCGCCGTACGTCACCACCGTCGGGCGGCCGTTGGCGATCCCGTACAACGGGTCGGTGGCACGGGTCGCGTTCGGGCCGCGCATCGCCGCGCGGGTGCGCCGCTGGCTGGTCGACGGCGACTTCGACGTCGTGCACGTGCACGAGCCGGCGTCGCTGTCGCTGGGCCTGATCACGACGCTGTGGGCCGAGGTGCCGATCGTCGCGACGTCGCACTCGGCCATGCGGCGGTCGCGGGCGATGAGCGCGGCGCAGGGCATCCTGAAGTCGGCGTTCGAGAAGTTCACCGCCCACATCGCCGTCTCCGAGGAGGCCCGCCGCACCGTCGTCCAGCACCTGGGCGTCGACGCCGTCCTCATCCCGAACGGCCTGTTCGTCGACCGGTTCGCCGTCCCCGCGCGCGAGGAGTGGCGGTCGGAGGAGGGGACGCTGTCGTTCCTCGGGCGGCTGGACGAGCCGCGCAAGGGCCTGCAGGTGCTGCTCAAGGCGTGGCCGGCCATCCACGACGCGTTCCCGAAGACGCGGCTGCTGGTGGCCGGGCGGGGCGAGATCGAGGACATCCGCCGCGGCATCGACCCGCGCTACCGCGACGCCGTCGAGTTCCTGGGCGGCGTCAGCGACGACGACAAGGCGGCGATGCTGGCCAGCAGCGACATCTACGTCGCGCCGCACATCGGCGGCGAGTCGTTCGGCATCGTCCTGGCCGAGGCCATGGCGGCCGGAGCGCCGGTGCTGTCCAGCGACCTCGAGGCGTTCCAGGCCGTGCTGGACGGCGGCCGCCTGGGCGCGCTGATGCCCGTCGGCGACTCGTCCGCGCTGGCCGACGAGGCCATCGCGCTGCTCGGCGACCCCGCGCGGCGGGCCCGCTACCGCGCGGCCGCGTCGCTGGGCGTGCGCCGCTACGACTGGTCCCGGGTCGCCGACGAGGTGCTGGCCGTCTACGAGATGGCTGTCGCCGTCGGGTCCGGCGGGCACACCTTCAAGCTGCCGGGGCTGCCGTGAACTGGGAATGGCTGTTCGTCACCATCGCCGTCCTCGCCGCCCTGGGCGTCTACCTGTCCTGGACGGCCGGCCGGCTGGACCGGCGGCACGCGCGCCTGGAGGCGTCGCGGGCCGTGCTCGACGCCGAATTGCTGCGGCGGTCCGGGTCGGTGCTCGACCTCGCGACGGCCGGGCTGCTCGACCCCGCCTCGTCGGTCGCTCTGGCCGACGCGGCCTCGCGGGCCCGGACCGCCGCCGAGGGCACGGAGCGGTACCAGGCCGAGAGCGACCTCACCGCGGTGCTGACAGCCGTGCTGGACGACCCCGCGGACCTCGAGCCGCTGCGTTCCGACCCGGCCGCCGAAGCAGCGCTGGAGGAACTGGCGATGGCCTGCCGGCGGGCGGCGCACGCACGGCGGTTCCACAACGAGCTGGTGCGGGGTGCGGTGAGGCTGCGGCGGAAGGCGTTCGTGCGGTGGCTCCGGCTGGCCGGCTACGCGCCCATGCCGGAGACCGTCGAGCTGGATGACACGGTGCCGCGGGGGTTGGCTTCCGAGTAGTCGGCCGGGCCCTCGTTGATTGACCCGGCGCAGCCCGGGCCCCCCGGATTAGCAGCGTCAGGGGGCCGGCCGGAAGATGGGCCCGGCTCCTACCTCTGTGGGGGGTGGGGTCCGCTGGCCGCGCACTGGCCGTGGGTGGGGTTTCGGCTACCGGCTTCGCTCGGCTCTTGCCCGCTGGCCGCCGTCGGGTCGGCTCGGGTTTTGGCTACCGGCTCCGCTGGACTCGTTGGTCGCCGGCCGCTCACTGGCCGTAGGTGGTGTTCCAGCTCACGGATCCGGTGGTAGGTCGACCCCTCCCGGCCCGGGTGGGGCCCACCCTACGGGCGGGCACCGACAACGTCGCGCGAACCTGGCGGGGGTCCACTGGCCGGAATCGGGCGCGAGGGTGTCACCTCCGAGGACGTACCATGGTGCTGTCCACCACTCCGTCGACTCATGGGGTACGAGCAGCAGTGTCCGAAGAGACGCAGTCCACCGTCGGTACCGCGCGGGTGAAGCGTGGCATGGCCGAGATGCTCAAGGGTGGCGTGATCATGGACGTGGTCACGCCCGAGCAGGCCCGCATCGCCGAAGACGCCGGCGCCGTCGCCGTCATGGCGCTCGAGCGGGTGCCCGCCGACATCCGCGCTCAGGGTGGGGTGGCGCGCATGAGCGACCCCGACCTCATCGACGGCATCATCGACGCGGTGTCGATCCCGGTCATGGCGAAGGCCCGCATCGGGCACTTCGTCGAGGCGCAGGTGCTGCAGAGCCTGGGGGTCGACTACATCGACGAGTCCGAGGTGCTCACCCCGGCCGACTACGAGCACCACATCGACAAGTGGAAGTTCACCGTGCCGTTCGTGTGCGGCGCGACGAACCTGGGCGAGGCGCTGCGCCGCATCGCCGAAGGCGCGGCCATGATCCGCTCCAAGGGCGAGGCCGGCACCGGCGACGTCTCGAACGCGACGACGCACATGCGCCAGCTGCGCGACCAGATCACCCGGCTGGCGTCGCTGCCCGAGGACGAGCTCTACGTGGCCGCCAAGGAGCTGCAGGCGCCGTACGACCTCGTCAAGGAGGTCGCGCAGGCCGGCAAGCTCCCGGTGGTGCTGTTCACCGCCGGCGGCATCGCCACCCCGGCCGACGCCGCCATGATGATGCAGCTCGGCGCCGAAGGCGTGTTCGTGGGGTCGGGCATCTTCAAGTCCGGCGACCCCGCCCGCCGGGCCGAGGCCATCGTCAAGGCCACCACGTTCTACAACGACCCCGACACACTGGCCAAGGTGTCGCGCGGCCTCGGCGAGGCCATGGTCGGCATCAACGTCGCCGACGTGCCCGAGCCGCACCGGCTGGCCGAGCGCGGCTGGTGACCCCGCGACGGTGACGGCGCAGCCCGAGCCCGAGGTCCGGCACGCCGCCAGGGTGATCGTCCTCGACGAGGCCGGGCGGGTGCTGCTGATGCGCGGCTTCGACCCGGCCGACCCGTCCAACGTCTGGTGGATCACCCCGGGCGGCGGGCTGGAGCCGGGCGAGGACGAGCGCGCCGGCGCCGTGCGCGAACTGTTCGAGGAGAGCGGGCTGCGGGTCCGGCCGGACGAACTGTCCGGCCCGGTCGCGGCCCGCACCGCGTTCTTCAGCTTCATGGGGCGGCCGTACCGCCAGGACGAGGTGCTCTTCTACGCCCGGCTGACCGGCGCCACCGACGTCGACGGGTCCGGGTGGACCGATGTCGAGCGGGCGTCGGTGACGGAACTGCGCTGGTGCACGGCCGACGAGCTCGAAGCGGTGGGCGAGCCGCTGTACCCGCCGACGCTGCCGTCGATCGTCCGCGGCCTGCTCGAGGACGGCTGGGACGGCGTGCGACATGAGGTCGACTGACCCGGCGGGCGGTAAAATCGACGGTCGGACCCGAACGAAAGGCGCACCGTGACCCAGCCGACCGTGGGCGTCCTCGCCCTGCAGGGCGACGTCCGCGAGCATCAGCGCATGCTGGCCGACGCCGGCGCCGCGAGCACGCCGGTACGCACGCCGGCCGAGCTCGCCGCCGTCGACGCCATCGTGCTGCCCGGCGGCGAGTCCACCACCATGTGGCGGCTGGCCAGGACGTTCGGGCTGCTCGAACCGCTGCGCAGGCGCATCGCGGCCGGCCTGCCCGCCTACGGGTCGTGCGCCGGCATGATCCTGCTCGCCGACCGCATCGAGGGCGGCGTCGCCGGGCAGGAGACCGTCGGCGGCATGGACATCACGGTGCGCCGCAACGCGTTCGGGCGCCAGGTCGACTCCTTCGAGGCCGACCTCGACTTCCCGGCGCTCGGCGCCGAGCCGCTGCACGCGGTGTTCATCCGGGCGCCGTGGGTCGAGAAAGTCGGCGACGGGGTCGAGATCCTCGCCCGCGTCGCCTCGGCCGACGACGCCACCCCGGGTAATATCGTCGCGGTCCGGCAGGGACGGCTCCTGGCCACGTCCTTCCACCCGGAACTGACCGCGGACGCGCGTGTGCACTCGCTCTTCCTCGACATCGTGAAGGAGGCTTGACCCCTTATGTCCGGCCACTCCAAGTGGGCGACCACCAAGCACAAGAAGGCCCTGGTCGACGCGAAGCGGGGCAAGCTCTTCGCCAAGCTGATCAAGAACGTCGAGGTGGCGGCCCGTACGGGCGGCGGCGACCCGGCAGGGAACCCGACGCTCTACGACGCCATCCAGAAGGCGAAGAAGTCGTCGGTCCCCAACGACAACATCGACCGCGCCGTCAAGCGCGGCTCCGGCGCCGAGGGCGGCGGGGCCGAGTACCAGACCATCATGTACGAGGGCTACGGCCCCAACGGCGTCGCGGTGCTCATCGAGTGCCTCACCGACAACCGCAACCGCGCGGCCTCCGAGGTCCGGGTCGCCATGACCCGCAACGGCGGCTCCATGGCCGACCCCGGCTCGGTGTCGTACATGTTCGACCGCAAGGGCGTCGTCGTCGTGCCGTCGGCGCAGGAGGGCGGCCGCACGGTCAGCGAGGACGACCTCCTCGAGGTCGTGCTCGACGCCGGCGCGGAAGAGGTCGAGGACCTCGGCGAGGCGTTCGAGATCCGCAGCGAGGCGAGCGACCTCGTCGCCGTCCGCACCGCCATCCAGCAGGCCGGCCTCGACTACGACTCCGCCGAGTCGTCGTTCATCCCGTCGGTCAACGTCCCGCTCGACGAGGACGGCGCCCGGAAGATCTTCCGGCTCATCGACGCCCTCGAAGACAGCGACGACGTGCAGAACGTGTGGGCCAACTTCGACGTCTCCGACGACGTCATGGCCGCGGTCGGCTGACGGCGCGCCTGCGGCGTCGGCGTCACACCCGCCGGTAGGGTCGGCACCGAACTGGTGTTCGGTGAAGGGTGCTGCATGCGGGTGTTGGGGGTCGATCCGGGGCTGACGCGGTGCGGTCTCGGCGTCGTCGAGGGCTCGCCTGGGCGGCCGCTGCGCCTGGTCGCCGTCGACGTCGTCCGCACGCCCGCCGACGCCGAGCTGGGGCACCGGCTGCTGGCCATCGAGACCGCCATCGAGCAGTGGGTGGCCGCGCACCGGCCCGACACCGTCGCCGTCGAGCGGGTGTTCAGCCAGCACAACGTCCGCACCGTCATGGGGACGGCGCAGGCCAGCGGCGTCGCGACGCTGGTCGCGGCGCGCCACGGCATCCCCGTCGTCACGCACACGCCCAGCGAGGTGAAGGCCGCGGTCAGCGGCAGCGGCCAGGCCGACAAGGCGCAGGTCGCGTTCATGGTCACGCGGCTGTTGCGGCTCGACGCCGCGCCCAAGCCGGCCGACGCCAGCGACGCGCTGGCGCTGGCGATCTGCCAGGTGTGGCGCGGGTCCGCGCAGAACCGGCTGCAGGCCGCGGTCGCCGCGGCGGGGAGGGGACGACGGTGATCGCTTACGTCCGTGGCCAGGTCACGGTGGTCCGCCCGACGGAGGCCGTCGTCGACGTCGGCGGCATCGGGCTGGCGCTGCACTGCACGCCGGCCACCACGTCGGCGCTGCGGCTCGGGGAGGTCGCCCAGCTGGCCGCCAGCCTCGTCGTCCGCGAGGAGTCGCTGACGCTGTACGGCTTCGCCGACGAGGACGAGAAGACGGTGTTCGAGCTGCTGCAGACCGCCAGCGGTGTCGGGCCGCGGCTCGCGCAGGCCATGCTGTCGGTGCACTCGCCCGACGACCTGCGCCGCGCCGTCGCCACCGAGGACCTCGTCGCACTGACGAAGGTGCCCGGCATCGGCAAGAAGGGCGCCCAGCGCATCGTCATCGAGCTCAAGGACAAGCTCGGCGTGCCCGGCTCCGGCCCGTCGCTGGCCGCCGTCCCGTCCGCACCGGCTCCCGGCGGCGACGGCTGGCAGGTCCAGGTGCACGAGGCGCTGCTCGGCCTCGGCTGGTCCGCCCGCGAGGCCGACCGCGCCGTCGACACCGTCGCCACCGACCTCAACGGCGACGCCGGCGACCTCGACGTCTCGGCGTTGCTGCGCAAGGCGTTGCGTACGCTGGCGAGAACATGAGCTTCCCCGACGACCACGTGCACCGGCTGGTGGGCGGCGACGCCGACCACGAGGAGCGGACCGTCGAGGCGGCGCTGCGGCCGCGCACGCTGGCCGAGTTCGTCGGGCAGGAGCGGCTGCGCGAGCAGTTGTCGCTGGTCCTCGACGCCGCCCGGGCACGCGGGCGCAGCGCCGACCACATCCTGCTGTCCGGCCCGCCCGGCCTCGGCAAGACCACGCTGGCGATGATCGTCGCCGCCGAGATGGAGGTGCCGCTGCGCATCACCAGCGGTCCGGCCATCCAGCACGCCGGCGACCTCGCGGCCATCCTGTCCTCGGTGAACGAGGGCGACGTGCTGTTCTTCGACGAGATCCACCGCATGGCCCGCCCCGCGGAGGAGATGCTGTACACCGCCATGGAGGACTTCCGCGTCGACGTCGTCGTCGGCAAGGGGCCCGGCGCCACGGCCATCCCGCTCGAGCTGCCGCACTTCACGCTGGTCGGCGCCACCACGCGCACCGGGCTGCTGCCGGGGCCGCTGCGCGACCGGTTCGGGTTCACCGGGCACCTCGAGCTGTACGAGCCGGCCGAGCTCGAGCTGGTGCTGCGCCGCTCGGCCGGGCTGCTCGAGGTCGAGCTGAAGGGCGACGGCACCGGCGAGATCGCCGGCCGGTCCCGCGGCACGCCGCGCATCGCCAACCGGCTGCTGCGCCGGGTGCGCGACTTCGCCGAGGTCCGCGGCAACGGCGTCATCAGCGGTGACGTCGCCCGCGCGGCGCTGAAGGTGTTCGCCGTCGACGAACTGGGCCTCGACCGTCTCGACCGCGCGGTCCTGACGGCGCTGTGCAAGAGCTTCGGCGGGGGACCGGTCGGCCTCGGCACGCTGGCCGTCGCCGTCGGCGAGGAGCGCGAGACCGTCGAGGAGGTGGCCGAGCCGTTCCTCGTCCGGGCCGGGCTGCTCGCCCGCACCCCGCGGGGGCGGGTCGCCACACCGGCCGCGTGGAGGCATCTCGGGCTCGCGGTGCCCGCGCAGACGGCGTTCGGACGCGGGTTCGACGAGCCCGACCTGTTCTCGGCCGCCGACGGTGCGTAACCTTCGCGCGGGTCGCGGGTAGACTCGTACTTTCGGCGGTCATCAGGACCGCCGGCCGCCGCACGGCCTCCGCAGCTGGGGCGCCGTGGAAAGGATACTTGTCCACACATGGAAGCACTGCTGCTCCCGATCCTGCTGATCGCTGTCTTCTACTTCCTGCTCATCCGGCCGCAGCAGAAGCAGCGGCGCCAGATGGTGGAGCTGCAGCAGTCGGTCCAGGCGGGTACCAAGGTCATGACGACGGCCGGCCTGTTGGCCACGGTCGTCGAGGTCGACGACGACGAGGTGGTGCTCGAGGTCGCGCCCGGCGTGCACAGCCGCTACGTGCGCCGCGCCATCGCCAACGTCGTCCAGCCGCAGGAGCCGGTCGCGCCGGTGCACGACGACATCGTGCCCGACACCGCGGCCGACGCCGACGAGGCGCCGAAGCACGAGCCCGCGCAGGCGAAGGCCGAGGACCGCACGAACGGCGACGACGTCCGCTGAGCCGGGCGGTGTGCGCCGCGCGTCCACGCGATACCCTCTGACCTCGTGACCAAGCCGCCGGCGATCGCCGACTCCGACCGCGACCTGCTGCTCTCCCGCATCCGGGACGTCCCGGACTGGCCGGAGCCGGGCGTGGTGTTCAAGGACATCACGCCACTGCTGCGCGACCCCGCCGCCCTCGACACGACCATCGAGCTGCTCGGCGCGGTCGGCGGTGGCGAGGTCGACGTCGTCGTGGGCATCGAGGCGCGCGGGTTCATCCTCGGCGCGCCGGTGGCGCACCGGCTCGGCGCCGGCTTCGTGCCCATCCGCAAGCAGGGCAAGCTGCCGTGGCAGACGACGTCGGCCAGCTACGCGCTGGAGTACGGCGAGGCCACCATCGAGGTCCACGTCGACGCGTTCCAGCCCGGCGAGCGGGTCCTCATCGTCGACGACGTGCTGGCCACAGGCGGTACGGTGCGCGCCACCGTCGACCTCGTCCGCGGCGCCGGCGCCGACGTCGTGGGCGTCGGCATCCTCATGGAACTGGGTTTCCTCGACGGCCGGGCCAAGCTGCCCGACGTCAACGTCCAGTCGCTGCTCGTCGTCTGATTTCGAGACAGCTTCCCGGTGGAAAGTCCAGCCGCTGCCCGTCGCCTGAAATGAGACAGCTTCCCGGCGGGTTGGCGCTGCGTTACCCGCCGGGAACAGCGACCCCCTAAACTGTGTTGTGTCCTTCACACGGGACGAGAGGGGGCCTGTGGCCGAGCAGACAGTTCCCAGCGGCGCGCTGACCCCGGTCAGGGTGCGGGCGAGGCTCGCCCGCCTGACCGCGCAACGACAGCAGTCCGACCCCGCTCTGGAACCGCTGTTCCGGATCATCCGGGCCAACCACCCGAAGGCCGACCTCGAGATCATCGAGCGCGCCTACCGCACCGCCGCGCGCGCCCACAGCGGGCAGAAGCGCAAGAGCGGCGACCCGTACATCACGCACCCGCTCGCGGTCACCACCATCCTCGCCGAGCTGGGCATGACGCCGCCCACGCTGGCCGCGGCGCTGCTGCACGACACCGTCGAAGACACCGACTACGGCCTCGACCAGCTGCGCGGTGAGTTCGGCGAAGAGATCGCCATGCTCGTCGACGGCGTCACCAAGCTCGACAAGGTCAAGTACGGGCAGGCCGCGCAGGCCGAGACCGTCCGCAAGATGGTCATCGCCATGGCCAAGGACATCCGCGTCCTGGTGATCAAGCTGGCCGACCGCCTGCACAACGCCCGCACCTGGCGGTACGTGCCGAAGGAGTCGGCGCGGCGCAAGGCGCACGAGACGCTCGAGATCTACGCCCCGCTGGCGCACCGGCTGGGCATGAACACCATCAAGTGGGAGCTCGAGGACCTCTCCTTCGCCACCCTGCACCCCAAGGTGTACGACGAGATCGTGCGGCTGGTGGCCGAGCGGGCGCCGTCGCGCGACGACTACCTGGCCTCGGTCATCGACCAGGTGCAGGGCGACCTCCGGGTGTCGAAGATCAAGGCCAACGTCTACGGGCGGCCCAAGCACTACTACTCGATCTACCAGAAGATGATCGTCCGCGGCCGCGACTTCGCCGACATCTACGACCTCGTCGGCATCCGCGTGCTGGTCGAGTCGGTGCGCGACTGTTACGCCGTCCTGGGCATCGTGCACGCGCGCTGGAACCCGGTGCCCGGCCGGTTCAAGGACTTCATCGCCATGCCGAAGTTCAACATGTACCAGTCGCTGCACACCACGGTCATCGGGCCGGGCGGCAAGCCGGTCGAGCTGCAGATCCGCACCCACGCCATGCACCGCCGGGCCGAGTACGGCATCGCCGCGCACTGGAAGTACAAGGAAGACTCCAACGCCGGGCGCGAGACCGACAAGCACGCCGTCGCGGGCGACAACGCCGGCAACGACATGGCCTGGCTGCGCCAGCTGCTCGACTGGCAGAAGGAGACCGAGGACCCGGGGGAGTTCCTCGAGTCGCTGCGGTTCGAGATGGAGTCCAACGAGGTCTTCGTCTTCACCCCGAAGGGCGACGTCGTCGCGCTGCCGGCCGCGGCCACACCGGTCGACTTCGCCTACGCCGTCCACACCGACATCGGCCACCGCACCATCGGCGCGCGGGTCAACGGCCGGCTGGTGCCGCTCGAGTCCAACCTCGACAACGGCGACGTCGTCGAGGTGTTCACCTCCAAGGCGCAGGGCGCCGGCCCGAGCCGCGACTGGCTGACGTTCGTCACCAGCGCCCGGGCCCGCAACAAGATCAAGCAGTGGTTCTCCAAGGAGCGCCGCGAAGAGGCCATCGAGCACGGCAAGGACGCCATCGCGCGGGCCATGCGCAAGCAGGACCTCCCGCTGCAGCGCATGATGAGCCAGGAGTCGCTCAAGGCCGTCGCCGACGACCTGCGCTACCCCGACATCTCCGCGCTGTACGCGGCGGTCGGCGAGGGCAACGTCTCGGCGCAGAGCATCGTGCAGAAGCTGGTGCAGATCCTCGGCGGCGAGGAGGGCACCACCGAGGACGTCGCCGAGGCGGCCACGCCCGACCGTCCCCGGCGGCGCAGCGGCGGCGACCCCGGCGTCGTCGTCAAGGGCGTCTCCGACGTGTGGGTCAAGCTGGCCCGCTGTTGCACGCCGGTACCCGGCGACACCATCGTCGGCTTCGTCACCCGCGGCTCCGGCGTGTCGGTGCACCGGGAAGACTGCGTCAACGTCGACGGCCTGCGCCGCCAGCACGGGCGCATGGTCGAGGTCGAGTGGGCGCCGACGGCCAACAGCATGTTCCTGGTGGCCATCCAGGTCGAGGCGCTCGACCGCGCCCGGCTGCTGTCCGACGTCACCCGGGTGCTGTCCGACCAGCACGTGAACATCCTGTCGGCCACGGTCTCCACCAACACCGACCGCATCGCCACCAGCCGGTTCACCTTCGAGATGGCCGACCCCAAGCACCTGGGGCACGTCCTCAAGGCGGTCCGCGGTGTCGAGGGCGTCTTCGACGCCTACCGGCTCACCAGCGGCATCCCGGCGCCCACCCACTGAGGGCGCCGGGCCCTGCCCGTCGTCAGCTGGTGAACTCCTCGAGCGCCTGCTGCGCCTGCTCGAGCCACGACTTGCGCGCGGCGATGGCCTCCTCGGCCTCACGCAGCTTGCGGTCGTTGCCGGCCTCGCGCGCCTTGGCGGCCTTCGTCTCCAGGTCGGCGATGGACGCCTCCAACTGGGTGACGGTGGCCTGCGCCCGGGCCCGCGCCTCGGGGTTCGACCGCTGCCACTCGTTCTGCTCGGCCTCGCGGATGGCGTCCTCGACCCGGCGCATGCGGCCCTCGACCGAGCGCATGGAGTCGCGCGGGACGTGACCGGCGTCCTCCCAGCGCTCCTGCAGGACGCGCAGCTGCTGGCGGGCCGCCTTCCAGTCGGTGACCGGCAGCAGCGCCTCGGCCTCGGTGAGGATGCCCTCCTTGACGACGAGGTTGGCCTGCTGCTCGTCGTCGCGCTGGGACTGGTGCGCGGTGCGGGCGCCGAAGAAGGTGTCCTGGGCCGCGCGGAACCTCTTCCACAGGCTGTCCTCGACGCCGCGCGGCGCCGGGCCGGCGGCCTTCCACTGCGACATCAGCTCGCGGTAGCGGCGCGACGTCGGGCCCCAGTCCGTCGACGTGCAGATCTCCTCGGCCTCGGCCAGGATGCGCTCCTTGATGACGCGCGCCTCGTCGCGGCGCTCGGCCAGCTCGGAGAAGTGCGCCTTGCGCCGGCGGGTGTAGTGGGTGCGGGCCGACGAGAACCGGCGCCACAGCTCGTCGTCGGTGCCGCGGTCGAGGCGGGGGAGGCCCTTCCACTCCTCGAGCAGACCGCGCAGGGTGTCGGCGCCGTTGCGCCAGTCGTTGCCCTCGGCGATGGCCTCGGCCTGCGACGCGATCTGCTCCTTGCGCCCGCGCGCCTCGTCCAGCGCCTTCGCCCGGGCGGCGCGGCGCTCGGCCCGGCGCTCGGCGATGCGGGCGTCGAGCGCGTCGAGCCGCGCGCCCAGCGCGGCGAGGTCGCCGATAGCGTGCGCCTCGGCCAGCTGCGCGCGCACCTTCGAGACGCCCTGCGCGGTGTCGTCGGGCGCGGCGGCGCCGGACTCGAGGCGGGTCTCCAGGAGGTCGACCTGCACGGCGAGGTCCTCGTACTTGCGCACGAAGAAGGCCAGCGCCTCCTCGGGCTTGCCGACCTGCCACGACCCGATGCTGCGCTCGCCCTCGGCGGTGCGGACGAACACCTCGCCGGTCTCGTCGACCCGGCCCCACTCGTTGGACGCGACGGTGGGCGCGGCCGGCCCGGCGGGTGCGGGCGCCGCGTCAGCGGGCTCGGGCGACGCTGCTGCGGGCTCGGGCTCGCGCTCGGCGGACGCTGCCGCGGGCACGGGCGCGGCGGGAGCCGGCGCCACCTCGGCCGGCGTGGGCGCCGGCGCCACGTCGGCGGGGGTCGGCACGGGCGCCGGCTCGGCGGGCGCGTCCTCGGCCTCGGCGTGGGACTCTGCGCCGGCCTCGGCCGCTGCCTCCGCCGATGCCGGCTCCGATGCCGGTTCGGACGGCACCTCCGGCGATGCCTCCGACGGCTCCTCGGCCGCGGCGGCTTCGGGCGTCGGCGCCGGCTCGGCGGCGCTCGGGGACTCGGGTGCCGTGGGCTCGACCTCCGCGGCAGGCGTTGCCGCGTCGTCGTGCTCGGGGCTACCAGTCGTGTTCGTCACGGTGTCCTCATCCGGGTCAGGCGGTGGTGACGGAATCGAGGGTGACCGGGGTGATGGGCGCGCCATCGTCCGATCCGTTGTCAGTTCCAGCGTCGGCGATACCGGTGATCACGTCCAGACCGGTGGTGATCTGGCCGAAGACGGTGTAGTCGGGCGGCAGCTGGGAGTCGCCGTACACCAGGAAGAACTGGCTGCCGTTGGTGTCGGGCCCGCTGTTGGCCATCGCCACCGTACCGGCGGGGTAGGTGGCGCCGTCGGTGTTCTCGTTGGCGTACTGGTACCCGGGGCCGCCGGAGCCGGTGCCGGTCGGGTCGCCGCACTGCAGCACCTTGAGGGAGTCCGACGTGGTGAGGCGGTGGCAGGTGGTGGCGTTGTAGTAGCCGGCGGCGGCCAGGAAGCTCAGCGAGTTGACGGTGCACGGCGCGCCGGCGTCGAGGGTGACGGTGACCGGCGCCCCGTTGATCGTCAGCGTCGCGGTGGTCGGCAGCGGCGTCGTGAGCGCGGCGGGGTCGACGGCCGGGGGCGTGCCGAGGTTCGGAACGGCCGACTCGCCGGAGGCGGTGTACGTGCAGGGGCCCGCGGGGGCCTCGGCGGACGGCGAGGTCTCGGAGCCGGCCGCGACGGGATCGTCGTCGCCGCCGAGCGCGCCGGACACCAGCAACGTCCCCATGACCAGCGCCACCACCACGATGACGGCACCCACCACGAGGCCGATCTTCCGCCGGCGCGCCGCCTCGGCGGCCCGCCGGGCCTCCTGGCGTTCGAGGTGCTTGCGCGCGAGCTCACGTCGCCGCTGTTTGGCGCTCTGGGCCACCGGCCATCCTCCCGCATTGTCGCGATACGTCCGGGAAGGCCGTGGCGACCCCCCTTCGCGTCTGTGGTACGCGGAGACAGTCTAGGCAGTACACGACGGGAATCAGGTAACGAGTTCGCGGCGATGAGTGGCCCGCCGGTAACCTTCGTGGGTGCTCCTGCTCACCGTCGTCGCCCCCGTGCTGGGCACCAACTGCTACGTCGTGGCGGCCGCGGCCGGCCGCGAGTGCGTCGTCGTCGACCCCGGCATCGGTGTCGGCGAGCAGCTGGCGAAGGTGCTCGCCGAGCACGAACTGACGCCGGTCGCCGTCCTCGTCACCCACGGCCACCTCGACCACACGCACGGGCTGACCGAGCTGCCCGGCCTCCCCGTCCACCTGCACGAGCGCGACGCGTACCGGCTGGCCGACCCGCTCGGCTCGCTCGGGCCGCAGCTGTCGGCGCAGTTCGCCCAGTTCGGCGCCGCGTGGACGCCGCCGTCCGACGTCCGCACGTTCGACGGCGCCGAGACCGAGCTGCACCTCGCCGGCGTCGGGCTGCGCGCGATCCACGCCCCCGGCCATACCGAGGGGTCGACGCTCTACTACGCGCCCGCCGACGGCGTCGTCCTCACCGGGGACGTCCTGTTCGCGGGCACGGTGGGCCGCACCGACCTGCCCGGCGGCGACGACGCGCTCATGCGCGCCACGCTGACCCGGCTGGCGTCGGACGACGAGCTGCCCGGGCTCACCACCGTCCGGCCCGGCCACGGCCCGGCGTCGACCCTCGACCGGGAACGCGCATCCAACCCGTACCTGCGAGGACTGTAGAGACGTGAACGCACCTGCCTTCCGTGCCCCGAGGGGCACCTTCGACCTCGTGCCGCCGCGCGGCGAGGCCATGCTCGCCGTCCGCGACGCCCTGGCCGCCCCGCTGCGCACGGCCGGCTACGGCTACGTCGAGACGCCCACCTTCGAGGACACCACCCTGTTCGCCCGCGGCGTCGGCGAGTCGACCGACATCGTCACCAAGGAGATGTACTCCTTCACCACCCGCGGCGGCGACGACGTCACGCTGCGGCCGGAGGGGACGGCGCCGGTGCTGCGCGCCGTCCTCGAGAACAACCTGCACCGCGGCGCGCTGCCGGTGAAGCTCTGGTACTCGGGGTCGTACTACCGCTACGAGCGGCCGCAGAAGGGCCGGTTCCGGCACTTCTCGCAGGTCGGCGCCGAGATCCTGGGCACCGAGGACGCCGCCAGCGACGCCGAGCTGGTCGTCCTCGCCGTCGACGCCTACCGCGCGCTCGGGCTCACCGGCGTGCGGGTGCTGCTGAACACGCTCGGCTCGCACGAGTCCCGGCCGGCCTACCGGGCGGCGCTGCAGGAGTATCTGCGCGGCCTCGACCTCGACGAGGAGACCGCGCGGCGGGTGGAGGTGAACCCGCTGCGGGTGCTCGACGACAAGCGGCCGGAGATCCAGAAGGCGCTGGCGTCGGCACCACTCATCACCGACTTCCTGTCGCCGGCCGACCGCGCCTATCACGACACCGTCCGCGCCCTGCTCACCTCGGCCGGCGTCGAGTTCGAGGACGACCCGCGGCTGGTGCGCGGCCTCGACTACTACACCCGCACCCTGTTCGAGTTCGTCCACGACGGCCTCGGCTCGCAGTCCGCCGTCGGCGGCGGCGGACGCTACGACGGCCTGTCCGAGCAGCTCGGCGGCCCCTCCCTCCCCGGCGTCGGCTGGGCGCTCGGCGCCGACCGCACGCTGCTGGCCATGGAGGCCGAGGGGTTGCCGCTGCCCGGCTCCGCCGCCGTCGACGTCTTCGCCGTACCTCTCGGCGACGACGCCGCGGCGTGGGCGTTCGCCCTGGTGACCTCCCTGCGCCGCGAAGGCGTCGCGGCCGACCTCGCCACCGGCGGCCGCGGTCTCAAGGGCGCCATGAAGGCGGCGGACCGCAGCGGCGCCAAGTACGCCGTCGTCGTGGGGGAGCGCGACCTCGCCGAGGGCGTGGCCCAGGTCAAGGACCTCACCACCGGCGACCAGCAGGCGGTCTCGGTGAACGGGCTGGTCACCCACCTCAAACGGCTGGTGTGACGGCACGCCGCCGCTGGCGCGGGGCGGGGCGGGGCGGTCGCTGGGCGGTCGCGGCAGTTCGCGGCGCAGCGACGTTGTCGGTGCCCGCCCGTAGGGTGGGCCCCACCCGGGCCGGGAGGGGTCTACCTCCACGGCGCGACGCGACGCTCGTGCCCGTCGTCGGATCGGCGCTGTTTCCACGCCCCGTGCTGGCGTGGGTGTTCGGTCTGCCGCTCAGCAACGTGCCCGGGCTCTCGCGCCATGATCGTCCAGGGTGTGCGGCGTGATCACACCCCAGAACCTGGATGATCATGGCGCGGCACCGGCCAGCGAACCGGAACCACAGCGGACCCGGTGGCCACACCCGAAGCAGCCGTGAGCGGCCAGCGGACCAGGACCAGCAGCGGAGCCGGTAGCCAGAACGCCACCCACGGCCGGTGAGCGGCCAGCGAACCCCGAGACGAGCGGGCAGGGGAGCCGGGCCCAACTTTCGGCCGGCCCCCTGACGCTGCTTTCACGGGGGCGCGGGCGGCCGGGTCAAGCGGTCCGCCGTCGCGCGAAGCGCCCAAGCAGAGGTCCGCTTGAGGCGGCCTCCCGCGCCCCCGACAATCGAGAGCAGCAGGGGGCAGGCCAACGCGGCAGCCCAGCCAACGAGCGCCCGGCCAACGGCAGACCAACCAAGCCGACCCCGGCGAATAATGCGTGGCGCCACCCCGGGCCCGCCGACCACACTGTGAGCGATGCTGATCGATCACTTCCCGATCTTCGGCCTCCGGGTGCGCACCCCGAGGCTGGAGCTGCGGCTGCCCGCACCCGAGGAGCTGGCCGAGCTCGCCGACCTGTCCATGGACGGCATCCACGGGCCCGACCTCATGCCGTTCGGCAACCCGTGGTCCGAGCTGCCGCCCGCCGACCGCGCCCGCCGCGTCATCCAGCGGCACTGGTCGACGCTGGCAGAGCTGAAGCCCGACGGCTGGGCGCTGAACCTGGTCGTCTTCGTGGACGGACGTCCCGTCGGCGTCCAGGAGATCGAGGCCGACGATTTCGCCGTCCGGCGGCAGGTGCAGTCCGAGTCGTGGCTCGGCCTGCGTCACCACGGGCAGGGCATCGGCACCGAGATGCGCGCGGCCATGCTGCACCTGGCCTTCGCCGGGCTGGGCGCCGACGAGGCGGTGTCGGTCGGCTACCTCGACAACCACGCGTCGCTGCGGGTGTCGCGCAAGCTCGGGTACGCCGAGAACGGCACCAGCCGCGGCATCTCCAGGGGGAAGCTCGCCCCCGAGCAGCGGTTCCTCCTGACGCGCCAGGCGTGGGACGAGCACCGGAGGGTCGACGCGACGATCGAAGGGCTGGCGCCGTGCCTGCCGCTGCTGGGGGCCGCGACCTGAACTTGCCACCCGTCCGAACGTGTGTTCGAATGGATGTGTGCGTTGGGACGGTCAGGAGCTCGCGGTGGCCGACGGTGGCGCGCTGCCGGGGCTGCAGCGCATCGCCGGGCTGGTCCGCAGCGTGCGCACGCCCGAGTTCGAGGGCATCACGTTCCACGAGATCACGTCGAAGTCCGCGCTGAACAAGGTGCCGGCGGCGTCGCACGTGCCGTTCCGGTGGACGGTCAACCCGTACCGCGGCTGCAGCCACGCGTGCACCTACTGCCTGTCCGGCTACGCGCCCATCAGCATGGCCGACGGCTCCACCATTCCGCTGGCCCGGGTCCGGCCGGGCGACCACGTGCTCGGCACCCGCCTCGAGGGGCGGAGCCGCCGGCTGGTGCGCACCCAGGTGCTCGACCACTGGCGCACGTCGAAGCCGGCGTTCCGGGTCGAGCTCGACGGCGGCACGTCCATCGTCGCGAGCGGCGACCACCGGTTCCTGACGGCCGACGGGTGGAAGCACGTCGCACCGGGCGGCGACGACGAGCCGGAGCGGCCACACCTGACGACGCGCGACCACCTGATGGGCCTGCGCCGCAGCGTCGTCGGCGCGGCGGTCCGGCCCGGCGACGCGCTGGCGGTCAGCTACGTGCGGGCCATGGACGTCGAGCTGCCGATGTTCGACCTCACCACCGGCACCGGCGACTTCATCGCGCACGGCGTCGTCAGCCACAACTGCTTCGCCCGCAACACCCACACCTACCTCGACCTCGACGCCGGCGACGACTTCGACCGTCAGGTCATCGTCAAGGTCAACGTCGCCGACGTGCTGCGGCGCGAGGTCTCCCGGCGCACGTGGGCGCGCGAGCACGTCGCCATGGGCACCAACACCGATCCGTACCAGCGCGCCGAGGGTCGCTACCGGCTGATGCCCGGCATCATCGAGGCGCTGGCCGGGTCCGGCACGCCGTTCAGCATCCTGACGAAGGGCACGCTGCTGCGCCGCGACCTCCCGCTGCTGCGGCGCGCCGCCGAGGACGTCCCGGTCGGCATCGGGGTGTCGCTGGCGCTGCTCGACGAGACCCTGCACCGCTCCGTCGAGCCGGGGACGCCGACGCCGAAGGCGCGGCTCGACCTCATCCGGGCCGTCCGCGCGGCCGGCCTGCCGTGCACCGTCCTGCTGGCGCCGATCCTGCCCGGGCTGACCGACTCCGAGAAGCAGCTGTCCGCGCTGGTCGCGGCCGTCGCCGACGCCGGCGCCACCGGCATCAGCCACATCCCACTGCACCTACGGCCGGGCGCGCGGGAGTGGTATCTGGGCTGGCTGGAGGCTACCCGCCCCGACCTCCTACCGCTCTACCAGCGGCTGTACCACGGCGGCTCGTACTCCCACCAGCGCTACCGCGACTGGCTGCGCGCCCGGGTCGAGCCGCACCTGCGCCGCCACCGCCTGCGCGCCGACGACGAACCGGCCGACGAACCGGCCGACGGCACGCTCGACGACCGGCGGCGGCCGCTGCACGGCAAACGCTGGGGCCCGCGGCTCACGCCTGAGCCGGCGCCGGCCGAGCCCGGGCAGGAGGCGCTGTTCTGAGCGGGGGAATCGCCTCGCCGTCCGCACGGCGCGTTACGTAGGATCGCTGCTGATTGCAACTCATGGCGCTAGGGCGCAACAATCGCCCTGCAACGATCCGAGAGGACCATCCGTGCTCCGCACCCACGAGGCCGGCACCCTGCGCGCCGGCCACGCCGGCCAGACCGTCACCCTCACCGGCTGGGTGGCCCGCCGCCGCGATCACGGGGGAGTGGCGTTCCTGGATCTGCGCGACGCGTCCGGGGTGGCGCAGGTGGTGGTCCGCGACGAGGCGGTGGCGCACGGGCTGCGCAACGAGTTCTGCGTGCAGGTCACGGGTCAGGTCGGGCGCCGTCCGGACGGCAACGAGAACCCCAATCTGCCCACCGGCGAGATCGAGGTCGTCGCCGACGACGTCCGGGTGCTCAGCGAGGCCGAGCCGCTGCCGTTCCAGATCGACGACCACGTCGACGTCGGTGAGGAGGTGCGGCTGAAGTACCGCTACCTCGACCTGCGCCGGTCCGGCCCGGCCGCCGCCATCCGGCTGCGCAGCGCCGTGAACAGGGCCGCCCGCGACGTCCTGCTGGCCGAGGACTTCGTCGAGGTCGAGACGCCGACGCTGACCCGCTCGACGCCCGAGGGGGCGCGCGACTTCCTGGTGCCGGCCCGGCTGCGGCCGGGGTCGTGGTACGCGCTGCCGCAGTCGCCGCAGCTGTTCAAGCAGCTGCTCATGGTGGCCGGACTGGAGCGCTACTTCCAGATCGCCCGCTGCTACCGCGACGAAGACTTCCGCGCCGACCGCCAGCCCGAGTTCACCCAGCTCGACATCGAGATGAGCTTCGTCGAGCAGGACGACGTCATCGCGCTGGCCGAGCGGGTGCTGACGGCGCTGTGGGCGCTGGTCGGCCACGAGATCAGCACGCCGATCCCGCGCATGACCTACCGCGACGCCATGGACCGCTTCGGCTCCGACAAGCCCGACCTGCGCTTCGGGCAGGAGCTGACCGAGGTCACCGAGCACTTCGCGAACACCTCGTTCCGCGTCTTCCAGGCGCCCTACGTCGGCGCCGTCGTGCACCCGGGCGGCGCGTCGCAGAGCCGCAAGGAGCTCGACGGCTGGCAGGACTGGGCCAAGGCGCGCGGCGCCCGCGGCCTGGCGTACGTGCTGGTCGGGGCCGACGGCGAGCTGTCCGGCCCGGTCGCGAAGAACCTCTCCGAGGACGAGAAGGCGGGCCTGCCGAAGCTGGTACGCGCGGTGCCAGGCGACGCGGTGTTCTTCGCCGCCGGCTCCCGGCGTGCGTCGCAGGCGCTGCTCGGCGCGGCCCGGCTCGAGATCGGCCGGCGCGCGGGGCTCGTCGACGAGAACGCGTGGGCGTTCACCTGGGTGGTCGACTCCCCGCTGTTCGAGCCGGTCGACGAGACCGACGACGTCGCCGTCGGGTCCGGCGCCTGGACCGCCGTCCACCACGCGTTCACGTCGCCGAAGCCCGAGTCGCTCGACACCTTCGACACCGACCCCGGCAGCGCGCTCGCCTACGCCTACGACATCGTCTGCAACGGCAACGAGATCGGCGGCGGGTCGATCCGTATCCACCGCCACGACGTGCAGGAGCGGGTCTTCCAGGTCATGGGCCTGAGCCCGGACGAGGCGCAGGAGAAGTTCGGCTTCCTGCTCGACGCGTTCAAGTACGGCGCCCCGCCGCACGGCGGCATCGCGTTCGGCTGGGACCGCATCACCGCGCTGCTGGCCGGCTCCGACTCCATCCGCGAGGTCATCGCGTTCCCGAAGACCGGCGGCGGCTACGACCCGCTGACGGCCGCGCCGGCGCCGATCACCGCCCAGCAGCGCAAGGAGGCCGGTATCGACGCCGTCGCGGAGCAGCCCGAGAGCTGACGCGGCCGCGGGTCCGCCCGCGCCTCAGCCGAGGCGCGGGTGGATCGCGATGCTGACGAGGTTGCGCTCCTTCAACGCGTAGAGAGCGCGGCCGTTGGGCGCGATGTTGAGCCGGGAACCGCCGCCGAACCAGTCGCTCGCGAGGCCGTCGACGATCTTCCTCGCCGTGAAGGGGACGAGGTCGACGCGGTAGACGGCGTTCACGTCGCTGGTGTAGGCGGTGAACCCGCTGATCAGCAGGTCGCCGCCGCGCTCGCTGACCTTCAGCGTCCGCGTGATCGCCCGCTCCACCAGGCTGTACTCGAACAGCACGCCGGTGTTGGTGATGCCGTACACGGCCCGCGGGGTGTGCGCCAGGTCCATGATGGCGCCGATGCCCGGGAGCACCTCCAGCTCCCACGTCACCGTCCTGGAGCGCAGGTCGAAGGCGGCCAGCTTGGCCGTGGGCGTGACCGGCGGCGAGCCGAGGCCCTCCTGCGTGCTGGTGCCCAGGAAGAGCGTTCCGGCGACCGCGGTCAGCGAGAACACCGTCTGCCGCTCGACGACCGGGCGGTAGGTGTCCAGCGCGCCGGTCGTGGGGTCGTACAGGTTGAGGGCGCCGTCGGGGTGGCCGGGCTCGGGCTGGGTCGACATCGCGATCAGGCCGGTGGTGCGGTCGTAGGCCAGATCCTTGGGCCGGTCCTGGTGGTGCCCGGTGCGGAACAGCAGCGTGGCCTCGGCGTCGCCGGCGCGGTGCGAGTAGAGCGCCGCCTGGGTGTAGATGCCGAGGTAGGTGGTGCCGTCGACGGTGATGGCGGTCTTGGGCTCGCCCGGGATGGGCAGCCGGGTGACCTCGCCCGAGGCGAGGTCGTGCAGGTCGGCGCCGCTCTTGCCGCCGACGTAGACGACCCTGCCGTCGGAGTGCACCGACATCGGCGCCTCGGCGGCGGCGCGGAAGCCGCGCTGGACGTGGCTGACGTAGTCCATCGCGCCCGTGGCCGGGTCGTAGACGAAGATGCCGGGGTCCTGCAGGCCGTAGATCCGCCCGCCGTGCTCCAGCAGGCGCACCGTCTGCGCCTCCGGGAACGGCACGCCCAGGACCTCCACGTCCCCGCCGTCCACCGGGACGCGGTAGATCGTCCCCGACGGACGGCCGGCGAAGTAGACCCAGCCGTCGTGGATGAGGACGGCGACGGTGTACTTCTCGCCCGCGGCGCTGGCCTTGACGATCCGGTGGTTGCCGGGGTTCGCCTTGTCCATGACGACGAGCTCGGCAGTGGAGTTGAGCCCGCCGGCGATGTGGGTGTCGCTGATGTGCATGCTGGACACCCAGTCGCGGTCCAGCAGCTCGGCGGGCAGCAGCTCACGCTTCTCGCCCGTCTGCCGGTGGATGGCGATGAGGTGGGCGTTGGACCCGATGCCCGCGTACACGTAGGTGTCGTCGGCCTGGATGCTGCGCACGTACGCCTCGCCGGGCGCCGGCTGGCCGAGGTCGCGGCTGACGCCGGTGGCCGGGTCGTACTCGACCACGCGCCCCGGCTCCGACATCCCCATGTAGATCTTGCCGTCGGGGGAGGCGGCCATGGTCCAGATGAAGTGGTCGGGGTACTCGGCGAGCTTGCTCAGCTCGCCGGTGACCGTGTCGATCTTGTAGAGGTCGGAGCGCGAGTGCGTGCCGACGTAGACGTCGGTGCCGACCTTGCACATCGCCCAGATGCCGATGCCGGTCGGGATCTCGACGTGCTCGGTGATCGTGTCGGTGCCCAGGTCCCAGGCGCCGACGACGTTGGGGGCCAGGCCGCGCGAGCCCATGTACAGGACGTCGCCCACGAACTCGCCGTTGCCCAGTGGGCTGGCCACGCTGGCCGGGCCGAGGTCGGTGACGGTGCCCTCGGCGGGCCGCGTGGCGGCCGAGGCGGGGAGGGAGGAGACGGTGGGGAGGGTGACGGCCGCGCCCGTGGCGGCGGCTGCCTGGAGGAAGCGTCGGCGGGGGATCATGCGGCGTGATGATATTCCGGTCCAGACCGTAATGTCCAGAGCGCGCTGTCGGATCCGGCCCATGCCCGTTCGTCTCAGGGGTAGCAGCACTCGACATGAAGGGAAGGACACCCACGATGACGGCGCCACCCACCCTCGCCCCGCGACCGCTCGCCGAACGCCGCGACGTCGCCCGGCACCGGCTGTCCACTCACTTTCGGCTCTGGCTCGCGACCGGGCGTGACGGTCACGGCGCGCACCTGATCCCGGTGAGCTTCGTCCTGGACGGCGAGCAGGTCGTGATGGCGACCTTCGAGCGCAGCCGGACGATGGCCAACCTCCGCGCCCACCCGCGAGCCAGGCTGGCCCTCGGCGACACCGACGACGTCGTGACCATCGACGGCGACGTGTCGATCGTCGAGGTGGCGGACGTCGAGTCGTCCGTCGCCGATCGGTACGCGCTGGTCTCGCACGATCCGCGGCAGATCCCCGGCTTCCGGTACCTGTATCTGCGGCCCGACCGCGTCCAGGTATGGAACGGCTTCCACGAGTTCGGCGGGCGCACCGTCATGCTCGGCGGCGCTTGGCTGGACGAGCCCGTCGACTGAGGCCCTACTGGACGCAGAACTCGTTGCCCTCGGGATCGGCGAGCACGTAGTGGTACTCGCGGTACGGGCCCCACATGACGTCGCTCTTGCCGACCACCGAGGCGCCGAGTGAGACGACCCGCTGCACCTCGGCGTCGACCTCACCGGGCTCCGCGCGACGGCCCGGCGTGGCGTTGAGGTCGAGGTGGACGCGGTTCTTCACCCGTTTCGGCTCGGGGACGCGCTGGAAATAGAGCCGCGGACCTTCACCGGCGGGATCCTCGGCGATCGCCCGGCCCAGCAGGTCGTGGTCGGTGAGCCCGGCGGTCAGCAACTCCCGGCGCATCTCCTCGGGGTACTCCAGTCGCGGGTACCCGAGCACGTCGGACCAGAAGTGGGCGAGCCGGCGCGGGTCGGCGCAGTCGAACACGATGTTCCCGATCTTCCTCATGCCGCCACGCTACGACCCGGCACCGACACACTCCGCGGGAAACCGGCTTGCCCGCGTCAGGCCCGGGGTGGCATCATCGATCCCGATGTGATCTGACGCGTGACTCTCGCCCGCGCCCGAGGTGTGTCCACCCGGCGGGCTCCCAGCAACCTCGTCGAGGTCGTCACGTGTCTCTCCTCTCTGTTCGCGCCCTTTCCATCTCCTACGCCGGTCGCCGGGTGCTCGACGGTGTCGGCTACGACGCCACCGCGGGCGAGCGGCTCGGGATCGTCGGCGAGAACGGGGCCGGCAAGTCGACGCTGCTGCGGCTGTCCGCGGGGGTGGAGCGGCCCGACTCCGGCACCGTCGAACGGCACGGCAGCCTCGGCTACCTCACCCAGGAGCCCGACCTGCCGGCCGGCAGCACCGTCGACGGCGCCGTCGACGCCGCGCTGGCGGAGTTCCGTGTCCTCGAGCAGCGCATGCGCGCCGCCGAGGCGCGGCTCGCCGAGGGCGACCAGTCGGTGCTGGACGAGTACGGCGACCTGCTGGCCGAGTTCGAGCACCGCGACGGCTGGTCCGCCGACGCCCGGGCGGCCAGGGCGCTGGCCGGCCTCGGCCTGGCCGACGTGGCGGGGGAGCGGCCGGTCGACACCCTGTCCGGCGGGCAGCGGTCGCGGCTGGCGCTGGCGCTCGCACTGGTCCGGGCGCCCGACGTGCTGCTGCTGGACGAGCCGACGAACCATCTCGACGACGACGCGATCGAGTTCCTCGAGGAGGCGCTGCGGGCGCACCGCGGCGCCGTCGTCATCGTCTCGCACGACCGCGCGTTCCTCGACGGCGTCGCGACGTCCATCCTCGACCTCGACCCGGCGCTGACGGTCGACCGCGACGGCGTCCCGCACGTCGGGCCGGCCCGCTACACCGGCACGTACACCGACTACCTGGCCGGCAAGGCCGCCGCCCGGGCCCGGTGGGAGCAGGCGTTCGCCACCTGGTCCGACGACGTCGACGCCGCGCGCGCCGTCGTCAAGCAGGACGCCCGCCGCATCGGGCACGAGGGCCGCGGCCGCCGCGACAACGACAAGTTCGTCGCGCACTTCCTCAGCCAGAAGGTCGACGCGGCGGTGTCGCGGCGGGTGCGCGACGCCGAGAACCGGCTGCGCCGGCTCGAGGAGCTGCGCATCCCGAAGCCGCCGCGGCTGCTGACCTTCGACGGCGCGCTCGGCGCCGACGTGCCCGACGGCGTGCTGATCGCCGTGCGCGACGTGAAGGTGCCCGGCCGCATCACCGCCCGCGCGATGGACGTCACCCGCGACACCCGGCTGATGATCACCGGTCGCAACGGCTCCGGCAAGTCGTCGCTGCTGTCGGTGCTGGCCGGGGCGCTCGAGCCCGAGACGGGCGACGTGCTGCGGTCGCGCCGGCTGCGGATCGGCTGGCTGCCGCAGACCGGCAGCTTCGCCGACCCGTCACTGACGGCGGTGCAGGCGTTCGCGGCCGGGCGCCCCGGGCCGGCGGACGAGTACCAGGCCGAGCTGGCCGGCCTCGGGCTGCTGCCCGGCCCGGCGCTGGCGACGCCGGTCGGTGCGCTGTCGGTCGGGCAGCAGCGGCGGCTCGCGCTGGCCCGGCTGCTGGTGACGCGGCCGCAGGTGCTGCTCCTCGACGAGCCGACGAACCACCTGTCACTGGGGCTGGTCGAGGAGCTCGAAGCCGCCGTCGACGGCGCCGGCCTGGCCGTCGTCGTGGTGACGCACGACCGGTGGGCGCGGCGCCGCTGGCAGGGCGAACGCGCCGAGGTTGTCCACAACGAGCTGTTGCTCGGCTAGTTGTCCACAATCCGCGAATCGGCGATTGCGGGGCAGGGCTCGGCCGGGAAGGCTCGGTGGCGACAAAGCCCGGAAGGGGGCACCATGACCACCATGATGGAGCGGCCACGTGCGGTTGACGGATGGACCGTGGCGGAGCTCGAGCACTTCCCCGACGACGGCCTGCGCTACGAACTGGTCGACGGGACACTGCTGGTGACGCCCGCACCGCTGGGACCGCACCAGGACGCGGTCCTCGGGCTCGCGCTGCTGCTGCGGCCCGCGACACCCGCTGACCTGAAGCTCTACATCGCGCCTCGCGACTGGCAGCCGGACGGCCGGACGTCGTTCCAGCCCGACGTCTTCGTGATCCGCCGGGAACACGACCGAGAGGGACCCATCACGGCGCCGCCGAGTCTCGCCGTCGAGGTGCTGTCCCGGAGCACGCGGCGCACCGACCAGGCGCTCAAGTACGCGACCTACGCCGAGCACGGGGTGGCGTCCTACTGGATCGTCGACCCGGTCGAGCCGTCGATCGTGGCGTACGACCTGAAGGACGGTGCGTACGTCGAGGTAGGGCGGGCCACCGGCGACGAGAGCGTCACGCTCACGACGCCGTTCGAGATCACCGTCACGCCGAGCTTGCTGGTGTCCGGCTGAGGCCGGGCGGTTTCTCGCGACGCCGTTCGAGATCACCGTCACGCCGAATTCGCTGGTGTCCGGCTGAGGCCGGCCGATACGCTGAGGAGTATGGGGATGACAGACAACCGCGCTGTGGCGTTCTGGCGCATCCGCCGGCACGTCACGGCGTAGCTTCGCGTACCACCGGCTGACCCCGGCTGAAGGGGTCCGGGCCGGCATCACGGGAGCACGCCGCAGCCGCGTCCGTCCCCTCGGTGACCACACCCGAGGCGCACGGCGCGGCTTTTCGACGTCCCCCGACTCCCGTGATCCCGATTGGTCGTGATGACCCATGCCACGGCATTCCCGCACCCACCAGCGCCCGAACCGCCAGAACCGTCCCAGCCGCTCCGGCCGCTCCACCGGCGGCGAGAGGGATGAACGCCGCACCGGCGGCGCACCCAGGGCGCGCAGCGAGCGCCGCAACGGCAACGGCGCCGGCGAGCCGAACCATGCCGGCATCCACCTGCTCCGCGACCCGGCGGTGAGCGCGCGCATGGTGCGCTCGTCCGGCGCGGGACCGGGCGACCTGGTGATGGAGCTGGGCGCCGGGCTCGGCGCGCTGACCGCACCGCTGGCGGCCACCGGCGCCCGCGTCATCGCCGTCGAACGGGACCCGCGGTTCGTGGCGAAGCTGGAGCGGCGCTTCGCCGGCATCGGCGAGGTGCGCGTGGTCGAGGCCGACGCGCGCAGCGTCATGCTGCCGCGGCGCCCGTACGCCGTGGTCGCGAACATCCCGTACGCCATCTCGACGGCGCTGCTGCGCCGCCTGCTGGATCCGGAGGCGACGTCCGTCGAGGCCGCGGACCTGCTGGTCGAGTGGGGGTTCGCCAAGCGCATGACGGACGCCCGCCCGCGCGACCTCGAGGTCGCGTGGTGGCAGGCCCGGTTCGAGCTGAGCATCGCCGCACGGGTCCGGCCGGGCAGCTTCCGGCCGGCGCCGTCGGTCGACTCCGCGCACCTGGTGATCCGCCGCCGCGCGGACGTGTCGCGGCCGCAGGCCCGGCTGGCCCGCAAACTCCTGCAGGACGCCTACCGCGCGCCGCGGCGGCCGGTACGCGAGGTCCTCGGTGCGCATGTGCCGAAGAAGCGCGCCCACCGGCTACTGACGTCGACGGGCATCGACCCGCCGGTCGTCGCCGGGACGATCCCGACGACGACGTGGCTGGCGCTGGCCGGTGAGCTCACCGCCGATGCCGCGGATGCAGGTCGAACCGCGCCAGCTGACGACCGGCGACGCCCCAGGCCTTCCAGCCCCGCTCGAACTCCAGCTGAGGAACGGTGAACCAGCTGGCGACGAGCGGCCCGGCCAGCTGCTCCGCGTCGTGATCGGGGCGCAGCCGGTAGAGGTAGTCGCCGAAGTTGGTGGCCGCGAACACCTGGTCGTTGTGCACGACGATCTCGCCGTAGCCGCTGACCTTGCCCTGACGCACCACGCTGCGGGTGGCGAGGTCCATCGCGAACCACGTGCCGCTCAGCCGCTTGTACACGCCGTACAGGAACCCGTCGTGCACCTCGACGTGCTGGAGGCTGGCGTGACCAGCCAGCGGCGCGGTCCGCCACAGCACCGTCCGGGACTCCAGGTCGAACGCGGCCACTTCAGCGGCCGGCTGCGTCGGTGTGGCGCCACCGCCGCCCCAGGTGTCGCCGGCCAGGTACGCGATGCCGTCGTGCAGGGTGACGGACGTCAGGCCCTGGTCCGGCAGCACGCCGACGTACGCCTCCATCCCGCCGGTCGCGAGGTCCAGCACGGTCAGCGCACCGTTGAGCCGGCCGGTCCCCGGCATCGACGCGACGAGCAGCAGGCCGCGCTCGGCGTCCAGGGCCAGCTCCCACGGACGCTGCTGGTCATGGCCGAGCGCGCCCAGCGACGTGACGGTGTCGGTCGCCGGGTCGATGCTGATCAGCTCGCCGCTCGGATAGATCGCGCCCAGCACCCGGCCCTCGTGCGGCAGCAGCGCCTTGATCTCGCCGTTCACCCGGATCCGGCGCGGCTCGACGCCGGCCCACGGCCGGTGCACGGTGACGTAGAAGTGCCCGCCCACGTACACGGCGTCGCGGTCGTAGCTGAGGTACTGGACGAGGTCCGGCCCGGCCACGTCCGCCTCGTCGGTGAGGTCGAACGTCTCGGTGTCGCCGGTGGCGAGGTCGTGGAACCACAGCACCCCGCTGCCACCGGCGCCCACCAGCACCGACTCCTCGCGCTGCCACAGGCCGCGGGTCTCGTCGCCGGGGTTGACGGTGTCGACCAGCTCCAGCGCGTCGCCCGCCCGCCGGTACAGCGAGCCGGTGCGGCGCGCGACGCCCAGCAGGTCGCCCGACGGCGTCAGCGTCAGCGCGTCGATCATGGTCGACGGCTCGGGCGGGGCGAGCACCGTGTAGTCGGAGCCGTCGGGCGCGAGGTCGAGCACCTGACCACCGGCCGAGACGAGCACGCGGCCGCCGGTCGCGATGATCGGGTCGACCGACCCGGCCCGCTCCAGCTCCGCCGGGTAGATGTCGCGCTTCGCCCCGGTGGCGCGGTCGACGGCGATGACGTGGCGCAGCGGCGTCGTGCCCACATACACCTGCGTGTCGTCGGCGGCGACGACACGGGCGAACTGGGTGTCCGTCGCCACGCGGCCGAGGTTGCGCAGCACCCCGGTGTCGGGCCGGTACTCCCAGAGCTCGCACCGCGGCGACGTGCCCGCGTACACCGTGCCGTCCGGCGCCGTGGTCAGGCACCAGACGAAGCCGCCGGACGGCCCGATGGTGCCGAGGAGCTCGACCTCGCCGGTGGCGGGGTCGTAGCGGTACAGGTCGGGGGTCGGGTAGGTGCCGACGTAGACCTGCCCACCGGACACCGTGCACGCCCAGCCGCCGTCGCCGCGCTGGAGGCGGTCGATCCGGGTGACGGTCCGGCTCGCGAGGTCGACGGTGACCACCTTGGGCGGGGTCTGGCCGCGGGTGACGATGTAGCCGGTGTCACCGTCGACCGCCATGCCCACGATGGCCGCCGTCACGGCGGCGGGCCCGAACAGCTCCGGCTCCGGCGCGCCCGCGGCGGCGGCCGTTCCCACGACGCCCGGCAGAACGGGGAGGGCGCCGGCCGCGGCGGCCGCGGAGAGGAAGGTGCGTCGGCTGAGCTCGGTCATCGGGAGGTCCTCTCCGGAGCGGTGACGGTGGCGGTCTCGGACACCTCGACGGCGCCCTGGGGCAGCGACGCGTGCGCGACGCCGGTGACGTCGACGGTGGCCGCGGCGGCGTCGGCCACCGTGCGGCGCAGGACGCAACCGCCGTCGTCGCCGGTGACACAGCCGGTGGCGCGGCCGCCCCGCCACGTCGCCGACACGAAGGCGCCGGCCAGCGGCGCCCCGGCGGCGTCCGCCACGGTGACGGTGACGAACGCCTGCCACACCGACGACCGGTCCGGATGCCCCACCCACGACGACGACCCGGACACGGCCACCGGCGCGAACAGCTCGCCGGGCACGTCGAGGCGCACGAGGGTCCGGCCCTGCACGGCGAACAGCGCCGTGCCGTCCGGCGTCGCGGTCACCGACGGCGGGCCGTACCACTCGCCGGCAAGGCCGGTGTAGACGGTCGAGACCACCGGGGCACCCGGCTCGGGCCAGGTCAGCCGCAGGATGGACGTCCCGTCGGTCGTGTAGACCCCGGTGGCCGTCGGCGTCAGGATCGACGCCCGGACGCCCAGCGCGTGCTGCCAGCGCAGTGTGCCGGTGGCTGGGTCGAGTCCGAACAGCAGCCCGGCCGACGTGAGGCCGACCAGGTCGTCGCCGAGGAGGCGAAGATCGCCGACGACGGTCGCGCCGCCCGGCGCCGCCGTCGACCACCGCACGGCGCCGGACCGGGCGTCGACGGCGGCCACCTCGGCCCGGGTCGCGATGGGCGTCGTGCCGAGGCCGGTCTTGATGTCGCTGCCGAGGTAGACGGTGTCGCCCTCGGCGGTGACCGCGGAGATCGTCTGGTCCTCGACGATGTCGCGGTAGACGTCCAACTCGCCGCTGCCCGTGTCGTAGACCGCCAGCGCGCCGCCGTAGCGGCCGTAGTCGGGTTCGGTGCCGACGTAGAGCCGGCCGGTGCCGTCGTCGAGGAAGGAGTCGCGCGGCCGGGTCTGCTCGTGGCCGATCTCCGCCAGTGGCCGCACCGGTCCGGCCGCGGAGGGCAGCTCGTAGATCAGCGCCCGGGTGTAGATCGACAGGTAGACCGTGTCGTCCGCCGGCCAGACCGACTTGGCCTCGCCGGGGACGAAGACCCGGCTGCTGGTGCCGCGGGCGATGTCGTGGATCTGGACGCCGCCGGAGCCCGACACGTAGACGTGCTCGTCGTCGGCGGCCAGCGCCATCGGCCCCTCGGGGCTCGGCGTGACGCCGGCGGCGTCCAGTGGCAGGCCGGTGACGGCGCCGCCGGCCGGGTCGTAGCTGTAGGCGAGCCCGTCGACCAGGCCCCAGACCCGGCCGTCGTGGAACGTCAGGCCGCTGGCCGCCTTCTCCGGGGCCGGCACCGCGAGTGCCTGCGCGGCGCCCGACCACAGGTCGTAGCCGTACAGGGTCCCCGACGGCCGGGCCGCGAAGTACGCCCGGCCCGGCTCGCCGCCGCTCACCGCCACGACGAACGTCTCGGCCGGCGCTTGGACCAGCTCGTAGCGGGACGGGTCGGCGGTGTCGACGACGAGCAGCTGGCCGCGCGGCGACACGCCGCCCAGCAGCGCACCGTCGTGCAACGCCAACGACGAGACGAAGGTGGCGCCGGCGAGCTCCGGGGGAGTGAGGTCGGTGACCTCGTGGGTGGCGCGGTCGATGCGCACGAGCGACGCGGCCGAGCCGATGCCGGCGTAGACGTGGGCGTCGTCAACCGCCAGGGCGCGGACGTAGTCCTGCCCGGGCACGGTGACGCCGAGGTCGGTGACGACTCCGCTGGCCGGGTCGTAGGCGAAGATGCGTCCGCCGGAGGACTCGTAGGTCCCGGCGTACACCATGCCGTCCGGCGCCACCGCGAGCGCGTAGACGACCGCGCCGGAGCCGCCGGCCGTGAGGATCTCCTCGGCCTCGCCGCTGACGGTGTCGACGCGGAACAGCTTCGCCGGCGTGTACGTGCCGACGTAGACGTCCGTGCCGGACGGCGCGCTGACCCAGGCGCCCAGGCCGTCCGGCAGCGGGATCTGGCTGACGGCACTGCCGGTGGCGGGGTCGAGCCCGACGAGCGCCGGCGGGTTGGCCTGGCGGGTCGAGAACCACAGGACGCCACCGATGAACCCGCCCGAGCCCGTGGGCGTCGCCACGCTGGCCGGCCCGATCGGCTCGGCGGTCCAGGGTGGGTCGGCGGCCGGGGCCGGTGTGGACGCGGCCGCCGGCAACGGCGCCAGCAGTGAGAGCACGAGCGCGAACAGGACGAGCAGGCGTGGGCGCATGCGGCCTCCTTGGGCGGAAATGGCCGCAGCGTAGCGAGGTGGATATATTCGGTCAAGGCCGTTATTACCGGGCGTTGCATATCGATCGAATCTCGACCTCATGAGTGTCGGCCGAGGTGCCTTGACGGCTGACATCGGCAGCTGTAGTTTCGGCCCAGGCCGGTATTCGCCGGCTCCTGGGCGAGGAGGATTCCGGTGCGAGTTCGAAGTGTGGCAGTCGCGGCGGCAGCCGCGCTGACCGTGGCCGCGTGCGGCGGGTCTGATGACGACACGGCCGGTGGTGGCGGTGGCTCGTCCGAGATCACGGTGTGGATGTACCCGGTGATCCCGGACCAGGACGCCAGCATCGCGTTCTGGGAGCAGGTCGAGGCCGACTTCGAGGCCGAGCACGAGGACATCGACCTGACCATCGAGCAGCAGCCGTGGGAGGGCAGGGACGAGAAGATCGCGACCGCGATCGCGTCCGGCCAGGGTCCGGACCTCGTCCTGCTGACGCCCGACCAGACCCTGCAGTACCAGGTCAGCGGCGGGCTGAAGCCGCTCGACGGCGCCGTCGAGGACGACCGCGACGCCTACCTGCCGAGCGCGCTGGACGTCGTCACGTTCGAGGACGAGCTGTACGGCGTGCCGATCTACCACACCAGCACGACGACGGCGTACAACATGGCCGCCTTCCAGGCGGCCGGCATCACCGAGCCGCCGGCCACGTGGGACGACGTCCTGGCGGCGGCGCCCGCGCTGGCGGCGAACGGGGTCTCCGTGCTCGACTACTCCGGCTCCCCGGAGACGACGCTGAACCTCACCTTCTACCCGCTGCTGTGGCAGGCCGGCGGCACCATCTTCACCGAGGACGGCTCCGACGTCGCCTTCGACGGGCCCGAGGGCCTGGAGGCGCTGCAGTTCCTCCTCGACCTCCAGGAGGCCGGCGGCCTCCCGGCCGACGCGGCCACGAAGACGAACCTCGTCGACGGCGGACCGCTGACCACGGGCACGACGGCCATGACGTACGCCATCACCATGCCCGACATCGAGATCATGCGCACCAGCCTCGGCGCCGAGAACGTGGTGGTCGGCCCGCCGCTGACCGGTGAAGAGCAGGTGAGCTTCGGCATCCCCGGCGTCCTGGCGCTGACCAGCATCAACGACGACGAGGACGCGGCGTACGAAGTGGCCTCGTTCATCGCGAGCCCGGACGTCAACGCGGCGCTGAACGCCGAGGCGGGCACGTTCCCGGCCCGCACCGACGTCGAGGCGCCCACCGGCGACGAGGCGCTGGCGACGCTCAGCGACGCGCTGCAGTACGCTCGCCCGGGCGAGGTGGAGCCGACCTCCCGTCAGGTCATGGCGGTGCTGTCGGCGCAGCTGCAGGCCGCCCTGCAGGGCTCGAAGTCGCCCGAGGACGCACTGGCCGACGCCGCCTCGGAGGCGCGCGACCTGATCGCCCGTGGCGGCTGACGCCCCGGCCGAAACCGCCGTGACCAGGGCGGCCGCCATCCCGGCGGCCGCCCGACGGGCGAGGAGAACCGAATGACGTTGCAACGCACGGCCCCGCCTCGCCCGACGTGGCGGCAGCGCGTCCGCGACCCCGGCTGGGGCGTGATCTTCGTCCTGCCGATGCTCGTGCTGTTCGTGATCTTCCGGTTCGTGCCGAGCCTCGGCGCGGTCGGGATGAGCTTCACCGACTACCGGCTGAGCGGGGACTTCTCGTTCATCGGCGCGGAGAACTACCGCCGGTTGATCGAGGACGATCTGTTCTTCGACAGCCTGCGCGTCACCCTGATGTACGCGCTGATGTACGTGCCGCTGACGCTGGTGGTGTCGCTGGGCACGGCCACGATGCTGCACCACGTGATCCGCGGCCGCGGGCTGTTCCGCGGGCTGCTGTTCCTGCCGTACGTCACCTCGTTCGTCATGGCCGGCATCATCTGGATCTGGATCTACGACTCCGACGGGCTGCTCAACGGCGCGCTGGAGAAGGTCGGCCTCGGGCCGGTGCCGTTCCTCACCGGCAACCAGGCGATGGTGCTGGGGTCGCTGGCCGTGGTGTCGGTGTGGAAGAGCTTCGGCTACTCGATGCTCATCCTGCTGGCCGGGCTGAAGAACATCCCCGAGGACGTCATGGAGGCGGCGACGCTCGACGGTGCCGGCCCGGGCGCGAAGTTCCGGCGCATCACGCTGCCGCTGCTGAAGCCGGTGCTCTTCTTCGTGGTGGTCATCGAGACGATCGTGGCGTTCCAGGTGTTCGACACCATCTACGTCATGACCGGCGGCGGCCCGGCCCGCGCGTCCTACGGCTTGGTGTACATGCTGTACGACCAGGGCTTCAAGTTCTTCGACTTCGGCTACGCCGCCACCATCGGCGTCATGCTGTTCCTCGTGGTCCTCGCGATCTCGCTGGTGCAGCGCTACGTCCTGGACCGGGAGAACACGTGACCACCCTCACCGCACCGCCCGCGACGGCGACGACGCCGCCGCCCACGAGGAAGCGCCGCCGCCGGTCCCCGGCCAACGCCTGGCTGACCGTGCTGCTGATCCTGGCGTCGGTCTTCACGGTGGTGCCGTTCATCGCGGTGTTCGTGCTGGCGATCACGCCCGAGGGCGCGCAGACCATCCCGCAGCGGATGCCGGACGAGGTGACGCTGGACAACCTGTCCGCGGTGCTGTCGGCGTCGTCGTTCCTGCGCTGGACGCTGAACTCGTTCGTCTTCTCGATCGTCTCGGTCATCGTGATCCTGCTGACCGCGGCGATGGCGGGCTACGCGTTCGCCCGCAAGCGGTTCCCGGGCAGCAACGCGCTGATGTGGTCGTTCCTGGCGACGCTGATGGTGCCGGCGCAGGCCACGCTGATCCCGATGTTCGTGCTGGTGTCGAAGCTGGACGGGGTCAACACGTTCTGGGGGCTGATCGTCCCGACGCTGGCGAACTCGCAGGCGGTCTTCCTGATGCGGCAGTTCATCAAGGACCTGCCCGACGACCTGTTCGACGCGGCGAAGATCGACGGCGCGGGGGAGTGGACGGTGTTCTGGCGGCTGGTGCTGCCGCTCACCAAGCCGGTCCTGGCCACCCTGGGGATCTTCGTGTTCCTCTGGCATTGGAACGACTTCCTGTGGCCGCTGGTGATCGCGCAGACCGACGAGATGCGCACCCTGACGGTCGGGCTGTCGACGCTGAACGCCGAGACGGTGACGCGGGCGCGCATCATGGCGTCGGCGGCCATCAGCGTCATCCCGTGCCTGGTCATCTTCGGCGTCCTGCAGCGGTACCTGGTGAACAGCATCGCGACCACGGGATTGAAGGGCTGAGTGCGGATCTTCGACGCCCACCGGGTGCTCGGCCCGATCCCCGGCGACCACGTGCCGTCGGCGGACGTCACGGGGCTGCTCGCGGAGCTGGACCACCTCGGCATCGACGGCGCCGCCGTCACGCCGAGCGGCGGGCTGTACGGCGACCCCGCCGTGGAGCAGCCGGCCGAGGCCCGGCACGAGCGGCTGGTCACCGTCCCGGTGGTCCTGCCCGCGGTGCCCGGCGCCGGCTGGCCGGGCGACCCGGGCGTCGTGGTCGCGTCCGCGCCTGCGATGGTGCGGACGTGCCCGGTGCGGCACCGGTTCGCGCTGACCGGGCCGGTGGCCATGGGCTGGTGGCACGAGCTGGCCGCGGCCGGCATCCCGCTGGCGCTGGACGCCGGCGAGACCGGCCTGGACCGCGTCCGCGCCCTGCTGACGGCGGTGCCGGGGCTGCGGGTGCTGGTGCTCTCGCCCGGCTACCGGTCGCTGCGCGAGCTGGCGGAGCTGCTGGACGCCCACCCGGGCGCCTTCGTCGAGACCGGGACGCTGGTCGCGGCCGGCGCGGTCGAGTGGCTGGCCCGCCGCGCCGGTGCGTACCGGCTGGTGTTCGGCACCGGCGCGCCGGTGTGGGACGACGCCGGCCCGCGGTTCCAGCTGGAGCACCTGCGGCTGCCCGCCGCCGATGTCGAGCTGATCGCCGCCGGTTCGTTCGACGCGCTGGTGGCGGGGGAGCGGCCATGAGCCCCGTCATCGACATGCACGGCCACGTCGGCGCGTGGGCCGACTTCTTCGTGCCCGAGCCGGACCCGGCCTGGCTGCTGGACACCAACGCGGCGATCGGCATCGACGCGGTCGGCGTGTCGCACCTGCTGGCCGTCGGCCGGGACGCCGTCGCCGGCAACGAGCTGGCGCTCGCGGAGGCCGACCGGCACCCGGACAGCCTCGGCGTCTGGCTGGTCGCCGACCCGCACGAGCCGGAGGCGGCCGCGCTGCTGCGCGACCAGCTGGACCGGCCCGGCGTCTGGGGGCTGAAGCTGCACCCGGACACCCACCTGTGCGCCGCGACGGACCCGCGGTACGAGCCGCTGCTCGAGCTGGCCGCCGTGGCCGGCGTCCCGGTGCTGTCGCACGGGCAGACCCGCTCGCCGTACTCCGACCCCGGCGACCTCGCCGAGCTGGCCCGCCGCCACCCGGGCGTCGCGCTGCTCGTCGGGCACGCCGGGCTGTGGCCGGACGGCTACGAGCGCGCCGCCCGGCTGGCCGCCGCCGAGCCGAACCTGTACCTGGAGATCTGCGGCTCCCGGCTCACCACCCGCTGGCTGGAGCGCATGGTCGCGATCGCCGGCGCCGACCGGGTGCTGTTCGGCACCGACGCGTGCTTCCTCGACCCGCGGCCGGGCCTGGGCCGGGTCCGGCACGCCCGGCTCTCCGACGCCGACCGCACGCTGGTCCTGGGCGGCAACGCCGTCCGGCTGCTCGGCCGCCGCCTTCCCACCGCACTGCAGGAGACGCCATGACGACACTCGCGATCGACGGCGGCGCGCCCGTCCGCACCGCACCCTGGCCGGCCTGGCCGCCGCCCGCGTCGGACGAGCAGCGCAAGCTGCTGGCCGAGGTGGTCGACAGCGGTCACTGGGGCGCGACGTCGGGCCCGCTGTGCGAGCTGCTGGCCGCCGAGTTCGCCGGGCGGCACGGCGCGAAGCACGGCATCGTGCTGACGAACGGCACGCTGGCGCTGTTCGTGGCGCTGCGCGCGGCCGGCGTCCGGCCCGGCGACGAGGTGGTCGTGCCGGCGTACACGTTCGTCGCCTGCGCGACGGCGGTGCTGCTGCTCGGCGCGGTGCCGGTGGTCGCCGACGTCGACCCCGGCCACCTGCACCTGACGGCCGCCACCGTCCGGCCCGCGCTGACCGAGCGGACCCGCGCTGTCATGCCCGTCCACCTGGCCGGCAGCCCGGCGCCGCTGGACGAGCTGCTCGCGCTGGCCGCCGAACACGGGCTGGCGGTCGTCGAGGACAGCGCCCAGGCGCACGGCGCGTCCTACCGCGGCCGGCCGGTCGGGTCGCACGGCACGGCGGGCACGTTCAGCTTTCAGTCCAGCAAGGCGATGACGGCCGGCGAGGGCGGGCTGATCGTCACCAACGATGACGACCTCGCCGCGCGCGTGTGGTCGGCGTGCAACGTCGGCCGGGTCCGCGACGGCGCCTGGTACCACCACGCCGACGTCGGCTGGAACCTGCGCATGACGGAGCTGCAGGCGGCGCTGCTGCTGCCGTGGCTGGAGCGCCTGGACGACGAGGTGGCCGCGCGCGACGCGTTCGCCCGGCGGGTCGTCGACGGCCTGGCCGCGGCGGAGCGCCCGGTGGCGGTCGTGCCGCAGCCCGCCGGCACGACGGCCGACTCCCGGCACCTGCTGATGCTGCGGGCGGCGCCGGGCGTGGACCGCGACTGGGTGAGCCGCGCCCTCGAGGCCGAGGGCGTGCCCGTCGACGCCGGTTACCCGCCGCTGGGCGGGCTGGAGCCGCTGCGGGGCCTGGTCCGGGCGCTGCCGGCTCCCGGAGCCGAGGGCGCGGCCGCGACGGTGTTCTGGCTGCGTCAGCCGCAGCTGATGGCCGGCCCGGACGGCGCCGACCACGTCGTCGCCGCGGCGGAGCGGGTGTTCGGCGACGATCGGGCCTTCCCGCGAGGGTGACCGCGGCGGCCCTACCGCTGACGGACGGCGTAGGTCAGGTGGGTCACCCTCGGTGAGGGCTCGGCGCGGATCGGCTCCAGGGCGACGCGGGCGGCGTCGACGCCCTCGAACAGGCGCACCCCGGATCCGAACAGCACGGGTGCGAGCGCGATCGAGAATTCGTCGATCAGGCCGGCGTTCAGGTACTGCAGGATCGTCGCGCCGCCGCCGGCGATGCGGACGTCGCGGTCGCCGGCGGCCTCGCGCGCCTGGTCGAGCGCGGCCTCGATGCCGTCGTTGACGAAGTGGAATGTCGTGCCGCCCGGCCGCTCCCAGGGGCCGCGCTTCTGGTGCGTCACGACGAAGACCGGCGTGTGGAACGGCGCCTCCTCGGGCCACATCCGCTCGCCGGCGTCGAACATGCGCTTGCCCATGACGCTCGCGCCGGTGCGTTCGAAGGTCTCTCGCGCGAGGTCGTTGTCGCGCCCCTCCTCGCCGCCCTCGCCGAGCTTCAGGTTCTCGCGGAAGAACCGCAGCGGGAAGGCCCACCGCTGCAGCTCCACCCACTGCCGCCCCATCAGGTCGTCGAGGCTCTGGGGTGCGATGAACCCGTCCAGCGACATCGAGACGCTGAAGAACACCGTCCCGGCCATCAGTGCTCGGCTCCCGTCCGAAGGTGCTCGGTGACGTAGGCGGCCAGGTTGCTCAGCGTCTGCCGGCCGCCCTCGATCGCGTGGTACTTCTCGACCGCCTCGTCGCGCTGCTCCCGGGTGGGGAACACCGTGTGCATCTCGATGCGGGTGGCCGCGCCGTCGGGCTCGAACGTCAGCACCGACACGAAGGCGTCCGGGTCGTCGCGGGACTCGCCGTGGAGGAACTCGATCCGTTCCGGCGGGGTGATCGCGGTCCAGGAGATCCACTCGGCGTAGTCGGTGCCGTCCGGCCCGTGCATCACGAACCGCCACTCGCCGCCGACGCGGAACTCGAACGCCCGCGTGGTGGTGCTGAAGCCTGCCGGGCCCCACCACCGCGACAGGTGCCGGACCTCGGTGAACGCCTCGAACACCAGCTCGCGTGGGGCGTCGATGACCCGTGAGATGACGATCTCGCGGTCGGCCGTCGCGCTCATCGCTGCTCCTTTTCCTTGGCCTGCTTCAGGTCCTGCACGTAGGCGTCCAGCCGGTCGAAGCTCTCGTTCCAGAACCGCTCGAACCCGCCGGTCCACTCGTGGACCGGCCGGAGCCCGCGGGCGTCGAGCCCGTACAGGCGCTGCTTGCCCGCCCTGCGGTCGCGCACCAGCCCGACCTCGCGGAGCACCCGCAGGTGTTTCGACGCTCCCGGCTGGGTCATGCCCAGCTCCCGGGCCACCTCGGTCACCGGCCGCTCGCCCGCCCGCAGCAGCACCAGGATGTCCCGGCGCCGCGGCTCGGCGATCGCGTTGAAGACGTCGGACGTCGTCGCCGCTCGTGCCATGGCGTCATCATATTCCCATAACGGCATGCGTCAAGCGCCGCAGCGGTGACGTACCGCGACACACCCGGACGAAGTTCCGGGCGCCGTCCCTCAATGTGAGACTTTCGCTTGCGCGTTCCCGGGCGGTCGGGTCGATCATGGAGCCAGCGTTGTCCCCACCACTGCAGGGAGTGGCGATGGGTCAGAAGCTGGCTAAGAGGTTCATGGTCGCGTTCGGATTGGGCCTGTTGTTGGCCCTGATCTTCGACCATTCCGCGGCGGGCTTCGCCGTGGGATTCGCCATCGTCTTCGGGGCCGGTCTGGCCGCCGAATAACCGCCCGTATCCGCACAAGAACCCGCCTTGACATCCTCACGTTCCGACAAATACGGTCTAGACCGTAAGTACGGATGATGGAGGGTGCGGGTGCGGAGCATCGACGAGCTCGATGAGCGACTTTCTCGGCCGCGGCCGGAGCTGGTGGCGGATTTGCGCCGGCTCGACGGTGATGTGGTGGTGCTCGGTGCGAGCGGCAAGCTGGGTGTGAGCCTGGTGCGGTTGGCGGTGCGGGGTATCGAGGCGGCCGGTACCGGGGCGCGGGTGTTCGCGGTGTCGCGGTACGGCGGCGCCGGTGCGCGGGAGGCGATGGAGGCGACCGGCGCGCAGGTCGTGGCGGCGGACATCGCCGATGACGAGGCGCTGGCCGGGCTGCCCGATGCGGCGAACGTGGTGTATCTGGTGGGGGCGAAGTTCGGCACCGAGGGCAACCAGGCCGGCACGTGGGAGACCAACGTGTACCTGCCCGGGCGGGTGGCCCGCCGCTACGCGGGTAGCCGGATCAGCGCGTTGTCGACCGGCAACGTGTACCCGCTGACCGGTGTGGGCAGCGGCGGCGCGACCGAGGACACCGAGCCGGGCCCGGTCGGGGAGTACGCGATGTCGTGCCTGGGCCGTGAGCGGGTCCTGCAGGCCGCGTCGCAGCGCGACGACACCCCGATGGCGATCATCCGGCTCAACTACGCGGTCGAGATGCGCTACGGGGTGCTCATCGACCTGGCCCAGACCATCGACGCGGGCGAGCCGGTGGACGTCACGATGGGCAGCCTGAACCTGGTGTGGCAGGGCTACGCGAACGAGGTGACGTTGCGGGCGCTGCTGCACGCCGCCACCCCGCCGCTGCTGTTGAACCTGACCGGTCCGGAGACGCTGGGGGTGCGCCGGCTGGCCGGCGACCTCGCGGCCGCGTTGGGCAAGCCGGTGGAGTTCACCGGTGAGGAGGCGGCGACGGCGCTGCTGAGCAACGCGCAGCGCTGCCACGCCCTGTTCGGCTACCCGGATGTCACGGTGGCTGAGCTGGTCGAGGCGAGCGCGCACTGGGTGCGTGAGGGTCTGCCGACGCTGGGCAAGCCGACCAAGTTCCAGCGACGCGACGGGAAGTTCTGAGATGGCCACGGCTGTGGACCGGTTCCTGGCCGGCGGGGTGATCCCGGCGCACCCGCTGGCGCTGGACGAGGACCGCAAGCTCGACGAGCGCCGGCAGCGGGCGCTGTCGCGGTACTACGTCGAGGCCGGCGCCACCGGTCTGGCGGTGGCGGTGCACACCACCCAGTTCGCGGTGCACGAGCCGGTCCGCGGGCTGCTCGCGCCGGTGCTGGAGCTGGCCGCCGAGACCGCCGCCGAGTACCCCGAGCAGGCGCCGGTGCTCATCACCGGCATCGTCGGCCCGACGGAGCAGGCGGTCGCCGAGGCCGAGCTCGCGGTCTCGCTGGGCTACGACCTCGCGCTGCTGACCCCGTACGGCACGGGTGCGGCGTCGGAGGACGAGCTGCTCGACCGCGCCCGCGCGGTCGGCGAGGTCATCCCGGTCATCGGTTTCTACCTGCAGCCCGCGGTCGGCGGGCGCCCGCTCGGGCGGGACTTCTGGCGGCGGCTGGCCGAGCAGCCGACGGTGGCGGGGGTGAAGGTGGCGCCGTTCGACCGTTACGCCACGCTGGAGGTGGTGCACGGGCTGGCCGCGTCCGGGCGGGCCGGTGACATCGCCGTCTACACCGGCAACGACGATCACATCGTGATGGACCTGCTCACCGGCTACGACGTCGGCGGGCAGCGCATCGAGGTGGTCGGCGGGCTGCTCGGGCAGTGGGCGGTGTGGGTGCGCGGCGCGGTCGCGACGCTGGCCGCGGCCGGGCGCGCCAAGGCCGGCGACGAGGCCGCGCTGCGCGAGCTGCTCGCGTTGAACCCCGTCCTCACCGACGCCAACGCCGCGATCTTCGACGCCGCGCACGGCTTCCACGGCTGCGTGCCCGGCATCCACGAGGTGCTGCGCCGCCAGGGCCTGCTGACCGGCCTGTGGTGCCTCGACGAGACCGAGGTGCTCTCACCCGGCCAACTCGACGAGATCGACCGCATCTGGGCCGCCTACCCCCACCTGCGCGACGACACCTTCATCACCGAACGTCTGGACCGCTGGCTCGGAGCGTGAGCTGCCCACCAGAGGTCACAGTGTGATGCGGTACAGCGTCAGGGGCCGCCCGATGGTGCCCGACTCGAGGCTGCCCGACCGCTCCGCACACCCCGCGAGCTCCAGCCGCTGCAGGATCCGGCGTGCCGTCCGCAGTTGCACGCCGAGTCCGTCGGCGACGTCGCGCGTGGTGAGCGGGCGGTCGGCGGTGGCCGTGGTGATCTCGCGGAGGCGGTCGAGCGTGCCGACGGACAGCCCGACCCGGCTGGCGACGACCGCCCGGCTCTGGTCGGGCTTCGGCGCCTCGGCCGGCGCGACCGTCTCGAGGAGGATGTCGACGTCGTTGCGCGACGACACGACGGCGGCGACGTCGCCGTGGCTGCGGGCCCGGGCCAGCGCCCGGCGGGCCAGCCGCTCGGCCTCGGCGCCGCTGTGCCCGATGCCGAAGCCGATGCGCACGACGTCGTGCCGCTGGCCGAGGCGGTGCAGCAGCGGCAGCGCGGTGAACCCGCGCGAGGCGTCGTGCAGCGGCCCGCGGGTGGTGACGATCAGCGACAGCGTCTCGGAGTACTGCGACAGCGAGCCGCCCAGCAGCCCCACCTCGCGGGCGAGGTCGTCGAGCTCGGACGCGGGGGAGACCTCGACCAGTCCGAGCGCGACCTGCGCGTCCTCCTGGATCTGGCTGGTCGCCGAGAGCAGCAGCTGGCGCAGCGCGCCGCGGACCGATTGCCGCGACGGCGCCAGCCGGAACACCGGCAGCTCACTGGCGAGCTGGTCGTGCACCGACGCCAGGCACGTGACCGCGACGGCGCCCTGGTGACGGGCGGCGTGACGCCGGTGGAAGGCGGCGAAGTCGGCGGCCGTGGCGCCGGGCCGGTACGGCAGCGTGCGCACCTCGGCCACCGGCACGCCGGCGTCGCGCAGCGTGCCGTGCACCTGCGCGGGGTCGAGGGTGTCGACGGAGAGCCGGGTGACGTCGTGCCCCTCGCGCAGCAGCCGCACCACGGCCTCGAGCAGGGTCGACCCGCTGTAGTCGACGAACGCGGCCGGGCGGGTCAGCGCGTCGTGCGCGAGGGTGTACGGCACGATGCCGGTGAACAGCCAGGCATCGACGCCGGACGCGTGCGTCGTCACCATGGCGGAGGCCTGGGTCTCGTGGTCGTAGTCGAACCGGTGCACCCGCACCCCGGCCTGTTCCTCACAGACCGTCGCGACGCTGTCGACCAGGTCGTGTGGGCCGACCACGCCGATCGAGGTGTCCATGCGACAACTGTAGCCACCTGGTCCAGTTTTCGGGCCAGACCGATACGATGAACGTTACTCGACAGGAAGCAGGCGAGGCTGTGGGAACGCTGGCCATCGACGGCGGCACGCCGGTGCGCACCGGACGGCCGTTGCCGTCGGCCCTGGAGGCGAGCGGGCGCACCATCGGCCCGGAGGAGGAGGCCGCGGTCCTGCGGGTGCTGCGCAGCGGCATGCTGGCCAGCGTCTGGGGCACCGAGGTGAACGCGCTGACCGAGGAGTTCGCCGCGCTCATCGGCACCCGCTACGCGGTGGCCTGCAGCAGCGGCACCGCGGCGGTGCACCTGGCGGTGGCCGCCGTCGACCCCGAGCCCGGCGACGAGATCATCGTGCCGCCCATCTCCGACATGGGCTCGGTCGCGCCGATCATCGCGCAGAACGCCGTCCCGGTCTTCGCCGACGTCGACCCGCTCACCGGCAACCTCGACCCCGACGCCGTCGCCGCGCTGATCGGGCCGCGCACCCGTGCCGTCATCGCCGTCCACCTGTTCGGCAAGCCGGCCCCGGTGGCGCGGCTGCGCGAGCTGACCGACCGCGCCGGCATCATGCTGATCGAGGACTGCGCGCAGGCCTACCTCGCGCCCGTGCGTCCCGGCGGCCCGCTGACCGGCACCGTGGGCCAGCTGGGCTGCTTCAGCCTGCAGCAGTACAAGCACATCACCGCGGGCGACGGCGGCCTGGTCACCACCGACGACCCGGACCTCGCGCTGCGGCTGCGCCGGTTCGCCGACAAGGGCTGGCCGCGCGAGACGGGGGAGCGGGCCTACCTGTCGTATGCGTTGAACTACCGGATGACGGAGCTGGTCGGCGCGGTCGCCCGCGAGCAGCTGCGCAAGCTGCCCGCCGTCGTCGAGCGCCGCCGGGCCGGCGCGACGGCGTTCGCGAGCCGGGTGGCCGATCTGCCGGGACTGGTGCTCGCGCCCGACGACGGCGACCACGTGTACTGGTACTACCCGCTGCTGGTCGACGGCCTGGACGAGGCCGGGCTGCAGCGCTACGCGGCGGCGCTGACGGCCGAGGGCGTGCCGTCGCTGGCCGGCTACCTCGCCCGCCCGCTCTACACCGAGCCGGTGCTGCGCAAGCCGCTGACCTACGGCTCGTCCGGCTACCCGCTGGCCGGCCGCGACTACGGCGACGGCCTGTGCCCGGTGGCCGAGGACCTCGTCTACCGGCGCCTCGTCGTGGTGCCGTGGAACGAGAACTTCACCCCGGCCGACGTCGACGACATCGTCGCCGCCGTCACCAAGGTGCACACGGCGGTGGCGGCCTCGTGATCCTCGACGGCGACCTGCTGATCGGGCGCGACATCGTCACCGGCGACCGCCTTACCGGGCCGGAGCTGGCGGCGTCGCTGCCGCCGCTGGGCATCGGCGGCGGGCTGGTGACGTCGCTGCGCGCGCTGCTGTTCGACGCGCCGAGCGGCAACGACGAGGCCCGTGCGGCCGCGGCGGCGCACGGCTGGCAGGCGGCGTTCGGGGTCGATCTGCGCGACCCGCTGACGGCGCTGGCCGAGGTGGAGCGGGCGGCGGAGCTGGGCGTGCGGGCGGTGCGGCTGGCGCCGGACCGGCAGCACGTCCCGGCGTCGGCGCCCGGCCTGCGCGCGGTGGCCCGGGCGGCCGCCGCGGCCGGGCTCGTGCTGCTGGCCGAGGGCGACGTCAGGGTCGTCGGGCCGGCGCTGGCCGGGCTGGGCGTGTCCGCCGTCTTCGTCGACGCGCACTTCTACCACCTGGGCGACTTCGTGCTGCTGGCCCGCGACGAACCCGGCTTCCACGCGTCGACCCGGCTGCTCGGCGACGTCGACGCCTGGGAGCTGCTGGCCGACGAGGCCGGCGCCGAGCGGCTGGTGTTCGGCAGCCGCCCCGGCTGGTTCGAGGCGGCCGCCGTCGTCGACCGGCTGGCGGCCAGCGGCCTGACACCGCCGCAGCGCGAGCTGGTGACCGGCGGCACCCTGACGCGGCTGCTGGAGGCGGCGTGATCATCGACGTGCACGGCCACTGGGGCCCGTGGTTCTTCAGCACCGACGTCGGCGACGCGGCGGTCAACCTGCGGGTGATGGACGACTGCGGCATCGACCTGCAGCTGGTGTCGGCGGTCGAGGCGGTGGTGTACGACCCGCTGACCGGCAACCCGGCGCTGCTGCCCGTCCTGCGTGAGCACCCGCGGCTGCGCGGCCTGCTGGTCGTCGACCCGCGCGAGCTGGACGTGGCGGCCGCGCAGCTCGCGCAGCTGCTGCCGACCGGGCTCTTCGCGGGCGCGAAGATCCACACCCAGTACGCCCAGTCTCCCGGCGGCTCGCCGGCGATGGCCGACGCGCTGCGGCTGCTGGCCGAGCACGACCTCCCGGCCCTCGTGCACACGTGGGGCGACGAGATCGTCGGGCTCGCCGACGTCGTCGCCCGGGTCGACGGCGCCCGCGTCGTGGCCGCGCACCTCGGCGGCCCGGACTGGCGGCTGACGCCGGCGGCGGCGGAGCGCACGGACCGCATCTGGTTCGAGCCGTGCTGGTCGACGCCCGCGCCGGGGCGCATCCGCTGGGTGCTGGACCGCATCGGGCCGCGGCGGCTGATGTTCGGCAGCGACGCCACGCTCATCCACCCGGCCGTCACGCTGGGCGCCATCCGCGCGGCGGGGCTCAACGCCGCCGAGGAGGAGCTGGTGATGTGGCGCAACGCGGCCGAGGTGTTCGGCCTGGACGCCGGCCGGTCAGCGGCCGATGCCGTCGAGGAGCGTGGTCAGTAGCAGGCCGGGCGCGTCGAGCGGGGCCAGCCGGCCGAGGTCGATCAGCTCCCAGGCGCCGTAGACGGCGCCGTTGAGCGACGTCTGGCACGCCGGGCTGCACCGCTTGGCACGCTGGGGCGCACCTGTCGCGCCCGTTTCGCCCCGTTTGTGGAACACGCAGGCGTGCCAAGGCCGCGCCGTGCCTGACGCCCCGCCCGGCCTGTGGTCAGGGCACCCGCACCGGCCGCCAGCCCAGCGCCTCCTGGGTGTCGTCGGGGACGATGGACCGGCCGGCGACGTCGGCGGTGATGCTGAACGGGCGGTAGGGGCCGGTCCAGGCCAGGGCGCGGTCGACGGCGGTGGCGAGGTCGGCCGCGGCCAGCGCCGGGATGGGCGTGCCGTCGCGCATCGACATCGGCCGCGGCGGGTGTCCCTCGGGCGAGCGCCACTGCGGCCAGTCGGCGTCGGGCGTCGGGTAGATCAGCCGCAGCGAGCAGGCCGGCAGCCCCAGCGCCGGCGACAGCGCCGCCACGACCTGCTCGCCCAGCCGCTTCGTCAGCCCGTACACCTCGTCGGAGTCGGGCACGGCGGCCGGGTCGATGCGCCGCGCGGCGTAGTCGCCGAACACCGACATGGTGCTGATGTGCACGAACGAGCGCGCACCGGCGGCCGAGGCCAGCGACATCGCCAGGTGCAGCGACGCGACGTTGACCTCGAACGCCAGCCGGTTCGCGTCGGCGTCGTAGCCGTCCACCCGGGGCACCGCGGCGGCCATGTGCACGACGCCGTCGATCCCCTCGAGCGCGGCCGCGACGTCGGCGGGGGAGCGGGCGTCGCCGGTGACCGACTCGACGCCCGCGGCGGCCACCGTCCGGGGGTCGAGCACGCGGACGGTGTGCCACCGCGCGAGGTGCGGCACCACGTTGCTGCCGACCATGCCGGCGCCGCCGATGACCAGGACGTGCATACCGCCGCTCCTCCCGCCCGAGCCAGGGGTCACAGCGTCGCACATTGCCCGGAGCGGGCACCACGGATCCGGTTCGGCACGCCGTCGTCCGTCGGCGCCTCGGCGTTGCCCGAGCAGGCCAGCGACCCGAAGATCGTCGACCCGGAGATGACGGCGGCCGGCGCCGGGCCGTTCACCAGCGAGACCGCGCCGCGCACCGTCGCGCCGTCGATGACCACCGGCGAGGCGCCGTCGGCGGTGACCGACCCGAACACGGATCCGCCGCCGATGCGCAGGCCGGCGCCGCCGGTCACGGTGATCGAGCCGAGCACCGTCGCGTCGTCCAGGCACAGGGTGCCGGTCGACGCGGTCAGGTCGCCGCGGTGGGTGCCGGTGACCGTCGTCGTGCAGCGGGGCGTGAACCGCAGCAGCTCGTGGCCGGAGGAGAGGTACACATCGCCGCTACTGTGCGCGGCCAGGTGCGTCGCCGTCCCGGTCCGCAGCGTCTCGACGGCCAGAGTCACGGGGTCGACGCGGACCAGCCGGTTGCCGGCCGGCGAGGCGTAGAGCAGGCCGTCGGCCGGGTTGAGCACGAGGTCGCCGGAGCTGCTGCCGCTGGACCCGAAGCTCACCCGCTCGACAACGGACCCGGCGTCGACGTCGATGGCGAACAGGCTGGTGCCGGCCAGGCCCCACAGCCGGCCGGTGCCGTCGAAGGCCAGCGCGCCGATGGTGGGCTTGCCCTGCGCCGGGTTCAGTTCCCACAGCAGCCGCCGCTCGGCCACCGACCACGCGAACACGGTGGCCTCGGGCTGCGTCGGCGGCGTGGCGCTCTGGCCGCCGTAGATGCTGGTGGCGCCGTAGACGACGCCGTCGCGGTAGGCCAGCGCGACGATGCTCTCGTCCTCGATCAGGTTCCGCTCGGCGTGCACCAGCTCGCCGCCGGCCGCGTCGTACAGAGCGAACACGCCACCCAGCTCGCCGAGGTCGGGCATGGTGCCGACGGCGAGGTGGTCGCCGGCCGACGTCAGTGCGCGCGGGCGGATCTGCTTGTCGCTCTTGAAGTCGAACAGCCGGGCCGGGTTGTCGGCGACGCCGGGGTCCGGCGACGGCGAGTACTCCGGGCTGTGCCACGGCAGCGCCGGGTCGTAGGAGTAGACGCGGGCGTCCGGGTAGGCGCCGACGTAGAGCCGGCCGGCGTGCGTCGTCATCGCCTCGCTCTGGGAGAAGGTGTGGAACTCCTCGCGGGCGCCGGTATCGGGGTCGACGGCCGCGAAGCCGCCGTTGAGGAAGCCGCCCGCGTAGACGCGCCCGTCCGGGCCCTCGCTGAGCGCGGTGATGTCGATCGGCTCGCCCTCGATGGTGGTCTGGACGAACGAGCTCGCGCCGGTGGTGGGGTTGTAGCGGAACATCATGCCGCGCCAGAGCAGCCCGACGATGCTGCGGCCGGGGTAGTCGGGCAGCCCCAGTTCGGCCCAGCCGATGCCGCGGGTGTTCGCGACCCGGCCGGTGAACGGCACGCCGGTGCTCACCGTGCTGCCGTCGCGGGGGTCGTAGCGGACCAGCTCGCCGGCCACGATCAGGTACACGCGGCCCTGCTCGTCCGGCGGCGACGGCTCCAGCCCGTGCGCCGACGCGATGCTGTCGACCCACCGGCCGGCGGCGATGTCCCAGACGTAGAGCGGGCTCGGCGACGCGGTGCCGTAGCGGACGTAGAGGTAGTCGCCCACGACGTCGACGTCGTACGCCCACGCGGCCGAGACGTCCAGGCCGTCGGGCACCGGCAGCGCCGTGCTGGCGCCGGTCGCGCGGTCGACGGCGAACACGGCCGCCGGGTTCTCGGTGCCGGCGAAGACGGTGTCGCCGTGCACGGCGACGCTGCGCACGTAGGCGTGCGCGGGGGAGAGCCGGCCGTAGTCGCGGAACGCGCCGGTGGCGGGGTCGTAGCCGAACAGCTTCCCGCCCGGCGACGTGCCGCCGTACACCTGGCCGTCGTCGGCGACGGAGACGTCCCAGACGAACGTCTCACCGGCGATCGGGTTGCCCAGCGCCTCGACGCCGCCCGCCGCCGTCCAGCGGTACAAGCCGGCCGCACCGTAGGTGCCGACGTACACCGAGCCGTCGGCGCCGGCGTCGACCGCCCAGGAGCCGCCGGCTCCGGTGAGGTCGAACCGGCCCACGGCCTCGCCGGTGGCGGGGTCGACGGCGTTCAGGTGCGCGGGTGCGCCGGACGACGCGCTCCACAGCACCGGCGCGCCGTCGGGGCCGGCGCCGAGCGTGCCGCCGATCAGCAGCACGTCCTGCAGCGGTGTGCCGAGCGAGGTGACCTCGCCGGGTGGTGGCGCGTCGGCGGGCTCGTCCTGGGCGACGGCGGGCGGTGCCGATGTCGCCGCGGCGAGGGCGAGCACGAGGACGGCCGATCCGGGCAGGAACGCTCTCATCGCGGGACCTCCGAGACGGCGGGACGGGGGATCTGCCACCGGAGGCTATCGGCACGGCGGATATCGGGCAAGACCGAAATTACCCACCCTCTTGCCGCCGCCCGTGGGCGGCTGCCAGGATGACCGCCTAACGGGCCAGGCCGAAATGCTACGTTCGCGAGGAGGAGCCTTGACGAGGCTGTATCGACCGTCGCTGGTGGCCGTCGCCGCCGCACTGGTGCTGTCGCTGACCGTGCCGGCGGCGGACGCCGGCACCACCACCCCGGCCGCGCCGCGCGCCGCCGTCGCCGGAGCCGAGGAGTCCCTCGGCTACCCGATCGAGGGCCGAGTGCTGTCGCAGGAGCAGTCCCAGGGCGTCGACGCCGAGGGCCGGCCACAGGCGTACTGGGTCACCGCGGGCAACGAGGAGACGCCCGGCATGTTCCAGGCGACCGACGTGCGCAGCGGCGAGGTGGTGTTCGCCGAGCGGCTGCCGGCCGGCGTCAACAGCTGGGCCAGCACGTTCAGCGCCGCCGACGGCACCGTCTACTTCGGCATGACCGAGGGTCAGCTGTATTCCTGGACGCCGGGCGACGACGCGGTGACGGAACTGGGCGTGCCGTTCCCCGGCGAGGGGATCTGGCGCCTCGACGCCGCGCCCGACGGCGTCGTCTTCGGCGGCACCTACCCGGGCGGGAAACTGTTCTCGTTCGACCCGGCCACCGGCGCGTTCACCGACCACGGCCAGGCGGTGCCGGGCGAGACCTACGCCCGCGCGCTCGAGGCGGACGAGGACGGCGTCTGGGTCGGCACCCAGCCGCGCGCGCGGCTGACCCGCTTCGACCGCGCCTCGGGTGCGTTCACGCAGGTCACGCTGCCGCCGCAGTACGACACCCACGAGGTGGTGTACGACATGACGCTGGCCCGCGGCTACCTGCTGCTGCGGGTGCAGCCGTCGAACGACCTGCTGGTCTACGACACCGGCAGTGGCGAGTTCGTGAACACCGTCCCGGGCATCTCCGGCCGCGCCATCTCGGCGCCGGACCCGTCGGGGCGCTATGTCTACTTCCGTATCGCGTCGCAGGGCATCGTCGCCTACGACCTCGACACCCACACCTACGCGCCGGTCGGCTGGGGACCCAACGCGTTCCCCGGCAGTTGGGCCTGGGTCGACCTCGCCGACCCCGACTTCCCGGGCCTGTCGCTGGTCATGACCTACTACTACGGGCGCATCTACGCCTGGAACCCGCAGACGAGGAAGACCAGGTACATCGGCGAGGCCGACTTGCAGGGCGCGCCGAACACCATCACCACGCTCGGCTCCGGACCGGACGGCGGCGTGTACGTCGGCGCGTTCCTGTCCCCGCCGGGGATGGCCCGGTTCGACCCGGACACCGGCGCGACGACGCTGCTGGCCGGCGCCGGCCAGATCGAGGGGTTCGGCACGTACGGCGACCACCTCGTGTTCGGCCGGTACCCCGGCGCGGGCCTGCTGGACTTCGACACCACCCGGCCGTGGAGCAACGGCACCAACCCGGGCCCGCCCGTGACGATCGCGGACGAGCAGGACCGGCCGCAGGCGTTCGCCCGCGTCGGCGACCTCATGGCGGTGGGCAGCGTGCCGAAGTCGGGCCGGCTCGGCGGCGCGCTGAGCCTCTGGGACCCGGCCACCGGCGAGGTCGTCACGCACCGGAACGTGGTGCCCGACCAGAGCGTGGTGTCGCTGGCCGAGCGCGACGGGCTGCTCTACGGCGGCACGTCGATCAACGGCGGCTACGGCATCGACCCGGTGGCCACCGAGGCGGAGCTGTTCGTCGCCGACCCCGCCACCGGCGACGTCCTGGACCGGATCGTCCCGGTGCCGGGCGGCCGCGCGGTGAACGGGCTCACCTTCGACGACGACGGCACGCTGTGGGGCGTCTCGGACGGGACGCTGTTCACCTACGACCCCGGCGCGCGCGCCGTCACCCGCTCCGAGCGGCTGTTCCCGCGCAGCACCAGCATGTACGGCCACGACCGGCAGCTGTACTTCCGCGACGACGGCTACCTCTACGTCACCAGCTCCGGCAGCCTCTGGCGGGTCGACCCGTCGACGTGGGCGACGACCGAGCTCGCGTCGTCCGGCGTCGGCTCGCTGGCCGCCGACGAAGAGGGCAACCTCTACTACGCCCGGGGTGCGGCGCTGTACCGGTGGAACTTCGCCCTGCGGCCGCAGCCGCCCTGCGACGTCACGGTGACCGGCCCGCACACCGGCCCGGTCACGGTCACCGCCGGGACCACCTGCCTGTCCGGCGCCGACGTCGTCGGGCCGGTGCAGGTCAGCCCCGGTGCGGTGCTGGTCGCGGAGGACTCCTCCGTGCTCGGCCCGGTGCGCGCCGTCGGCGCCGGCGGCGTGATCCTCGACGGCGTGACGGTGACCGGCCCGGTCTCGGTGACCGGCAGCGTCGGCGCCGTCTGGCTGGTGGACACCGCCGTCACCGGGCCCGTCAGCTGCTTCGGCAACGACCCCGCGCCGGTCGTCCGGAACCTCGACGTCACCGGGCCGGTGGCCGGCCAGTGCCGGGAGGACTGATGCGACGACTGCTCACCTGGCTGAGCGCCGTGCTGGTCACGGCGTCGACGCTGGCCGTGACGGCCGACGCCGCCGAGTACCCGTCCTTCAAGGACCTCGGCGCGATGCCGCTGAACGCCGTCACCGCGCCCGGGTCCGCCGCCGGGACGGGCCCGAACGGCGAGCCGTGGCTGTACCTCGTGTCGTCGGGCAGCCCGGCGGTGCTCAGCGTCGTCGACGCCCGCGACGGCAGCCGGGTGCACGAGTTCCCGCTGCCCGGATCGTCCGGCTCGTGGGCGGTGGACCTCACCCCGAACGGCGACGTCTACGTCGGCACCTACGGCGGCGGCCGGTTCTACCGGTACCGGCCGGGCGCCGCGGCCGTCGAGGACCTCGGCGTGGCGGTGCCGGGGGAGACGTTCGTCTGGTCCGTCACGCACGACGAGAACGGCGTCGTCTACGGCGGCACCGGCCAGTCGCGGGCGAACGTGTTCCGGTACGACCCCGCCACCGGCGCCACGACGGACCTCGGCTCGCTCGCGCCCGGCGCCGACCCGCTGATCGTGCGCGGCATCGCCGCCTCCCAGGGCAAGGTGTACGCCGGCACGCACGCCACCACCAGCGTCGTCGAGATCGACGCGGTCACGGGTGAGCGTCGCGACCTGGGGCTGCCGCCTGGCGCCGACCCGGCGGCCGGGGTGTACGACCTCGACGTGCGCGGGCGGCTGCTGTTCGCCCGGTTCAGCCTGTCCGGCTCGCCCGCGCCGCTGCACGTCTACGACCTCGACGCCGGCGCGTGGGTCCAGGAGGTCCCGGACGTCCACGGGCTGAGCGTGTCGCCGGTGGCGGCCGACGGGCGCACCGTCTACTTCGTCCGCGACTCCACGCTGCACACCTACGACCTCGTCGACCGGACGTATGCGGCCACCTCGCTGACCGGCGTCGGCGACGTCCGCGGCTTCGACTTCCTGGACCTCGGCGACCCGGACTGGCCCGGCGACACCCTCGTCGGCGTGAACCACGTGGGCCGCTACTTCGTCTACTCGCCGCAGACCGGCCGGTCGGAGACGCGCACGGCCGACGCCGTCGCGGCGTCGGGCCCGGTCCGCTCCATCGCCGAGGGGCCGGACGGTCGGCTCTACGTCGGCACCTTCCTGGCCGGCGGCATGGCGAGCTACGACCCGGGGACCGGCGCGAAGGAGCAGTTCGCCACCGAGATCAGCCAGGCCGAGGGGATGGTCACCCACGACGGCGCGCTCTACGTCGGCACCTACCCGGGGGGTGAGATCCTCCGCTACGACCCGGACCAGCCGGCCGAGCCGGGCGTCAACCCGAAGCCGGTGCTGCGGCTGTACGAGGAGCACGGCCAGTCCCGGCCGTTCGCGCTGGCCTCGGCCGGCGACGTCCTCGCCATCGGCACGGTGGCGAAGAACGGCTCGCCCGGCGGCGGCCTGACGCTGCTGAACACCCGGACCGGCGAGTCCTGGTTCACCGACGTCGTGCCCGGTCACAGCGTCGTGGCCCTGACCTACCGCGACGGCGTCCTGTACGGCGCGACGTCGGTCTACGGCGGCGTCGGCGGGCCGCGGCCCACCGAGAAGGACGCCGTGGTGTTCGCCTACGACATCGAGCAGCGGCGCACGCTCTGGGAGGTCGCGCCGATCCCCGGCGAGGGCGCCATCGGCGAGCTCGCGTTCGACGAGAACGGCAAGCTGTGGAGCCAGACGCCGGTGACGGTCTTCCGCATGGACGTCGAGACGCAGGAGGTCGAGGCACGCCGCACCTACGAGCCGTATCCGTGGGACACCATCGCGTACGCGCACGTCGGATCGCGGCTCTGGTACGACCCGTACGTCGACGAGCTCTACGTGGTCTCGCAGGCGAAGATGTTCACCATCGACCCCGTGACGCTGGACCGCGCCCGGGTGTTCCAGCCGGCCTCCTACGGGTTCCTGCACAACAACGGCAACGTGTTCATCGCCCGGGACCTGAAGTACTGGGAGTACACCCCGAGCGCCCGTCCGGCGGCGACGGCGGCCTTGGCGGCCGGGTCGGTGCCCGCAGGCCGGCCGCAGACCGTCACGTTCTCCGGGCTCGGGCCGGGCGAGGAGCTGGAGCTGTGGCTGCGCCCGGACGCCAAGCCGCTGGGCACCGTCCGCGCCGACGACACCGGCACCGCCTCGCTGACGTTCACCGTGCCGCTGGACCGGGCCGGCGAGCTGACCGTCGAGGGGCGCCGGCTCTCCACCCGGGGCGTGCTGTCGACGTCGTTCCAGGCCGCGGCGCCGCTGTGCGACGTCACCGTCGACGGGCCGCACGCGGGCCCGCTGCGGGTGGGCTCCGGCACGACCTGCCTCTCCGGTGCGACGGTGTCGGGGGCGGTGACGGTGAGCCCGGACGCCATGCTGACCGTCACCGACTCGGCGGTGTCCGGCCCGCTGCGCGCCGACCGCGCCGGCGGCGTGGTGCTGTCCGGTGCGACGGTGTCCGGGTCGGTCACGGTGACCGGCAGCACCGGCGTGGTGTCGATCCGGGACTCCGTGGTGTCCGGCTCGGTCTCGCTGGCCGGCAACATTGGCGGCGTCCGGTTCGCCGGGAACCGCGTCACGGGCGGGCTGTCCTGCTCGGGCAACGACCCGGCGCCGGTGCTGGACGAGCCGAACGACGTCACCGGGCCCGTGCGCGGCCAGTGCTAGGGGGTGTCTGACGGAGATGGTGGATGCGGGCGGCGTCCAGTCGTCGGTCCAGCAAGGCGGCGGAGAAGGTCGATGCGGAGCCATCGGCCGACGACGACAACGCCGCTGGTCGGCGTCTGGGCGTCGATCCGCGCCAGCGAGCTCCGTCAGACACCCCCTTGGGCGGACGGCCGTGACCGCGGGCCATTGGACAATGGGTAGTCTGCATCGGTGGCCAACACGCGAGGTGCTGCTGAGCTGACCGGACGGCTGCGGTGGTCCCTGGTGGCCGCGGCGGCGACGCCGATGCGGGCCGACGGCAGCACCGACCCGGAGGTCTGCGAGGCGTACTTCGGGCAGTTGGTGCGCGGCGGCGCCGGTGGGCTGGCCGTCGCCGCGCACACCGGGCGTGGCGACCACCTGACCGTCGCCACCAAGGCCGAGCTGGTCCGCCGCGCCGCCACCCAGGGCGTTCCGGTGCTGGCCGGCGTCGGCGGCAGCGCCGAGGGGCGCGAGCACGACCTCGAGTGGGCGGCGGCGGCCGGCCCGGCCGGTGCCGACGCGCTGCTGGTGTTCCCGCCCGACGAGACCGAGCCGGACGCCGTCGTCGCCCACCACCGGGCGGTGGCCGACGCGTCCGGGCTGCCGCTGGTGGCGTTCGACCTCTACACCCGGCCGCACCCGCTCGAGACGCTGGGCCGGGTGCTGGACCTCCCCGAGGTCTGCGCGTTCAAGCCGGCCCGGCTGCACGACGCCATCGCCTGCCAGGAGACCATCGCCGCCGCCCGGTCCCGCGGCCTGCTGGTGCTCAGCGGCGAGGACCGCATGTTCGGCGCGTCGCTGATGTGGGGCGCCGAGGGCGCGCTGGTCGGGCTGGCGGCGGCCGCGGTGCAGATCACCGTCGCCGCGGTCGACACGTTCGCGGCGGCCGTGCACACGTCGGCGCGCGACGCCGCGGCCCGGTTCCTGGAGGTGTCCGCGATCGTCGACGAGGTGGCCCGGGTGACGTTCCGGCCGCCGTACGAGGGCTACGTCCAGCGCATGCTGTGGCTGGCCGCCGACGAGGGCATCATCCCGGCCGAGTTCGCCGTCGACCCGCACCGCCCGGCCGAGCTCGACGACACCGAGCGCGACGAAGTGGTCCGGGTCGTGCGGCAGTGCCGCGACCAGGTCCGTGGCTAGGCTCGACGACATGGAGCAGGAAGGTCTGTTCGGCGGCGCCGCGCCGTCGGTGCCCGTGGGGTCGCTGTCCGGCGCCGACGACGACATCGCCGGCAAGCCGCTGGCGGTGCGCATGCGCCCGCGCACGCTCGACGAGATCGTCGGGCAGCAGCACCTGCTCGGGCCGGGCACGCCGCTGCGCCGGCTGGTCGAGGACGACCAGCCCATGGCGCTGGTGCTCTGGGGGCCGCCCGGCACCGGCAAGACCACCCTGGCCTACGTCGTCAGCCGGGCCACCCAGCGCCGGTTCGTCGAGCTGTCCGCCGTCACGGCCGGGGTGAAGGACGTCCGCGCCGTCATCGACACCGCCCGCAAGGAGCTCGTGCGCACCGGCGCCGGCACCGTCCTGTTCGTCGACGAGGTGCACCGCTTCTCCAAGACGCAGCAGGACGCCCTGCTGCCGGGGGTCGAGAACCGGTGGGTGTCGCTGGTCGCGGCGACCACCGAGAACCCCTACTTCGCGCTGATCAGCCCGCTGCTGTCGCGGTCGCTGCTGCTCACGCTGGAGCCGCTCGACGACGACGCCATCCGCGAGGTCATGCGCCGGGCGCTGGCCGAGGAGCGCGGGCTCGACGGCGCCGTCACCATCGACGACGACGCCCACGACCACCTGCTCCGCCTCGCCGGCGGCGACGCCCGCCGCGCCCTGACGTACCTCGAGGCGGCCGCCGGGGGAGCCGTCGACGGAGTCATCACCCTCGACGTCGCCGAGAAGGCGGTCGACCGCGCCGCCGTCCGCTACGACCGCGACGGCGACCAGCACTACGACGTCACCAGCGCCATGATCAAGGCCATCCGCGGCAGCGACGTCGACGCCGGCCTGCACTACCTCGCCCGCATGGCCGAGGCCGGCGAGGACCCGAAGTTCCTGGCCCGCCGGCTGGTCATCCTGGCCAGCGAGGACATCGGCATGGCCGACCCCACGGCGCTGCAGACCGCCGTCGCCGGCGCCCAGGCCGTCCAGCTGATCGGCTGGCCGGAGGCACAGATCACGCTGGCCCAGGTGGTCATCGCGCTGGCGCTGGCGCCGAAGTCGAACAGCGTGGTCACCGCCATCGGCGCCGCCGTCGCCGACGTCCGCGCCGGGCTGGCCGGGCCGGTCCCGCCGCACCTGCGCGACTCCCACTACGCCGGGTCGAAGAAGCTCGGCCACGGCACGGCCTACGCCTACGCCCACGACGACCCCCGCGGCGTCGTCGAGCAGCAGTACGCGCCCGACGCCGTCGCCGACAAGCAGTACTACCAGCCGGGCACCCGCGGCGCCGAGCGCGACTACGCCGAGCGCTACGCCAAGCTGCGCCGCATCGTCCGCGGCTCGTGAGGGCCGCTCAGGGCAGTTGCGCCGTCACGGCGTCGAGCAGCGCCACCGGCGCCACCATGGCCGCCGCCTCGTCGTCCGACGGGGGCGCGCCCTTCTCGGCGACGGTCATGAAGCGGTCCAGCACCGGGGCCAGGTAGTCGGACGGCAGCGCCAGCTCGCGGGCCGTGCTGCCGTCGGCGCGCACGATGGTGGCGTGGAACGGCGCTGCCGTGTCGGCGACGAAGGTCAGCGTGACGTGGGTGGCGCCGATGGTGGTGAGCGCCGTGACGACGCCGTCGCCGGTGCGCACGTCGACGCCGCCGGCGTCGCCCTGCTCGCCGAGCAGCTCGGCCGCGGCCTCGGCGAGGTGGACGCCGTAGTAGTAGAGGCCGCCGTACGGCCCGGCGGGGTCGGCGGGGCCACTGACGTGGACGGCGAGCGGCCGCCCGCCCCGCAGACCGGCGAGCGCCGGGACGAACCGCAGCGCCGAGCCCTCGTAGAGCGGCACGCCGTGCGTCCGGGCCGCGTCGACGATCGCTCTCGCGTCGGCCTCCGACGCCGCCAGCGGCTTGTCGACGAACACCGGCAGCCCGGCCTCGATCAGCGGCACCGCCTCGGCCCGGTGCGCCCGGCCGTCGCGCGAGCAGATCAGCACCGCGTCGACGAGGCCGGCGAGGTCGCCCGGGCCGTCGACGACCGTCTCGACGTCCCCCGCCGCCGCGAGAGCGCGGTTGCGCTCGGAGTCGCCGCCCGACAGCGCCACCACCCGGGCGTCGCCGTGACGCCGCTCGGCGTTGAGCAGGCGGAGGAAGTGGTCGACGTGGCTGCTCTCGGTCCCGACCAGTCCGATGCGCGTCACGGTCAGCCAGCCTACGGCAGCCGGCGGCCAGCCGGATGACAGTCGCGCGACAGGCGGGCCGGGGACCGTGGTCGCATGATGCTGCGACGAGAGCGGGGCCGGGTGGACCGCGACGGGGTGGGGATCGCGTACGAGCAGGTGGGGGAGGGCGCGCCCACGTTGCTCCTGCTGCCGGCCTGGATGATCACTGGCAGCGGGCTGTGGGCGGCCCAGCGCGACGGGCTGGGCGACCGATTTCGCTGCCTGTCCTTCGACGCCAGGGGCAGCGGCCGGTCGGACCGGCCGCTCGAACCGGAGCGCTATCAGGTCGGGGAACTCGTGGCCGACGCGCTCGCGGTGCTGGACGCGGCCGGAGCCGGCCGGGCCGTGCTCGTCGGCAACTCCCTCGGCGGGCTGGTCGCCTACCTGGTCGCCGCGCTCCATCCGGACCGCGTGGCGGGGCTGGTGCTGATCTCCGCAACGGTCGATCTCACCGGTGACCACGACGCGCCGCTGGCACGGGCCATCGCGACCTTCGACGAGGAGCCGGCGGGCGATGACGGGTGGGCCCGCTACAACCGGCAGGCCTGGCGGCGTGACTACCCCGGCTTCGCACGGTGGTTCGTCGACACGGCTCTGGGTGAGGAGGCCACGGCCGAGACCCGGGCGGACGGCGTCAGGATGGCGCTGGACACCACGCCCGAGGTGCTCGCGGCCGGCATCACCGCACGCGCCGGCCGGTCCGCCTCCGGCCAGGCCGCCGGGCTGCGCGCCTTGGCGGGGCGGATCACCTGCCCGGTCCTCGTGCTCCACGGCGACCGGGACGCCGTGGTGCCGCCCGCATGGTCGGCCGCGCTCGCCGCGGCGCTGGACGCCGTCGTCACCCCGCTGCCGGGCGCGGGCCACTGCCCGCAGGTGACCCGGCCCGGCGAGGTGAACGCCCTGATCGGGGAGTTCGCCGCCGGTATCGGGACCGCGGGAGCGGCGGCATGAGTGAGGCGAGGGTGAGACACCGCGTCAGCAACCCGATCCGGGGCCGTCTGAACGCCGCCACGCTGTGCGCCGCCGACCGCTACGCCCACCTGCTCCTCGGCGAGCGGAAGCGGGCCCTGTTCGCGGACCTGCCCGAACAGATCGTCGAGATCGGCCCCGGCACCGGCGCCAATTTCCGCTACTACCGGCCCGGCACCCGGCTCGTGGCCATCGAGCCGAACGTCCACATGCACGGCCCGCTCCGGGCCGCCGCCCGCCGCCACCGCATCGAGCTGGAGCTGCGCACCGCGACCGCCGAACGGATGGCGTTGCCCGACGCCGGCGTGGACGCCGTAGTGAGCACCCTGGTGCTGTGCACGGTGCCCGATCCGGTCGCGGCCGTCGAGGAGGCATGGCGGGTGCTGCGGCCGGGTGGGCGGCTGCTGTTCGTCGAGCACGTCCGGGCCGGCGGCGGCTACGGGCGGCTGCAACGGCTGACCGTCCGGCCGTGGCGCTGGTGCTTCGAGGGCTGCGACGTCCGTCGCGACACCGAGCACACGATCCGCGCCGCCGGCTTCAGCTCCGTCGACGTCCAGCGCTACCGCATGCGGTCGGCGTTCCTGCCGATCAACCCCCAGATCGCGGGCACGGCCACTCGCTAGCGACGGTCGCCGCATGGGAACATCGGCGCATCACAGCCAGCTGCCAGGGACGCGCCGCATGAAGTTCTGGGTGCTCGGGTCGGTCGAGGCGATCGACGCGGACGAGCCGCTTCCGCTCAGCCACCGTCAGCGCGCCCTGCTGGCCGCGCTGCTGGCTCGTGCCGGTGAGGTCGTCTCGGCCGACCGGCTGGCCGAGCTGCTGTGGGGCGACGCGCAACCCGACGATCCGGCGGGCGCGCTGCACAGCCTGGTCTCGAGGCTGCGCCGGATGCTCGGCCCGGACGTGCTGGCCACCCGTCCTCCCGGCTACGCACTGCGCCCGGACCAGGCGGAGATCGACGCCGTCCGGTTCGAGAGCCTGCTGGACCACGCGCGGCAGGCGGCGCCGGCCGCGGCCGTCGGCCTGCTCGACGACGCGCTCGGGCTGTGGCGCGGCCCGGCCTTCGCCGAGTTCGCCGACACCGACGTGGCCAGGCTGGCGGCGATCCGGCTGACCGAGGCGCGGCTGACGGCGGTCGAGGCGAGAGCCGCCGCGTTGCTGGAATGCGACCGGCCGGCCGAGACGCTCCCGTCCCTCGAGCCGTTTGTGGCCGAGCACCCGCTGCGGGAACGCGGCCGCGCGCTGCTGATGCGCGCGTTGTACGACCTCGGCCGCCACGCCGACGCCCTGCAGAGCTATCAGACCTACAAGCGGGAGCTGGCAGACGAGCTCGGCCTGGAGCCGTCCGAACCGCTACAGCGGCTGGAGCGGGAGATCCTCCGCCATGAGGTGCCCGGCGCTGTCGCGCAGCCGCCACCGCTCGCCGGCCTACGGGCCAGCTACACCTCCGCCGGCGACCGCACCATCGCGTACGCCCGGATCGGCGCCGGCCCGCCCCTGATCGCGCTGCCCGCCTGGGTCTCCAGCATCGAGGTGATCGCCTCCGGCCGCGACCCGCGCTCCTCCCTCCTGCAGCGCCTGGCCGGGCACACCAGCCTGACCCTGTACGACCGGTACGGCACGGGCCTGTCCCGCGCCGGCGTCCCCGGCGACTACGGGCTGGAGGGCAGCATCACCGAACTGGCCGCCGTGATTCGCCGGACCGGCGGCCGGGCGAGCCTGCTGGCCATGTCCCAGGCGGGCCCGGTGGCCATCGCCTGCGCCGCCCGCCACCCGGATCTGGTCGACCGCCTGATCTTCCTCGGCACCTACGCCAGCGGACCGTCCGCGTTCACCCACACCGATCTCAACCGCACGCTGGTCGACCTGGTCCGCACCCACTGGGGCCTCGGGTCCCGCCTGATGGCCGACCTGTACCGCCCGGGCGCCTCCGACGCCGCCGCCTTCCACCTCGCCCAGGTCCTGCGCGACTCGGCACCTCGCGAGGTGGCGGCCGGCTACCTGGACGCCGTCTACGACATCGACGTCTCCTCGCTGCTGTCCGAGGTCAGCGCGCCCTCGCTGGTCCTGCACTACACCGGCGACCGCGTGGTGCCCTTCGCCGGCGCCCGCCAGCTGGCCACCGCGCTCCCGCACGCGCAACTGGTCCCGCTGGACGGCGCCTACCACCTCCCGGACGCCGCCGACCTGCCCGTGGTGGTCGCCGCCATCCGGGACTTCCTGGAGTCCTGACGGCTTTCCGTTCACATCCTGTTCGCGGCCGGGTTCCTACGGTCGCCACATGACCAGATCGCTCATGGGTGTCACCGTGGCCGCCGCGGTGCTCCTCGCCGCCTGCACGTCCGACGCCGAGTCGCCCGCCGGGTCGTCGGCCGGGTCGTCGCCGCCGTCGGGGTGCGACCCGCAGCTCGACGCCGCGCTCGACGCGTGGGCCGAGGCCGGGTTCAGCGGCGCGGTCTCCATCACCGCGGCCGGCGAGCCGGTGTGCGAGGCCGGCTACGGCAGCGCCGACCGCGCGGCCGGCCGCCCCAACACCGCCGCCACCGTGTTCGCCATCGGGTCGGTCACCAAGGCGTTCACCGCGGCCGCCGTCCTCGACCTCGCCGACGACGGCCGGCTGACGCTCGACGACCGCGTGGGCGACCACCTGCCGGAGCTGCGCGGCCCGGCCGCCGACGCCACGCTGCGGCAGCTGCTGGTGCACACCAGCGGGCTGAACGGCTCGCCGGGCGCCGACCACCAGCCGCTGAGCCGCGACGACGCGCTGGCGGCCATCGCCGCCATGCGGCCGGCCTTCCCGCCCGGCACCGACTATCTGTACACCAACGCCGGCTACACGCTGCTGGCGCTGGTCGTCGAGGAGGTCACCGGGAGCTACCGCGAGCACGCGGCCACCCGCATCCTGCGCGGCCTCCCGTCGGCGGGGTTCTGGGACGGCTCGCCGGCGGCGCGCGGCGACCGCGCCGTCGGGTACCTCGACGACGGCAGCACCGGCGCGGCCGGCGACTTCGCCGGACCGCACTGGGCGCTCGACGGCAACGGCGCGCTGGCCATGACCATGCCCGACCTCGCCGCCTGGACGTGGTCGCTGTTCACCGGAGGCGTCGTGTCGGCCGAGGCGGCGCGGACCATCGCCACGCCGCAGGTCGACCTCGGCGACGGCGCGTCCGAGACGCCGGGCTGGGTGGCCCACGACGCGTCGGCGTTCGGCGTGCCGTTCCTGGCCTCGGCCGGCGGCGGCGGCGACGTCGGCCACGAGGCCATGGTGGTCTGGATCCCCAACGGCGAGAGGGTGCTGGCGGTCGCGTCCAACGGCCCCGAGGTCACCGCCGAGGAGCTGGTCGAGGCCATCGGCCCGGCGCTGGCGGCGGGCGAGCCCGTCCCGGCGCCCGACGTCCCGGGCGGCGCCGTCGATCCAGGCGTCGCCGCGGCTATCGTCGGCGACTACCGGCTCGACACTGGAGGTGCGTTCCTGGTGAGCGACGACGACGGCCTGCGCATCGCCGCGCGCGGGGCCGACGCCGTCCGAGCGCTGTTCCCGCCGGCCGACCCCGACGCGGTCCGCGAGCACGAGCGCGCGGTCGAGGCGCTGCTGGCCGGCCGCACCGAAGCCGGCCGCGAAGAGCTCGCCGCGCTCTCCGACGACTTCGGTCCCGTCGGCGGGTTCGAGCCGGCCGGCACCGTCCTCGCCGACGGCGAGTTGCGCACGTACGTCACGCTCGACACCGGGGGAGCACCACTGCTGGCCTGGTACGCGCTGAACGACGATGGCGGGGTCGAGGGCGTCGAGGTCGGCGCCGATCCGCCGTCGGTCTCGTTGGCCCCCGACGGCCGCGGGTTCCGGCCGTCCGACCCGGCGGGCGCGGGCCCCGACATCACCATGACCTTCGGCGACGACACCGTCACGGTGGGCGACGTCACGGCGAGGCGAGGCTGACCATGCGCATCCTGCTGGTCGAGGACGACACCGACCTCGCCGACGTCGTGGCGCTGGGGCTGCGCAACGAGTCGTACGCCGTCGACCACGCCGGCACCGCGGCCGCGGCGGAGGAGTTGCTGACCACCACCGGCTACGACGTCGTCTGCCTCGACCTCGGCCTGCCCGACGGCGACGGGCTCGAGCTGCTGCGCCGCCTCGGCGCCGACCCCGTCCTGCGGCGGCCGCGGCGCACGCTGGTGCTGACCGCCCGCGACGCCGTCGCCGACCGCGTCGCCGGGCTCGACGGCGGCGCCGACGACTACCTCGTCAAGCCGTTCCACTTCGCCGAGCTGGTGGCGCGGGTCCGGGCGCTGGGCCGCCGCTCCGACGACACCGGCGCCATGCTGCGGTGCGGCGATCTCGGCCTCGACCTCGCGGCGCACCGGGCCTGGCGCGGCGACGCCGACCTGCGGCTCACGTCGCGTGAGTTCTCGCTGCTGCGCTACTTCATGCACCATCCCGGCGAGGTGTTGTCCGCCGAGCAGCTGCTCGAGCACGTCTGGGACGTCAACGCCGACCCGTTCACCACGTCGGTGCGGGTCATCCTCAGCCGGCTGCGGCGCAAGCTCGGCGACCCACCCCTCATCGACACCGTCACCGGCGTCGGCTACGTCCTGCGGGCGGCGTCGTGAGCCGGCCGTGGCGGCGGCGCGCCGGCGAGGGCGTCGTCAGCCGGCCGTGGTGGTCGCTGCGGGCGCGGCTGGCGGCGGCCGGGTTCCTCGCCATCTACATGCCGGTGCTGCTGCTGTTCGCCGTCACCATCGCCACCGAGTACGACACCTCCACCGAGGTGGTCAACGGCGTCGTGATCACCACCGACTCGTCCATCACGTGGCCACCGTGGACCACCGCCACGGCGCTGGCGCTCGCCCCGGCCGCGGCGTGGCTGTCGTGGTGGTGGGCCGGGCGGGCGGTGCGGCGCTACGAGCACATGTACGAGCGGCTCCAGCACGCGGCCGACGCCCAGCGGCGGCTGATCGAGGAGACCAGCCACGAACTGCGCATCCCGTTGTCGGTGCTGGCCACCAACGCCGAGGTGCTGCTCGCGCATCCGCGGCCGACGCTCGAGGTGTACCGCGAGGGGCTCGAGCGCTCCGGGCGGGCCGCCACCCGGCTGCGCGCGGTCGTCGACGAGCTGCTGGTCGACGCCCGGGGCCGGGCCCGCACGGTCGACCGCCACCCGGCCGACGTCGCCGCCCTGGCCCGCGCCGTCGCCGACGACGCCCGCGTGCTGGCGGCGCAGCGCGGGGTGTCGGTGGTGGTCACGGCGCCGCAGACGTTGGTCGGCGCGGTCGACGACGCCACGGTGCGCCGGGCGGTCGCCAACCTCGTCGACAACGCCGTCCGCCACGCCCCGTCCGGCTCGGTGGTCTCGGTCGCGGCCGAGCGGCGCGGCCCCGAGCTGGCCGTCGTCGTCACCGACCACGGTCCCGGCATCCCCGAGGCCGACCTCCCGCACGTCTTCGAGCCGTTCTGGCACGGCCGCGACGGCCCGGGCACCGGCCTCGGCCTGCCGATCGCCCGTCAGATCGCCCTCGCGCACGGCGGCGACGTCACCCTCACCTCCGCCGGCGGAGGCGTCGGCTGCGTCGCCACCCTGACCCTGCGCTGCTGACGCCGCGCGGGACGCCGCGCCCGCCGTCCTCATGGCGGCGTCCAAGCCGGGTGAGGGCGGGTCCGCTCAGTTCTTGGCGAGCGCCTCGCGGCGGATCCACTGGAGCAGCGTGGGGTTGTCGGCGGTGGTGATGACGCTGACGGTGCGGCGGAAGTGGCGGTCGTCGTCCAGGAGGGCCAGCAGGCTGGCGGCGAGGTCCACGCGGGCGGTGAACCTGCCGTCGGCGTGCCCCTCGACCACGGTGTAGTCGGTGACCGACGGCAGGTGGTAGAGCCCACTCGGGCGCACGATCGTCCAGTCCAGGCCGCTGTCGCGCACCAGCGCCTCCATCCGCCGCATGTCGTCGTACTGCGTCCTGGCCACCACCCGCGTCACGTAGGGGAGGAGCACCCGGTTGAACAGGAACCCGCCGTCGGAGTAGCGGTGCGGGTCGACGCCCACCGAACTGACCACGGCCAGGCGACGCACTCGATGCCGTGTCATCGCGGCGACGAGGTTGGCGGTCCCGCGCGAGTAGGTGCTGATCGGTTCCTTGCCGGCGGGCACGCCGAGCACCGACAGCACCGCGTCCCGATCCGCGACGGCCGCGTCGACGGCCTCGGGGTCGAGCACGTCGGCGCCGACCACCTCGAGCCGGTCATGATGCAGCGGGAACGCGTCCGGCCGCCGGGTGACCGCCGCGACCTGGTGCCCGGCGGCGAGTGCCTGGCCGGTGAGCAGGCGGCCGGTGGGGCCGTTGGCTCCGACGACGGTGATGCGCATGAGCTGTCCTTTCCGGTGATGACGCCGTCGGCGACGGGCCGCGGCGCGGCTCGCGGCTGGCGCGGTCAGTGCTGTCAGTGCGGTCAGCGCGCTCGCCGGGCCTGCTGCGTCTCGCGCAGGACGGCCCAGCCGTCGCCGACGGGGCCCACGTGCCCGAGCTTGTCGGGGTTGCTGACCGTGCGGATCGCCTGGATCCGCCCGTCGAGGACGTCGAGCGTCCAGGTGTTGATGACGTTGCCGTCGCGGTCGCGGAAGATCGCGCCCGGCTGGCCGTTGACCTGGCGCGGTTCCACGACGCCGCCGATGCGGACGAACGGCGGGAGCAGCGCGGCCAGCAGCCGGGCCACGCGGTCGGCGCCGAAGAAGCCGCCGGCCCAGCGCGGGCCCTTGCCGCCGCTGTCCGCGACCAGCCGCACGTCGGCGGCGAGCAGCTCCCGCAGCCGATCGACGTCCCCGTCGGTGAAGGCGGCGAAGAACCGCACCGCCAGGGCCTCGCGCTCGCGCCGGTCGGCCTCGAACCGGGGCCGGCCCTCCTTCATGTGCCGACGCGCCCGCACCACCAGCTGACGGCACGCCGCCTCGGAGCGCCCGACCGTCGAGGCGATCTCGCCGAAGCCGAACCCGAACACCTCCCGCAGCACGAACACCGCGCGTTCCAGTGGGGACAGGCGCTCCAGCAGCAACAGCGCCGCCATCGACACCGAGTCGGCCAGCTCGGCCGAGCGCTCGGGGTCGGCGTAGGGGTCGGCCAGCAGCGGCTCGGGGAACCACGGCCCGACGTACACCTCGCGCCGCACGCGGGCCGAGCGCAGCACGTTGATCGACAGCCGGGTGACCACGGCCGACAGGAACGCCTTGGCCGACGCGGGGTGGGCGGACGCGGTCTCCCAGCGCAGCCAGGTCTCCTGCACCGCGTCCTCGGCCTCGGCCACGCTGCCGGTGATCCGGTAGGCGATCGAGAACAGCAGCGGCCGCAGCTCCTCGAACTCCTCGGCCCTGCTCATGCCGGCTCCCGCCCGGCCCTGGCGTTGGAGAACACCCGCATGCCCATCACCCTCCCGACGCGACTGCTGCCTTCGCCACCCGAGACAAGACAGCCCCGCCGCCTGTGACATGGACGGGAGAACGAGCAGGCGACGACGCCGCCGGGGGAGGGCGCACGGTCAGCCGGCGGCGCGCGCGGCCCGGGACATGGTGGGCGGAGGTGGGCTCGGCCGCGGCGACCGGCCGGGGGAGACGAGCCCGGGCGCAGGCGCCAGAAGGCAGCAGATCAACCCGCGGCGGCGAGGTAGCGCTCGGCCAGTGACCGCAGGTGGTCGCGCAGTTCCGGCGGGTCCAGCACCTCGAACGGCACGCCGAGGCTGCCGAGATAGCCGGCGAGGTCGTGCCAGGAGTCGCCGCCGGTCTGGAGGAGGCAGCTGCCGTCGGGCAGTTCGGTGACGAGGCCGCCCATGGCGGTGATCTTGTCGCGAACCACCTCGATGGGCGCGTCCAGCCGCACGCGGGCCTGCTCGCGGTACGCCCGCGACCCCACGCCGTGAAGGACGTGCGCCACCGCGTCGCCGCCCGGTGGCGGGCGCGGCGTGAAGCGCGGCCCGGTCGGAACGCGCGGCCGCACGCGGTCGGCGCGGAAGGTGCGCCAGTCGTCGCGGTCGAGGTCCCAGGCGAGCAGGTACCAGCGGCGGCCGGTGTAGACGAGCTGGTGCGGCTCGGTCCGCCGCACGGACGAGGCTCCGTCGTGGCCCGAGTAGTCGAACCGCAGCTGCTCGTGCCCGTGTACCGCCGCCGCGACCGCCGTCAGCACGTCCGCGTCGACGGGAGAGCCGACGCCGGCGGCGGAGGCCGTCGCGGAACGCAGGGCGTCGACGCGGTGCCGCAGCCGCGACGGCAGGGTGCGCTCCAGCTTGGCCAGCGCCCGCAGCGACGTCTCCTCGATGCCGGTGATCGAGCCGGCGGCGGCCGCCCGCAGCCCCAGCGCCACCGCGACCGCCTCGTCGTCGTCCAGCAGCAGCGGCGGCAGCGACGACCCGGCGCCGAGGCGGTAGCCGCCGGCCGGGCCGGTGAACGACTCGACCTCGTAGCCCATGATGCGCAGCCGCTCGATGTCGTTGCGGACGGTGCGCGTGGTCACCTCCAGCCGCGTCGCCAGCTCAGAACCCGACCACTCCCGCCTGACCTGCAGCAACGACAACAGCCGCAGCAGCCGTACCGACGTCTCCAACATGAATCCGAGTCTGGCACGGATTGAGGAACCGTACGTTCCACAACCCGCCGTAACGTCGTTCTCACCAACCGGACGAGAACGACGGAGAAGATCGATGAGCATCGAACTGCGCGGCTTCTGCACCCTGAACTTCTACGCCGACGACATGGCGGCGGCCCGCGAGTGGTACACCGAGGTGCTCGGCGTGGAGCCGTACTTCGAGGCCGTCGACCCGGCGTCGGGGATGGTCGGCTACTACGAGTGGCGCATCGGCGACCACCAGGACGAGTTCGGCGTCATCAATCGCGCGTGGCGGTCGCCGGCCGACCCGACCACACCGCAGACCCCAGGCGGCGCGGTGATGAACTGGCACGTCGACGACCTCGACGGCACGCTCTCCAGGCTGGTCGACCTGGGCGCCACGGTCTACCAGCCGCGCACGGACCGGTCCGAGGGCTTCGCCAACGCCACCGTCGCCGACCCGTTCGGCAACCTGCTCGGCCTCATGTACAACCCGCACTGGAAGGCCATGGCGGACGGGGCGGGCGCGTGAGCGACGCGCTCACGTTCGTGGACGCGGCCGGCTGGGACGCCTGGCTGGCCGCGCACCACGACACCAGCGACGGCGTCGTCCTGCGCATCGCGCGCAAGGGCGCGCCCGGCCTGACGATCCGGGCGGCGCTCGAGGTGGCGCTGTGCCACGGCTGGATCGACAGCGTCCGCCGCCGCGGCGACGACCAGCACTTCCTGCAGCGCTACTCGCCGCGGCGCAAGGGCAGCCCGTGGTCCGCGGTCAACGTCGCGCTGGTCGAGGAGCTGACGGCGGCCGGCCGGATGCGTCCCGGCGGGCTGGCCGAGGTCGAGGCGGCCAAGGCGGACGGACGGTGGGCGGCGGCGTACGCGTCGCAGGCCACCGCCACCGTCCCGGACGACCTCGCCGCTGCCCTGGCGGCGGACCCGGCCAAAGCGGCCGCGTTCGACGCGCTGACGAAGACCGGCCGGTACGCGATCCTGCTCGCGCTGATGAAGACCCGCACGCCGCAGGCGCGGGCGAAGGCGCTGGACAAAGCGTTGGCCGGGCTGCACTGAGGTCGCCTACCCTGGAGGACATGGACATGCTGCCGACGCTCGGGCGAGCACCCGCGGCCCGCCCCGCGGCCGTCTCCCGGTCGTGACCGCACCGGGTGGTCCGGCGCGGTAGGGTCAGACGCTTGAGACGACCATCCGAAGAGAGGCAGCTCCACCCATGTCCGTAGGCGAAGTCGCCGGGTTGCTGGCCGCCGCTGCTCTGGTGGCGCTGGTCGGTTTTCTCGCCGTGCCGATACTCAAGCTGGGCCGCACCGTCGACGAGTTCACCCTCGTCGTGCGCGACCTGCGCCAGGAGCACGTCGCGAAGACGGCCACCACGGTCGACGAGACCAACGAGCTGCTCGCCTCCACGAACGCGCAGCTTCAGCGCATCGACGCCATCACGTCGAACGCGCAGACGGTCACCACCAACGTCGCCGCCATGTCGTCGCTGTTCGCGGCCACGCTGGGCGGCCCGCTGGTGCGCACGGCCGCGTTCACGTACGGCGTGCGCCGGGCCATCGCCGCCCGCCGCGACGGCGCGGCCGCCGGCACCGGCCGCCGCCGGCGGTTCGGGAGCCGGTGATGGGCAAGCTGTTCTGGATCGCGCTCGGCGCCACCGCCGGGGTGCTCGTGGTCCGCCGGCTCACCAAGGCGGCCGAGAGCCTCACGCCCGAGGGCGCGGCCGACCGCGTCGCCGGCGGGCTGCGCACCCTCGGCGACGCCGTCCGCGAGTTCACCGACGAGGTCCGCGCCGGCATGGCCGAGCGCGACGCCGAGCTGCGCTACGCGCTGGGCATCGCGCCCGACGGCACCGGCACGCAGGGCGTCGCCGACCCCGACGCCGTCGACGACCTGTTCCACCCGCACTCGAGAGGCACGTTCTGACCATGGAGACCGCCGAGATCCGGCGCCGGTTCCTCGACCACTTCGAGCAGAACGGGCACGCCGTCGTCCCCAGCGCCTCGCTGATCTCGCCCGACCCGTCGCTGCTGTTCACGGTGGCGGGCATGGTGCCGTTCATCCCGTACCTCACCGGGCAGCAGACGCCGCCGTGGCAGCGCGCCACCAGCGTGCAGAAGTGCATCCGCACCGGCGACATCGACGAGGTCGGCAAGACCACCCGGCACGGCACGTTCTTCCAGATGAACGGCAACTTCTCGTTCGGCGACTACTTCAAGGAAGGCGCCATCGGGTACGCCTGGGACCTCATCACGAAGTCCCGCGACGACGGCGGCTACGGCTTCGCCGAGGACCGCATCTGGGTCACCGTCTACCACGACGACGACGAAGCCGCCGAGCTGTGGAAGAAGGTCGCGGGCCTGCCCGACGAGCGCATCCAGCGCCGCGGCCTGCTCGACAACTACTGGCACACCGGCCAGCCCGGCCCGGGGGGCCCGTGCAGCGAGATCTACGTCGACCGCGGCTCGGAGCACGGCCCCGACGGCGGCCCGGTGGTCGACGAGGATCGCTTCCTGGAGATCTGGAACCTGGTCTTCATGCAGGAGCAGATCACCGACGTGAAGGCGAAGGACGACTTCACCGTCGTCGGCGACCTCCCGTCGAAGAACATCGACACCGGCATGGGCCTCGAGCGCGTCGCGTACCTCCTGCAGGGCGTCGACAACATGTACGAGATCGACCAGGTCCGCCCGACGCTGCAGCGCGCGGCGGACCTCTCCGGCAAGCGCTACGGCGCCGACCACGACGACGACGTCCGCATGCGGGTCGTCGCCGACCACGTCCGCAGCTCGCTCATGCTCATCGGCGACGGCGTCACGCCGTCGAACGAGGGCCGCGGCTACGTGCTGCGCCGGCTGCTGCGCCGGTCGGTGCGGGCCATGCGGCTGCTCGGCGTCGACGGCACCAGCATCCCTGAGCTGCTGCCGGTCGCGAAGGACTGCATGAAGGCGGCCTACCCGGAGCTCGAGGCCGACTTCGACCGCATCTCCTCCGTCGCCTACGCCGAGGAGGAGGCGTTCCGGCGCACGCTGCAGACCGGCACGCAGATCTTCGACCTCGCCGCCGACGAGACCAAGCGGGCCGGCGAGTTCGCGCTGCCCGGCGACACCGCGTTCAAGCTGCACGACACCTACGGCTTCCCGATCGACCTCACCCTCGAGATGGCGTCGGAACAGGGCCTGAAGGTCGACGAGGCGCACTTCCGCCGGTTGATGACCGAGCAGCGCGAGCGGGCCCGGGCCGACGCCAAGGCGAAGAAGACCGGCGGGGCCGACACCAGCGCGTACCGCGAGCTGCGCGACGCCGGCCCGACGCCGTTCACCGGCTACCAGGAGCTCGAGACCGACAGCAAGGTCCGCGGCCTGCTGATGGACGGCGTCGCCGTGCCGGGCGCCAGCGAGGGCGAGACGCTCGAGGTCGTGCTCGAGCAGACCCCGTTCTACGCCGAGTCCGGCGGCCAGGACAGCGACGCCGGCGTCATCACCGGCGACGGCTTCGAGCTCGAGGTGCTCGACGTCCAGCGGCCGGTCAAGGGCCTCGTCGTGCACCGGGTGAAGGTGCTCAAGGGCGAGGTCATCAGCGGCCAGGACGTCCACGCGAAGGTCGACCACGAGTGGCGTGTCGGCGCCTGCCAGGCGCACTCCGGCACGCACATCGTCCACGCCGCGCTGCGCCAGGTGCTCGGCCCGCAGGCGCTGCAGAGCGGGTCGTACAACAAGCCCGGCTACCTGCGGCTCGACTTCGCGTGGGGGCAGGCGCTGGGCGCGCAGACCCGCAGCGAGGTCGAGGAGGTCGCCAACCTCGCGGTCCGCCGCGACCACTCCGTCTCGGCCACGTACATGCCGCTCGAGCGGGCCCGCGAGCTCGGCGCGCTGGCGCTGTTCGGCGAGACGTACGACGAAGAGGTGCGCGTCGTCGAGATGGGCGGCGCGTGGTCGCGCGAGCTGTGCGGCGGCACGCACGTCGCGCACTCGTCGCAGGTCGGGCTGATCACGCTGACCGGCGAGAGCTCGGTCGGCGCGGGCTCGCGCCGGGTCGAGGCGTTCGTCGGCATCGAGGGCTTCCGGCACCTGGCGAAGGAGCGCACGCTGGTCAGCCAGCTGGCCGACCTCCTCAAGGTGCAGCCCGACCAGCTGCCCGAGCGGGTCGAGCGGCTCGTCGCGCAGGTCCGCGACGCCGAGAAGGAGCTGGCGAAGGCCCGCTCGTCGCAGCTGGGCGCCCGCGCGGCCGAGCTGGCCGCGTCCGCCCGCGACGTCTACGGCGTGTCGCTCGTGACGCACGCAGCGCCCGACGGCACGGCCGCCGACGACCTGCGCTCGCTGGCGCTGGACGTCCGCGGCCGGCTCGGCGCCGAGCGGCCCGCGGTGGTCGCGGTGGCCGGTGTCGGCGACAGTGGGCGGCCCAGCGTCGTCGTCGCCGTCAACGAGCCCGGACGCGAGTGGGGCGTCAAGGCCGGCGGGCTGGTGCGGGTGGCGGCCCAGGCCCTCGGCGGCGGGGGTGGCGGCAAGGACGACGTCGCGCAGGGCGGCGGCACCGACGCGAGCAAGGTCGGTGAGGCGTTGACGCAGGTCGAGCACGCCATCGGCCAAGCCGTGACGCGATAGTGCGGCGCGGCGTCAGACTGGGGGTCGATGTCGGAACGGTCCGCATCGGGGTCGCCTCGTGCGACCCCGGCGGGCTGATCGCCACGCCGGTCGAGACGGTCCGCCGCGGGAAGGGTGACCTGCGGCGGCTCCGCGATCTGGTGCACGAGTACGAGGCGATCGAGATCGTGCTCGGATTACCGCGTAGTCTCGATGGGAAGGAACACGCGGCGGCCGCGCACGCCCGGGCCTTTGGTGCCGATTTGGCCCGATATGTGGCACCATGCCCGGTGCGACTGGTCGACGAACGACTGAGCACGACCGTCGCCGCGCGTGGGATGCGAGCCAGCGGTGTCTCGGCGCGTGCTGGACGTCCCGCGGTCGACCAGGCCGCGGCGATGGTGATCCTGCAAGATGCGCTGGACGCCGAACGTGCGACCGGCGGGCCGCCTGGAGAGGTGCTGACGGTATCGGATGAGTGACCTGTTCACGTCGGAGGAGGAGATCGTCCGCCCCCGGCGGCAGCGCCGCCGCAGGCGCAAACGCAGCCGGTTCGGTTCGTTCGTGGCGGTGCTGGCCTCGCTGGCCGTCATCGGCGCGGTCCTGGGCGGCGTCTACTACGGCGGCAACGCGGTGCTCAACAGCGTCGACGGCCTGTTCGGCGAGGCCGAGGACTTCCCGGGCCCGGGCACCGGCGAGGTTCCGGTCACGATCCAGGAGGGCGCGACGCTGCGGGCCATGGGCGCCACGCTCGTCGACGCCGGCGTCGTCGCCAGCCAGGACGCCTTCATCGCCGCCGCCGACGACAACCCCGAGTCCCGTGGCATCCAGCCCGGCAACTACGTGCTGCGCAGCGAGATGACCGCCGCCGACGCCGTCGCCGCACTGGTCGCGGGGCAGGGCGGCGAACGGGTCTCGCTGCCCGAGGGCCTGCGCGTCCGCCAGACCGTCGACCGGCTGGCCGAGGCGTCCGGGTTCACCGCCGAGGAGCTGCAGGCCGCCGTCGACGCCGCGACGCTGCCCGAGTACGCCGAGGGCGAGGCCGAAGGGTTCCTCTTCCCGGCGTCGTACGACCTCGGCGGCGAGGTGACGCCCGAGTCGCTGGTCGCCTCGATGGTGGCCCGCTTCGAGCAGACCGCCACCGACGTCGACCTCGTCAACCGCGCCGACGCGCTCGGCTACACGCCGCGCGAGATCGTCACCGTCGCCAGCATCGTGCAGCGCGAGGTGCGCCGCGAGGAGGACATGCCCAAGGTCGCCGAGGTCGTCTACAACCGCCTCGCCGGAGCCTGCGCGGCCAACGGCGTGGTGGAGGAGCGGCTGCAGATGGACTCCACCGTCCACTACGCCTTCGACGACTACTCGACCGTGTACACGTCGCCGGAGCAGCGGCAGAGCGAGTCGCCGTACAACACGTACCTCGTGTCCGGCCTGCCGCCCGGCCCGATCGCCTCGCCCGGCGACGCCGCGCTGGCGGCCGCGCTCAACCCGTCCAGCGACGGCAGCTGCTACTTCGTCGCCGTCAACCTCGAGACCGGCGAGACCGCCTTCGCCGTCACCGCTGCGGACCACGAGGCGAACAGGGCGCGGCTGGAGGAGTACTGCGACGCGAGCGACCTGTGCTGACGCGTTGCGCGGTGCTCGGGTCGCCGATCGCGCACTCGTTGTCGCCGGTGATCCACCGCGCCGCGTACCGGCACCTCGGGCTGGACTGGGAGTACACCGCGCACGAGGTCGGCGAGGGTGACCTCGCCGGGTTCGTGGCTTCGCTCGGAGCGGGCTGGCGGGGTCTTTCCTTGACCATGCCGCTCAAGCGGGTGGGCCTCGACCTCGCGACGTCGGCCTCCGATGTCGCGGCCACGGTCGGGGCGGCGAACACCCTGGTCCGTCGAGACGACGGCGGCTGGGACGCCGACAACACCGACGTGCCGGGCATCGTGGCGACGCTGCGCGAGGCCGGGGCGGCCGCCGGGTCCGACGCCGGGGCGGCTGCCGCGGCCGCTCCCGTGTGCCTGTGGGGCGGCGGCGCGACGGCGGCGAGCGTGCTGGCGGCGTTGGCGTTCCTGGAGAGCGGTCCGGTGCACGTGCACGTCCGGTCGGCGGCCCGGGCGGAGGCGGCGCTGGCCGTGGCGGCCGCGCTGGGCCACCCGGCCGAGCCCGCGCCCTGGGCCGTCCTGCCCGCCTGTGCCGGCGCCGGCGCCACGGTGACGACGGCGCCGTCCGGCGCGCTGGACGAGCTCGCGCCCGACCTGGTCGCGGCCGCCCTCGGCGCGACTGGTGGGGCCGGCCGGGTGCTGTTCGACGTCGTGTACGACCCGTGGCCGACGCCGGTGGCGGCGGCGTGGCAGGCGGCCGGCGGCGTGGTGGCCAGCGGCCTGGACCTGCTCGTCCACCAGGCGGTCGGCCAGGTGCACCTGATGACCGGCGCCGACGTGCCGGTCGACGTGCTGCGGTCGGCGGCGCTCGCGGCGATCGGCGCCCGCGCGTGACCCTCGCGCTCGTCCTGGCGGCGGCCGGCCTGCTCGCCGGCGCGTTGCTGCCGCGGCTGATCGCCCGCATCCCGGACCGCCCGCCGGTCACCGTCCCCGCCGCCGACGCCGGGAGGCCGGCCGGCGACGCGGCCCAGCCCGTCTCGCCGGAGCTGATCGAGGGCGGCCGGCCGCCGACGCCGGTGCCGTACCGGGAGCTGGCCGCCGCGCCCCGGCTGGCGGCCTGGCTGGCGGTGGTGGCGGCGGCGGTGTGGGCGCTGCTGACCATCGCCCGCGACGGCGCCGCGAACGCGCCCGAGGACCTGCCGGCCTACCTCGTCGTGGGGCTGCTCGGCGTCGCCCTGGCGTACGTGGACCTGCGCACCCAGCTGCTGCCCGACTGGCTCACCCTGACGGCGTTCGGCGCGGCCGGCGCGTGGCTGACGGTCGCCGCCGCCCTCACCGGCGACTGGAGCGCCTACGGACGCGCGTGGGCGGCGGCCGCCGCGTGCCTGGCCTTCTATCTGCTGCTGGCGCTGCTCCGCCCGGCCGACCTCGGCCTCGGCGACGTGAAGCTGTCGGCGTCGCTGGGGCTGCTGCTGGGCTGGGTGGGCTGGTCGACGGTCGCCGGCGGGGTGTTCCTGGCGTTCGTGGCCGGCGGGCTGATCGGGATCGCGCTGCTGGCGGTGGGGCGGGCGGGCCGGCGGACGAGCCTGCCGTTCGGCCCGCCGATGCTGCTGGGCGCGCTGGCGGCGCTGCTGCTGGCTTGACCTCAACAGTGGTTGAGGTCGCAGACTGCCGGCATGCGAGCCATCGAGGTACGTGAGTTCGGCGGACCGGAGGTCCTGGTCGCCCGCGAGGTCCCGGACCCCGTCGCCGGGCCGGGGCAGGTCGTCGTCGCGCTGGCGGCCGCCGACGTGATCTACCTGGACACGCTGCTGCGCGGCGGCTGGGGCGGCGAGCACTTCCCGCTGCGGCCGCCGTACGTGCCCGGCGGCGGGGGAGCGGGCACCGTCGTCGCCACCGGCCCGGACGTGGACGACGGCTGGGTGGGCCGCCGGGTGCTGGCCCGCGGCTCCGGCGGCTACGCGGCCCGGATGGCCGCCGGCCTCGACGAGCTGGTCGAGCTGCCCGGCGGCGTCGGCTGGACCGACGCGGCCGCGCTGCTGCACGACGGCGTGACGGCGCTCGACCTGCTCCGCCACGCGCCCGTCACCGCCGGCGACACCGTGCTGATCGCGGCCGCCGCCGGGGGAGCGGGATCGCTGCTGGTCCAGCTCGCCACGGCGGCCGGCGCCCGGGTGGTCGCCGCCGCTCGCGGGGAGCGCAAGCTGGCGCTCGCCCGCGACCTGGGCGCCGAGCTGACCGTCGACTACGGCGAGGACGGCTGGCAGCACCGGGTCCGCGCGGCCACCGGCGGCGACGGCGTCGACGTCGCGTTCGACGGGGCCGGTGGCGGGCCCGGCGGGCTCGGCGCGGCGGCCTTCGAGACGGTCACGCGTGGCGGCCGGTTCGTCACCTACGGCACCGCCGGCGGCGGGTTCACCGAGATCGACCCCGAGCGGGCCGCGAAGCGGAGTATCGAGGTGACGAACGCGCTGGCCACGCGGCTGGACCGGGCAGCCGTCCGCGAGCTGCTCGCCGAGGTGCTGGCGCTCGCCGCCGCCGGCCGGCTGCGCCCCGTCATCGCCGCGACCCATCCGCTGGAGCGCGCCGCCGACGCGCACGCGGCGCTGCGGGCCCGCACCACCATCGGCAAGTCGCTGCTGGTCCTCTAGGGTGTATCTCCCAAGTCTCGGCCGTAGTGAGCGCCGCCTGGGCGTCGAGCAGTAGGCCATGGACTTGGGAGACACACCCTAGGTGCGGCCGTCGGTCTCCTGGGCGCCGAACAGCGTCGGGTCGGAGCGGCCCCACTCGGCCTCGTAGACGGTGAACCCGGCGGCCCGGGCGGCGGAGCAGACGGCGGGATCGTCGTCGACCAGCATGGCGACCTCGCGGTGCGTCGCCAGCCGCCGCAGCACACCGATCTTGAACTGGCGGGCCGGGCGGCGGTCGTCGTCGGGGCGGAGCATGATGGTGCCGGCCGGTGCGCCGTTGGCGGCCAGCCACGACCGGGTCACGGCGCGGGTGCGCTCGGGCCGGCCGCTGAGGTAGACCACCTCGTGCTCGTGCGCCAGCAGCGTCACCAGCTCGATGCCCTCGGCATACGGCGTGTCGTCGCCCATGGCGCCGAAGAAGCCGGCCCAGTCCTTCGGCCGCCGCTTCAGGTGGTGCAGCCGGTGCTGGACGTCGGCGAGGACGCCGTCGATGTCGACGACGGCGACGGGGCGGGTCATGGGTCTCCAGGCAGGACGTAGCGGTAGCCGGCGGCGTCGAGGCCGGTCAGGATCTGATCGAGGGCCGCGACCGTCTGCGACCGGTCGCCGCCGCCGTCGTGCAGCAGTATGACCGAACCGGGCTCGACCTGCCCGAGCACGTCCTGCACGATCGCCGCCGAGCCGGGCCGCGACCAGTCGCGCGGGTCGACGGTCCAGTCCAGCGGCTGCAGCTTCTCGTCGTCGAGCACGGGCCTGACCTGCGGCTGCACGTACGTGCCCGGCTGGCGGAACCAGCGCACCTCGGTGTCGCCGCCGACGGCGTCGTCGAGGGCCTCGTCGGTCTCGCCGATCTGCTGCTCGATCTGCTCGCGGGTGCGCCCGGACAGCTGCTCGTCGTGGCTGTCGGTGTGGTTGCACAGCGCGTGACCGGCGTCGACGACCTGGCGGACGACCTCGGGGTGCTCGCGGGCGCGTTGGCCGACCATGCAGAAGACGGCGATGGCGTCGTGCTCCTCGAGCAGCTCCAGCACCTGCTGGGTGTACACCGGGTGCGGGCCGTCGTCGAAGGTGAGGGTGACGGTGTACTCCTCGGCGGCACCGCCGGTGTCGGGGTTCGTCTCACCGCCACCGGACCCGCCTGAGCCGCCCGACCCGCCTGAGCCGCCCGACCCGCCGGAGTCGGGTGCGGCGGACGGCGCCGCCGACGGGCTCGCCGACGGCTCGTCCCGCCCGACGCCGGCGTTCTCGGCGGCGCCCGCGATGAGCCCAAGGACGATGCCGAGGATGATGGTGGCCGGCCACGACAGGTTGTTCACGGCTGCCACCTCCCTCGGGCGCTCGTCGACCCAAGATCATAGGGTTCGCCGCGGCCGGAACCGGACAGGCGCGCCACGCGGTCAGCAGTTGGGGCGGCACTGGCGTTCGATCATGGCCTGGATGAACACGCTCTGGATGTCGCTGGGATCCTCGGCGTGGTAGGCCGTCGTGCCGGTGGCGGCGGAGATCTGCTGCAGCGCCTCCATGTCGGCCTCGGGGCCCATGCCGATGGTGATGATCGGCACCGGCTCGGCCGGGTCGAACTGGGCGGTGAGCGTAGTGAGCAGCGTCTCGAGGTCGATGCCGTCGGGGTCGTCCTCGTTGCGGCCGTCGGTGAGCAGCACCACCGAGTTCACCATGCCGGCCTGGTAGCTGCCGCGCATCGACTGGAACGCGGCCAGCGCGGTGTCGTAGAGCCCGGTGCCGCCCTCGGCCCGCGACGGCAGCGACTCCGACGCGATGACCAGTGCCTCCTGCCGGGTGCTGCCGTTGAGCAGCCGCTCGTTCATCGGCCCGACGTCGACCAGCTCGATGTAGTCGTTCGGCGGGTCCTGCTCGATCGAGAACGCCCACAGCCCGACGGAGGCGTCGGGCGGGAACAGCTGCAGCGCCTCCAGCGCGGCGTCGCGGGTCAGCTCGATGCGGGTGGCGCCGCCGTTCACCTGCTCGTTCATCGACCCGGACACGTCGATGACGGCGAGCATCCGCATGTCCAGCGCGAGCGCCGCCCACTGCCGGGACAGCTCGGCGATCAGCTCCGGGTCGGGCGCCGGCAGCAGCTCGGGCAGCTCCGCGCGGATGCCGTCGACGATGCCCGCGTCGGCGGCCGCGGTGCCGTCGGGGCTGCGGAAGCCGGCCCGGCGCAGCGTCTCCTGTGCCTCGTCCGTCTCGAGGTGCTCGACGAACGCGGCGGCGGCCGCGCGGGCGTCGGAGTCGTCCTCGGCGCCGGTGACGGCGAACGCCGGGTAGTCGAACCCGAAGGTGCCCTCGGCGGGGTAGAGCGCGGTGAGGCGCGGGCCGGACGGGTCGCGGTTGTACGCGACGACGGACTGCTCGGTCGCGGTGACGGCGGCCGGCGCCTCGGCCGTGGCGGCGAGCGCGTCGTCGACGGTGGGCACGGCGGCCTGCGAGACCCGCGTCATGACCTCGACCAGCTGGTCGCGCTCGATCTGGTCGCCCAGCACGGTGCGGACGGCGACCAGGCTGGCCAGCCCTTCGTCGGTGGCGGCGGGGTCGGCGATGACGGCGGCGCCCTCGCCCTGCACGAGCGCGGCCCACGAGATCTGCGCGGTATCACCGGCGATGGCCGCGGCCGCCTCCTGCGGCATCGCCACGACCAGCGGCGACAGCGCGACGTTCGCCAGCGGCTCGATCAGGCCTTCGTCGACGGCCGGGCCGAACGCGCGGGTCTTGGGGATCCACAGGTCCGGCGCCTCCTCGCCGCCGAACGTGGGCACCGCCGCCGCGGCGGTGCTGGCCGCGACGTCGATCTCGACGCAGCGGTCACCCTGCCGCGGCTCGGTGCCCGTGTAGGTGCCGGCGAGCTCGGTGAGCACCGGCGCGAGAGTCGGGTCGGCGGCGACGGTGACCGGCAGCGTCGCGCCGCACTCGCCGTCACCACGGTCCAGGATGGACACGACGCCGAGCCCGGCCGCCCCGATCAGCGCGACCGCCATGACGGACAGTCCGAGCCGGCGCGGCCAGGGCGAGGGCGCGGCCGGTCGGTGCGAGGCGTGGCGTCCTGGCATGAATGGCGGCTCCGGGCGGGGTCGTGGAACAGCAGACTAACCGGGAGCAATGCGACGCCGGTAATGACGAGTCACTTGTGGCGCATATGACCCGCGTGGTCATGGGCGAGCACGTCCACGACCACCGCGGACGGGTGGCCAGGAGGCCGGGTGTGGTCAGTCGGCGGCCGGCGGCTCCGGCACGACGTGGGCGTCGGTGCCCGGGTAGACCAGGCACTGCGCACCGTCTGACCAGCGGACCAGGAACGGCGGGCCGCCGTCGGGCCCGTGGGTTTCGAGCACCTCGCCCTCGCGACGCCCGGACCCGACCTTCGTTCCCTCGACCACCAGATGGTCGCCGTCGTGTGCGCGCACGGTTCTCGACCTCCTCGAGTGGAGCCGGACGGTCTTCCCTCCAGACTCCTCCCACCGGGCGCCGACGGCAACCGGTCAGCGGCTGAGTTTCTGGTAGCGCCGGATGGACAGCGGCATGAAGATCGCGAGGATCAGCAGCGGCCAGGCGACGGCCAGCAGCAGGCTGTGCTGGGCGGCCCACGAGTCGCCGCCGAAGCCGGGGTTGCCGAACAGCTCGCGCGCCGCGGCCACCGTCGAGGACAGCGGGTTCCACTCCGACACCGCGCCCAGCCAGCCCGGCATCAGCTGCGGCGCGACGAACACGTTGGACAGCGCCGTCAGGGGGAACGCGGCCGGGAAGACGATGACGCCGACGGTGTCCGGGTTCGGCACGACGAGGCCGAGGTAGATGCCGATCCAGGTGATCGCGAATCGCAGCAGCAGGATCAGCCCGACGGCGGCCAGCGCGTCGCCGAGGCCGCCCCGCCACTGCCAGCCGACCAGCAGCCCGCACACCACCAGCGTCGCCATCTCCAGCAGGGCGCGGACGAGGTCGGCGCCGCTGCGTCCGACGACCAGCGCCGAGCGGGCCATCGGCATGGACCGGAACCGGTCGACGACGCCACGGTCGACGTCGAAGGCGATGCCCGTGGCGGTGGCGCCGAGCCCGTACAGCATGGTCATCGCGAACACGCCGGGCAGCAGGAACTCGCGGTAGTCGCCGCCGCCGGGCAGCGCCATGCCACTGCCGAACACGTACCCGAAGACCAGCACGAACATGATCGGCAGGGTGAAGTAGATGACGACCTCTTCGGGCGCCCGGACGACGTGCGACAGGTTGCGCTTCGTCATCACCCAGCCGTCGGCCAGCGCCCAGCGCAGCCGGGCCAGCGGGGTGCGGGCCGGCGGGGGAGCGACCAGGGTGGGCGGTTGCTGCAGCGTGATGCTCATGCGGCGGTCTCCTCGTGCGCGGTGGCCTGGTGGCCGGTGAGGTGCAGGAAGGCTTCGTCGAGGGTCGGACGGCGCAGGCCGATGTCCTCGGCGACGACGCCGGCGGCCTGGAGCTCGCGGACGGCGTCGGTGAGCGCGGCCATGCGGTCGGCCACCGGGGCGCTGACCCGCCGGGTGTCGGCGTCGGCCTCGGGCTCGGCGGTGCCGATGCGGGCGACGACGGCGGTCGCGTCGGCCAGCTGGGCGGCGTCGCGGACGACGACCTCGATGCGGTCGCCGCCGATGCGCGCCTTCAGTTCGTCGGCGGTGCCCTCGGCGACGACGCGGCCGGTGTCGATGACGGAGATGCGCCCGGCCAGCTGGTCGGCCTCCTCCAGATACTGGGTCGTCAGCAGCACCGTCGTGCCGCCGGCGACCAGGGTGCGGACGGCGTCCCAGACGTCGTTGCGGCTGCGCGGGTCGAGGCCGGTGGTGGGCTCGTCGAGGAACAGCACCTCGGGCGCCAGGATCAGGCTGGCCGCGAGGTCGAGCCGGCGCCGCATGCCGCCGGAGTACGTCCGGCCGGACCGGTCGGCGGCGTCGGTGAGCGCGAACTGCTCGAGCAGCTCGTCGGCCCGCCGCTTCGCCTGCCGCGGGCTCAGGTGGTAGAGCCGGCCGAACATCACCAGGTTCTGCCGCCCGGACAGCGTCTCGTCGACCGCGGCGTACTGGCCGGTCAGGCCGATGCGGCGGCGCACCTCGTCGGGCTCGGCGACGACGTCGTGCCCCGCGACCCGGGCGCTGCCCTCGTCGAAGCGCAGCAGCGTCGACAGGATGCGGACGGCGGTGGTCTTGCCGGCGCCGTTGGGGCCGAGCAGCCCGTGCACGACTCCGCGCTCGACCGTCAGGTCCAGCCCGTCCAGTGCGTAGGCCTTGCCGTACCGCTTGCGCAGCCCCTGTGCGGCGATCGCCGCGTCGTTCGTGGTCACTGCCACCCTCCCGTCAAACTGTTTATGGCGTATAGCGGTTGGTTTATGTTGTACACAGTTCTAGGATGGGCGTCAAGCGCACGCCACCGCCGAAGGGGGAGCATGGCCACCGACCAGCGTCAGGCCGATCCGAACCGCACGCTCGAGCTGCTGTGGGACGTCCAGGCGCCGCCGTCCCGCGGGCCCAAGCCCGCGCTGTCGCTGCGGCAGATCGTCGAGACCGCCATCGCCATCGCCGACGCCGAAGGGGTGGCGGCGGTCTCCATGCGGCGGGTGGCCGACGAGCTCGGATACACGACGATGTCGCTGTACCGGTACGTGCCCAGCAAGACCGACCTGCTCGAGCTCATGGTCGAGCACGCGTCCGTGGTGCCGGACGTCCCGCCCGAGCTGACCGGCTGGCGCGACAAGCTGCGCTGGTGGGCCACCGACACCGCCGAGATCTACCGGCGCCGGCGCTGGGCCCTGGACGTCCCGATGAACGCGCCGCCGATGGGCCCCAACCAGATCAAGCGCATGGAGCAGGCGCTCGCCGCGCTCGACGAGACCGGGCTCAGCGGGGGAGAGATGCTCGGCATCCTGGTCGTGCTCAGCGGCTACGTCCGCGGGCACGCCCAGCTGGCCACCACGCTGGCCGACGTCGAGCAGCGCACCGGCACGCCACAGGCGGCGTGGGACCAGGCCTACGGCCGCATGCTGACGTCGTTCGTCAACCCCGCCGACCATCCGGTGCTGGCCCGCATCGTCGCCGACGAGTCCTTCGACGGCTTCGCCGACCCCGACGACGAATGGCTCGGCGACGACTTCACGTTCGGCCTCGACCTGGTTCTCGAGGGCATCGACCGCTACATCGAGCGCCGCATGTCACCCGGGTGACAGTCCCGGTGTCACCCGGGGGCCAATCGCGCGGAAGTCCCGATCCGCCCGATGCGGATGCGTTAGCCTCACCAAGGACGCTATTGCGCGATCTTCGGCGGGGGCCGAGATGGCCGAGACATCGGTGGCACAGTCCGCACAGAAGGTGACGCTGGCGACCCTCACGGCCATGGTGGTCGGCTCGATGGTGGGCGCCGGCGTCTTCTCGCTGCCGCAGCGCTTCGGCAGCGAGACCGGGGTGGCCGGCGCGCTGGTCGCCTGGGTGGTCGCCGGCAGCGGCATGCTCATGCTGGCGTTCGTCTTCCAGACGCTCGCCGTCCGGCGGCCCGACCTCGACGCCGGGGTGTACGCGTACGCGAAGGCCGGCTTCGGCGAGTACCTCGGCTTCTTCTCCGCCTTCGGGTACTGGGCCAGCGCCTGCGTCGGCAACGTGACCTACTGGGTGCTCATCATGTCGACGGTGGGCGCCATCGCACCGGCGCTCGGCGACGGCGACACCGCGCTGGCCATCGTGCTCAGCAGCGTCGGCCTGTGGACGTTCTACCTGCTGATCAGGCGTGGCGTGCAGGAGGCCACGGCGATCAACCGCATCGTCACCGTGGCGAAGGTCATCCCGATCATCGTCTTCGTCATTCTCGCCGTGTTCTACCTCGACCCGCAGGTGTTCGCCGACAACTGGAGCGGCGGTGGCCTGGGCTCGCTGTACGAGCAGGTCAGGGGCACGATGCTGGTGACGGTGTTCGTCTTCCTCGGCGTCGAGGGCGCCAGCGTGTACTCGCGGCACGCCCGCCGGCGCCAGGACGTCGGCCGCGCGACGCTGCTGGGCTTCGCGATGGTGCTGAGCATCTTCGCCTCGGTCACCATCGTGTCGTACGGCATCCTGCCCAGCGACGAACTGGCCGAGCTGCGGCAGCCGTCGATGGCCGGCGTGCTCGAGGCGGCGGTGGGGCAGTGGGGCGAGGTGTTCGTCAGCGTCGGGCTGATCGTGTCCGTCCTCGGCGCGTACCTCGCGTGGACGCTGATGGCGGCCGAGGTGCTGTTCGTCGCCGCCGCCGACCACGACATGCCCCGGTTCCTGGGCCGCAAGTCCGGCGCCGACGTGCCCGGCCCGGCGCTGCTGCTGACGACCGTGCTGGTCCAGGCGGTGCTGATCGTGACGGCGTTCTCCGAGAACGCGTTCAACTTCGCGCTGAACCTCACCAGCGCGCTGACGCTGATCCCGTTCCTGCTCGCGGCGGGCTACGCGCTGAAGCTGGCGCTCGGCCGCGACGACGGCTGGCCCGGGGGAGTGCGGCGGGAGATCGTCATCGGCGCCGTCGCCACCCTGTACACGGCGTTCCTCCTGTATGCCGCCGGGCTGAAGTACCTGCTCGTCTCGTTCATCGTCTACGCGCCGGCCACCGTGCTGTTCGTGCTGGCGCGCCGCGAGCAGGGCCGGGCGCCGTTCACGCCCGGCGAGCTGGTCATCCTGGCCGTCTCGCTCGCCGGGGCGGTCGTCGGCGTGGTCGCCCTGGCCCAGGGCTGGATCACCCTCTGACCCGACCCCGCACGAAAGGACTCCGCCATGACCGACAGCACCGCCCACGGCGTCCACTCTGAGGTGGGGCGGTTGCGCAAGGTGCTGGTCTGCCGCCCCGGCCTCGCGCACCGGCGTCTGACGCCGACCACCTCCGACGACCTGCTCTTCGACGACGTCCTGTGGGTGGAGTCGGCCCAGCGCGACCACCAGGACTTCGTCGACCAGCTGCGCGGCCGCGGCGTCGAGGTGGTCGAGCTGCACGACCTGCTGGCGCAGACCATGGCGGACGAGCGGGCGCGGTCGTGGCTCCTGGACCGCAAGGTGACGGCCGGCCAGGTCGGGCTCGGCTTCGTCGACGCCACCCGCGTCTTCCTGGAGTCGCTGGAGCCGGCCGCGCTGGCCGAGTTCCTCATCGGCGGGCTGGCGGTGGGCGACCTGCCGGACGGCCAGGTCTCCGGCTACGGCGCGCTGGCGCGCGAGTCCGTCGGCGCCCGCGACTACCTGATGCCGCCGCTGCCGAACACGCTCTACACCCGCGACACCACCTGCTGGCTCTACGGCGGGCTGACGATGAACCCGCTGTACTGGCCGGCCCGGCACGACGAGACGCTGCTCTACAAGGCGATCTACACGTTCCACCCCGGTTACGCGGGTTCGACGCTCTGGTGGGGCGACCCGGAGCGCGACTGGGGCCGGGCGACGTTCGAGGGCGGCGACATCATGCCGATCGGCAACGGCACCGTGCTCATGGGCATGAGCGAGCGCACCTCGCGGCACGCGATCACCCAGGTCGCGGCCGCCCTCTTCGCGCAGGGCGCCGCCGAGCGCGTCATCGTCGCGGGCATGCCCAAGCTGCGCGCGGCGATGCACCTCGACACCGTCTTCACCTTCGCCGACCGCGACGTCGTCACCGTCTTCCCGCGCATCGTCGACGCGTTGCACGTGTTCACGCTGCGCCCGAGCGACCGGCCGCCCGGTGTCGACGTCACCGACGAGGGCGACGCCCGGCTGGTCGACGTCGTCGCGGCGGCGCTCGGACTGGACCGGCTGCGGGTCGTCGAGACCGGCGGCGACGTGTACGCGTCGGAGCGCCAGCAGTGGGACAGCGGCAACAACGCCGTCGCCGTCGAGCCGGGCGTCGTGTTCACCTACGACCGCAACACCCAGACCAACGCGGCGCTGGAGAAGGCCGGTATCGAGGTGCTGACGATCGTCGGCGCGGAGCTGGGCCGCGGCCGCGGCGGCGGCCACTGCATGACCTGCCCGCTGATCCGCGATCCGGTCGCGTTCTGACCGGCCGCGGGCGGCTCGGCATACTGGTGCCGACGGCGGCCCGCCGTCAGACAGCAGGCAGGCGCGACAGGAGCAGGCACTGATGGCAGGAACGGCACAGATCGGCGTCACCGGGCTCGCGGTCATGGGCCGCAACCTGGCGCGGAACTTCGCCCGCAACGGGTACACCGTGGCGCTGCACAACCGCACCGCGAGCCGCACCCGCGAGCTGGTCGAGCAGTTCGGCGACGAAGGCACGTTCGTGCCGGCCGAGACCGCCGAGGAGTTCGTCGCCGCGCTGGAGCGTCCGCGCCGGCTGGTCGTCATGGTCAAGGCGGGCGCGCCGACCGACGCGGTCATCGACGAGTTCGCGCCGCTGCTCGAGCCCGGCGACATGATCATCGACGGCGGCAACGCGCACTTCGCCGACACCCGGCGGCGCGAGGCGGCGCTGCGCGAGCGCGGGCTGCACTTCGTCGGCACCGGCATCTCCGGTGGCGAGGAGGGCGCGCTGAACGGGCCGAGCATCATGCCCGGAGGCTCGGCCGAGTCGTACGCGTCGCTCGGGCCCATGCTCGAGACCATCTCGGCCAAGGCCGCCGACGGATCGCCGTGCTGCACGCACATCGGCGCCGACGGCGCCGGTCACTTCGTCAAGATGGTGCACAACGGCATCGAGTACGCCGACATGCAGCTCATCGCCGAGGCGTACGACCTGCTCCGGCAGGGCGCCGGTTACGAGCCGGCCCGCATCGCCGAGGTGTTCCGCGGCTGGAACGCCGGCCGCCTCGACTCCTACCTCATCGAGATCACCGCCGAGGTGCTGGCGCACGTCGACGCCGCCACCGGGAAGCCGTTCGTCGACGTCGTCCTCGACCAGGCCGAGCAGAAGGGCACCGGCCGGTGGACGGTGCAGATCGCGCTCGACCTCGGCGTCCCGGTCAGCGGCATCGCCGAGGCGGTGTTCGCGCGGTCGCTGTCCGGCCACGCCGGCCAGCGCGCCGTGGGCCGCGGGCTGGCCGGCCCGACGCCGTCGCCGCTGCCCGCCGGCGAGGCGGAAGCGTTCGCCGAGCAGGTCGAGCAGGCGCTGTACGCGTCGAAGCTGGTGTCGTACACGCAGGGCTTCCACCAGCTGCAGGCGGCCGGCGCGGAGTACTCGTGGGCACTCGACCTCGGCGCCATCGCCGGCATCTGGCGCGGCGGCTGCATCATCCGGGCCGCCTTCCTCGACCGCATCACCGCGGCGTACGCGAAGGATCCGGCGCTGCCCAGCCTGCTCGCCGACGAGGGGTTCGCGGCCGAGGTGGGCGCGGCGCAGGACGCGTGGCGCACGGTGGTGGCCGCGGCGACGCGGCTCGGCATCCCGGCGCCCGGCTTCGCGACCGCGCTGGCCTACTACGACGCGCTGCGGGCGCCGCGGCTGCCGGCGGCGCTCACCCAGGGCCAGCGCGACTTCTTCGGCGCCCACACCTACCACCGCGTCGACCGCGACGGCGTCTTCCACACGCTGTGGTCGGACGGGCGCGTGGAGGAGCGGCAGAGCTGACCCATGGGTGAGGTGTTCGCGGGCCGCTACGAGCTGGTCGACGTGCTCGGACGTGGCGGCATGGGCGACGTGTGGCGGGTCTGGGACCTGCGCGAACGCGTCTTCCGGGCGGCGAAGTTGCAGCGCCAGTCCGACGGCGCGGCGCTGCTGCGCTTCGTCCGCGAGTCCTCCACCCGCGTCGACCACCCGCACGTCCTCACCCCGTCCAGCTGGTGGGCCGACGACGGCCGCGTCCTGTTCGTCATGCCCATCGTCGCCGGCGGGTCGGTCGCGGTGCTGCTGGCCGACCACGGCGCGCTGGGGGACTGGTGGACGGCGACGCTGGGCGGCCAGCTGCTGGCCGGGCTGGCCGCGGTGCACGCGGCGGGCCTCGTCCACCGCGACGTCAAGCCGTCCAACCTGCTGCTCGAGCCGACCGGGGTCGGTGCGCCGCTGCTGCGGCTGTCCGACTTCGGCATCGCCGCCCGGACCGACGAGCCGCGGCTGACCAACGCGGCGGAGGTCGTGCACACGCCCGGGTACTCGGCGCCGGAGGCCCGGCGCGGCGCCGACCCGGATCCGCGGCAGGACCTCTACGCCGCCGGCGTCGTGCTGACGGAACTGCTGACCGGCCGGCGTCCGGATGCGACGTCGGAGGTGACGGCGCCGCCGGGCCCGCTGGCGGGGGTGATCGCGCGGCTGGTGGCGACGGATCCGGCCGGGCGGTTCGGATCGGCCGCGGAGGCGCTCGACGCGCTGCGGTCGGTCCCGATCCCGCCGCCCCCGCCGTCCGCCGAGCCCGTGGAGGTGTTCGAGCAGCTGCCGCCCTGGCCGGCCGGCTGGGGTCCGGGCGGGCCGACGCCGACCGCGCCGCCGCCCGCTGACGCCCACCTGGCGCCCGGCCCCGCTCCCGCCGCGACGGTGGTCCAGCCGGTGCCCGACGGCGACGCGAGCCCGGCGGTCGCCCGTACGTCCCGGCGATGGCCGTGGCCGGCGGTGGCGCTCGCCGTGGTCGGAGCCGGCCTGGTGGTCGCGGCCGTCGTCACGGCGTTGACGTAGTCCGGCTCCGGCGCACCAGCCAGCCCGCGCCGGCCAGCGCCAGCACCCCGGCGGCGCCCAGCCCGATCGACGTCCAGGGGAGCTCCGATCCGCCGCCGTCGCCGGTGAGCGCCTGCTCCTCGGTGGCGTCGTCGCCCGGCGTCGGGTCGGCACCGGGAGTGGCGCCGTCCTCGTCGTCGCCGCCCGCCCCGCTGACCAGCGCCGCGTCGGTCGCCGGGGGAGTGAGGCCGTCGACGCCGGCGTACTCCGGCGCCCCCTCGCCGGCCGTGCCGTTCGTCTTCAACGTCAGCGTGTACGGCAGCGGGTCACCGGACGTGTCGAACGAGACCTGGACATAGCGCAGACCGGGGAGGCTCGCGCCGCCGCCAGAGTTGCGGTTGAGGTAGCCGACGGTCTGGGTCTGGGCGCCGATGGCGTAGGACGTCGTGCCTTCGGGGAACGCACCCCACACCCCGCCCGTCCAGTTCTCCGGCTCTCTGGCGAGGAAATCCACCATGGCGCTGTCCCGGATCGGGCCGGAGATCTGGACGGTGGGCCCGTGCGTCGCAAGGCCCTCGCCGGTCGGCAGCGGACTGTCGAACTGCGCCTGCAGGTTCTGGCCCCAGTCGAGCGGGATGGCGACGACCTGGGTCTCGCCCAGGTTGATGTCGAAGGCGTAGGTGCCGTCGGACACCACCGGGGCGTTGGAGATGGACGTGCCGGGCACGACGTCGGTCACCGGCTCACCCGGCTCGATCGGGGTCCAGGCCGGCTCCGGCGGCCGCGGGAAGAGGTCGCCGCCGGTCGGGTCGGCCAGCGGCGGCTCCTCGTAGACGACGATCTCGACCGGTTCGGCGGACAGGTCGCCCTTCTGTGGCGCGACCTCGACGTAGACGACATCGGCGGTGTTGCAGGGGTTGTCCGCGTTCTCGACCCAGCTCGTCGTCGAGGTGTAGCCGAGCGTGCCCAGCGGGAACGACGAGCCCTCGGCACACAGGCCGAGCGAGCCTGGATCGTCGCCGGCGTAGTGGGTGCTCACGCTGACCCAGTCACCCATGGCGCCGAAGGCGATGCTCCGATGGGTGATGCCCACGTGGATGGTGCTGTTCGGCGCGGTCCGTTCGACGCGATACCAGAGCCCGCCCTCCAGCGGGAACGTGTCGAGGTACTGACCGGTGGTGATCGTCGGGGCATCGGCGGGGAGGGCGGTGCCTTGGATGGGTGTGCCGGTGAGGTCGAACGGCCGGGATGCCCGCGTCGTGGAGACGTCGAGGGAGCGGACGAGGTCGTCGGCGTCCTTGGCGTCGTAGTACGTGCCGTTGCCGTTCTCGGCGACGCATCGCAGCTGTTCGCGCGCCTCGCCGGTGACGTCGAGCCCCACCACGTCGATGCGCACGTCGATGCCGTCGCCGGACAGCTGGGTGGCGACCTCGCAGGGATCGGGCGCGCACGTCGGTTCACCGTCGGACACCAGGACGATGGTGCGCGGCCCTTCGGTGCCGATGTCCTTGCCGGCCTCCTGTAACGCGTAGCCGATGGGCGTCTCGCCGTAGGGTTCGTAGCCGTCGAGGGCGCTGGTGAGCTGGTCGCGATTGCCCGTCGCGGGCTGGACGATCAACTGCGAGTCGGTGCAGGCGCCGGGGTCGTTCTGCGAGAACACCTCGGCGCCGTAGACCCGCAGCCCGACCTCCTGGTCGTCCGGCAACCCGGCGATGACCTGCCGCAACGCATCCTTCGCCGCATCGATGCGCGTGCTGCCGTCGGCGGTGGCCTCGGCCATCGACCCGGACGAGTCGAGCACCAGCACCATGCGGCTGCCCGGATCGATCGGCTCCTCGGACTGCGCCCGCGCCGGCGCGGCACCGGCGGCGACGCCCACGGCAACGTTGACGACGACCGCGAGGGCGGCGGCCGCTGCGGTCGCGGCGACAGGACGTCTCATGAGGTACTCCCGGACGGGGCTCGGTTGCGGCGGATCAGCCAGGCGGCGCCGGCCAGGGCGAGGGCTCCGGCCACGGCGAGCCCGATGGACAGCCACGGCGGGCCGTCGCCGTCGGCCAGGGACTGGTTCTCGTTGTCCTGGTCCTCGGCGTTCTGGTCGCCGGACGTGGGATCGCTCGTCGGGTCGCCGGTCGGGTCGTCGGCCGCCTGCTCGTCGCCGTTCACCAGCGCGGAATCGGCGACCGGGGGAGTGAGGCCGTCGACCTCGGCGTACTCGGGTGCGCCCTCGCCGGCGGTGCCGTTGGTCTTCAGCGTCAGCGTGTACCGCATCGGGTCGCCGGCGTCGAAGTACGAGACCTGGACGTAGCGCAGGCCGGGGACACTGGCGCCCCGCGGATCGGCGGTGGGCGCGAGGCGGTTCAGGTAGCCGACGGTGAGGGTCTGGGCCCCGACGCGGAACGCCGCGCCGCCGCGGACCGTGCCCCACAGTTGCTCGCTCCAGTCCTCGGGCTGGGAGCCGTAGAAGTCGACCTCGTTCTCCTGCCGCACCGGCCCGGAGATCTGGATGGTGGGCCCGGTCCCCAGCGACGTCGCCTCGGGCACGATGCCGTCGAGCTGCGCCTGGACGTTCTGCCCCCAGTCGAGCGGGATCGCGACGACCTGGGTCTCTCCGCTGTTGATGTCGAAGGCGTAGGTGCCGTCGGACACGACCGGCGCGTTGGAGATGGAGGTGCCGGGCACGACGTCGGTGACCGGGTCCGCGGCCTCCAGCGGCGTCCAGGCGGGCTCGCCGGGCGCGGCGGCGAGGTCGCGGCCGGACGGGTCGGCCAGCGGCGGCTCCTCGTAGACGGCGATCTCGACCGGCTGGCCGGCGAGGTCCTTGCGGATGTTCTGCACCTCGCCGACGTGTACGTAGATCACGTCGGCGGTGTTGCAGGCGTCCTCCGGTTCGCCGGCCCACGTCATCGCCGCGGTGTAGCCGAGGTTCCCGAGCGGGAACGTCATGGAATGGCCGCAGTACATCGCCTCCGGGTCGGCGTACAGGTCCACACTCATCCAGTTGCCGGCGTTGCCGAGGTCGGCCGAGTAGTGCGCGACGCCGACGTGGATGGTGCTGTTGGGGACGGTGCGCTCGATGCGGTACCAGAGGCCGTCGTTGAGCGGGACGGTGTCGAGGTACTGGCCGGTCGTGACGGTGGGCGCGTCGGCGGGGGAGGCGGTGCCTTGGATGGGGGTGCCGGTGAGGTCGAACGGCCGCGACGCGCGCGTGGTGGAGGTGTCGAGCGAGCGGACGAGGTCGTCGGCGTCCTTGGCGTCGTAGTAGGTGCCGCGGCCGTTGTCGGCGATGCAGCGCAGTTTGTCCCTGGCCACTTCGTCGACGTCGAGGCCGACGACGTCGATGCGCACGTCGACGCCGTCGCCGGCCAGCTGGGTGGCCACCTCGCACGGGTCCGGCGCGCAGGTGGGCTCGCCGTCGGAGACCAGGACTATGGTGCGCGGTCGCTCGGTGCCGAGGTCCTTGCCGGCCTCCTGCAGCGCGTAGCCGATCGGGGTCTCGCCGTAGGGCTCGTAGTCGTCGAGGGCGGCGGTGAGGGCGTCGCGGTTGCCGGTCTCAGGCTGCGCGATGAGCTGGGAGTCGGTGCACGCGCCGGGGTCGTTCTGCGAGAACACCTCGGCGCCGTAGACCCGCAGCCCGACCTCCTGGTCGTCCGGCAACCCGGCGATGACCTGCCGCAACGCGTCCTTCGCCGCGTCGATGCGGGTGCCGCCGGACGGTGTCGCCTCGGCCATCGACCCGGACGAGTCGAGCACCAGCATCATCCGGCTGCCCGGATCGACCGGCTCCTCGGCAGCTGCCGGGGCCGCCATGACGGCGACGACGGCGACGGCGGCCGTGAGGGTGGCGGCGAGACGGATCATGGCGACTCCCGAAACTGATTTGCACTTGCAAACGTGGGACGAGTCTGGACCGTGAACGACGCGCGTGTCAACATGGTTGCAGCTTTACGGGTGCAAATTGTGGGAGGGCACGTGGCCGACGTCGACGCCAGCCGCACGGCGCAGCGCGAGATCTACGGCGAACCGCTGGGCACCGTCGTCGACCGGTGCCGTGGCACGCTCGGCCTGACGCAGGGGAGGGTCGCGGCGCTGCTGGGCATCTCCGCGCCGATGCTGTCGCAACTGGTCAGCGGGCAGCGCATCAAGATCGGCAATCCGTCGGCGGTCGAGCGGCTGCGGGTCATGGTCGAGGTCACCGACGCCGTCGCCGCCGGGCGGCTGCCGGTCGCCGACGCGATCGCCCGCATCGAGGCGGCCGGCGGCCCGGGGGAGTTGCTCACCGGCGCCACCGCGCGCCGCGCGTCGGCGCACGAGACCGCCGAGCAGATCCAGCGCCTGTTCCGCCGGGTCGCGTCGGCGCCCGACTACCTGGCCGCCGCCGAGCACGTCGCGCCGGACCATCCGGAGATCGCCGAGCTGCTGCGCGTCTACGGCGCCGGCCGCACCGACGACGCCGTCGCGCACCTGCTCGGCTGACGTCCGTCTAGGGGACGCCCAGCACCTCGGTCAGGGCGGCGATGCTGTCGTCGCCGTGACCGGCGGCCGCCGCCTTCCGGACCAGATCGTGCAGGGGCTGGAGCCAGGCGTGGTCGACCTTCGCGTCCGCGGGCGAACTCGACGTCCCAGTCGGCGCCGGCGGCGATGCCACGCGTGCGACCGGCCGCCGCTCCGGCGAAGAAGCCGACCGCGCGGGGAGCAGCGCGGCGCCGACGGCGGATTCGTAGAACTTCGCGAGGTCGGGCTCGTGGCCCAGCAGGACGGTGTCGCCGCCGAGCGCCCGCAGGGTGGCCTCGCGCCGTCGAGATACCCGGTGCCGAGGTCGCTCGCCCAGGCGGCGAACCGGCGTGCGGCCGCGGGCGTCCCGCTGTTGAGGGTGACCAGCGTGCGGCCGGCCAGCGGCCCCGCTGCGCTTCGGCGAGCTGCGCCGGACGGTCGGAGGCATCAGCGAGCGCATGCTCATCCTGCAACTGAAGGAGCTCCGGACACCAGCAGGTGCCGCCGAAGGTCGAGTACTCGCTCACGGAGTTCGGCCGGTCACTCACGACGCCATGGCGCCGCTGGGCGTCTGGGGTGAGGACAACATGGAGCGCATCGAGGCGATCCCGTTCGAGTAGATCCAGCCGAGGGGAGGGTCGCGCCACGGCCCCTCCCGGGCGCTCCTCACTACTACTTGACATAATGTGCATTATCGGCGTTACGTGATAACGCCTGGACCAGCGGTCCCGTGCGGGCCGGAACACCCCGGCCCGCACGGCGACGACGTCAGCCCTGCAGCGTCTCGACCCAGTCGGGATTCAGCTCCAGCCACTCGGCGACGGCCTCGGCCTCCTGGCCCTCGCCGTACTCGTTGACGACGAGATTCTCCAGCGAGCCGTACTGTTCGTCGTCGAGGCGGGCGTTGCCGATCATCTCGGCGAGGTCGGCGTGCTCCTCCTTGAAGTCCTTGCTGCTGAGCACGTGCAGGCTCTCGGGCTCACCGAGGGCGCCCTGCGGGTCCTCCAGGTCCTTGACCGGGAACGCGTTGTTCGCCCAGAACGGCCGCCACAGCGTGACGACGATGTCCTCCTGTGCCTCGATGGCATTGGACAGCTCCGCCAGCATCGCCACGGTCGACGACGTGATCAGCTCGTACTCGGCGTCGAGACCGTACTGCGGCATGACGGCGTTCTGCGTGATCTCGGTGAGCCCGGCGCCCGACTCGATGCCGACGATGCGCCCGCCGAAGCGCTCGGCGTTGCCGACGAGCTGGTCGATCGAGTCGATGTCGGTGTACTCCGGCACGGCGAACGTCAGCACCGCGCCGTCGTAGTAGGTGGCGAGATCTTCGATGTCGTCGCCGAACTCGTCCATGTACTGCGCGTGGGTGACCTCCGGCCACGACGACGGCATGAGGTCGATGTCGCCGTCGGCGAGGCCGGTGTAGAGCGGCCCGTTGTCGGCCAGCTCCTGGATCTCGACGGTGTAGCCCTCGTCCTCGAAGATGTCCTTCCAGAGGTAGCCCATCGACAGGTAGTCCGTCCACGACGAGATGACGCCGATGGTGATCGTGTCGTCGCCGGAGCCGCCGTCGTCCCCGCAGGCGGCGAGCGTCAGCCCGAGTCCCAGCACGGAAGCCGTGGCGGCCATGGTCTGTCGAGTCCGTCCGAACCGCAAAAGGTGTCCCTTCTCGTTTCCTGCGCTCGTTTGCTGTAGCAAATGGGCCAGCCTACAGAACGGCGGGCCGCCCGGTTGCGGGCGGCCCGCCGTGGGGGCCGTGCTGGGCGGGACGTCCCGCCCGGGGTTCACGCGTTGGTCGCGGCCTTCCAGAGGTGACCGTCCGGGTCGCTGAACGTGCCGGAGTAGCCGCCCCACTCGGCGGCCTTGGCCGGCTTGAGCGCCGTGGCGCCGGCGGCCACGGCGGCCTCGATGACAGCGTCGACCTCCTCGCGTGAGTCGGCGATGTAGTGCAGCGCGAAGCGGCGGAACCCGGAGCCCTCCGACGCGACGCCGGCGTCGCCCGCCACTGCCTCCCAGCGGTACAGCGCCAGCTTCGTCCCGCCGCCCAGGCGGACGAGGGCGAAGCCGGGGTGGTCCTGCTCGAGCTCGCCGCCCATGCCGTCGGCGTAGAACTTCTTGGCGCGGTCGATGTCCTCGACACCGAGCATGACCACGCTCACCTGCAGCGACATGATGTTCTCCTTGCCTTCCGGGTGGTATGTCACCACGCTACGGCCGGTGCCGGACGGGCCGCTTCTCGATTCCTGACGAGATCAGCCGGCGACGTAGTCGGCGAGGTGCTGGCCGGTGAGTGTGGACCGCGCCGCGACGAGATCGGCCGGCGTGCCCTCGAACACGACCTGGCCGCCGTCGTGGCCGGCGCCGGGCCCGAGGTCGATGATCCAGTCGCCGTGCGCCATGACCGCCTGGTGGTGCTCGATGACGATGACCGACTTGCCGGAGTCGACCAGCCGGTCCAGCAGGCCGAGCAGCTGCTCGACGTCGGCGAGGTGCAGGCCGCTGGTCGGCTCGTCGAGGACGTAGACGTCGCCCTTCTTCTCGGCCATCTGGGTGGCCAGCTTGAGCCGCTGCCGCTCCCCTCCGGACAACGTGGTCAGCGGCTGGCCCAGCTTGACATAACCAAGACCGACGTCGTCGAGACGGCCCAGGATGGCGGCTGCCGCCGGAGTCCTGGCGGCGCCGTCGGAGAAGAACGCCCGCGCCTCGCCGACCGGGAGGTCCAGCACCTCGGCGATGTTCAGCTCGCCCAGCCGGTAGTCGAGCACCGCCGCCTGGAACCGCTTGCCGCCGCAGTCGTCGCACGGCGTGGCGACGGTCTCCATGAAGCCCAGCTCGGTGTAGATGACGCCGGCGCCGTTGCAGGCCGGGCAGGCGCCCTCGGAGTTGGCGCTGAACAGCGCCGGCTTCACGCCGTTGGCCTTGGCGAACGCCTTGCGGATGGGGTCGAGCAGCCCGGTGTACGTGGCCGGGTTGCTGCGCCGCGAGCCCTTGATGGCGCTCTGGTCGACGGCGACGACGCCGTCGCGGGTCGACACCGAGCCGTGGATCAGCGAGCTCTTGCCCGACCCCGCGACACCGGTGACGACGACCAGCACGCCGAGCGGGATGTCGACGTCGACGTCCTGCAGGTTGTGCGCCGACGCGCCGCGGACCTCCAGCGTGCCCGACGGCGTGCGGACGGACGGCTTCAGCGCGGCTCGGTCGTCGAGGTGCCGCCCGGTGACGGTGTCGCTGCCGCGCAGCGCGTCGACCGTGCCCTCGAACACCACGTGGCCGCCGCCGGAGCCGGCGCCCGGGCCGAGGTCGACGATGTGGTCGGCGATGGCGATGGTCTCGGGCTTGTGCTCGACCACGAGCACCGTGTTGCCCTTGTCGCGCAGCCGCAGCAGCAGGTCGTTCATCCGCTGGATGTCGTGCGGGTGCAGCCCGACGGTGGGCTCGTCGAACACGTACGTGACGTCGGTCAGCGACGAGCCGAGGTGGCGCAGCATCTTGATGCGCTGCGCCTCTCCCCCGGACAGCGTGCCGGACGGCCGTTCGAGGCTCAGGTAGCCCAGCCCCAGCTCGACGAAGGAGTCGAGGTTCTGCCCCAGCGCCGTGAGCAGCGGCGCGACGGACGGTTCGTCGAGCCCGCGGATCCACTCGGCGAGGTCGGTGATCTGCATGGAGCAGGCCTCGGCGATGTTGATGCCCTTGACCCGCGACGACAGCGCCGGCTGGTTGAGCCGGGTGCCGCCGCAGTCGGGACACGCGGTGAACGTGGCGACCCGCTCGACGAACGCGCGGATGTGCGGCTGCAGGCTGTCGACGTCCTTGGACAGGAACGACTTCTGGATGCGCGGGATCAGCCCTTCGTAGGTCAGGTTCATGTTCTCGAACTTGATCTTCGTGGGCTTGCGGTAGAGGAGGTCGTCGAGCTCCTCGGCGGTGTACTTCGCGATGGGCTTGTCGGGGTCGAAGTAGCCGGACGCGGCGAAGATGCGGACGTTCCAGCCGTCGGCGTTGTAGCCGGGGATGGTGAACGGGCCCTCGCTGAGCGACTTGCTGTCGTCGTAGAGCTGCGTGAGGTCGATGTCGGAGACGCTCCCCCGGCCCTCGCAGCGCGCGCACATGCCGCCGTGGTAGACGGCGTCGCGGACGACGGTCTTCTCCCCCGACTCCTTCGTCATGACGCCGCTGGCCTTGCGGGCGGGCACGTTGAACGAGAACGCCGGCGGCGGCCCGATCTGCGGCTCGCCCAGCCGGCTGAACAGGATGCGCAGCATGGCGTTGGCGTCGGTGACGGTGCCGACGGTCGAGCGCGGGTTCGCGCCCAGGCGCTCCTGGTCGACGATGATCGCCGTCGTCAGGCCCTCCAGCAGGTCGACGTCGGGGCGGTTCAGCGACGGCATGAAGCCCTGCAGGAACGCGCTGTACGTCTCGTTGATCATCCGTTGCGACTCGGCCGCGATGGTCTCGAACACCAGTGAGCTCTTGCCCGAGCCGGACACGCCGGTGAACACCGTCAGGCGGCGCTTCGGCAGCTCGACGCTGACGTCGCGCAGGTTGTTCTCCCGCGCGCCCTGCACGCGGATGAGGTCGTGGCTGTCGGCCTGGTGCGGCGCGGAGGCCTCGGTCATCGTGTCTCCATCTGTGTGTCCGTCCGTGCTGCGTGAGCTCAGCGCAGCTCGCTGATGCGGATGAGGTTGCCGGCAGGGTCGCGGACGGCGCAGTCGCGGACGCCGTACTGCTGCTGCATGGGCTCCTGGACGATCTCCGCGCCGCCGGCCTGCAGACGGTCGAAGACGCCGTCGAGGTCGTGGGTGGACATCAGGATGCCGGCATAGCTGCCCTTCGCCATCATCTCCGTGATGGTACGGCGCTCCTCCGACGTCACGCCGGGATCGGCGGCCGGCGGTTCGAGAACGATCGACGTGGCGGGCTGGCCGACCGGGCCGACGGTGATCCAGCGCATCCCCTCGTAGCCGACGTCGTTGCGCACCTCTAAGCCGAGGAGGTCGCGGTAGAACGCCAGCGCGGCCTCCGGGTCGTCGTGCGGCAGGAAGCTCGCCTGAATGGTCAGTTCCATGCCGTTCACGCTAGGCCGGGCCTGGTCAGGGGCGCTTCTCGATTCCTGACCGGCATCGCCCGTCTGGCATCGATGACATCGGCCGTTTGTCATCGATGCCACGGGGTAGGCTCGATCGGGTCTGAAAGCATATGTGGGGAGTTCTCCGGAAGCACGGGGAGCTCCCCACATCGACGAGAAGGGTGCCGATGCGGGCGGACGGACGGCGCAACCGAGAGGCGCTGGTGACGGCGGCGGCGAAGGTGTTCGCCGAGGCCGGCACGGACGCCCCGCTCGACGACGTCGCGCGGCGGGCCGGGGTCGGCAACGCGACCCTGTACCGCCACTTCCCCACCCGCCGGGCGCTGCTGGCCGCCGTCTTCGCCGACGAGTTGGCGGCGCTGCGTGACTACGCGGAGCTGCTGCGCGAGCAGGAGTCCCCGGCCGACGCGCTGCACGCCTGGCTGCGGGCGGTGGCGACGCAGCTGGCGCACACCCGCGACCTCGCCCTCGCCGCCGACGGCGACTGGTACCTGTCCGTGCGGGCGACGGTGTCCGGGCTGCTCACGGCCGCGCAGCGGGCCCGCGCCGTCCGCCCGGACGTCACCGCCGACGACCTGCTGGCCCTCGTCCGCGGGGCGGCGCTCACGTCCGGCTCGCCGGAGCAGCAGAGCCGCCTCCTCGACCTCGTCCGCCACGCGGTCGCCCGCTGACACCGATCACCACCCGCGTGGCCAACGCTCGCCCCCGGTCGACGCCCGACCCTCGGGAGCGGCCGGCCGCGTTCGCGCGGGGTGACACCAGCGTCAACCGTTGGCGTCCTCGTCACCCACCGCGTCGACAACTCTCCGGCCCGCTGCTCCGCTGACACCGATCATCACCCGCATCGCCGACTCCCCGCCGGCGCCCGTCCCCTGGGAGCGGCCGGCCCGATTCGCGCGGGGTGACGTCAGCGCCAACCGTTGGCGTCCTCGTCACCACCGCGACGACACCCTCCTACCGCGCCGGGCCGGCCTGCGGGCTGGTCGCGATCGGCCGTGCCCACCGGCAGCCCACCTGGCCGGCGACACCTGCGGCTCGACCTCGTCCACTGCCTCACAGCCGGCGCCCGTCCCCCCGGACCTGCCGGCCCTGTCCGCGCGGGGTGACACCAGCGCCAACCGTTGGCGTCCTCGTCACCACCGCGAGACGCAGGTCGCGGCGGAACCGGCGAGGCGCGCCGTGGTCAGGCGCGGACCGGCCGCCTAGGCTGGAACCGATGACCATCGAGGACCCGGACGAGGCCGCGCGGCGGCTGGCGGCGGTGTCGCTCGCGGCCGACGACCCCACCGGCTGGTTCGAGCGCCTCTACGCCGCCGCGGCCGACGGTGCCGCCGTCGTGCCGTGGGACCGCGGTGCGCCGCACCCGCTGCTGGTCGACTGGGCCGAGGGCCGCGACCTGGCGGGCAGCGCGCTCGTCGTCGGGTTCGGGCCGGGGTTCGACGCCGAGTTCCTGGCCGCCCGGGGCGCCACGACCACCGCGTTCGACGTCTCCCCCAGCGCCCTGACGGCCGTACGCGGACGGTTCCCCGGTTCGCCGGTCGACTACCGGACGGCCGACCTGCTGGCGCCGCCGCCGGAGTTCCGGCACACGTTCGGCCTGGTCGTCGAGATCATGACGGTGCAGTCGATGCCGCCGCCGTTCCACCCGCCGGCTATGGCGTCGGTGGCCGGGTTCGTCGCGCCCGGCGGCACGCTGCTGGTCGTCACGATGGTGGCCGACGTCCCGCCCGTGGACGGCCCGCCGTGGCCGCTCACCCGCGCCGAGATCGACGCGTTCGGGCAGGACGGGCTCACGCCGGTCGCGGTCGAACGACTGGAGCACTGGTGGCGCGCGGAGTTCCGCCGTGACTGACGACCTCGGCCTGTTCGGTCCCGGCAGCGTGAGCTGGCGGGTGCACCGCGAGCCGGTGCTGTGGCTGGCCGGCGTCCGCGCGCTGTACCTGCAGGCGCTGCACCCGCGCGCCGTCGCCGGGGTCGTGCAGAACTCCGACATCCGGCGCAACTGCTGGCCACGGCTCATGCGCACTGCCGAATACGTCGGCACCGTCGTCTACGGCACCACCGACCAGGCCGAGCGGGCCGGGCGCCGGGTGCGGCGCATCCACGACCGCCTTCGGGCGCACGATCCCCGCACCGGCGAGGAGTTCCGCGTCGACGACCCGCAGCTGCTGCGCTGGGTGCACGTCACCGAGGTCGAGTCGTTCGTGTCGACGGCGCGACGGGCCCGCATCGGCCTGTCCGACGCCGACGTCGACCGCTACTACGCGGAGCAGACCCGTGCCGCCGCGCTGGTCGGCCTCGATCCCGGCACCGTCCCGGCCAGCGCCGCCGAGGTCGCCGAGTTCTACCGGTCGATCCGGCCGGAACTGGCGCTCACGGCCGAGGCCCGCGACGCCGCCCGGTTCCTCACGCTCCCGCCGATGCCGGCCCGCTACGCCGTCGCCGGGCGGCCGGCCTGGCTCGGGCTGGCGGCGATGGCGGTCGCGCTGCTCCCCCGCTGGGCGCGGCGGCTCTACCGGCTGCCGGGCCTGCCGACGACGGACGTCGCGGCGTCGCTGACGGTGCTGGGGCTGCGCGGGCTGATCAACGCGCTTCCGGTGCGGGAGGGCCCGATCTACCGCGACGCGATGCGGCGGGCCGAGGCCGCAGCCCGGCCAGAAAGCGACGCAGCCGCCGCGTCACCTCGTCGGGACGCTCGAGCGGCGGGACGTGACCTGCTCCCGAGATGATCTCGAGCGTGGCGCCCGGAACGAGATCGGCCATGGCCTGCATCGACGCCCGCGGCGTGCGCGCGTCGCCACCGCCGATGAGCAACAGCGTCGGCAACCCCGCCGCCGAGCGCAGGCCGGACGTCCGGTCGGCCCGGTCGCGCATCGCCTCCAGCGCGCCGACGATGCCCGCTGCCGGCGGGCGGTACAGCATCTCCTCCAGCCGCGTTCGGGCCTCCTCGGGTGCGCCCGACGCCAGGAACTGCGCCGCGAGGTGGTCCGGCAGGGCTCTGACACCGCCGGCTCGCACCCGGCTGATCAGGTCGTTCCGGCCGGCCTTCCGCTCCGCCGTGTCGGCCTCCGCTCGCGCGTCCATGACGACCAGCGCCGCGACCCGCTCACGATGCCTGCGCAGGAACTCCAGCGCGACGTAGCCGCCCATGCTCAGCCCGCAGAGCACCGTCCGCTCGATGCCGAGAGCGTCGAGCAGGGCCGCGAGGTCGTCCGCGTAGACCCTCATGCCGTAGCCGCGGTCGGGGGCCTCGCTCAGGCCCATGCCGCGGAGGTCGGGGGCGATGCGGCGCCAGCCGTCGAGTGCGACGACCTGATCGCGCCACATCGTGCGGTCGAGCAGGAAGCCGTGGACGAAGAGGACGGCCGGCCCGGCGCCCAGGTCGTCGTAGGCGAGGCGCACCCCGTTCACGACGGCGTGCTTCGGGCTAGTCGCGCAGTTCCCGGTCATCGCGATGATCGGCGAGTCCGGTCGTCTCGCGCCGGGTGAGCTCCTTCATGTCCATGTCGACGCCGTCGACGGGCTGCCGCTCCATGCCGTACACGTGCTGGGCGAAGTCCATCCGGGCCAGGACCGCGTCGATCTCCTCGTGCTCGTCGGGCGGGAAGAGCTGGGCCGGGTCGCCGACGGCCACCCACTTGATCGGGACGAGCGAATGCGGCGGCAGCACGCTGCCGACATGCACGATGCCGTCGATGCGGACCTCCGTGCGCGTGCCGATGCGCGCGCCCTGATAGATCCGCACGCCCGTCGCCAGGAAGCACTCGTCCTCGATGGTGCAGCCCTTGAGCGACGCGTGCGGCCCGATCAGGACGTGGTCGCCGATCTCGACCGCGTCGCGGGCGGTGCTGCGGATGTTGAGGTTCTCACGAACGGCGCACTGCGCGCCGATGCGCACCGGTGAGCCGTGCGACTCGATCACCGCGCCGTACGAGACATGCGTCCGCGGCCCGATCGTCACGTCTCCGCAGATGACCGCGGTCGGCGCGACGTAGGCGGTGGGATCGATCTCAGGTCGTCTGCCTTGGTGCTCGATCAACATGAGCAGCCCGTGCACAGGCCGCGCGATCTCAAACCGCGAGCACCGCCATCGCCGCGGCGCGGCCGGGGATGCCGCTCACTCCCCCGCCGCGCCGGGCGCCGGCCCCGCACAGCAGCACCCGCGGGTGTTCCGTCTCGACGCCCCAGCGGCCCACGTCGGCCGGGGACTCGGCGAACGGCCAGGTGAGGTCGCGGTGGAAGATGTGCCCGCCGGGCAGGCCGACCGACGCCTCGAGGTCGACCGGCGTGCGCGCGTCGAGGCAGGGGCGGCCGTCGGCGTCGAGGGCGAGGCAGTCCTCGATCGGCTCGGCCAGGACGGAGTTCAGCGAGGCCAGCGTCGCCTTGACGGCCGCCGCGCGGGCGCCTTCGGGGTCGGACCGGAACAGCCGCGCCGGCAGGTGCAGCCCGAACAGCGTGATCGTGTGCGCGCCCGCCTCGCGCAGCGACGGCCCGAGGATGGACGGGTCGGTCAGCGAGTGGCAGTAGATCTCGCACGGCGGCAGCTCCGGCACCGACCCGGCCGCGGCCTGCGCGTACGCCGTCTCCAACTGGGTCAGCGACTCGTTGACGTGGAACGTCCCGCTGAACGCCGCCGCCGGGTCGACGTCGGACCGCAGCCGCGGCAGCCGCGTGAGCAGCAGGTTGAGCTTCAGCTGCGCGCCCTCCGGCGCCTCCCCCGGCGAGCCGGGCGACCCCAGCAGCCCGGCCAGCGTCGACGGCGCGCAGCCGGCCAGCACGTGCCCCGCACCGACCGAGCGCGCCACCCCGTCGGCGGTCTCGAACACCACCTCGCCGCCGTCGGCGTCGATCGCCGTCACCGTCGCCCGGGTGACGATGACGGCGCCCGCCGCCACCGCCGCGTCGCGCAGCGCCCCGCTGACCGCGCCCATGCCGCCGACCGGGACGTCCCAGTCGCCGGTCCCGTTGCCGATGACGTGGTACAGGAAGCACCGGTTCTGCCGCAGCGACGGCTCGTCGACGGCGGCGAAGGTGCCGATCAGCGCGTCGGTCGACACCACCCCGCGGACGACGTCGTCCTCGAACGACGAGCGCACGAGCCCGCCGATCGGCCGCTCGAACAGCGCCGTCCACGCCTCCGGCCCCACCAGCGCGCGGAACTCGTCGCGCGACAGCAGCGGCGCCGTCAGCGTCGGCGCGACCCGGCGGGCCACCTCGCCGGTCATCGCGTAGAACCGCTCCCACGCGTCGTGGTCGGCGGCCGAGGGGAACGACGCCCGCGTCGCCTCCCGCGACCCGGTGTCGACCAGCAGCCCGCCGTCGCCGACCGGCGTGTAGGACGAGTACCGGCGCCGCCGCAGCGTGATCGGCAGCGCCAGCTCGTCGACGATCTGCCGCGGCAGCAGAGACACCAGGTACGAATACCGCGACAGCCGGGCGTCGACGCCGGGGAACGGCCGCTCCGAGACGGCCGCTCCCCCGACGTGGCCGAGGCGTTCCAGCACCAGCACGCTGCGGCCGGCGCGGGCGAGGTAGGCGGCGGCGGTGAGCCCGTTGTGCCCGCCGCCCACCACGACGGCGTCGTACCGGGCCCGCAGCGTCGTGAGATCGTCAGCCATGCCGGCCATCCTCACGCGAACCCCGCCGCCGCGGCTACCCGGGACCGCCGTCAGCCACAACATCAGCCGACCCGGGTGAGCTCGCGCTCGGCGTCGGCGCCCGCGGACGGACGGGACCGGCGCAGCCACCGCGGCGCCCACCAGTTCGCGTTCCCGAGCAGCGCCATCACGGACGGCAGCACGACCGCGCGGATCACGACCGCGTCGATCAGCACCGCGACCGCCAGGCCGACCCCCATCTGCTTCATCTCCAGCACCCGCATCGCGGCGAACAGCCCGAAGACGGCCACCATGACGAGCGCGGCGCTGGTGACGGTGCCGGCGGAGGTGGTGATGCCCTCGCGGACGGCGGCGCGGATCGGCAGCCCCCGGTCGGCCGCCTCGCGGATGCGGCTGACGACGAACACGTGGTAGTCCATCGACAGCCCGAACAGGATCACGAACAGGAACAGCGGGATCCACACGACGACGGTGCCGGTGGAGGTGAAGTCCAGCAGCCCTTCGGCCCACGAGTACTGGAACACCAGCGCCAGCACGCCGAACGCGGCCACCGTCGACAGCAGGTTCACGAACACCGTGGTGAGGCCGACGACGACGGAGCGGAACGTCACCGTCATCATGACGAACGCCAGCACCAGGACGAACCCGATGATCCACGGCAGCTTCGAGGCCAGGTTGTCGTTGTAGTCGACACTGCCGGCGACGTCGCCCGTCACCGCCGTCTCGGCGCCGGGCACCCCGCCGACAGTCGCCGGGATGAGGTCGTCGCGCAGCACGTCCAGCGAGCGCGCGGCGTCGTCCGAGTCGGGCCCGAACGGCACGCCGACCCGCAGCGAGCTGAACCGCCCGTCCTCGGACTGCGCGACGACCGGCTCCTGGTCGTGCGCGAAGTTCTCGTCGGCGGCGGTACGGCCGGCCAGCTCCTCCAGCGCGGCGCGGACGTCACCGGACCGGTCCGCGGGCGCCTCGACGACGACCTCGTGCGCGACGCCGGTGCTCGGGAACGACTCGACCAGGCGGTCGTAGGTCTGCATGACCGGCAGGCTGCGCGGGAACGCGGCCTCGTCGGGGTTGGCCAGTTTGAGGTTCAGGGCGGGCGCGGCCAGCGCGAGCAGCGCCAGCACCGAGACGACCAGCGTCGCGACGGGGTGTCGCAGGGCGGGACGCAGCACGGCCGGCCAGAACCGCGGCGGCCGCTGCTGGTTCGTCAGCCGCCAGAGCACCGGGACGCGCGGGCGGTCGATGCGGTGGCCGAGCTTGGCCAGCAGCGCGGGCAGGACCGTCAGCGACCCGATGACGGCGATCGCGACGACGAGGATGGCGCCGGTGGCCATCGAGGCGAAGTTGACGTCGGCGGCGAGGTAGAGCCCGGCCATCGAGACCGCGACGGCCAGCCCGGACACCACGACGGAGTGGCCGGACGTGGCGGCCGCGATCTCCACGGCCTGCAGCGTGTCCCGTCCGCGGGCCCGCTCCTCACGCTCGCGGCGCAGGTAGAACAGCGAGTAGTCGACGCCGACCGCCATGCCGATGAGCAGCACCAGGTGCGTGACGGTGCCGCCGTCGGGCACCGCGTACGACGCCAGCGCGTACAGCCCGATCGCCGATCCGACCGACGAGATCGCCAGCAGCACCGGCACCCCGGCGGCCAGGATCGCGCCGAACGCGACCAGCAGCACCAGCAGCGTCACCGGCAGGCTGAGCATGGCGATGGTGCCGAGGTCCTCCTCGAGCAGGCCGAAGAAGTCCTTCATCACCGACGCCTCGCCGGCCTGCTCGACCCGCAGGTCCGGGTACTGCTCCTGCACGCCGGCGGTGACGTCGCGCAGCGCCTGGACGTCGTCCTCGGCCTGCTCCTCGTCAGCGGTCATCGCGATGGGGACGGTGACGGCGTCGCCGTCGGGCGCGGTGACCGGGTCGCCGACGGCCTCGACCTCGGGCAGCGCGGCCATCCGCTCCGCGATCTCCGCGGCCGCGGCGTCGGCGTCGCCGCCGGCCGGGGTGATCAGCACGTTCTCGGTGATGGGCGCCTCGAGGCCGCCCTCGTCGAGCATGCGGTCGGCCCGGCCGGCCTCGCCGATGCCGAGGTCGAGCTGGCTGGCCTGCTGGATGCCGGCGACGCTCATGGCGGCCAGGCACAGCACGACGAACGCGAACCAGCCGCCGATGGCGCGGCCGGGGTGGGTCGCGCTCCAGCGGGCGATCCGTACGGTCACGGGTGGACGGGAGTAGCGGGAGCTGGTGTGAGACACCGGGCGGCCCTCCGAGCAGTGATCAACAGGTCGTCAACCATGCTGGTCGGCCCGGCCCGGCAGCTCACTGGTGCCAGGTACCGGCCTGGGGTGGGGCTAGCCCCCGGATCTTTCTTCGGGTCCGCGACAACCCGGCGTCCGTGCGCTCCGTCTAGTGGGTGAGACAGGATGAGCGCACGAGGAGTTGGTGGAGTGAGCAGACGGCATGCGCGAGCTGACGAGTTCGTGGCCTACGTCGATGCGCGGCGCGGGTACCTGCGCCGCGTCGCCTACCTCGTGTGCGGAGACTGGCACGCCGCCGAGGATCTGGTGCAGACCGCGTTGCTCAAGCTGTACGCGGCCTGGCCCCGCATCCACACCGACGGCGCCGAGGACGCCTACGTCCGCCGCATCATCGTGCGGGCGCACCTGGACGAGAAGCGGCGGCCCTGGCGCCGCGAGCGCATCGGGCTCGACGGCATCGACGCCGCCGCGCCGGAGACGCTCTCGCTGGAGGACAGCGACGCGCTCGTCGGTGCGCTCAAGGCCCTGCCGCAGCGGCAACGCGCCACCGTGGTGCTGCGCTACTGGTGCGGGCTGAGCGTGGAGGAGACCGCCGACGACCTCGGCTGCACCACGGGCACGGTGAAGAGCCAGACCGCACGGGCGATGGCCGGCCTGCGCGCCTCCCTGTCGACCGACGACGTGACGACGACCGAGAGGCGATCGAGATGAACGAGGACGACCAGCTGCGCGAACGGTTCCGGCGCATGGGGTTCGCCGGCGAGCCGCCGATGGCCTCCACCGCGACGGACGACCTCGCGCGAGGACGGCGGCACCTGCGCCGGCGGCGTGCGGCCACGCTGACCGGCGGGGTCGTTGGGGTGGTCGCGGTCGCGGCCGGGGTGGCGTTCGCGCTGCCCGGCGGCGAGCCGTTCGGGGCCGAGGAGGTCCCGGTGGCCGGCCGCGGCGCCGGCGACGCACCGTCGTCGGCCCCCGCCGACCCGTCGGGCGACACCACCGCGACGCCGACGGAGGCGCCCACCAGCACGCCGACCGCGGCCGACACACCGCCCGGCGACGACTTCGGGTTCCCGGCCACGCGGCAGCTGCTGCTCGCCACCGCCGTCGAGCACCTCGATCCTGCGCACGAGCACCTGCCCGCCACGACCAGCGGCATCACCGGCGGCGGGACGAACGTCGGCACCAAGCTCGAGTGGCTGGTCGAGGGCGACGACGGCATGGGTCTCGTGCAGGTGGCGGTCACCGGGCCGGGCTACGCCGACGAGTACGAGTTCGCGCGCCAGGACTTCGCCGTCAACATCGGCTGCGAGATCGACACCGACCGGTGCACCGAGCAGCCGATCCCCGGTACCGACGAGACCGCACTGGTCGGCGCCGCGAATCCGGAGATGCACCTGCTGTTCAGCATCGTCTACGAGCGGGCCGACGGCTCCCTCGTCGGCATCGCGGTGAGCGATCTCTTCGGCAACAACAGCACGATTCCGCTGGCCGAGATGGACGTGTCGCTGGGCCAGGGCTTCGCGTTCGTCACCGACCCCGACCTGCAGGTCGCGTCCGACGAACTGGACGACGAGTCCGGCGTCGGCGCGGTCACGCTGCCGGAGGGCGCCGGCGAGACGCCGCTGCCGGAGGACTGACCGGCCACAGGCCGCACATGCCACGGTGCCGGCTGCCCCACGCTCATGGCGGAGGGCAGCCGGCACCGCGTCGCGTACTGCCGGGCTCGTGGTGGGGCGTCGGAGTGCGCCGGACGACGGAAGGCCGCGGGCGTCGCGGTTCTAGTCGTCCCAGCCGGACATGGCCCAGGCGGGATCGCCCATCTGGGTGCCGCCGCCGATCTGCATGATCTGGTTCCCGTCACGTTCGATCGGCCGCACCAGCCAGCTGTGGTTCTGTGCGTTCCAGGTCAACACGTACTCCGTGTCCCGGCGCAACATCGTGATCCTCCTGCTCCTCGCCGCCCGTCCCTGACAGCGATTCCGTCGGTCTCTGAACTCGCCCTGGACTCCCCGGCCGATGCCGGCCGGTGGAGGAAAACCCTGCCTCGTCGATGATCTACCGACTATCCCGCGGCCGCAACGCGAACGAGCCGCGCCACGCCGCGTTTCCCCAGGTCGAGCCCGCTGTGACGGCATTGGAACGCAAATTTCGTCCGTTCGGTATGGCGTGGACTGACCGAACGGACGATGCCCGCCGAGAATTTACGCGCCGGGCGGAATCCCTCCGGCAGCCGGCGCCGTAGAACCACGGGAGGTCCACACAGGCGACCTCCGCCACACTCGGTCCCGAAGGAGAGCATCATGCGCACCTGGCTCCTCCGTTCCGCGGCCCTGGTCACCGCAGCCGGAGCCGCACTCGTCGCGGGCGCCGTCCCCGCATCGTCCGGCGGTGGTGACGTCACCACCCTGCACACCGTGCTGACCGGAGCCGCCGAGCGGCCCGGACCCGGCGACCCCGACGGTCGCGGCGCCTTCGCCGCCGTCGTCCGGGGCGACACGCTCTGCTACACGCTCGTCGCGGTCCGCATCGAACCGGCGACGGCGGCGCACATCCACATCGCCCCGCCGACCGACCCCGGCCCGATCGTCATCGGCCTCGAGACGCCCGACCCCGTCAGCCACGGCTGCATCACCGCGGTCCCCGACGACCAGAACACGACCGAGACGCTCACCGAGAGCGAGCTGGCCGCCCTGCTGGCCGCGCCCGGCGACTTCTACGTCAACGTGCACAACGCCTCGTTCCAGCCCGGCGCGATCCGGGGGCAGCTCCGCTGAGACTGTATATCCTCTTGCGGTTATATAACTGAACGGCTAACGTCGATGACATGGCGACTGAACCGTTCGGCGTCCTCGCCGACCCGGCCCGGCGGCGCATCCTGGACCTCCTCCGCGAGCGCCCCCGGCTGGCCGGCGAGCTGACCGCCGCCGTCGGCCTGTCCCAGCCCGGCACGTCGAAGCACCTGCGGGTGCTGCGCGAGGCCGGGCTGGTCACCGTCCGCCCCGAGGCGCAGCGGCGCTGGTACGAGCTGCGGCCCGAACCGCTCGCCGAGATCGACGCGTGGCTCACGCCGTACCGCTGGATGTGGGCCGAGCGCTTCGACGCCCTCGACCGCCACCTCGACACCATGGACGACGAGTGACCGCCCCGGGCACCGTGCGCCGGGTCGGTGGCGGGCGGGTCGAGATCCGGTTCGAGCGCCGGTTCGCACACCCGCCGGCCAAGGTGTGGCGGGCCCTCACCGACCCTGCCGAGCTGCGCGGCTGGCGCTTCCCCGCCGTCGTCGAGCTCGATCTCACCCCCGGCGCGACCATCTGGTTCCACCCCACCGACGAACAGCGCACCCGCTTCGGCATGCCCGCCGACCCCGTCGCCGGCCGCGTCGTCGCCGTCGACCGGCCGCGGCTGCTGGAGTACACGTGGGGCACCGAGACCCTGCGCTGGGAGCTCGTCCCCGACGGCGACGGCTGCCTACTCGTCTTCGTCAACACCGTCGACGACGACGGTTCCGGCGCGGCCATCGCGACCGGCTGGCACGCCGGGCTGGAGCTGCTGGCGGCCACCCTCGACGCCCGTCCCATCGACTGGGACGTCTGGCAGCGCGCCGCTGACCTGGAACATCTCTACGAGGAGTCATCGTGACCGAGTCCCTGCACACCGACGGCGACCGCAGCGTGCTGCGCATGGAGCGCCGGTTCCGCCATCCGCGGGCGCAGGTATGGCGTGCCCTCACCGAGCCCGGCCACCTGAGCCAGTGGTTCCCCGCCCGCCTCGAGTTCGCCCTCGAAGCCGGCGCCGACGTCCGCTTCGACTGGGGCGACGGCAGCGGCCCGGCGGTCGACGGCCAGGTGGTGGAGGTGTCGCCGGGCCGGCTGCTGGCGTTCACCTGGGGCGGCGAGCTGCTGCGGTTCTCCCTGCGCGACGACGGCGACGGCTGCCTGCTGGAGTTCACCCACGTGTTCGACGACCACTACGGCGCGGCCAGCTTCGCGTCCGGGTGGGCGTCGTGCTTCGCCGGGCTGGGCCAGGTGCTGGCCGGCGAGCCCGTCACCGCCGCGTCGCCGTCCGCCGCCGAGCACGACGCGTTCGTCGACCGGTTCGGTCTCGGCGCCGGCGTCGCCTCGACCGTCGACGGTGAGCCGCGGGTGCGGTTCGAGCGGCAGCTCACGGCGCCGGCCGAGGTCGCCTGGCCGGTCGTCGAGCGCCTCGCCGGCGACTTGTCCGGCGGCGACCTGTCCGCCGATGCCCCGTCCGCCGGTGTCGTCGAGCGCGACGAGCCGAAGGCGCTCGCCTACACCACGCCGGGCGGCGCCCGGGTGCGCTGGGAACTGGGCGACGGCACCGGCCACGGCGCCCGCCTCGTCCTCACCGTCACCGGCCCTGCGGCCGACGACCCCACCTGGTCCGCCCGCGTCGCCGACCTCGCCCGCGAGCTCCGCGGCTGACCACCCGGCGCGCCCGGCTTCGCCGGCGCGTCCGGCCTCCCCCGGCCTCGCGGGCCCGCTCGGTGTGGCGCTGGCCAGCGTTCCAGGCCGGCCAGCGCCCCGCGGGGCTCACCCGGCGTCCGCTCGGCTGCCGGCGAGGTTCACGGCCGGGTGGTGACTTCCGTCATGGGTGCGGCGGGCGCGCGGTTCCTAGCGTGGCGGCATGCCCTACGGATACCTGTTCTCGACCCTCCTCCTCGCCCTCGGCACGCTGGCCGCGCTCGCACCGGCGCCGCGCCGGCACCCCGTCGTCGGGACGGTGAGCTTCGTGCTCGGGCTGGTGGTCAACGAGCTGCCGTTCCTGGCCCTGACCCTCCTCGCCGGGTCGACGGCGCTGGTGTTCGGGCAGGGCGACGTCGAGTCGGCGGGCGCGTGGGCGGTCGTCGGCGTCGCGGCACTGACGGCGCCCGGCCTGCTCGTCGTCGCGCGGCAGTCGATGGGTGCGCCGCGGACCGTCCGCTCGGCCGTCGCCGCGGCCCTGGGCGACGCCGCGGCCGAGCGGGTCGGCCGACGGACGCCGTGGGCATCGATCCTGTTCAGGCCGCTGTGGGTGCATCGCCGCGACGTCAGGCGCACCCGGAACCTCGCCTACGGCGACGCCGGCCGACGTCACCGCCTCGACGTCTACCGGCCCCGCGCCCCGCGGACCGGCGAGCCCGCGCCCGTCATCGTCTACCTGCACGGCGGCGGCTACTTCAGCGGCCACAAGAACCGCGAGGGCCGGCTGCTGCTGTACCGGCTGGCCGCTCGCGGCCACGTGTGCGTCAGCGCGAACTACCGGCTCCGCCCGCACACCGACTTCGCCGGCCACCTCGCCGACCTCCAGCGTGTGCTGGCCTGGGTCCGCGCCCACATCGCCGAGTACGGCGGCGACCCGGACCGCGTCATCCTCGCCGGCAGCTCCGCGGGCGCCCACCTGGCCGCCGTGACGGCGCTGTCGCCAGTGCCGGACCACGCCCAGGCGCCGACGCATGGGCCCGTTGCGGCCGCGCCGGAACGCCCCACGGCGCCGGGCCAGCCCGCCGCGACGGCCCGCCGTCCCGTGACGCCGGTGCCGGACGAACCCGCCGCGACCGCCGCCCGTCCCGCGGCGACGGACCGCTCGCAGGCGACGGTGCCGGACCAGCCCGCGGCGGCGCACCGTCCGCTGGCGGCGATCTGCCTGTACGGCTACTACGGCCACTACTACGGCATGGGCCCGGACGACCTGCCCGTGTCGTCGCCGCTGGGGTACGCCGCCGACGCGGCACCGCCGGTGTTCGTGGCGCACGGCGACCGCGACACGCTGGTCTCGGTGAGCGCCGCTCGCGAGTTCGTCGCGCACCTACGGGCAGCGTCGCCAAGCCCCGTCGTGTACGCCGAGCTGCCGGGCGCGCAACACTCCTTCGACCTGTTCCGCTCGGTGCGGCACGAGGCCGTGATCGACGGCGTCGAGGCGTTCGTGTCGTGGGTGGCCGGCGCCCCGGCCGGATCGGCGGGTCAGCGCGGCGCCACCTCCTCGCCGGCATCGGTCTGAGCCTCGCCGGTGCCGGCAGGCGGCGCGCCGCCGCCGGGCTGCGCGGCGCCGGCGCGGCGGTCGTCTGCCACCGGCCGGTCGGCGGACGAGCCACTGTCCCGCGCCGGCTCAGCCCCGGCAAGCCCGGCGCCGGCACCAGCCCGCTCAGCCTCGGCCAGTCCAGCCTCGGCGAGCCCAGGCCCGGCGAGCCCCGCGTGGGCTGGCCCGGCCCCGGCCCGCACAGCGTCGGTTGGCTCAGCCTCGGCAAGCCCGGCGCCGTCACCAGCCAGCTCAGCCTCGGCGAGCCCAGGCCCGGCGAGCCCCGCGTCGGCTGGCCCGGCCCCGGCCCGCACAGCGTCGGTTGGCTCAGCCTCGGCAAGCCCGGCGCCGTCACCAGCCAGCTCAGCCTCGGCGAGCCCAGGCCCGGCGAGCCCCGCGTCGGCTGGCCCGGCCCCGGCCCGCACAGCGTCGGTTGGCTCAGCCTCGGCAAGCCCGGCGCCGTCACCAGCCAGCTCAGCCTCGGCGAGCCCAGCGTCGGCCAGCTCAGCCCCGGCCAGCCCAGCCCCGGCCAGCCCGGCACCGGCTGGGCCAGCGTCGGCCGGTCCAGCGCCCGCGAGCACGTTGTCCGCCGTGGCGTCGGCGGCCGCGTGGTCGGCGGCGGGCTGGTCGAACTGGGTGCGGTAGAGCTGCGCATACCGGCCACTGGCCGAGAGCAGCTCCGGATGCGTCCCCCGCTCGACCACGCGACCGGCCTCGATGACGAGGATCTGGTCGGCCGACCGCACCGTCGACAGCCGGTGGGCGATGACGACGGCCGTGCGCCCTTCGAGCGCCTCGCCGAGCGCCTCCTGCACCGCCGCCTCGGAGGTGGAGTCGAGGTGCGCCGTCGCTTCGTCGAGGATGACCACCCGTGGCCGGGCCAGCAGTAGCCGCGCGATCGTCAGCCGCTGCCGCTCGCCGCCGGACAGCCGGTAGCCCCGCTCCCCCACGACGGTGTCGAGGCCGTCGGGCAGCGACGCCACCAGGGCCTCCAACCTGGACCGCCGCAGCACGTCCCACAGCTCGTCGTCGGACGCGGACGGCCGCGCGATGAGCAGGTTCTCGCGGATCGACTCGTGGAACAGGTGGCCGTCCTGCGTGACCATGCCCAGTGTCTCGCGCACCGACGCCGTGGTGAGGTCGCGGACGTCGACGCCGTTGAGGCGGATGGCGCCGGAGTCGACGTCGTACAGGCGCGGGAGCAGCTGTGCGATGGTCGACTTCCCGGCGCCGGACGACCCGACCAGCGCGACCATCTCGCCCGGCGCCGCCGTGAACGAGACGCCGTGCAGGACTTCGTCGCCGCCGCGGGTGTCGAGCATGGCGACCTCTTCCAGCGAGGCCAGCGACACGTCGGACGCCGCGGGGTAGCTGAAGTGGACGTCGTCGAACTCGACGGCGACCGGGCCGGCGGGCACCGAACGGGCGTCGGGCTTCTCGACGATGAGCGGTTTGAGGTCGAGCACCTCGAACACCCGGGCGAAGCTGACCAGCGCGCTCATGACCTCGACCCGCGCGCTGGCCAGCGCCGTGAGCGGCGCGTACAGGCGGGTCAGCAGCAGCGCCATGGACACGACGGCGCCGGCGTCGAGTTGGTCGCGCAGCGCGTAGAACCCGCCCAGGCCGTACACCAGGGCCAGCGCCAGTGCGCCGACCAGCGTCAACGCCGTGACGAAGATCCACTGCACCATGGCGGTGCGCAGCCCGATGTCGCGCACCCGCCGGGCCCGGACGGAGAACTCGGCCGACTCGCGTTCGGGCCGGCTGAACAGCTTCACCAGCGTGGCGCCGGGAGCGGAGAACCGTTCCGTCATCTGCGTGCCCATGACGGCGTTGTGGTTGGCCGCCTCGCGTTCGAGCCGGGCCAGCTTGCCGCCCATGCGCCGCGCCGGCAGCACGAACACCGGCAGCAGCGCCAGGGCGAGCAGCGTGATCTGCCACGAGATGCCCAGCATGACGACGAGCGCCAGCACCAGCATGACGACGTTGCTGACGACGCCGGAGAGCAGGTCGCTGAACGCCCGCTGCGCGCCGATGACGTCGTTGTTGAGCCGGCTGACGAGGGCGCCGGTGCGGGTGCGGGTGAAGAACGCGACCGGCATCTTCTGCACGTGGTCGAACACCGCCTGGCGCAGGTCGAGGATGAGCCCCTCACCGATGCTGGCCGACAGCCAGCGTTGCACCAGGCCGACGCCCGCCTCGGCGACGGCGATGACCGCGATGACGACCGCCAGCCCGATGACGTAGCCCTGCGACGACCCCTCCATGATGGCGTCGACGACGCGGCCGGCGAGCACCGGCGTGGCCACCGCGAGGACCGCCGTCACGATGCTCAGCGCGGTGAACGCCACCAGGTAGCGCCGGTGCGGCTGGGCGAACGCGAAGATGCGGCGCAGTGTGGCGCGCGAGAACGGGCGGGTGTCCTGCTGCGCGTGCATCGCGTTGTAGAGCGCGTTCCACGCGGTGACCTCCATGCTCATCGGACCGGCACCTCCGTGGCGGGATCGACGGCGGACGGCGGCGCGTCCCCGCGCGCGGCGTCCCCGGACGCGGCGTCCCCGCCGGAACCGGCGTCGACACCGACCCGCCGCAGCAGCACCGCCGCCAGCACCGCGCCGGCCAGGACGGCCAGGGCGCTGACCACCGCGGTGGCCTGCAGCCCGTCGGTGAACGCGGCACGCGCGGCGTCGAGCAGCGGGCCACCGACGGCGTCGGGCAGCGTGGCCGCGACGGCGGTGGCGCCGGCCAGGGTGTCGCCCGCCGCAGCGGCGGCGTCGCCGGGCAGCTCGGAGGGCACGGAATCGCTCATACCCGAACGGTAGACGGCGGTACCGACACTGCCGAGGATCGCGAGGCCGAGGGCGCCGCCGAGCTCGTTGCTCGTCTCCGACGCGGCCGACGCGGCGCCCGCCTTCTCCGGCGGCGCGGCCCGGATGACGAGGTCGGTGCCGAGCGCCGCCTGCGGCGTGAACCCGGCCGCCATGACGCACGTCCCGGCGATGAGCACGCCGAACCCGGACGAGCCGTCGATCTGCGTCATCAGCGCGATGCCGGCGGAACTGACCAGCAGGCCGCCGCTGATGACGTACCCGGGCCGGACGTAGCGCACGAGCAGCGGCGCGGCCATCATGCCGATCATCATCGCGCCGGTCATCGGCAGCACCCACAGGCCCGCACGCAGCGGCGACAGCCCGTGCACGAGCTGGAGGTACTGCATGACGAACAGGTTCAGGCCCATCATCGCGAACGTCGCGGTCGTCATGACGCCGAGCGTCACGCCGAACGCGCGGTTCCGGAACAGCTCGATGTCGATCAGCGGGTCGTCGAGCGAGCGCTGCCGCCGCACGAACAGGACGGCGAACACCAGCCCGGCGGCGATCGCGGCGACCAGCAGCCAGCCGAACCCGTCCGACGCGAGTTTCTTGATGCCGTAGATCACCGGCAGGACGGCGGCCAGCAGCAGCACGGCGCTCAACAGGTCGAGCCGTCCGGCGCGCGGGTCGCGGTACTCGGGCAGCAGGAACGGGCCGGCCACCAGCAGCAGCACCATGACCGGCACGCCGACGAGGAACACCGAGCCCCACCAGAACACCTCCAGCAGCGCGCCGCCGACCAGCGGTCCGATGGAGCCGCCGACCATGAAGCTCATCATCCACAGCGAGATCGCGGTGGTGCGCTGGCGGTCGTCGAGGAACATGTTGCGGATCAGAGACAGCGTCGACGGCATCAGCGTCGCGCCCGCGATCCCCATGAGGGCCCGGGCGCCGATCAGCATCTCGGGGCTGGTCGCGTAGGCGGACAGGACGGATGCCACGCCGAACGCGGCGGCGCCGATGAGCAGCAGCTTCCGCCGTCCGATCCGGTCGCCCAGCGACCCCATCGTGATGAGGAAGCCGGCGATCAGGAAGCCGTAGATGTCGGTGATCCAGAGCAGTTGCGACGACGACGGCGCGAGGTCGGCGCTCAGGTGCGGCACGGCCAGGTGCAGCACCGTCAGGTCCATGATCACGAGCATCGCCGGTAGGCTGAGGACGGCCAGCGCGGTCCATTCCTTCGCGCCGGCCAGCGGCGGGCCGTGATCGGTTTCGGTACGTGCTTCGAACGTCATGCGGACAAGTCAAGTACCTCAACAATGGTTGAGGTCAACTCATTTGAGCACCCCGGCGGTCAGCCCGGCCTGCACCTGCTTCTGGAAGACGATGTAGACGATCAGCACAGGCAGCAGCGCGATCACCAGGCCGGCGAACAGCGCCGACCAGTCGGCCCGGAAGCCGGTACTCGTGGCCAGCGTGCCCAGCCCCTGCGCCAGCACCTTCTTGTCCGGGTCCTGCATGATGACCAGCGGCAACACGTACTGGTTCCAGTGGCCGAGGAAGTTGAACAGGGCGAGGCTGATCATGCCGGGCCGGGCCATCGGCAGCATGACCTTCCAGAACAGCGTGAAGTGTGAGCAGCCGTCGACGATCCCGGCCTCGGCGATCGACGTCGGCAGCGTCCGGAAGAACGCCGTGAGGAAGAACACCGTGAACGGCATCGAGAACGCGGTGTACACCAGCGCCAGGCTCAGATAGCTGTTCAGCCCGAGGAACTGCCCCACCACCGGCAGGTTGCCGAGGTTCCGGACCACGAAGAACATCGGGACGAGCGCGAGGAAGACCGGCAGGATCAGCCCGCCGACGAACAGGTAGTAGACGAACCGGTTGCCCGGGAAGTCGTACCTGGCCAGGACATACGCGCCCATCGCGCCGAACAGCATGGTCAGCGTCAGCGACATCGCGACGACGATGACGCTGTTGACGAAGTACTGGCCGATGTTGGCCGCCGACCACGCCCGCGAGAAGTTGTCCCACTGGAAGCCGGACGGCAGGCCGAGCGGGTCGACGCGGAACTCGCCGTTGGTCTTGAACGCGGACATGATCGCCCACAGCAGCGGCAGTGCCGTGATGAGCCCCCAGAACAGCAGGAACCCGCCGTTGAGCAGGCCGACCGCCTTCTCCCCCACGCCGACGCCGGGCATCCGGCCGCGGCCGCCCCCTCCGCCACCGCTGCCATCGGACACGCGCGGCGGCGCCTCTGTCGTCGTCATGCCAGCTCCACCTTCTCCCGTCGCAGGCCGCGCATGAAGACCACGGCGACGAGCATGGTCAGTACGAGCATGAGGACGCCGATCGCGGCGGCGTAGCCGAAGTCGGACTCGGCGAACGCCTCGCGGTACATCGCGATGCCGAGGACGTCGCCGGCGCCCTGCACGCCGCCGTTGATGCCGAGCATGATGTGCACCGTCGCGAACCCGTCCATCGCCTGGATCGCCATGTACACCCAGCCCACCTGCACGGTGTCCCACACCAGCGGGACGGTGATCTTGCGGAACGTGGTGAGCCGGCTGGAGCCGTCGAGCAGCGCCGCCTCGTAGATGTCGCGCGGGATCGACTGCATCGCCGCCGAGAACAGCACCACGTAGAAGCCGACGAACGACCACGTCATGACGAGCACGACGATCCAGATCAGGTAGTTCGGCTCGGCCAGCCAGAGCCGTTGCAGCCCGTCCAGCCCGACGGCGCCGAGCACCCGGTTGAGGATGCCGCCGGCGTTCTCCGGCGCGAATACGTACTTGAAGACGATGCCGATGATCGCGACGGAGAGCACCTGCGGGAAGAAGTACACGACCTTGTAGATCGACGCGCCGCGCACGCCCGTCACCGCTCCCCCGCGCCGGCGGCCGCCGACGTTGAGCATCGACGCGAAGAACAGGCCGAGCAGCAGGGTGAGGACGGGCACGACGAGCACCAGGATCAGGTTGTTGCGCAACGCTGTCCGCAGCTGGTCGTCGTGCCACATCTCCACGTAGTTGTCGAACCCGATGAACGTCTGGGTCGAGGTGAAGCCGCTCCAGTCGGTCATCGAGATGTAGATGGCCTGGAGATACGGCGACAGCATGTAGATCGCGTAGATCCCGACCGGTGGCAGCAGGAAGGCCAGGATGAAGGGATACTTGCCGTGCCGCATGCCCGTGCTCCTACGACTCGCGAGTCTGCTTGACGATGGAGTCGTCGTCGCGGATCGACGCCGTGACCGCCTCGTTCTGCTCCACCCACTGGTCGACGGTGATCTCGGCCCGCAGCAGCGCGGCCGTGTTCTGGTCGATGCCGGGGTTCTCCATCGTCGGGTACCAGCTCGGGTAGAACCAGTTGACGACGTTGTCGCCGGCGGCCTGCAGCGCGGCCTGCGCCGACGCCAGCCCGGGCGCGTCGATCTGCACGCCGTCCGACGCCCCCGCCACCGACGTGAGGCTGGTGACCCGCTCGCTGAAGCCGCGGGCGCCCTCCATCGACAGCATGACGCGCATGTACTCCATCGCGCCCAGCGGGTTCTTCGCGTCGGCGGGGATGATGTATGGCTCGCCGGCGGTGGCCCGGACGGTCTCGAGCGGCATGACGGAATCGGGCGAGAGCAGCGGGTCGGGCATCATCGCCAGCTCGAACGTCGGGTTCTCGGCGATGGCGTCGGCCTCCTCGTTCTCCAGCCAGGAGCCCGACGGGCAGAACACCGCCTGGCCGCGCGCCCACAGGCCCTGCGCGTCGCGGAACTCCATGCCCTCGACGCCGGGGAGGAAGTAGCTGTTCTCGGCCAGCTGGCGGATGGCGGCGGCCGACTCCTTGACCGCCTCGTGGCCCCAGGCGCCCTCTTCGAGGTTGTCGATGGCGATGAGGATCTCCGGACCGGCCAGCTTGGCGGCCATCGACAGCAGCGGCCAGTTCATGTACCGCGGCGCCGTGACGCCCTGGTACACCCACGGCGCGATGCCGGTGGCGGCGATGTCGGCGCAGACGTCCATCATCTCCTGCCACGTCGTCGGCACCGGCCAGCCGTTCTCGTCCATGAGCGTCTTGTTGAACCAGGTGCCGAACACCGTGAACGCGTAGTTCAGGACGTACGGGGTGCCGTTGAACGTGCCGGCCTCGATGGTGCCGGGCAGCAGGCTGTCGCGCACCGTCACGTTCGGGTCGTCCCAGCTGGGCGCGTCGAACAGCGGCGTGAGGTCGTACAGCAGGCCGTCGGAGACCAGCGTCGCGGTGTCCATCTGGCCGTCGCCGGAGTTGTTGACGAAGTCCGGCGGGTCGCCGGCGACGAAGCGCGGCTGCAGTTCGGCGCCGATGTCGACGGCGGCGTTGTGCTCGATGGTGACGTCGGGCCAGCGCTCGCTGAACATCGGCTCGTGCAGCTCGGTGGCGTAGGCGTCGCCGAAGCCGCCGTCGAAGATGTAGATCTGCAGGGGCTGGTCGGTCGGGATGCCGAGCGGGTTGTCCTCGGACACGTCGCCCGTCGGGGCCTGCGACGCGTTGTCGTCATCGTCGTCGCCGCCGCCCGTCGCGCAGGAGGCGAGGAAGGCGGCGCCCGGCCCGAGGGCCACGCCGGTGAGTGCGACGCGTTGCAGGAAGGTCCGGCGGTCCGTTCCGGCCGCCGCAGGGGTGCGTTCGATGCTGCTGGACATCGTGAAACCTCTCCTGGACTTGATGGTGTGTGGGTCCGGCGATCCCTCAGCCACCACGACGAATCCGGCCCGAGTACCGCTGCAGCAGGCCGTCGTTGTGGACGTCTCCTCCTGGGACGTTGGCGGAGAGATAGACGGGCGGGGTGTCGCCGGCCTCGAGGAGCCGGCGGACCACCTCCGCCGTGAGCAACTGCGCGAGGAGTGCCGCAGTGATGGACGAGACGGCGCAGACGGCGCCGCCTCCCGGCAGCGGCAGTACGGCGTCGCCGAACGGCCCGCCGTTGTCGAGGACGACGTCGGCGAGGTCGGTGAGCTTCCGCCCCGACGGGTGCCGCGACTCCACGTGCGCGCCGTGTTCCAGGGATGCGATGGCGATGACGGGGTGCCCGTTCTCACGGGCGACCTGCGCCATCCCGACGATGCTACCGTTGATGCCCGAGTTCGAGGCGATGACGAACACATCCTGTGCCTCGATCGGGGCCAGGTCGTAGAGCCGCTGGGCCAGCGACGGGTCGCGTTCGGTGCGCGGGTCGAGGATCTTCTCGGGCGCCTCACCGCCGTACATCACCAGATCGGACAGCGCGATCCGGTTGGTGGGGATGAGCCCTCCGGCGCGCCCCGCGATCTCCATCGCCGTCGCCTGCGAATGCCCGGTGCCGAACGCCTGCACCACTCCGCCGGCGCGCACCGCCGCGGCGACGATGTCCGCCGCGCGGTGCACCCCGTCGAGCTGCGTCGTCGAGACGTTGTCGACGATCTCGTTGAGCCGGGCCAGGTAGGCGGCCGCGCTGACGTCGTTCACCGCTGCTCCTTCTTCAGTGCTCGGGCCGTCTCGGGGCTGACCGCGCGGTGCGCGCTGACCGCCTGTGCGGTCAGGTTCAGGGCGACGCCCGTCGTCTCGTACCGCCGCTGCGCGACCGCCACGTAGATCAGGTCGAGCACGATCAGCTGCGGGTGCCGGGCCGCCAGGGCGTCGGGCCGGAACGTCGTCTCGTGGATGGCCGTCGTCAGCACGATGTCGGCGACCTCGGCGAGCGCGGAGTTGCGGTAGCTCGTCAGCGCGACGGTGGTGGCGCCGCGGCTGCCCGCCGCCGACAGCATCTCGACCGTCTCGTAGGTGGCGCCCGAGTGCGACACCGCGATGGCGACGTCGCTCGGGCCCAGCAGGGCGGCGCTGGTCAGGCCGACGTGGACGTCGCTCCACGACCACGTCGGGATGCCGATGCGGTGCAGGCAGAGCTGCATCTCGCCCGCGACCAGCGCGCTGCCGCCGATGCCGTACACCTCGACGCGGCCGGCGTCCGCGATGGCGTCGGCGGCCTTCTCGACCTCGGTGAGGTCCAGCTGGGCGGCGGTCTCCTGGATCGCCCGCAGGTCGGCGGTGGTGATGAGGTCGAGCATCTCCTGGAGGGAGTCCGTCGGCAGGATCTCCCGCCCGATGTCGACCTCCCAGCCGGCGACGGCGGACGAGCGGCCGGTCTCCTCGGCCATCGCCAGCCGCAGGTCGGCGTAGCCGGGCAGGCCCAGCGCGCGGCAGAACCGCGTCACCGTCGCCGCCGACGTCCCACTCCGCTCGGCCGTCTCCAGGATCGTCGCCCTCGCGACGACGGCGGGCGCGGACAGGACCTGCTCACCCACCCGCTGCAACGCGGCGGGCAGGTCGGGCAGTGCGGCCCGGATCCGCATCAGCACGGAATCGGCGGGCGACCCGGCCTCGGGCACTTCCGCGGTGGGTAGTGTCCCTTCCGCCACACGACCTCCCGGCGTGGTAGTCAGTTTCGTCTGCGACCCTCAGAGCCGTAGTGGTGAGAATTCTTTCTACCCATGGCCGGATGTCAAGGGTTTGGCGAGAGTTTTCGGAAGCGTGACCCAGCTGCAGCCTGGGCGAGACCGGGCGGAAAGGATTCTTGTGGCGATGACGGAGGCCAGCGGCGGGCCGCTCGCACTCGGCCTGGACATCGGCGGCACGTCCACCCGGGCGGTCGTCATCGACCGTGCCGGGCGCCGGCTCGGGACCGGCCGTGCCGACGGCGCCAACCTCACGTCGCACGCGCGGGACAAGGCGCTGGACGCCGTGTCGGCGGCCGTCTCGGCGGCCCTGGCGACGGTGTCCCCGGCATCCGTCCGGGCGGCGGTCATCGCGTCGGCGGGTGACAACAATCTGAACCGGCCCGAGGTTGCCTCTGCCCTGGCCTCGCGATGGGCCGCGGCCGGCCTGACCTGCCCCTACGAGGTGGTTGCCGACGCCGTGGCCGCCTTCGTCGCGGGGACGCCGTCGCCGGACGGGACCCTGGTGCTGTCCGGGACGGGGTCGCTGGCAGCCCGGTTCACGGACCGGCGGCCGGCGCAGATCATCGACGCGCACGGCTGGCTGCTCGGCGACCTCGGGTCCGGGTTCTTCCTCGGGCGGTCGGCGGTGCAGGTGGCGTTGGCCGCGCTGGACCGGCACACCCGGCCCGGCCCGCTGGGACTGGCCGTCCTGCAGACCCTGACCGGTGCGACGGACTTCGACCCGGCGTCGCGGCAGGTCGTGTCCGATCTCGTCCTGGCGGTGCACGCCAAGCCGCCGGTCGCCCTGGCCGCGCTGGCGCCACTGGTGACCGCCCACGCCGGCGTCGACCCCGAGGCCGACCGTCTCATCGCCGCGGCCGCCGCGACCCTGCTCGACCAGACCTCGATGGTCCGCACGGCCGGCGACGCGACGCCGATCGTGCTGGCCGGATCGCTGCTGACCACCGACACGCCCTTGGCCCGGCTGGTCCGCTCCGGCCTCGCCGCCACCTGGCCCTCGGCCGCCGTCGGGGTCGCGCTGGACGGTGCCGCCGGTGCCGCTTGGCTCGCCGCCCGCTCCCTCGACGCCGCCGGGGCCGAGCGCCTGCACGCGGCGCTGTTCGGCTGACGCCGCGGCCGGTGCTGCCTGGCTCGCCGCCCGCTCCCTCGACGCCGCCGAGGCCGAGCGCCTGCACGCGGCGCCCTTCGGCTGACGCCGCGGCGGGGCGTTCACGCTGGCCGAGCGTTCACCCCGGCCGAGCGTTTGCCCGGGCCGAGCGTTCGCGCTGGTCGAGCGCTCGCGCTGGCCGACGGCCTCGTGCTCGACGCACGCCGGCCGCGCGGGTTCCCAACTCGCCGCGCACCCCGGCCGGGCGGCGCTGGTGTGCCACGCCAGGTCGCGTGCAGGGCCGCAGCGGCGCCACACCGTGCGGTGCGCTGTGCGAGTGGCCCCCGCGGCTCACGGCCGTTCGTGCGCGACGCCGGCTCGTATCGTGCGCCACGCCGGGCGGCGTGCGCCACGCGAATGGGCCCCTCTGCTCACCGTTGGCGCGCGGGGCCACGGGGCGGACAAGGCCACGCGTGGCGCCCGAATCTCCGCGCGTCGCTACGGGCCGACGATCGCGCGTAGGGCCGCCTGGTGCGCCCGGAACGCCGCGCGTCCCTGCCGGGTCAGCGCCAGCCAGACCCGCTGCCTGGTGTCGCGGACCGCCTTGCGCTGCTCGACGTAGCCGGCCTCCATGAGGACCGTGACGTGCTTGCTCAGCACCGACGCCGACACGCCCAGTTGCTCCTGCACCACGCCGAACTCGGCCTCGCCGGCGACATCGAGAAGAGCGCAGATGCGCAGCCGGTTGGGCGCGTGGATCGTGGCGTTGAAGCCACTCAGCGGGTCGGCGGCGTTGGTGCTCACGACGCCTTCCCGTGCAGGCGCACGAACCAGAGATGGAAGCCGACGGACAGGGCGACCCCCACCGCGACGGCGCCGAACAGCCAGAGCGGCTGCCTGGTGTCGCGGAACGCGTACGCGGCGCCGACGACCACCAGCGGCAGGCCGGCTGCCGCCGTGACGGTGGCCCACTTCGGCAGGACGTCCAGCCGCAGCGCCACTCCGGTCTTGGCCCGCCAGTTCCTGGCCGCGACGGCGAAGAGCGCCACGAACACCACCTCGGTGGCGAGCATCGTGACCAGCCACGCCCACCGCGGCATCAGCCAGTCGGGCTCGGCCAGCATGCCCCCGAGGGCGATCGGCAGCACGACGAACATCGCCGTGATCGCCACGACGAACCACACCGGCCACGGCGTGGCCGACAACGCCGCCACCGACGTCCTCACCTCGTCGGCGTCGGCCAGTGCGGCGCGCGCCTGCTCCGGCGTCGGCTGGGACGCGTGCTCGTTGGTTTCCATGGTGGAAACTCTAGCCCCTGAGTTTCCGATCTGGCAACTGTAGAGTTTCTTGCCCGGAAAGAGTCCGTCGGGGTCCGGCATCGGGGCGCTGCGGGACCATCGGAGTGGCGTTCCGGCTGGCTCGCCGACGCGCCGCCACGACCCGACCCGCGCCACCGACCCGCGTCACCGACTGCCAACTGGCCTGAGTCAGTGAGGGGCGTCGGTGACGCGAGTCGGGTCGGAGAGGTGGACGTCAGCGGGCGGGCATCAGCGCAGCGGGCGTTGGTGAGGCGGGGCGGCTCGGTGAGGTGGGCGTCTGCACAGCGGGCGTCGGTGCGGTGGGCCCGTCAGTGGTGGGTCGGCGCACTGACGGGCCCGGCGGGCTACGGTTCGCAGGCGAGCTCGATGTCCACCACCGACGGTCCCGAGGTGGGCGGCCGGACCCGGCGGATGTCGGTCGCGTAGCCGTCGGCCGTGGTGGTGAGGGTCAGCGGCATCTCGGCGCGGTCGATCCAGCGCAGGAACCGGCCGTCGCGGTCGGTGCGGAGCGTGACGTCGGTGCTGCGGCCGTCCACGAGCACGCCGGCTCCCGGGACCGGTGCAGCGTCGCCGTCCGCCGCCGAGTCACCGTCCGCCGCCCCGTCGTCGCCGCAGGCAGGTGCGGTAACGGTGCCGACGACGGCGCCCCAGCGGCGAGGTACGTCGACCGTCAGGGAGACGTCGACCGGGGCGACCGCGTACGGCGTGTCCTCGCGGATCCAGACCCCGCCCGAGTACGTCCCCGGCTGCGCGACGTCGGCGGCGACGCGGAGGGTGACCTGCGTCGACTCGCCCGGCGCCAACGTCGCGGCGCCGCCGTCGACCGTCAGCCAGGGCACGTCGGCCGGACGGCAGTCGCCGTAGGTGGGGAGCTGGTCGACCGTGGTGACCGGGAAGAAACCGGTGCGGTCGCTGCCGCCGACGCGGTTGAGGCCGCACGTGCTGCCACTGCGGTACAGCACGTGCGCCGGCGCCGGCAGGTCGAGCCATGCGTCGGTCTCGGGGTCGTAGGCCCAGCTCTCGTTCGTGATGGCGCTGCCGTCGTAGCCGCCGGCCACGATCAGCTCGTCGGACGCGCCGGTGTAGGCCATCCCCCAGCGCGCCGCCGGCAGGTCGGCGACCCGCGTCCAGGTGTCGGTGGCGGGATCGTAGGCGTAGGTGTGGTCGCTGATGCTTCTGTCGCGCTGGATGCCGCCGGTGCAGTAGACCCGGCCGTCGATGCCGGCGCAGGCCTGCCGCGACGTCGTGATCGGGTACGGCGCCAGCGTCGCCCACGTGTCGGTCGACGGGTCGTAGCGGTAGACGGAGTCGCGTCCGCAGTTGTTGTCGCAGCCGCCGACGACGTACAGCTGGTCGTCGAGCACGGCCCGCCCCGCGCCGTAGACCGGCATCGGCGCGTTGGCCCGGACGGTCCACTGGTCGGTGTGCGGGTCGTAGGCCCAGGTGTCGCTCTTGGGTCGTTGGTCGCTCCACCGTCCGCCGGTGACGTAGAACAGGTCGCCGATGACCGCGCCCATGGGCGCTTCACGCGCCTCCGGCAGGTCGGCGATGGGTTCCCAGCGCAGCGTGGCGGGGTCGTACGACCAGCCGGCGCTCACCCAGTCGAGGACGCCGCTGCCACCGATGCCGCCGACCGAGAACAGCCGGCCGTTGAGCTCGCCGACCGCGTTGTCGAGAACGGGGATCGGGTAAGCCGCGAGGTCGGTCCACGGCCCGTCGCCGGAGGACGGGACAGCGGCCGGCGACCGGTCGGCCTGGCCGTCGGTGGCCGGGTCGTAGCCGAGCGGTGACGCCTCGCCCTCGACCCGCAGGATCGGCGCGCCCGGCGCGGCGGCGATCTCGGCCCGGCCGGCGGTGCTGCCGTCGGGCCGCAGGATGGTGGTGTCGCCCTGCCGCTCGGTGAGCTGGACGGCGACCGGCGCGGTGCCGGTGTTGGTCAGCGTGACGGTGTGGTCGTCCGCGCCGCCCAGCTCGAGGGAGGTCTCGATGCCCCCGGACACCTCCAGCCGTCCGGCCGCCAGCGCGATGTCATGCCGGGTCACTCCCCCGGCGGCGATGTCGACGACCGCCTCGCCGTCGGCGTACCGGCCCAGACCCGCCGTGAGCCGCGGCGACGCACCGGCGGCGAACAGCGCGTAGAAGCCATCGGCCAGTGCCGGGTCGCCGCTGGTCGCGACCGACCGGACCGGGTCGAGCGGCGCCGCGGCGTCAGCGACCTGAGCTCCGGTCAGCGGTGCGCCGGTGTTCGCGTCGGTGACGGCGCCGACGACGAGGCCGCCGTCGACCGGGACGCACTCGCGGCTGCCCACATAGACGTCGTCGAGCTGCCAGGAGTACGAGCTGTAGCGGGCGTTGTGGTAGTGGAACCGCACCTGGACGGCGGCCTGACCGGCGGCCTGCGGGATCGGGACGACCTTCTCGGCGCCGTCGCGTTCGTCGACGCGGGTCTGCTGCAGCACCGTCTGCCAGCTGGCGCCGCCGTCGATGCTGACGTCGACGTCGGCGATGTCGCCGAGCTGGATCAGCGCCTGCCGGAACCCGATGGCCGGCGCGGGGTCGTCGCTGAGGTCGTACACCGGCGTCGTCAGCGTGGTGTCGATGTAGAGGCCCAGGCCAGGGCTCTGCACGCTGGCCGACGCTTCGCTGCCGCCGGTGAGGTTGCCCTTGTCGTAGGGGTCGTCGAAGGCCCACACCTCGCCAGAACCGTTGCCGTCGGTGACGGTCCAGCCGTCGGGCAGGCCGTGGTCGAAGTCGGCGCCGCCGCCGGTGTAGGCGTACGCGTAGCCGGGGGTGGTGCACCGGTCGGCCACCCGGGCCAGGGCGACGTCGGCGGTGACGTCGTCGGCGGCGGTCACGGTGCTGGTGGCCGGCTGATAGCCGGGGTACTCGGACGTGACGGACAGCGTGTAGGACGCGCCCACCGGGACCTCGATGGCATAGCGGCCGTCGTCGGGCGAGGTGTAGACGGTGCCGCCGGGCATGCCGTCGACCGTGACCCGCGCGTACAGCGGCCAGCCCTGCCCGGAGCCGTCGGTGACGCGGCCGCTGACCGTGACGGTGTCTTGCCGGTCCAGCGCGAGGTCGAGGGTGGCGGTCTCGTTCTCGGCGACGTGCACCGACTCCGTGCGCGGCACGTAGCCGAACGACGACGCCGTGACCTCGTAGTCGCCGACCCGCAGCGGAACCGTGTAGGCGCCGTCGTCGCCGGTGGTCCGTTCCCGTTCGACTGGCCCGGTGACGGTGATGAGCGCGCCCGGCACGGCGTCTCCGGTGCCGGCGTCGGTGACCGTCGTGACCAGCGTTCCGGTCTCACCGACGGGGGCGGAATCGAGCAGCGCGAGGGCGTCGAGGCGGCCCTCGCCGAACACGTTGTTGTCGGCGTCGGAGCCGCCGCACTCGTCGGCCGGGGTGTCGCGGGCGGTGCCGTCGAGGAGGTCGATGGTGGTCTCGACGTCGCCGACGAGCGCGGGCGCCGCCGACCACGCCAGCGCGATGGCCCCGGCGACGTGCGGCGCCGCCATGGACGTGCCGTCGGCGTCGACGTAGCCGTCGCCCGGCCACGCGGACCGGACGTCGACACCGGGCGCGGACAGGTTCGGCTTGATCTCGCCGTCCTGGCCGGTGCCGCGGCCGGAGAACCCGGCGATGGCGTCGGTGACGTCGTAGGCGCCGACTGAGTAGTTGACGGTGCGGCTGCCCGGCGAGCTGGACGTCAGGCAGCGCGGGCCGAGGTTGCCGTTGGCCCAGACGGCGAAGATGCCCGACGCCGCCCAGGCGCGGCTGATGTCTTCCATGAACGGGTCGGTGGACGGGAGTTCGCTGCCCCACGAGTTGTTGACGACGTGCGGCCGGCGGCCGGCGTCGGGGTGTTCGCCGTGCGGGTCGGTCGGCTCCAGCAGCCACTGGCCGGACGCGATGAGCGCTTCGTCGGTGCAGCAGCCGTTGGTGGCGATCCAGCGTGCTCCCGGCGCGACCCCGATGGCGCTGCCGCCCGTGTCGTCGCCTGCCATCGTGCCCATGGTGTGGGTGCCGTGCCCGTGGTCGTCGCACGGCGCGCCGTCGCACACCCCCCGCGCGTCGAACCAGTTGTAGGCGTGGTCGAAGCTGCCGTCGGGCTGGGCGCCTCGGTACTGCCCCACCAGGGACGGGTGGTCGTACTGCACGCCGGAGTCGATGCTGGCGACGGTGATGCCCTGGCCGGTGGCGCCGTACTGGTCCCAGACGTCGTCGGCGTTGATGTTCGCGATGCCCCACTCGACGGCGGCCGCGGTGGCGCGCGCCTGCGCCGCAGGCGTGGTGGCGGGGTCGGGCAGCTCGTAGGCGCGGGCCGGGTGCAGGGAGTCGACCTCGGGCTGCGCGGCCAGCTCGGCGGCCAGGCTCGCGGTGCCGTCGGGGATGCGGATGGCGTTCGTGGCCCAGAACGCCTCGTACTCCACCCCTTCCGCGTCGAGCCGGGCACGGACGTCGGCCTGGCTGCTCTCGGCGGTCTGCCGCAGCGCCTGCGCGACCGCGGCGCCACGCTCGGCCCAGCCGGTGACGGCGGCCGCCTCGGTGAGGTCGGCCGCGTCGTCGAACCGGACCCACAGCTCGGCGGTGTCGGCGGCGTCCAGCTGGCGGCGCAACCGCGGCTCGATGGTCGCGGGCTCGTCGTCGGCCGGTGCGGCCGCGACCGCGCGTGGCGCCGGGCTCGCAGCTGCCGCCGTCGCCGCCGGGGCAGGGAGGAACGCGGCCGCGAGCGCCAGCGCACCCGCCACGCTCATTCCGAGCCGCACCTGCTTGCTCATCGCTCTGACCTCCTACGACGCCCGTTGTTGGAACCGACCTTACGAACGGAAAGGGGCGCTTTCGGGGTCACGATCGGGGCAGTTCGCGGGCAATCGGAGAATGTCGTCCACAACTTGTACAACGTGTTTGACGCGATGGGTCACGCGGGGTAACCATTGGCGCAATCCCGGCACGCCCGACACCCCCGGAGGCGCGTGTGAACACCGAATCGCTCCTAGAGGAGCTGGGCCTCACCAAGACCGAGGCTCGCATCTACCTGTGCCTGCTCGAACAGTCACCGCTGGCCGCAGGCACCATTGCCGACCTCACCGGCACGTCGCGCAGCAGCGTGTACCTCATCCTGCGCTCGCTGGTCGACAAGGGGCTGGTCGACGCCGGCGCCGGGTACAGCAGCCGGTTCCAGCCGGCCGCGCCCGACGTCGCGTTCGGCGGCCTGCTCGAACGCGGGCGGGAGGAGCAACGCGAGCGAGAACGGCACGTCGAGTCGGCGCTGCCCGACCTCATGCGCAGGTTCGAGGCCAACGCGGGCGGCGACGGCGAGCTGGTCGAGATCCTGCGCACGCCGAAACTGGTCGGCGACCGGTTCGACCGGCTGCACGCGTCGTCGCAGCAGTCCATCGACATCGTGGTGCGCCGGCCGGTCCAGCTCGGCGGCAGCAACCAGCCCGAGCTCGACGCGCTCTCCCGCGGCGTCCGGGCGCGGGCCGTCTACGACCACGGGCTCATGCGACATCCGTCCGTCGCCGACAACATCGGTGCGTGGATCGAGGCCGGCGAGGAGGCCCGCGTCTTCCACGGCGACCTGCCGATGAAGTTCGCGGTGTTCGACGGTCACACCGTGCTGATGCCGCTGTTCGCACCTGGCGTCGGCGGGGTCGTCGCGCTGATCGTGCGCAGCCGCGAGCTGTGCGGGGCGCTCAGCCTGCTGTTCGACACGCTGTGGACGGCATCGATGCCCATCGATCCCGACATGTTCCGGCACCACCACGACCACGAGCCCGTCACCGCGGACGGCAGCCATGCGCACTGAACCGGCACCGGTCGTCGTGTGCATCACCAGTTCCCCGGACGAGCGGGCCCGCATCGCCGGGCAGTTCGAGGGCACCGGCATCCTCGTGCTCGCGCCCGACGCCGGCGTGGCGGGCACCTTCCTGCGCCGCCTCGCCGGAGCCGGACCCGAGGTCACCGTTCCGGCTCACCTCGCCGGCTCGCCCCCGACCGGCGACGACGTGGTCCGGGTCGGCTCGCTGACCCTCGACGTCACCCGGCACGAGGCGACGTGGCGCGGGAACGGCCTCCCGCTGACGCCGTACGAGTTCAAGGTGCTGAGCTGCCTCGCCGGGCGGCCAGGGCAGGTGTGGACGTACGAGCAGCTGCACGAGCGCGCCTGGGGCGGCACGTACTTCGCAGGGCCGGCGGCGGTGCAGTCGGTGATCAAGCGATTACGCGGCAAACTACGGGCGGCCGGCGCGTCGGTGACGATCCGGGCGACGCGTGGGGTCGGGTTCCGGCTGGACGGTGGCCCGGAGTTGGCGTTGGTGCGGTCGGCGGCTCAGCGCTGAGTCGGCGGCTGGTGGTGCGGCGGCTGGTGGTGCGGCGGCTGGTGGTGCGGCGGCTGGTGGTGCGGCGGCTGGTGGTGCGGCGGCTGGTGGTGCGGCGGCGGCGCATGGAAACGGGCGGCCGCCCCGCGAAGGAGCGGCCGCCCGAGCGTCCAAGACGAGCCGGAAGAGACCAGCCGGAAGAGACCAGCGGGAGCAGGCCCGGCCGGAGGAGGCTCAGCCGTCCAGGCCGGGGGTCGGGAAGCGGCCGGTCAGCTCGGTGACCTCGCCGCGGACCCGCGCCACCACGCCGTCCAGGGCGTCGGCGTCGGAGCCGGCCGCCGCGGTGACGACCTCGTCGAGCCAGCGGCCGACCTCGCGCATCTCCGCCTCCCCCATGCCGCGGCTGGTCAGGGCGGGGGTGCCGATGCGCAGGCCGGACGGGTCGAACGGCTTGCGGGGGTCGTACGGGACGGTGTTGTAGTTGGTCTCCAGGCCGGCGAGGTCGAGCGCCTTGGCGGCGGGCTTGCCGGCCACGCCCTTGGAGGTGAGGTCGATGAGGATCAGATGGTTGTCCGTGCCGCCGGAGACAAGGTCGAAGCCGCGGGCCAGCAGCTCGTCGGCGAGGGTGACGGCGTTGGCGACGACCTGGTGGGCGTAGTCCTTGAACTCCGGCTGCGCCGCCTCGCCGAGCGCCACCGCGATGCCGGCTGTCGTGTGGTTGTGCGGGCCGCCCTGCAGGCCGGGGAAGACGGCCTTGTCGACGGGCTTGGCGTACTCCTCGGTGGTGAGGATCATCGCGCCGCGCGGGCCGCGCAGCGTCTTGTGCGTCGTCGTGGTGACGATGTCGGCGTGGCCGACGGGGGTCGGGTGCGCGCCGCCGACGACGAGGCCGGCGATGTGGGCGATGTCGGCGGCCAGGACGGCGCCGACCTCCTGGGCGATGGCCGCGAAGCCGGCGAAGTCGATGGTGCGCGGAATGGCGGTGCCACCGCAGAAGATCAGCTTCGGCCGCTCGGCCAGCGCCAGCTCACGCACCTGGTCGAGGTCGATGCGGCCGGTGTCGCGGCGCACGTCGTACTGGACCGGCCGGAACCAGGTGCCCGTGGCCGAGACCTTCCAGCCGTGCGTCAGGTGCCCGCCCATGGGCAGCGACATGCCCATGATGGTGTCGCCGGCCTGCGCCGTGGCGAGGTAGACGGCGAGGTTGGCGGGCGAGCCGGAGTACGGCTGGACGTTGGCGTGGTCGGCGCCGAACAGGGCCTTCGCGCGGTCGACGGCGAGGGTCTCGAGCTGGTCGATGACCTGCTGGCCCTCGTAGTAGCGGCGGCCGGCGTACCCCTCGGAGTACTTGTTGGTGAGCACGGTGCCGGTGGCCTCGAGGACCGCGGTGGACACGTAGTTCTCGGACGGGATCAGCTTCAGCGTCTGGCGCTGCCGCTCTTCCTCGGCCGTGATGAGCGCGGCCACCTCGGGGTCGGCGGACTGCAGCGCGGGGCGGGCGTTCGTGGTCATGGCGAGAGCCACGTCCTCTCGATGTCGGTGTCTCCCGGGCACCCAGGCGCGCGGTGCCACGGCCGTCCGCTCCCCGGTGGTCGGTTCCACCCGTGCCCGGTCACCCGGGCCGCTGCGCCAGTCGCGACGGCATCACTCTAACGGGTCGCCGGTCGGCCCGGGCGACGCGTGGCCGGACCAGTGCGCGACCGTCATCTCCGCCTCGACCGTCCAGCCGAGCCGCTCGTAGAGCTTGCGCCCTTCCGCCGACGCCACCAGCAGGCCGGTCCGCGCGCCGCTCTCGCGCGCCGCCGCCGTCAGCGCCCCCATGACGACGGCGCCGAGCCCGCGCCGCCGGTGTGCGGGGACGGTGAAGATGCGGTCCGCGACGGCGTCGGCGTTGCCCTCGCCGCTCAGGGCGAGGTGGCCCTTCGCCGCCAGCGCGCGGGGATCGCCGCCCGCCGCCACGACCTCGGCGACCAGGACCGGACGGCGTCCGCTCAGCCAGAGCTCGTACCCGTCGGGGGCGTCGCCGGCGGGGTGGTCGTCGAGCGGGCGCGACATCAGCCACTCGGGGGCGTGGACGGTGAGCCCGGCGGCGGCCGCGGCCGACTCCGTCCGCGCGCGGTCGGTGGTCGGGGCGACGAGCCAGCGGCTCGGCTCGCCGATCCCGGCGGCCGCCTCGGCATACCGCTCGGGGTCGTCCGTCAGCAGGATCGTGTCGGTGATGCGCTCGGGCAGCCCGATGCGGACGGTGACGACGTCGCCGTCGACATCGCTGCGGTAGTCGCGCGCCGTCACCCAGCCCGCCTGCCACCGCAGCACCGCGTCGCGCAGGTCGATGTCGTCGCTCACGTCGTCTCCCCCGGCGGTTAGCCTGGCCTCGTGGCCGGCATCCATCCGTACCTCGACCGTCCCGGCCCGCTGGCGCTGGCCCACCGCGGATTCTCCCTCAACGGCCTCGAGAACAGCATGGCGGCCTTCGCGGCGGCGGTGGAATTGGACTACGACTACATCGAGACCGACGTCCACGCGACGGCCGACGGAGTGGTGGTCGCGCTGCACGACGCGACGCTGGACCGGGTCACCGACCGCACCGGCGCCGTCGCCGAGCTCCCCTGGTCGGAGGTGCGCCGCGCACTGATCGGCGGCGTCGAACCGGTGCCGGCGCTGGAGGACGTGCTGGGCAGCTGGCCGTCGCTGCGGGTCAACATCGACGTGAAGGCGCCCGGCGCCGTGGCGCCGCTGGCCCGGGTCCTCGACCGCACGCGCGCCCACGACCGCGTCTGTGTCGCCTCCTTCTCCGACGCCCGCCGCCGGGCCGTGCTGCGCCGCCTCGCCGCCCCCGTCGCGTCGTCGGCCGGGCAGAGCCTGATCGCGGCGTTCGTCGCCGCCGCGTCGACGCCCGGCCTGCGCGGGTTCGCCGGCACCCTCCTCCGCGGCGTCGACTGCCTGCAGGTCCCGGCGACGTTCCGCGGACGGGCCGTGGTGACGCCGGCGACGGTGGCGGCCGCGCACGCCGCGGGCCGGCCGGTGCACGTGTGGACGGTGAACGAGCCGGCCGAGATGCGGCGGCTGCTCGACCTCGGCGTCGACGGGCTGATCACCGACCGCGCGGACCTGCTTCGAGACGTCCTGGAGTCGCGCAACCAATGGAAGCCGGCCTGATCAGAGCCGCCGCAGGAGCTCGGCCTTCTTGGTGGCGAACTCCTCGTCGGTGAGGATCCCGGTCTCGTGCAGCGCGCCGAGCCGGCGGATCTGCTCGATGATCCCCGCGCCGTCCGCGGCCGCCGACGTTGCGATGCGCTCGCGCAGCCGCTCGGTCAGCGCGAGCAGCCCGACGCCGCGGCCGTGGATGCCGGTGGCGAGACGCTCCACGGTCTCGTCGTCGTGCAGCACCCACTCCAGCCGCCGCAGCTCGCGGCCGCCGCCGGAGGTCAGGCGCATCAGCAGGCGGGCCGCCGCGATGTCCGGCCGCAGGTCGTCCTCGTCGCCGGTCATGGGAGGTTCAGGCGCTGAACCAGGCGCTGCGGCGGATCTCGCGCATCGCGCCGCGCCGCGTCGACGGCTCGAGGCGGTGGATGTAGACGATGCCGTCGAGGTGGTCGGTCTCGTGCTGCAGGCAGCGGGCCAGCTCGCCCTCGCCCTCGACCCGCACCGCCTCGCCGTCGGCGTCGACGCCCTCGACGGCGGCCCAGGCGGCCCGCGGCGTCGGGAACCACAGGCCGGGCACGGACAGGCAGCCCTCCTCGCCGGACTGCTCCCCCTCCGTCCCGACCAGCACCGGGTTGAACACGACGCCGCGCTGGCCCTCGAGGTCGTACGAGAACGCCCGCAGCGGCACCCCGATCTGCGGCGCCGCCACGCCTGCCCGCCCGGGCAGGTCGAGGGTGTCCAGCAGGTCCTGGGCCAGCGCACGGCTCGCCTCGCCGAACTCCGTCACCGCATCGGTCACCGTCCGCAACACCGGGTCGCCGTAGAGGCGGATCTCCCGCACCGTCACCGTCGTCGTCTCCTCATCACTCGTTCACTGCCGGGACATCGTGTCGTCTGGCCACGACCGCCCCGCACCCGATACCGTCCGCGCGTGACCCGTGCACTCGCCCCGTCCGGCCCGCTGGCCGACCCTGTCGAGCGGGCCAGGGAGCACCGAGCATGGTACTTCTACGACTGGGCGAACTCGGCCTTCGTCACCACGACGGCGACCGTCCTGTTCGGTCCGTACCTGACGGCGGTGGCCGAGACGGCGGCGTGCGGCGAGGCCGGCACCACCGACGATCCCTGCCGTGGCGACCTGTCGGTGCTCGGCATCCCGATCGCGGCCGGGTCGGTGGCCGCGTACACCGTCACGTTCGCGACGATCCTGTCCGCGCTGCTGCTGCCGGTCGTCGGCGCGATCGCCGACCGCACCGCGAAGAAGCGGCACCTGATGGCCGGGTTCGCGTGGACGGGGTCGGCGGCGGCTGCCTCGATGGTCTTCGTCGCCGGGGCGAACTGGCAGGTGGGCGCGTTCCTGCTGGTCATCGCGGCGATCTGCCTGGGGTCGTCGATGGTGGTGTACGACGCGATCCTGGTCCAGATCGCGCACGAGGACGACCGCGACCGTGTCTCGTCGCGCGGCTGGGCGTTCGGGTACCTCGGCGGCGGCCTGCTGCTGGCGCTGAATCTCGCGCTGGTGACGTTGGAGCCGTTCGGTTTGAGCCGGTCCGACACCGTCCGGATCAGTCTGCTGTCGGCGGGCCTGTGGTGGGCGTTGTGGACGATCATCCCGTACCGCGGCATCCGCGACCGGCCGCCCACGGGCGTCGTCAGGGTCGGCGGGAGCGCGACGCGGCAGGCGTTCGGCCAGCTGCGCGAGACGCTGCGGCACGCGCGCGGCTACCCGCAGACGCTGCTGTTCCTCGTCGCGTACATGCTCTACAACGACGGCGTGCAGACGGTGATCTCCGCGTCGTCGATCTACGGCAACCGGGAACTGGGGCTCGGCGAGGACGTCCTGATCGTCGCGATCCTCATCGTCCAGTTCGTCGCGTTCGGCGGCGCGCTCGCGCTGGGCCGGCTGGCCAACCGGTTCGGCGCGAAGAACGTCGTCATGTCCAGCCTGGTGCTGTGGACCGTCGTCGTCGGGGGCGCGTTCTTCCTGCCCGTCGAGCAGGTGGTGCCGTTCCTGATCCTGGCCGTGGCCATCGGATTCGTGCTCGGCGGCAGCCAGGCGCTGTCGCGGTCGCTGTTCAGCCTGCTGGTCCCGAAGGGCAAGGAGGCGGAGTACTTCAGCCTCTACCAGGCGGCTGAGCGCGGCACGAGCTGGTTCGGAACTCTGGCGTTCGGCCTGGCGTTCCAGTTGACGGACTCGTACCGGTGGTCGGTGCTGGTGCTCGTGACGTTCTTCATCGCCGGGCTGGCGCTGCTGTCACGGGTGGACCTGCGGGCCGGCATCGTGGCGGCCGGCAACCAGGTACCCCGATCGGTCGAACGTTACCGGTGAGGAACATCACGTCGCCCAGATTGCACTATCACAGGAAACCCGGAACATTACTCTCCGGCCGTCCGTTGTCATCATGTCGTTGTGATCGGGTACGACATGACCACGACGGCGAGGTAGAGAACCGACGTCTCGTCCCAGGGGCCAACCGCCCCGGAAGGGTTTCACACATGTCCGAGCGTTCCACCCTGCGCGGCTCCCGCCTCGGCGCGACGAGCTACGAGGACGAGCGCGGCGTCGAGTTCGCCGAGCGCCAGACGGTCGCCTACAGCTGCACCGCCGGCCACCGCTTCGAGATGACCTTCTCGACCGAGGCCGAGGTGCCCGCCCTGTGGGACTGCCCCCGCTGCGGTTGCGAGTCGCTGCGCGTCGCCACTGACCGGCCCGAAGAGGCGCCGGCCAAGCCTGCCCGCACCCACTGGGACATGCTCCTGGAGCGCCGTTCCATCGAGGACCTCGAGGCGCTGCTCGACGAGCGGCTCGAACTGCTGCGCTCCGGCCTCATCCCCGGCGCGGCGCACCTCGCCGACCGAGGCGCACGCCGCAAGAAGACCGCCTGACGGTCTCCCGCCCCGAGTCACTGAGCCCGCACCCGTCCCCCGTTGGTTCCGGGGGCCGGGTGCGGTTCTGTGTCCGGGGTGTGATGCGACGCGCTTGCCCGGAGGGTGGAACGCGGCTGACGGCGCACCCGCGACGCGCTCAGCGCTGGTCGTTCGGCCGGTCGGTGTCGACGACCTCGCCCTCGATGACGACGCCGTGCTGGACGCCGGGACCGCCCGGACCGCCGGAACCGTCCGGAACCCCAGGCCGCCCCAACCCGCCCATCCCCGGTCCGCGTCGCCCGGGGAACGTGCGGAACGCCGAGGCCGCCAGCCGCCGGCCGACGCCGCGTCGGATGGGCGGGACCAGCAGCACGAGGCCGATGAGGTCGGTGACGAATCCGGGGAACGTGAGCAGGACGCCGGAGAGGATGCGGGCGCCGGTGTCGGCCATGCGCGCCGACGACGCCTCGACGGATTCGGGCTCGTCCTGCGGGAAGCGGCCGTCGGCGGCGGCGGCGCGCAGTTCCTGCCAGGCACGCAGGCCCTCGATGCGCAGCAGCGCGACGCCGAGGATGCTGGTGCCGAGGAGGATGAGCAGCGCCCAGCCGAATCCGACCCAGTTGGCCACCATGACCAGCGCGATCAGCTCGATCACGCCGAGGGCGAACGGGCCGAAACGTCTCACCGCCGGCTCCCTCCGACGAGGTCACGCAGCTGCCGGGCACGGTGCACCGCGCCCCACTGAGTGACCCGTAACAACGCCTCGCGCACGATCCTGCCGTCCATCTTCGACTCTCCTTGCTCCCGCTCGACGAACGTGATGGGGACCTCGATGACCCGGAACCCGGCCCGGATGGCCCGCCACGCCATGTCGACCTGGAAGCAATAACCTTGCGACGCCACGCTGTCGATGTCCAGTTCGCGCAGGGCGGACGCCCGGTACGCGCGGTAGCCGCCGGTCGCGTCGCGCAGCCCGGTCCCGAGCGCCAGGCGGGTGTAGGTGTTGCCGATGCGCGAGATGGCCTGCCGCTTGTACGGCCAGTTGACGGTGCGCCCGCCGGGCACGTAGCGCGACCCGAGCACGAGGTCGGCGTTCTCGACGGCGTGCAGCAGCAGCGGCAGCTCCTCGGGCTGGTGCGAGCCGTCGGCGTCCATCTCGACGAGGACGTCGTAGTCGCGCGCGAGCCCCCACCCGAAGCCGGCGACGTACGCGGCGCCGAGGCCCTGCTTGCCGCCGCGGTGCAGGACGTGGACGTGGTCGTCGAGCTCGGCGAGTTCGTCGGCGAGGGCGCCGGTGCCGTCGGGCGAGGCGTCGTCGACGACGAGGACGTGGGCGCCGGGGACGGCCGCGCGGGTGCGCTCGACGGTCTTGCCGATGGTCAGGGCCTCGTTGTAGGTCGGGATGACCACCAGGACGGTCGTCACGGCACTCCTGCCTCGACGGGCGGCCGCGGCTCGTCGGCGACGGAGGCGCCGGCACGCCGTGCGCGGCGGGCGTTCACGATGACGAGCCCGGCGGCGCCCACACCGAGCGCGGTGATGATCCACTCGGGCCAGGCGCCGACGCGGGTGGCCGGCGTGAGGCCGTCGGCCAGCGGGACCTCGGTGACGATGACGTCCTGGGTGAACAGCTCCGCGCGGTCCAGGACCGACCCGTCCGGCGCCACGACGGCGCTGACGCCGGCCAGCGCCGACACCAGCACCGTGCGGCCGTGCTCGAACGCCCGCACCCGCGACTGCGCCAGCTGCTGCTCCGTCATCTCGGTGCGCCCGAAGGTGGCGTTGTTGGTCTGGACGGAGAGGAACTGGCCGCCGTCGATGACGGCGTCGCGGACGATGCCGTCGAAGGCGACCTCGAAGCAGATGACGTTGCCGATGGTGGCGTCGCCGACCTGGAAGATGCCGACGGTGTCGCCGGGCAGGTGGTCGCGCGGCTGCTGGTTGACGGCGTCTGTGATGCGCTCGGCGATGGACCGCATGGGGATGTACTCGCCGAACGGCATCGGGTGCCGCTTGACGTAGGTGTCGCCCGGGCCGGTCTCGGGGTCCCACAGGATGGAAGTGTTGCGGACGTTGCGGCCGTCGTCGGTCGGGACGATGGCGCTGATCAGCGTGGGCACGCCCACGGCGCGCACGGCGCCGTCGATGGCGCGGTAGGTGTCGGCGTCGTGGAACGGGCTGATGTCGGAGGAGTTCTCCGGCCACAGCACGACGTCGGGACGCTCGACCCGGCCGGCGTCGATGTCGTCGGCGAGCCGCTCGGTCGCCTCGACGTGGTTGCGGGTGATGGCGCGCTTCTCGTCGTTGTAGGCCAGCCCCTCGGCCGGCACGTTGCCCTGCACGATCGCGACGGTGACGGTGTCGCCGTCGGGCGTCATCGGCTGGATGAGCAGCGGCGCGACGACGATGGCGACGGCGCCCGCGGCGGCCGCGGCGCGCAGCCAGAGCCGTCGCTCGACGACGACCCAGGCGAGCAGCCCGCCGGCCAGCGCGACCGCGAACGACAGCCCGGGCGAGCCGCCCCACGAGGCCAGCCCGAGCATCGGGCTGTCGGCCTGTGAGAACGCCAGCTTGCCCCACGTGAAGCCGCCGTACGGGAGCCGCCCGCGGATGGCTTCGTCGGCGACCCACACCGCCGCGGTCCACAGCGGCCAGGCGGGCAGCCGCTGCACCAGCGTCAGGCCGAGCGCCAGCGGGATGAAGAACGCCGCCTCGAACAGGGCCAGGATGAGCCACGGGATCGGCCCGACCTCCATGCCCGTCCAGTCGAGCAGCGGCAGGAAGAACCCGGCGCCGAACAGGTAGCCCAGCACGGCGACGCGCTTCAGCGGCTGGTCGCGCACGAGCAGCGCGAACGCACCCGGGACGAGGACGGCCACGAACCAGAGGTCGTACGGCGGGAACGCGGCGATCAGGGACACGCCGAGGAGCGCGGCTCCTGCGTGTCGCCACAGGTGAGTCACGTTGTCCTGCTCCGTCCGACGTCCAGCGGCTGGCGGTGGGGCCGCGCCCGATTACGGACCGGCCCCGTCAAGTGTGCTGCCGATCGCGTGACGGTACAACGTGCGCCCCGGGCCCGAAGTGCCCGGGGTGGTGCTGGCCCAGCGTCTTGTGACGGAGGACGCAGCCCGGCTCCACCCTTCGGACCGGGCCGCGGACGCCGCTGGATGCGGCTCGCGGACCGTTGTCTACTGGGCGGGCCGGGCCCGACCTCGTCTCACCCCGTGCCGTTGCGAGCGGCGTACAGACGGGTCGTGCGAGCAAGGGCCTGGCTCACGAAGGATGCCCGGCCCCTGCGTGGCAGGAACCGCCCCTCGACCCTTCTCGCGACGCCCGCCCGGACCGCCGGTCCGAACGGTTTCGTCCGCTGGTGGACTCTCGTGACTTTGCTGGATGCATCGGCCGGGTGTCAAGCTACCGGTCGACCTGCGTAAACGTCCTTCCGCCGCTGGTCACGGGCAACTGGATACGCTGAAGTCGATCGAGAAACCTTGCGTTCTCACGGCGTGTCGTCAAGATCGAGACGGACATACCACACTACGGACGATCAACCGGCGCATGGACCCGGTCAGCGGCTGGCCCAGTAGAGCACCAGACCGACCAGCACGATGAGGACGAGCACCAGCGGCACCGCCCGCCGTGCGATCGAGCCGCCGGCGACGTCCATGATGTCCAACGGCTCCGGTTCCGCCGCTCGCGGGCCGGGCCGCGGCTCCGGCTGCGTCGCAGGCTCCTCCGCCGGTTCCGTGACCGGCTCGCCGGCCGGCTCCGTCATCGATTCCGGAGGCGTCGACGCGGCCAGGGGCTCGACTGGCTCGACGGGCTCGGCTGCCGGCTCGGCGATGGGCCCGCCCGCCGGCTCGGCCGCCGGGGACTCCGTCGCGGCGCCCAGCTTCCCCTCCAGGCACTCGACGAACTGCCCGAGCAGTTTCGTCGACACCTCCTTGATCATGCCGCGGCCCAGCTGGGCGATCTTCCCGCTGATGCGTAGGTCCGTGTCGACGCTGACGACCGTCGACGCGCCGTCCGGACGGAGCTGGGCGACGATCTGGGCGGAGGCGTTGCCGGCGCCGCGGGAGTCGCGGCCGGAGGCGCTGATGACGGCGCGGTGGGCGGCGTCGTCCTTCTCGACGAACGTGGCGGTGCCGGCGTACTCGGACACGACCGGTCCGACCTTGATCCGTACCTTGCCCTTGTACACGTCGCCGTCGCGACCGGTCAGCTGGGCGCCCGGCATGCACGGCGCGATGCCCTCGAGGTCGGTGAGGACCTCCCAGGCGCGCTCGACGGGAACGCCCACGGTGAACTCGTTGTCGATCTGCATGGATCCTCCTGTCACCGATTCACGTCTCAGCGTACGGACGGTGACGGGGATCAGCGGGCGATCACGCCCAGGTGTATGCCGTCCGGCCGCGGACGACCGTGCGCAGGCAGCGCGGCAGCGGCGCGTCCGGCGAGAGGTCCGGCAGCCCCGGCACGCCGGCCCGCGGGTCCGTCGACCACGCCGCGACCCGCTCGTCCGGCGCCTGGACGACCAGCTCGTACGGGACCTCCCAGACGGCGAATGACGCGAGCATGCCGGGCGCCAGCACACCGGCGTCCTCGACCCGCGCGGCCCGCCAGCCGCCCCTCGTCGCGGCCGAGAACGCCGCGCGGGCGCTGATGCGCTGCGAGGGCGTCCGGTGCTGCGACGCCGCGCGCACGGTCTCCCAGCCGGCCAGCGGCGTCACCGGCGAGTCGGAACCGAACGCGAGCAGGACGCCGGCCCGGGCCATGGCGGCGAACGGGTTCAGCGCGACGCCGCGGTCGGGGCCGAGCCGCTCGACGTACAGGCCGTCGGGGCCGCCCCAGAGCGCGTCGAACGCGGGCTGCACGCTGGCGGCGACGCCGAGGCGGGCCAGCTCGGCGATCAGCAGGTCGTCGATCATCTCGACGTGCTCCAGCCGGTGCCGCGATCCGACGACGGCGGCCAGGCCGCACACCTCCGCGGCGGCCGCGATGGCCTCGACGGCGGTCCGGACCGCTTCGTCGCCGATGCAGTGGAACCCGGCCTGGATGCCGGCCCGGGTACAGGCGACGACGTGCTCCGTGGCGGCCGGCAGGTCGAGGTAGGCGCGGCCGCGCTCCCCCGGCGCGTCGGCGTAGGGCGCCGAGAGCCTGGCGCTGCGCGAGCCGATGGAGCCGTCCAGGTTGAGGTCGCCGGCCGCGCCCGCCGCGCCGAGCGCCTGCGCCTCGCCGACCGCCGTCGCGCCCCAGTAGCCGATGACGTCCGGCAGGCCGGGTGTGGCGCCGAGAGCGAGGACGGCGGTGAAGTCGGCGGGGTCGCTGATGTGCGGTGCGCCGATCTCGTGGACGGCGCCGATGCCCAGCGACGCGGCGTGGCGCAGCGCCTGCTCGCGCAGCTCCGCCATCCGCCCCGCGGGGACGGCGGACCGGGCGGCCTGGCGGGCCCGGTGATGGGCGTCGCGGCGGACCAGGCCGTCGTCGTAGCCGTCGGCGCGGGCGATGGAGCGGTCGGCTGCCAGCAGCGTGCCGGAGACCGCGGCCGTGTGGACGTCGCGGCGGGCGAGGTAGACGGGTGTGTCGCTGCTCGCGCGGTCGAGCTCGCCGGGGGTGGGCGCGCCGCCGTCGGGCCAGCCGTCCTCCTCCCAGCCGAAGCCGAGGATCGCCTCCCCCGGGCGCTCCTTCGCCCGCTGGGCCACCAGGTCCAGGAGGGCCGTCCGCCCCGCGATGCCCGTCAGGTCGAGCCCGTCACGGGCCAGGCCGGTCTCCGTCAGGTGCACGTGCGCGTCGACGAACGCGGGCGCCACCAGCGCGTCCTCCAGATCGACGACCTCGTCGGCCGCGTCGACGTGGGTGCGCGCGGCGCCCTCGGCGCCCACCCAGGCGACGGTGTCGTCCACCACCAGCATCGCAGTGGCGAACGGGTCGGCGGGGCTGTGGATGCGGCCGTTGCGGTAGAGCGTCGTCGTCACCTCGCCGATTCTCCCTGCCTCCCCGCGCGACCTTGTCGGTGGGTCGCGAGAGGCTAGCCCCATGTCCGACGTCCTGACCCGCCGCCAGCTGGGCCGCGCCACCCTGGCCCGGCAGCTGCTGCTCGCGCGCGCCGATCGTCCCGTGCTCTCGGTGGTCGAGCATCTCGGCGGCCTGCAGGCGCAGCAGCCGTTCTCGCCGTACTACCAGCTGTGGTCGCGGCTGCGCGGGTTCCGGCCGTCCGCGCTCGCCGGCCTGCTGCTCGACCGGTCGGTGGTGCGCATCGCGGCGCAGCGCGGCACCATTCACCTCCTCTCCGCGTCCGACGCCCTGGCGCTGCGGCCGTGGGTGCAGCCGCTGTACGACGCCGACCTGCGCACCAATTCCCTGCACGCCCGCGCCCTCGCCGGCGTCGACCTCGCCCCCGTCGCCACGGCCGCCCGGGCGCTTCTCGACGCCGAGCCGCGCACCATGGCCGAGCTCGGCGCTCTGCTCGCCCCGTCCTGGCCGTCCGTCGAGGCGACGCACCTCGCCCACGCGGCGCGCGGCCTGCTGGCGTTGGTGCAGGTGCCGCCCCGTGCGGTCTGGGGGCAGAGCGGCCAGACCCGCCTGACGACCATCGAGCGCTGGCTCGGCCGCCCGCTCGACCCCGCCCCGTCGCCGGCCGAGTTCGTGCTCCGCTACCTCGGCTCCTTCGGCCCGGCCTCGGTCGCCGACGTGCAGACGTGGTGCGGGCTGACCCGGTTGCGCGAGGTCGTCGAGCCGCTGCGCCCGTCGCTGCGAGTGTTCCGCGACGAAGCCGGCCGCGAGCTGTTCGACCTCCCCGACGCGCCCCGCCCGCCGGCCGACACCCCGGCGCCGGTCCGGTTCCTGCCCGACTTCGACAACGTGCTCCGCTCCCACGCCGACCGCACCCGCATCATCGACGACGTGTCGCGCAAGCGCATGAACCGCCGCAACGGCGTGGTGCCGCACGCCCTCCTCGTCGACGGCGAGGTCGCCGGCTGGTGGCGGATCGAGGACGGAGTGCTCGCCGTCACGCCGTACCGGCCGCTCACCGTTGCCGAGACGGCCGAGGTCGAGGCGGAGGGACGGGCGCTGCTGGCGTTCGCCCGGTCGGACCAGTCGGGGCCTGCTCCTGCGCCCGAGGTTCCGGCCGCTGATCCAGCGGCGGCGGCCGCAGCTGGATCGTCAATGCCCGCGGCTGCCGATCCCGCATCAGCCGGGGCGACGGCTGCCAATCCGAATGCGGGCGCGGCTGCCTCCGGGGCCGCGGCGGCGGCTGCGGCCCCGGCCGCCGATCCGGTCACTATTGCGGCTGCGGCGGAAGTGCGGGTGATGCCCGTCGAATGAGAACTCACGTGCTTCCAGAGCTATCGCCGCCGCTCCCCTGCGGGCGGCGGGTTACCCGTCAGCGCTCTGTCTTCCCCGTCACTCGGAGTTTGCCGCACCTGAGCACGAGCGCAGGCACAGGCGCGTCAATCGATCGATGGGACGGCCGGCAAACCCCTCGGCCCACGCTGCGGTCGGCCCGAACTGGCGGTCCGGCCGAGGCTGACGAGCGGGCCGAGCTACCCGCCGGGCCGAGCTACCCGCCGGGCCGAGGCTGACGAGCGGGCCGAGGCTGACGAGCGGGCCGAGGCTGACGAGCGGGCCGAGCTACCCGCCGGGCCGAGCTACCCGCCGGGCCGAAGCTGGCGGCCGGGCCGAGGCTGACGAGCGGGCTGAGCTACCCTCCGGAGCAGGCTGAGCCTGTCGAGCGGCGCAGGCGCCCAGTCCGCTGAGCCCACTTGCCGCCAGGACGCCGCGGCCGATCGGTCGCTCCGCCGCTGGGCCACTAACGATGTCGGCTTGGTCAGCGGCGGGTGCACGATCGACGACGGCGAGGAGCCAGCGGCGGGGCCGTGCGGTCAGTGGCGAGGTCGCATGATCAGCGCGGCCACGTGGTACGAGCACGGCTCGTCCCCTGGGTTGGCGTAGGTGTGCGGCACGTCGGCGGCGAAGTAGATCGAGTCGCCGGCGGTGAGGTCGTGCTCGTCGTCGCCGAGGGTGAGGTGGAGGCGGCCGGACTCGACGACCACGTACTCGTGCGACCCCGCCGCGTAGGCCGGGTACTCGCCGGGTGCGGAACCGGGCGGCAGTTCGGTCCGCACCCACTCGAAGTTCACCCCCGGCACGACCGGCGTCAGGATCGTGCGCCGCCAGCCGTCCGGGGCGACGGCGACGTCGTGGTCGGCGGCGCGGCGGACGATCACCCGCGGGACGTCGTCAGGGTCGAGGAGCGCGGACATCGGCGTGCCGAGCGCCCGGGCGATCCGGTCCAGCACGACGACCGTCGGCGCCTTGCGGCCGCGCTCGACCGACCACAGCATGCTGGCGCTGACGCCGGCCCGCTCGGCCAGCGCGGTCATCGGCAACGACCGTTGCAAGCGGGCATCGGTGATGCGGCGGCCGAGCGCGACGAGATCCATGCGTTCACTATAATGAGGTGTGGTTCTCTATAGCGAATCTGCAGGCGCGACCGTCCGCCCCGCCCGCACCGCCGACCTGCCCGCCGTCGCGGCGATCTTCGCCCACTACGTGTGCACCAGCGTCGTCACGTTCGAGGAGACGCCGCCGACGGTTGCCGACTGGGCGGACAAGCTGGCCGACCTCGAAGCCCGCGGCCTGCCGTTCCTCGTCGCCGACGCGGGCGGAACGGTCGTGGGCTATGCCTACGCCGCACCGTGGCGACCCAAGCCCGCCTACCGGCACACCGCCGAGAACACCGTCTACCTCTCCCCCGCACACACGGGACGCGGCCTCGGCCGGGCGCTGATGACGGCACTCCTGGAGGCCTGCGCTACGGCCGGGGTGCGCCGGCTGATCGCCGTCGTCGTCGACGAGGGCGCAGACAGAGGCATCGGCGAGGGCGCGGGCCGAGCCGCCGACGAAGCCGCCGGCGCCAGCACGGACCGACGCATCCACGGGGACGCGACCGACGGCGCGGCCGGCGGCACGACCGGCGGCACGACCGGCGGCACGACCGGCGGCACGACCGGCGGCACCGACGAGGGTGCGGCCGCGAGCCCCAACCCGAGCCCGTCGCTCGCCCTGCACCGGGCGCTCGGCTTCGCCGAGGCCGGCCGTCTGACCGCGGTCGGGCACAAGCACGGCCGCTGGCTCGACACCGTCCTCCTTCAGCGGGATGTCTTCTTGCCCTAACTGCGAATCAACGCAAGAATTACGTCAAGGCGAGCCTCACGAGGGACGTCTTCTGTCACCGTACCGGGTTCGAGGAGGTTCACCGATCGTGGCCGAACAGCTCACCATCACCGCCGGCGAGGTCCACGAGGTTCTGGGCAGGCACCTGCTCACAGACGGCTTCAAGCTCGTCCTCGACACCGACGCCAGCCAGGGCAGTTGGCTGGTCGACGCGCGGGACGGGAAGCGGTACCTCGACATGTACACGTTCTTCGCGTCCGCGCCGCTGGGCTGCAACCCGCCCGGGCTGGTCGACGATCCGGCGTTCATGGAGCTGCTGGCGCGCGTGGCGGCGAACAAGCCGGCCAACTCCGACGTCTACTCGGTGCACCTCGCCGAGTTCACCGAGACGTTCGCGCGCGTCCTCGGCGACCTGCGGCTGCCGCACCTGTTCTTCGTCGAGGGCGGCGCGCTCGCCGTCGAGAACGCGCTGAAGGTCGCGTTCGACTGGAAGAGCCGGCACAACGAGGCCCACGGCCGCGACGCCGCGCTGGGCACGAAGATCATGCACCTGACGAAGGCCTTCCACGGCCGCAGCGGCTACACCATGTCGCTGACGAACACCGAGCCGAACAAGACCGCCCGGTTCCCCCAGTTCGACTGGCCGCGCATCGACGTCCCGGCCATCACGTTCCCGCTCGAGGAGCACCTGGCCGAGGTCGAGGCCGCCGAGCAGCACGCCCTCGACCAGGCCAAGCGCGCCTTCGAGCAGCACCCGCACGACATCGCCGCGTTCATCTGCGAGCCGATTCAGGGCGAGGGCGGCGACAACCACATGCGTCCGGAGTTCCTGCAGGCCATGCAGGCACTGGTGCACGAGCACGACGCGCTGTTCATCGTCGACGAGGTGCAGACGGGCACCGGCACGACGGGCACGGCGTGGGCCTACCAGCAGCTCGGCCTGCAGCCCGACATCGTCGCGTTCTCGAAGAAGGTGCAGGTCGGCGGCATCATGGCCGGCGGGCGCGTGGACGAGGTCGCCGACAACGTGTTCGAGGTGTCGGGCCGCATCAACTCGACGTGGGGCGGCGGGCTGGCCGACATGGTCCGGTCGCGCCGGCTGCTGGAGCTGATCGAGCAGGACGGGCTGATCGAGGCGGCCGGCCCGAAGGGCGAGCGGTTCCTCGCCGGCCTGCGCGCGGTCGCCGCCGAAACCGGCGGCACGGTCGGCAACGTGCGCGGCCGCGGCCTCATGGTCGCCGCCGACCTGCCCGACGCGGCCACGCGGAACGCGGTCGTCGCGGACCTGCGTGAGAACGAGCAGGTGCTCGCGCTGCCGTGCGGCGAGCGGGCGATCCGCTTCCGTCCCGCCCTGTCGGTGACCGATGATGAGATCGACCTCGCCGTCGCGGCGTTCGGCCGCGTCGTCGCCCGTCAGTCCGCCAACGTCTGAACCGAGGAGCAGAACCACCGATGACCCGCACTGTCACCTCGGTCGTCGACGGCCAGGCCGTCCCCGGCGACCGTACTGTCGCCAGCCTCAACCCCGCGGACCTCGACGAGGTCGTCGGCGAGGTGAGCCTCGCACCGGGGCGCATCTTCACCGCCGCCGCCGTCGTCGCCCGCAACGCCCAGCGGGCGTGGGCCGACGTCCCGGCGCCGGTCCGCGGCCGGGCCATCGCCCACATCGGCCGCGTCGTCGAGGAGAACGCCGAGAGCCTGGCCCGGCTGGTCACCCGCGAGATCGGCAAACCGTACGCCGAGGCGCTCGGCGAGGTCCGCGAGATCGTCGACACCTGCGACTTCTTCCTCGGCGAGGGCCGCCGGCTGTACGGCCAGACGGTCCCCAGCGAGATGCCCGACAAGCAGCTGTTCACGTTCCGCAACCCGGTCGGCACGGTCGCCGTCATCACCGCCGGCAACTTCCCGGTCGCGGTGCCGTCCTGGTACATCGTCCCGGCGCTGCTCACCGGCAACACCATCGTCTGGAAGCCGGCCGAGTACTCCGCGGTCGTCTCCAACGCCTTCCACGACCTGTTCGTCAAGGGCGGCGGGCTGCCCGACGGCGTGTTCAACATCGTGCACGCCGACGGCGCCGAGACCTACGCCGGCCTGCAGGAGTCGCTGGAGCTCGGCTACGTCGACAAGGTCGGCTTCACCGGCTCGTCCGAGGTCGGACGCGAGATCGGCGCGCTCACCGGCCGGCACCTGCAGACGGCCTGCCTCGAGCTGGGCGGCAAGAACCCCCTGGTCGTCGCGCCGAGCGCCGACCTCGACCTCGCCGTCGAGGGCGCGCTGTTCAGCGGCTTCGGCACGGCCGGCCAGCGCTGCACGTCGCTGGGGACGGTCATCGTGCACGAGTCGCTGCACGACGAGTTCCTGCGCCGGTTCACCGCGGCGGTCGACGCGGCCGCCGTCGGCGACCCGAGCCAGGACGTCCTGATGGGCCCGCTGCTCGACGCGAAGTTCGCCGAGCGGTACGAGAAGTTCCTCGGCTGGGTGCAGCCCCAGCACACCGTGCACGGCCCGGTCGGCCGCATCACCAGCGCCAACCCGCGCGCCGGCTTCGTCGGCGACCCCGCGAAGGGCCTCTTCTACCACCCGGTGGTGGTCGACGGCGTGCGTCCCGGCGACGAGCTGTTCGACCAGGAGACGTTCGGCCCCATCGTCGGCGTCACGTCCTACAGCACGCTGGACGAGGCCATCGACCTCGCCAACGCACCCGGCTACGGCCTGTCGAGCAGCATCTACACGACCGACCCGGCCGACGCGTTCGCGTACCGGCGCGGCATCTCCGCCGGCATGGTCAGCATCAACAACTCGACGTCCGGCGCCGAGGCGCACCTGCCGTTCGGCGGCAACGGCAAGTCGGGCAACGGGTCGCGGCAGTCCGGCATCTGGGTGCTCGACCAGTTCACCCGCTGGCAGTCGGTGAACTGGGACTACTCCGGGCGGCTGCAGAAGGCGCAGATGGACGTCGCCGACCTCGACGCCGACCTCGGCTTCCGGCTCGACGAGTCGTGAGCACCCCGGCCGCGCTCGAGCAGGCGCTGTTCACGGCGATCGAGGCGCTGCCCGCCACGGCGCCGGCGAGCGACGAGGACGAAGGCGTCCTGCACGGCATCTTCGACGCCCAGGTGACCAGCCGGCACCTGGACGTCGTCGCGCGGGAGCTGCGGGCGGCCGGGCGCGGCTTCTACACCATCGGGTCGGCCGGTCACGAGTCGAACGCCGTGGTCGCGACGGCGCTGCGGCCGAGCGACCCGGCGCTGCTGCACTACCGCTCGGGCGGCTTCTATGCCGCCCGGGCAGCCCAGGTGCCCGGCAGCACGCCGGTCCGCGACGTGCTGCAGAGCCTCATGGGCGCAGCCGACGAGCCGATCGCGGGCGGCCGGCACAAGGTGTTCGGCCACGCCGCGCTGTCGATCATCCCGCAGACCTCGACCATCGCCTCGCACCTGCCGCGCGCCGTCGGGCTGGCGGTCGCGCTGCACCGCGCGCACCGGCTCGGCGTGGAAGCCGCCTGGCCGGACGACGCGGTCGTGGTGTGCTCGTTCGGCGACGCGTCGGCGAACCACTCGACCGCCGCCGGTGCCGTCAACACCGCCCTGAACACCGCGTACAGCGGGCTGCCGGTGCCGATCCTGTTCGTCTGCGAGGACAACGGCATCGGCATCTCCGTCCCGACCCCGGCCGGCTGGATCGAGACGTCCTACGGGTCGCGGCCCGGACTCACCTACGTCCAGGCCGACGGCGCCGACACCAGGACGGCGCTGACGGCGGCCCGGCGGGCGGCCGGCTACGTCCGCGAGCAGCGCAAGCCCGCGTTCCTGCACCTGCGCACCGTCCGCTACCTCGGCCACGCCGGCAGCGACGCCGAGATCGGCTACCGCACGCCGGCCGAGATCGCCGCCGACCACGCCCGCGACCCGATCCTCGGCACCGCCCGCGCGCTGGTCGGGTCCGGCGCCGCGACCCCGGACGAGCTCATCGCCCGGTACCGCGAGCTGCGCGCCGAGGTCGACGCCGCCGCCGACGAGTTGATCGGCGCCCGCACACTCGGTTCGGCGACGGAGATCGTCGCGCCGCTCGCCCCGCGCACGCCCGACGCCGTCGCCCGGGCCGCCGCCGCCCTGTACGACGAGGCCCGCGCGGAGCAGCCGGCCACGCTGGCCGAGTCGATCAACGCGACGCTGTCGGCCGCCCTCGAGCGCGACCGCCGCGTCGTCGTGTTCGGCGAGGACGTCGGGCGCAAGGGCGGCGTGTACGGCGTCACCCGCGGCCTGGCCCGCAAGCACGGCCGCGCGCGGGTCTTCGACACGCTGCTGGACGAGCAGTCGATCCTCGGCCTCGGGCTGGGCGCCGGGCTGGCCGGGCTGGTCCCCGTCCCGGAGATCCAGTACCTCGCCTACCTGCACAACGCCGAGGACCAGCTGCGCGGCGAGGCGGCGTCGCTGGCGTTCTTCTCCACCGGGCAGTACCGCAACCCGCTGGTCGTCCGCATCGCCGGGCTCGCCTACCAGCGCGGCTTCGGCGGGCACTTCCACAACGACAACGGCGTGGCGGTGCTGCGCGACATCCCCGGCCTGGTGGTCGCCTGCCCGTCCCGCGGCGACGACGCGGCGGCCATGCTGCGCAGCTGCCTGGCCGCGGCCGCCGTCGACGGCACGGTGTCGGCGTTCCTCGAGCCGATCGCGCTCTACCACACCCGTGACCTGCACGAGGACGGCGACGGCGAGTGGCTCGCGGCCGACTCCGGCGAGCACGCGCCGATCGGCCGGGCCCGCGTGCACGGCGCCGGGGCCGACCTCACCATCGTCACGTTCGGCAACGGCGTGCCGATGAGCCTGCGGGTCGCGAAGCGGCTGGCCGAGCGCGACATCGCCGCCCAGGTGCTGGACCTGCGCTGGCTGGCGCCGCTGCCGGTCGAGGACATCGTCCGTGAGGCCAACCTCACCGGCAAGGTGCTGGTGGCCGACGAGACCCGGCACTCCGGCGGCGTCGGCGAGGGTGTCGTCACCGCGCTGGTGGAGTCCGGCTACGACGGCCGCATCGCCCGGGTCGCCAGCCACGACAGTTTCGTGCCGCTGGGCAGTGCCGCGAGCCACGTGCTGCTCGGCGAGCAGCACATCGAGACGGCCGCCGTCGAGCTGGCCGAGAAGGAGTGACATGACCTCGCCCCTGGAGCTGCTGAGCGTCGATCACCTGCTCAGCGAGGAGGAGCGCGACCTGCGCGACGCCGTCGCCCACTTCGTCGATGACCGCGTCCGCCCGTCGATCGGCGACTGGTACGAGTCCGGGTTGTCCTCGGACGCCGCCCGCGACCTGGCGCTGGAGGCCGGGAAGCTCGGGCTGCTCGGCATGCACCTCACCGGGTACGGTTGCGCCGGCACGAACGCCGTCTCGTACGGCCTCGCCTGCATGGAGCTGGAGGCCGGCGACTCCGGCGTCCGGTCGCTGGTGTCGGTGCAGGGGTCGCTGGCGATGTTCGCGATCTGGAAGTTCGGGTCCGAGGAGCAGAAGCAGCGCTGGCTGCCGGGCATGGCGGCCGGCGAGCTGATCGGCTGCTTCGGCCTGACGGAGCCCGACTTCGGCTCCAACCCGGCCGGCATGCGCACCCGGGCCCGCCGCGACGGCGATCACTGGGTCCTCGACGGCACCAAGATGTGGATCACCAACGGCTCGGTCGCCGACGTCGCCGTCGTCTGGGCCCGCTGCACCGACGACGACAAGGTGCGCGGCTTCCTCGTCCCGGCGGGGACGCCCGGGTTCTCGGCGCCCAAGATCGGCAAGAAGCTGTCGCTGCGTGCGTCGGTGACCAGCGAGCTCGTGCTCGAGGGCGTCCGGCTGCCGGCCGACGCCGTCCTGCCGGAGGTGTCGAGCCTGCGCGGGCCGCTGTCGTGCCTGAACGAGGCCCGCTTCGGCATCGTGTTCGGCGCGCTGGGCGCGGCCCGCGACTGCCTGGCGGCGGCCATCTCGTACGCGCAGACGCGCGAGGTGTTCGACCGCCCGCTCGCCGCGTTCCAGCTCACCCAGGCCAAGCTCGCCGACATGGCGCTGGAGCTGCAGAAGGGCTACCTGCTCGCGCTGCACCTCGGCCGGCTGAAGGACGATGGTCTGCTGCGGCCGGAACAGGTCAGCCTGGGCAAGCTCAACAACGTCCGGGAAGCGCTGGCGATCGCCCGCGAGTGCCGCACCATTCTCGGCGCCAACGGCATCACACTGGAATACCCGGTACTGCGCCACGCCAACAACCTGGAGTCGGTGCTGACGTACGAGGGCACCAGCGAGGTGCATCAGCTCGTCATCGGTCAGGCGTTGACGGGCCAGAGCGCCTTCAGCTGACGCTTTTCTCTTCCGTCGGTGAGACGCCGGACACATTTTCTCCATTGCCGTCACCCATGGTGACCGGATTACCTGGAAGTTGAGCGCCGGAGGTCACTCCCGGTGACGATCGACCGCTGTCACCAGGCACGACGTGATGACCGCACGGCGTTTCGAGATGCGCGTCCCGCCCACCCGGGCTAATCTCGAAGAGCAACATCGGCCGCCGAGCGCTTTTGCTGCTGGCGGTAAGGGGGGCAATCGGGCCGGATGCCGTGCATTTTCGCATGGCATCCGGCCCGCATTATCGGGGGGATTCATCGTCGTGGGCAATGGCCTGCGTTATGCCGGTGTGCCGGATGTCCGGATCACCGTGCTCATTCCAGCGCACAACGAAGAGCACCGCATCGGTGCGGCTCTCGATTCACTGCGGGCTCAGTCCCGCCGGCCCGACCACGTCGTCGTCGTGGCGGACAACTGCACCGACGCGACGGTCGAGGTCGCGCGCGCCCATCGCCGCGTCGAGGTCGTCGAGACCGCTGGCAACACGCACAAGAAGGCCGGCGCGCTCAATCAGGTGCTCGCTGAGCTGCTGGCCCGGCTGCGTCCTACCGACCTCGTGCTGGTCATGGACGCCGACTCGACTCTGACGCCGCGGTTCGTGGAGGTCGCCGCCGAGACGCTGCAGGCCGACGACGGCGTCGGCGCGGTCGGAGGGATCTTCCTCGGCGAACCGGGCGCCGGGCTCCTCGGCGATCTGCAGCGCAGCGAGTACGCCCGCTACCAGCGCCAGATCGGCCGCCGCGGCGGCGACGCGCTCGTGCTGACCGGCACCGCCACCCTGCATCGCGTGGACGTGCTGCGGCGGCTGCAGAGCCGGCGCGGGCAGGTCTACGACACCGCCGCGCTGACCGAGGACAACGAGATCACGCTGGCCATCAAGACCATGGGCCTGCGCTGCGTCTCGCCGCGCGACTGCGTTGTCGTCACCGAGGTCATGCCGAGCTGGCGCGACCTGTGGCGGCAGCGGCTGCGCTGGCAGCGTGGCGCGCTGGAGAACCTGCGCGCCTACGGACTGACCCGCGTGACGCTGCCGTACGCGCTGCAGCAGGCCGGCATGGCGTTCGGCGTCCTGGCCATGTGGCTGTATCTTGCCTTCACCGCGTATCTCGTCGCCACCGGCCGGTTCGGGTTCCACCCGCTCTGGACGGCCATCGGGCTGGTGTTCGTCGCCGAGCGCGTCGTCACCGTCTGGCACGCCGGCGTCCGTGCCCGGCTGCTGGCCGCGCCGCTGGTGATCGAGTGGGCCTACGACCTGTTCCTGCAGGCCGTGCTCATCAGGTCCGCACTGGACGTGCTGCGGCGCCGGCAGGCGACGTGGCACCACGTGGGAGCGCAGCCGGTACCGGCCCGCTCCTGACCCATCCGCACATCACGACATCTCGGGGGACAACCATGTACAACGGCAATTCGATCACCGGCGGCACCGTGGGCGGCGGCGGGCTCACCGGCGGCCTGGCGGCCACGGGGTCGCCCGTCCTGCACCTGGTCGCGCTGCTGGTGGGCCTGGTGACGGCCGGCTACCTGCTGCTCGCCGTCCGCAACCTGCTGCCGAGCCGGCGCCAGGCCTGACTCAGGCCGTCATCGGGCGGTTCTCGTACGGCGTCGACAGCACGATGGTGGTGCGGGTGGTCACGTTCGCCGACGAGCGGATGCGGGCCAGCAGGTCCTCGAGATCGGCAGGGCGGCCGACCCGGACCTTGAGGATGTAGCTCTCGTCGCCGGCGACGGAGTAGCAGGCCTCGATCTCGGGCACGCCCGCCAGCCGGTCGGGCGAGTCGTCGGGCTGGCTGGGATCGATCGGCTTGATGGAGATGAACGCCGTCAGCGGCAGCCCGACCGCCTCGTGGTCGACGACGGCGGAGTAGCCGCGGATGACGCCGCGCTCCTCGAGCCGGCGGACCCGCTGGTGCACGGCCGACGTGGACAGGCCGGTGGACTTGCCGAGATCGGTGTAGCTCATCCGGCCGTCCCGCATCAACAACGCCACGATCTTCCTGTCGATGTCCTCCACGTGTGCACTCTACTGGCCGCCCGGACCGCACCCCGTCCGCGCCACGCTGGCACGATGTCGGCATGGACCTTGCCGCGGCGCGCTCCCTGTTCGACCCCGAGCCTGGCTGGCTGAACACCGCGAGCTACGGGCTGCCACCGTCGACGGCGTGGGACGCGCTGCAGTCGGCACTGGACGAGTGGCGGCGCGGGCGGGTGTCGTGGGAGGGCTGGGGCGAGTCGACGGGGCGGGCGCGGGCGGCGTTCGCGCGGCTGGTCGGGGTGGCCGAGGCCGACGTCACGACGGGCGCGCAGGTGTCGCAGCTGGTCGGGCTGCTGGCGGCGTCGGTGCCCGACGGGACGGTCGTGCTGGCGCCCGAGGAGGACTTCACGTCGCTGCTGTTCCCCTGGCTGGCGCAGGCTCACCGCGGCGTCGAGGTGCGGACGGTGCCGGCGGCGGGCCTGGCGGGGGCGGTGCGGCCGGGCGTCGACGTCGTGGCGTTCAGCGTCGTGCAGTCGGCGACCGGGGTGATCGCGGACGTCGACGGCGTGCTGGCGGCGGCGCGGGCGGCCGGCGCGGTCACCGTCGCCGACGCGACCCAGGCGGTGGGGTGGCTGCCGATCGACGCGGGTCGATTCGACGCCCTCGTGGCCGGCGGCTACAAGTGGCAGCTGTCGCCGCGGGGTACGGCGTTCCTGGTGACGACGCCGGAGTTGCGGTCGCGGGTGGTGCCGTCGCAGTCGGGATGGTGGGCGGGCGACGATCCGCACGGGTCGTACTACGGGCCGCCGCTGCGGCTGGCGTCCGACGCGCGGCGGCTGGACCTGTCGCCGGCCTGGTTCTCGTGGGTCGGCGCGGCGCCGGCGCTGGACCTGCTGGAGGCGGTCACCATCGAGGCCGTCCACGACTGGGACGTCGGGCTGGCGAACCGGTTCCGGGCCGGGCTGGGACTGCCGCCGGGCGACTCCGCGATCGTGTCGGTGGACGTGCCCGGCGCCGCGCGGCGGCTGGCGGCGGCCGGGGTGCGGGCGGCGGTGCGCGACGGGCGGCTGCGGGTGTCGTTCCACCTGTACTCGACGGAGGCCGACGTCGATGCCGCCGTGACGGCTCTGACCAGCTAGTTGTCACATCCCCGCGGCTTCATCCGTCCCGTTGTCGGACCCGACCGGCAGACTGGTCCCGGGCACCGAGCTCACGCACTGGATGGAGAGTCACATGATCGACCTCGACGGTTTCCGCTCGACCCTCACCGGCCGCGCCTACGCGCCCGGCGACGACGGCTACGACGACGTGCGGCAGCCGTGGAACCTGGCCATCGACCAGCATCCCGCGGTCGTCGTGGTGGCCGAGACCGCCGCCGACGTGCAGGCCGCGGTCAGGCTGGCGCGCGAGAACGGCGTATCGTTCTCGGTGCAGTCCTCCGGCCACGGCGCGGTGCGGCCCAACGACGACGGCGTGGTGCTCAACGTCACCCGGCTCACCGGGGTCGACGTCGACGCCGAGCGCAAGGTGGCCCGCATCGACGCCGGCGCCCGCTGGCGGGGCGTCCTCGAGGCGGCCGCGCCGCACCAGCTGGCCGGGCTGTCCGGCACCGCGCCCACCGTCGGCGCCGTCGGCTACACCCTGGGCGGCGGCATCGGCCTGCTCATGCGCCGGTTCGGCTTCGCCGCCGACACCGTGGTCGGCGCCGACGTCGTCACGGCCGACGGCTCGCTGGTGCGGGCCAGCCACGACGAGAACCCCGACCTGCTCTGGGCGCTCAAGGGCGGCGGCGGCAACTTCGGCGTCGTCACGTCGCTGGAGGTGCAGCTCTACGACCTGCCGGCGGTGCACAACGGCTCGCTGCTCTACCCGGGCGCGCGGGCCGCCGAGGTGCTGCGGGCGTGGGCCGACTGGACCGGCCAGGTCTCCGACGACGTCACCTCCGCCGTCATGGTCATGACGTTCCCGCCCATCCCGGCGGTGCCCGAGCCGCTGCGCGGCCAGCACGTCGCCGCCCTCCGGGCCACCATCGCCGGCGACGACGGGTCGGCGCTCGAGCCGCTGCGTGCGGCGCTCGGCGACCCTCTCATGGGCGGTTTCCGCACGCAGACGTACCTCGAGGCGGCGCTGTCCGGCAGCGAGCCCACCGACCCCATGCCCACGGCCGGGCGCAGCACCGGCGTGGCCGGGCTGACCGACGCCGCCATCGACGGGCTGCTCGAGCTGGTGGCGCCGGGCTCGCCGGTCCCGGGCGTCGACATCCGCCACCTCGGCGGTGCCGCGGCGAAGGAGCAGGACGGCCCGCTCTCCCACCGCGACACCCCGTACATCGCGGCGGCCAACGCGCTGGCCGCCACGCCGGAGCAGCGCGCCGCAGTCCAGCAGCGCCTCGACGACGGGTTCGGCGCGCTGGCGGCGCACACGCGGCCGGTCGGCGTGCTGAACTTCCTCCCCTCCGGCTCGACGCCCGAGATCGTGCGGTCCGCCTTCTCCGACGGCGCCTGGCAGCGGCTGCAGGAGGTCAAGCGCACCTGGGACCCGGAGAACGTCTTCCGGTTCACGCAGAACATCCCGCCGGCCGGCTGAGCGCGCTGACCCGCGCCGACGCCGTACCGGAGCGGGCAGTGTTGCCGCGGGGGTGACACCAGTGCCAAGGGTTGGCGCTGATGTCACCCCCGCCGGGCAGAGGCCGGCCGAGGGCGGCGGCGCGGCCCGCCAAGTCGTCGGCGCCGCGACTGAGCGACGGCGGCGTGCCGCAGCAACGACAGCGTGCCAGAGCGCGCGCCCGTGCCCGCAGCGTGCCGGCGCCACGTGCAGGCCGTCGCCGGTGTCTCCTTCGACCTGCGACGCGGCGAGACGCTCGGGCTGGTCGGCGAGTCGGGGTCGGGCAAGTCGACGCTGGCCCGGACGGTGATCGGGCTGGAGCGGGCGGTGTTGCTGCGGCGGGTGACACCAGCGCCAAGGTTGGCACTGATGTCACCCCCCGACGCGCAGAGGCCGGCTGAGGGCCAGGCGCCCGCCGGTCACTGCGACTGCTCGGCCGCCTCGTCGGCCGTCAGCCGGGGACGGGCGGCAGCGGCCGGACCACGGGCACTGGCCGCGCCCACCGGGTCGGCCGGGCGCCGCCAGTGCCAGTCGGTCAGCGACTGGTAGGCCGCGGCCACGGCGAGCAGGCGGTCCTCGGCGTACGGGAGGCCGCCGAGGATGGCGCCGATCGGCAGGCCGCCGGAGAAGCCGATCGGCAACGCCAGCTCCGGCAGCCCGACGATGTCGAACGGCACCGGCGACGTCTGCACCACGACGTCGCACTGGGCGAACAGCGAGTCGAGCACCCGCGTCAGCAGCACCAGTTTGGCCCGCTGGCCGGTCACGTACTCGTCGGCGCCCATCAGCGCGCCCTGCAGCCAGCTGGTCAGCGACACCCCGAACAGCCGCAGGTCCTGGCGCAGGTACGGCACGAACGGCTCGGACCGCTCCGGCAGCCGGACGTCGTTGAAGCGGCCGGTCAGCAGGTCCCACTCGTCCGGCAGGGTCACGTCCACCACGGAGACCCCCGGAACGCCGGCCAGGGTCGACAGGAACTCCCGGCGCGCCGCCGCCGCCGGGCTCGACCCGGACGTGTAGCCGGGGACGACGCCGATGCGGGTCGGCCAGCGCAGTGTCAGCCGCTTCCCGCGGTAGACCGGTGTGGCCGCGGCGACGAGGTCCGGCACCGGCGGCAGCCCCTGCGTGCGGGGGTCGGCGGCGTCCGGGCCGGCCATCGCGGCCAGCATGATCGCCGCGTCCTTGGCGTCGCGGGCCAGCGGGCCGGGGTGGTCGCGGGAATACGTCAGCGGCACGATCCCGTACAGCGACGCCCGGCCCATCGTCGGCTTGAGGCCGGTGAGGTTCTGGGCGTTCGACGGCGCCGTGATCGAGCCGCCGGTCTGCGTCCCGATGCCCGACGTCGCCAGCCGCGCCGCCACGGCGGTCGCCGTCCCCGTCGACGAGCCGCCCGGGTTGGTCGACGGGTCGTCCGGGGTCCAGGCGTTCACCGTCGTCACGACGCCGGACGGCGTGGTCGCGCGGGTGGTCGCCAGCGGGCCCATCTGTGTCTTGCCGAGCACGATGCCGCCGGCCGACCGCAGCCGCGCGACGGCGGTCGCGTCGAACGGCGGGACGAAATCGGCGAAGACGAACGAGTTCGCGGTGGTCAGCGCGCCGGACGTGTAGTAGTTGTCCTTGATCGCCAGCGGGATGCCGTGCAGCGGCCCGTGGTAGTGCCCGCGCCGCAGCGCCCGCACCGCGGCGGCCGCCTGCTCCCCCAGCACCAGGTTGAACGCCTGGTATGTGCCGTCGAACGCGGCGATGCGGTCGAGGTACGCCTCCAGCAGCGTCTCCGGCCGCAGCGTCCCGGCCCGCAGCAGGTAGGCCGCCTCCGCGACGGTCAGCTCGGCCGGGTCGGCGAGGGCCTCCGGGCGCGGCGGCGTGTACGCGTCCGGATGCGGCCCGGTGCGCCCCGTCGTGGCGGCGGGCCCGCCGTAGGCCACCCGGGGCAGCCCGACGGTGCCGGCGACGGCCGCGCCGGCCGACAGCACGGCCATGCGGGCGACGAACGAGCGGCGATCGACGTGGACGTCCTGCGGGCCGGCGCTCATGCGTCCCGCCAGGCGGTGCTGATGGACGGGTACAGCATCGGCGCGGCCTGCTGCGACAGCTCGACGGCCTGGTCGGCGGGCGTGCCCGACGGCGCCGGCGGCACCCAGGCGCTGAGCTCGGCCAGCGACCTGCGCGCGAACGAGCGCAGCGACGCCAGGACGGCGGCCTGGCCGGGCGCCCCGGTCTCCGGGTCGGGATCCGTGCCGGGCGGCAGCTGGTCGAGGTCGATGCCGACCGCGGCGAGCCGGGCCCGGATCATGACGTCGAGCTCGGCGTCGGACGGTGGGGTGGGCGCCATGTCGCTCCTCGGGGTGGTCGGGACGGGGTCCGCGGACCACCCTCGCGCGCGGCGATGTCGGCGTTATGTCCGCAAGGTCACGTATCCATGATCATGAGGGTTCGTGGCCGCCGGTTCAAAGCCTCGACACCGTCGTCGGTCGTGACGACGATGTCCTCGATGCGCGCGCCGTACCGCCCGGCCAGGTAGAACCCCGGCTCGACGGAGAACGCCATGCCCGGCTCCAGCGGCGTGGTGTTGCCGGCGACGATGTACGGGTCCTCGTGCGTCTCCAGCCCGATGCCGTGGCCGGTGCGGTGGATGAAGTACTCCCCCAGCCCGGCCGCCACCAGCACGTCCCTCGCCGCCGCGTCGACCGACTCGGCCGTGACGCCGGGCCGTACGTGCGCGACGGCGGCCTCCTGCGCGGTCCGCAGCGCGTCGTACGCCGTGCGGAACTCGTCCGCGGGCCGGCCGACGGCGTACGTGCGGGTGGAGTCGGAGCAGTACCCGGCCGCCGTCGTGCCGCCGATGTCGACGACGACGGGGTCGCCCGCGGCGATGACGCGGTCGCTGGTCTCGTGGTGCGGGCTGGCGCCGTTGGGCCCGGAGGCGACGATGACGAAGTCGACGGACTCGTGCCCCTCGGCGAGGATCGCGGCGGCGATGTCGCGGCCGACCTCGGCCTCGGTGCGCCCGGCCCGCAACCATTCCCCCATGCGGGCGTGGACGCGGTCGATGGCGGCGGCCGCCTCGCGCAGCAGGGCGACCTCGTCCGCGGACTTGCGCGACCGCAGCGACGACAGGACGGCGCCGGCGGCGACCTGCTCGGCGGCGGGCATCGCGGCGCGGAACCGCAGCGCCTTCTCGGCCCACATCTGGTCGTCCAGCCCGACCCGGCGCGCGCCCGGCAGCAGCGCGGCGGCCAGCGCGACGGCGTCGTCGGTCTCCTGCCAGGGGCGGACGTCCAGCGCCAGCGCGCCGGTGCCGGACGCTAGCGCCGCCGGCCGCTCCAGCGCGGGCACCAGCAGCGTCGCCGTCCCCTCGACCGGCAGCACCAGGCAGGTGAGCCGTTCGAGCGGCTTGGCGTCGTAGCCGGTGAGGTAGCGCAGCCCGGCGCCGGGCGTGATCAGCAGGGCGTCGAGCCCGGCGGCGGCAGCGGCGGCCCGGGCGCGGACGAGGCGGTCGTCGAGGTCAGCGGTCACTCGACGCACTCTAGGCGGTCAGCTGCCGCCGGCCGCACCGGCTGCGGTCGAGGCGAGGATGGCGCCGGTGACGGCGGCCTGCACCTCCTGGACCGCCTTCTTGACGGCGTCGGCGGCCCAGTCGCCCTCGGCGATCTCCTGCGCCCGCCGCTTCACCGCGCGGCGGTCCTCCGACGGCACGACCTTGCGCAGGCCGTCGACGGCGAGCAGCAGCGACACCAGCGCCGCCGTGCGAGGATCCGGCGCCAGGCCGGTGACCAGCACGTCCTGCAGCCGCTGCCGGACGGCGGCCTCGTGCGACGCGTCGGCGGCCGGCCAGCGCGTCGTCGGGAAGATGCCCAGCACCGTGCCGGACTGCTGGCGCAGCAGCCCGCGGCCGGCGAGGCGGTCGAGCAAGCGGCCGCGCAGGCCCTTGCGCAGCGAACCGAGCACGTTCTTCGGCTTCTTGCCCTCGTCGTCGGCCAGCTCGACCAGCGCGTGGTCGAGGACGTCGTCGCCGGCCGGGGTGGCGTCGCGGACGACCAGCCGGTCGCGCTTCACCGCCTCACCCGGCCCGGCGACGGACACCTTGCCCAGGACGGACAGCTCCAGCAGCAGCGCACCGGCCAGCCCGTACTCCAGGCGGGTGCCGTCGATGACCGACTTGCCCGTTTCGTCGTCGTAGGCGAGCAGCAGGAGGTCTTCGGCGATCAACACGTCTTCGACTCTAGCCGCCGCGCCATTAGGGTCGTGGTATGCCACGACACGCGCAGCGGGTCCGCACCCGCCCGCGCCGCAGCGCCTGGGCCGTCGTCGTCGGCGGCATCGGCGAGCTCCTGCTCACCGCGGGCGTGCTGGTGCTGCTCTTCGTCGTCTACATCATCTGGGGCACCGGCATCCAGACCGCGCAGGCGCAGGACGACCTCGAGGACGAGCTGAGCGTGCAGTGGGGCCAGCTCGACGACACCACCCCGGCGCCCGACCCGGACGAGCTGGCCGACGGCGACGCCTACGGCATCCTGCGCATCCCCCGCTTCGGCGACGACTGGGAGTTCACCGTCGTCCAGGGCGTGCAGCCCGACGACCTCGCCCGTGGCCCCGGCCACTACCCGGACACCGCCAACCCCGGCGAGGTGGGCAACGTCGGCATCGCCGCGCACCGCTCCGGCCACCTCTCCCCGTTCGCCGGCTTTCCCGACCTGCGCGTCGGCGACACCATCGAGATCGAGATGGCCGACGGCACTTACGTCTACGAGCTCGACGACGCGCCCGACGGCGACAGCAACGGCAACAAGATCGACATCTCCGACGTGTGGGTGGTCGACCCCGTGCCGGGCGAGCCGCGCGACACCGAGCCGACCGAGCGGCGCATCACGCTCACCACCTGCTGGCCGCGGTTCGGCTCGTCGCACCGCATGTACGCCACCGGCACGCTGGTCAGCGGCCCGAGCGGCTGAGGTCCTGGCCGGGCTCCGGCTCCGGCTCGGGCTCGAGGTGCGGCAGCGCGCGGTCCAGCCAGCGCGGCAGCCACCAGCACCGGTCGCCGAGCAGGAACATGGCCGTCGGCACCACCAGCAGCCGGATCACCGTCGCGTCGATCAGCACGCTGAACCCCAGCCCCACCGCGAGCATCTTGATCACGACGCTGTCGGAGACGACGAACGCGAAGAAGACGCTCATCATGATCAGCGCCGCCGACGAGATGACCCGCGCCGTCACCGCCAGCCCGGTCGTGACGCTGCCGTGGTTCTCCCCCGTCGCCAGCCACGCCTCGCGGACCCGCGAGAGCAGGAACACCTCGTAGTCCATCGACAGCCCGAACACGATCGCGAACATGATCATCGGGACGTACGACTCGATCGGCACCTGCTGGTCCACGCCTAGCAGCGACGACCCCCAGCCCCACTGGAAGACGGCGACGACCACGCCGTAGGCGGCGGCGATCGAGAGCAGATTGAGGATGGCGGCCTTGAGCGCGAGCACCGGGCTGCGGAACGACAGCAGCAGCACGATGAACGCGGCGCTGACGACGATCGCGATGATCACCGGCAGCCGCTCGGCCACCAGGTCACGGAAGTCCAGCTGGGCCGCGGTCATCCCGGTCACGTACGACACCGTGTTCGACCCGGCCAGCAGCGGCGCGATCGTGTCGTCGCGCAGCGTGTGCAGTAGGTCGTCGGTGGCCTCGTCCTGCGGCCGGGTCGACGGCGTCACCGTCGCCACGTAGAGCTCGCCGTCCTGGCTGGGGGTGAAGTCGGTGACGGCGGCCACGCCGGACGTGCCGGCGATGGCGTCCTGCAGGTCCGACGCGATGGTCGCGCCGTCGTCGCCGTCGCCGGGCTCGATGGCGACGGTGAACTGGCCGTTCACGCCCTGGCCGAAGCCGTCGGTGATGGCGTCGTAGGCCTCCCGGGTGGTGCTGCCGCGTGCCGACGCGCCGTCGTCGACGTGGCCGAGGTAGAGCGAGAGCGTCGGTATCGCCAGCACCGCGACGACCGCGACGCCGGCCAGCAGGTAGCGCCACGGGTGCCGGTCCAGGGCCAGCGCGTACCGCAACCACCCGGACGCGGACCCGTCGCCGGACTCCTCCGCGACCGGCGTCCGGACCCGGAACCGGTCGATCAGCCGCCCGGCCGCGCCGAGCAGCGCGGGCACCAGCGTCACGGCGGCCACCCCGGCCACGACGACCCCGCACCCGGCGGCCAGCCCCAGCTTGCCGATGAAGTCGATGCGGGTGGCCCACAGCCCGGACAGCGCGATGACGACGGTGCACGCGGCGATCAGGACCGACCGGCCGCTGGTGGCGACCGTCCGCCCGGCCGCGGTGACCGGGTCGGCGCCGTTCATCAGCTGCTGCCGGTGCCGCGTGGTCAGGAACAGCGCGTAGTCGATGCCGACGCCCAGCCCCAGCATCGCGGCCAGCGTCGGCGACGCCGTCCCGAAGTCGACGGCGGCGGCCAGCAGCCCGAGCAGGCTGAGCGCCGTCAGCACCCCGATGACCGACGACACGATCGGCAGCAGCGCCGCCAGCACGCTGCCGAACGCCGCCAGCAGCACGACGATCGCCACGGCGATCCCGATGCTCTCCGAGAGCCTGTCGTTCGGCGCCGGTTCGGCGGCCTGCCCCAGCGCACCGGTGTAGTCGACGTCGACGCCGGCGTCGCGCGCGGGGTCGGTCGCGGTGTCCATGTCGTCGACGAACGCCGACCCGAACGCGCCGGGGTTGCCGTCGAACTGGACGGTGACGTAGCCGACGGTGCCGTCCTGCGCCGGGACCAGGTCGGACACCGCCAGGACGTGGTCGACGGCCGCGACGTCCGTCACGACCTCGTCGACGGCGTCCTGCTGCGCCGACAGCCCGTCGTCGTCCCGGAACACCAGCCGCGCCGAGTACGAGCTGGCCGTGATCCCGTGGCCGACCAGCAGGTCGCTGCCAGCGCCGGATTCGGTGCCCGGCAGGGTGAAGTCGTCGCTGAACGTGCCGCCCCACACCCGGTCGGCCCCGACCGCGGCGACCAGCACCACCAGCCACACCCCGATGACCAGCCAGGCGTGCCGGGCGCACGCGCGCCCGAGCCGTTCCAACCCCGCTGTCTGCGCCATCGTGCCCCCCGGCGTCTTCCTGCAACGTAGGACCGCCGTCAGGGCCTGTCAACGACCGTGCGGCCGCCCGCCTCAGTAGGCTGACGGCCATGCCCGGGACCGAGAACCGCCTGATGCTCCTCGACACCGCCTCGCTGTACTTCCGCGCCTTCTTCGGCGTGCCCGAGTCGATCAAGGCGCCCGACGGCACGCCGGTCAACGCCGTGCGCGGGCTGCTCGACTTCATCGCCCGGCTCACCACCGATCGCCGGCCGGCTCGGCTGGTGGCCTGCCTCGACGCCGACTGGCGCCCGGCGTTCCGGGTGGCGCTGCTGCCGTCGTACAAGGCGCACCGGCTGGCCAACGCCGCGCGCAACATCGAGGAGGTGCCCGCGGCGCTGGAGGCGCAGCTGCCGATCATCGGCGACGTGCTGACGGCGCTGGGCATCGCGCACTTCGGGGTGCCGGGCTTCGAGGCCGACGACGTCATCGGCACGCTCGCGTCCGGCGACAAGGGCCCGGTCGACGTCGTCACCGGCGACCGCGACCTGTTCCAGCTGGTCGACGACGAACGGGGCGTGCGCATCCTGTACACCGCCCGCGGGGTCGGCCGGCACGAGGTGGTCGACGAGTCGGTGGTGGCGGCGAAGTACGGCATCCCGGGCCGCTCGTACGCCGACTTCGCGACGCTGCGCGGCGACCCCAGCGATGGCCTGCCCGGCGTGTCCGGCGTCGGCGACAAGACCGCCGCCACGCTGATCACCCGGTTCGGCACCATCGACGGCCTGCTGGCGGCGCTCGACGACCCCGCGGCGGAGCTGTCGCCGACGCTGCGGCGCAAGCTCGCCGACGCCCACGACTACCTGGCCGTCGCCCCCGAGGTCGTCAAGGTGCGCCACGACGTCCCGCTGCCCGCGTACGACGACACTCTGCCGTCGGCGCCGGCCGACCCGGAGGCGCTGGTCGAGCTGGCGAACCGGTGGGGCCTCGACTCCTCGCTGAACCGGGTGCTCAACGCGTTCGGGCCGGCTCCGGCGTAGCCGCCGATGCGCACCGGTCTCGTCGCGGCCGCGCTGGTCGTCGCCGTCCTCGCCGCCGGCTGTGACGACGACGGCGACGACGCGGCGAGCTGCGACTTCGACCCCGCCGAGTGGGCCGGCCTCGACCCCGCCGACGACGACGAGGGTGCCCGCAAGGGTGAGCTGGCCGACGTCGTCGTCGACTGCGGCCTGCTCGACGACGCCACTCGGGCCGAGACCGCCGAGCTGCTCGGCGAGGGCGGCGCGGCCGACGCCGCCCGCTGGGAGTACTCGACCCAGCCGACGATGATCGACTTCGAGCTGCTGGTCGTCGACTTCGGCGCCGACGACACCGTCACCCGGGTCCACTTCGGCCAGAGCTGACGAACGCCGGCGATGTCACAGCCGCGCCGGTCCGTCTCGTCTGGGGATTCGAGAGCCAACCCCGGAGAGATGCGGAGTGACCATGAGCAAGGTGTGGTTCGTCACCGGTTCGTCCCGCGGCCTCGGCCGCGAGTTCGTCGAGGCGGCGCTGTCGCGCGGCGACCAGGTGGCGGCGACGGCCCGGAACATCGCGACCCTGGACGACCTCGTCGCCACCCATGGCGACGCGGTGCTCCCGCTCGAGATGGATGTGACCGACCGGGCCGGCGTGTTCCGGAGTGTGCAGCGGGCGCACGAGCACTTCGGCCGTCTCGATGTCGTCGTCAGCAACGCGGGCTATGCCCTGGTCGGTGCCGTCGAGGAGCTGTCCGAGCAGCAGCTGCGCGACGTGCTGGACACCAACCTGTTCGGCGCGGTGCGGGTCGTGCAGGCCGTGGTGCCATACCTGCGCGAGCAGGGCAGCGGGCACATCGTCCAGCTGTCGTCGATGGCGGGCCTGTTCTCGGCGCCGCTGGGCGGCGGGTACCACGCGTCGAAGTGGGCCCTCGAGGGCTTGCTCGACTCGCTGTCGCAGGAGGTCGGCGAGTTCGGCGTCAAGGTGACGGTGGTCGCCCCCGGCGGCTTCGCCACCCGGCGCGGCGGTGAGAAGCCCGACCCGCTCACCGACGGCGACCAGGCCGTCCGCAACCCGATCTACGACGGCGCCCGCGAGCGCATCGCCGCGTTCGTCGACAAGTCCCCCGGCGGCGACCCGGCCGCTGCGGCCCAGGCGCTGCTGACGCTCGTCGATTCGGACAACCCGCCGTTGCGGGTGTTCTTCGGCCCTCAGGGCTACCAGATCGTGCAGAAGGTCTACGCCGACCGGCTCGCGACCTGGGCGCAGTGGCAGGACCTCGCCGTCGAAGCGCACGGCAAGGCCGAGCACGACCTCGGGCCCACCGTGGTCTGAGCCCTCGTGTGAGCCATGCCATAGGCCGGACCCGTCAGCAACCGGGGCGTCGTTCCGCTCAACTCACATGAGCACGAACTACGCACAGGCGGCACCCGCTGACGGGGCCGGCCGGGGCGCGCCGGACGCGCGTCAGCTGCGCACGATCCTGATCGCCGTCTCGATGGCGCTGATGGCCGTCATCGCCTCGGTGGCCGGGCTGAACGTCGCCCAGACGCACCTGGCCGTCGACTTCGACACCTCGCAGAACACGGTCCTGTGGATCGTCAACATCTACACCCTCGCCCTGGCCGCGCTGCTGCTGCCGCTCGGCGCGATCGGCGACCGGCTGGGCCGTAAGCCCATGCTGATCGCCGGGCTGGCCGTCTTCGGCGTCGCGAGCATCGTGGCGGGGCTGGCCCCGACCGCCGAGGTGATGATCGCCGCGCGCGTGGTCAGCGGGGTCGGTGCCGCGACGATCATGCCCATCACCCTGGCCGTCATCACCTCCACCTTCCCCGAGGAGCAGCGAGGGAAGGCGATCGGCGTGTGGACCGGCGTCGCCGGAGGCGGCGGCATCCTGGGCATGTTCCTCTCCGCCCTGCTCGTCGACGTCGCCGACTGGCGCTGGATGTTCGCCCTGCCGGTCGCCCTGGTGGTCGTGGCCATGGCCATGACGCTGACGTCGGTGCCCAACTCGCACGAGCGCTCCGCCCACCCCTTCGACACCGCCGGCGCGCTGGTGTCCGTCGCCGCCGTGGCAGCGCTCATCTTCGTCCTGCAGGAGGGTCCGCACCGCGGCTGGACGGCGCCCGCGACGCTGATCGCCCTCACCGCCGGCCTCGTCGCCACGGCCGGTTTCGTGGCCTGGGAGCTGCGCCGCCGGAACGCCTCGCTGCTGGACGTGCGCCTGTTCCGGGATCGCGGCCTGGCCGGTGGCTCGGTCACGCTGGCCGTGGTCTTCGCCGTCCAGGGCGGTGTCTCCGTGGTGCTCTTCCCGTTCCTCCAGGCCGTGGCCGGCTGGTCGGGACTGCTGTCCGCGGCGGCGCTGCTGCCCGTGGCCGTCTCGATGATGATGTCCGCCGCCCTGGCGCCCAGGCTGGCCGCGCGGACCGGCCACCGGGCGACCATGATCGCGGGGATCGCGCTGACCGGCGCCAGCCTGGCACTCATGGCGCTGTTCGTCTCCGTCGACGGCGGTTATCTGTCGATCCTGCCCGGCGTCGTCGTCATGGGCGTCGGGCTGGGCCTGGCCATGGTGCCGTCGACCGAAGCCATCACCCGCTCGCTGCCGAAGGAGAAACAAGGCGTCGCCTCGGCCCTCAACGACGTCACCCGCGAGTTCGGCACCGCGCTCGGCGTCGCCCTGCTGGGCGCGATCCTGTCGGCGGGCTACCGCAACGCCATGGACGACCAGCTGGACGGCGTCTCCCAGGAGACCGCGGACACCGCGCGGGAGGGCATCGCCAACGCTCTCGAGGCCGCGGGCACACAGGCGCCGGATCTCGTCCACGCCGCTCAGCAGTCCTACGTGGACGGATGGCAGCAGTCCATGTGGGCGGGCTTCGCCGTCATGGGCGCGCTGCTCGCCTACATCGTCCTGCGCGGCCCGAAGGACGCCACCAGCGGCACGACGGTGTGACGCAGGCCACACGCTGCACCTGTCAGGAATCGCGGCGCTGTCCCGCTCAACTCACGAAGGCGGAACGAACCGACAGGAGCATCGCATGAAGCACCGCATCGTCGTCCTCGGCGCGGGCTATGCCGGGGCCTACGTGGCCGGGAACCTGGCCCGCCGGCTGTCCCCGGAGGACACCGAGATCACCGTGGTCAACGCGGCGGCGGAGTTCGTCCAGCGGCAGCGGCTGAACCAGCTGGCGGCCGGCCGGGAGGTCGCTGCCCCGCCGCTCACCGAGGTCTTCGGCGGCACGCAGATTCGGCTGCGCCTCGCCAGGGTCACCGCCGTCGACCCCGAGCGCCGGGTCGTCGCGGTGGCCGACCGCGACGGCGGTGGCGAGGTCGGCTACGACACGCTCGTCTACGCGCTCGGCAGCCACGTCGCCGGCCACGTCGTCACCGGGGTCGCCGAGCACGCCTTCGATGTCGCCACCCGGCCCTCGGCGCTGCGCCTGCGCGAGCACCTGGACGGCCTCGACGGCCGCGGCGGCGGGCGGGTGCTGGTCGTCGGGGACGGGCTGACCGGCATCGAGACCGCCACCGAGATCGCCGAGGCCCGGCCCGGCCTGTCGGTGTCGCTGCTCGCCCGCGGCGAGCTGGCCGTCCGGCTCGCCCCCGGCGCCCGCGAGCATCTGCGCCGGGCCTGCGACCGGCTGGGCGTCACCGTGCTGGAGCACACCGGCGTCGACGCCGTCGAGGCCACCCGGGTGCGGTGCGCCGACGGCACCGTCCTGGCCTCCGACGCGACGGTGTGGACGGCCGGGTTCGCGGTCAGCCCCATCGCCGCCGCGAGCGGGCTGGAGGTCACCGACAACGGTCAGATCGTCGTCGACCGCACCATGCGGTCGGTCTCGCACCCGGACGTCTACGCCGTCGGCGACAGCGTCTACACCATCGGCGAGAACGGCCGGCAGCTGCCGATGAACTGCGGTTCGGCCGGCTTCACCGGCCGGCAGGCCATCGAGGCGATGGTAGGACGCCTGACCGGCCGCAAGATCGCGAACGTCAAGCTGGTGTACTGGTACAACGCCATCAGCCTCGGACGCCGCGACGGCATACTGCAGCTCATCGACGGTTCGGCGCAGGCCAGGCGGCGGTTCGTGCGCGGCCGGAAGGCCGTGCGGATCAAATCCGGCGTCCAATGGGGCGCGCTGCAGGGCACCATGCACCCGTCGGCCTTCGGCCGGCCCAGGCGCCGACGCCGTCTGGCCGCCGTCACGGCCGAATCCGCCCGGACGACGGCGGGGCAACCCTAGGGTGGTCCGCGTGGACAGCACCGCCGCCGATCGCTTCGACGCCGGTCGGTTCGAGGCCAGCCGTCACCGGCTGGCCTCGCTGGCGTACCGGATGCTGGGGTCCGCCGCCGACGCCGAGGACACCGTCCAGGATGCGTTCCTGCACTGGCAGGCCGCCGACCGGCAGCGCATCCAGGTCCCGGAGGCGTGGCTGACCAAGGTCGTCACCAACCTGTGTCTCGACCGGCTCCGCTCGGCGCAGGCCCGCCGCGAACGCACGGCCGGCGCGTGGCTGCCCGAGCCGCTGCTGGAGGGCGACCCGATGCTCGGCCCAGCCGGCACCTACGAGCAGCGCGAATCGGTGTCGCTGGCGGTGCTGACGCTGATGGAGCGGCTGTCACCCGTCGAACGGGCCGTCTACCTCCTGCGCGAGGCGTTCTCCTACGGCCACGCCGAGATCGCCGAGATCCTCGACATCAGCGAGTCCGCCAGCCAGCAGCACCTGCACCGGGCCCGGCGCCGCGTCACCGCGTCGCGGCCCCGCGGCGCTGACGTCGACCCGGCGGCCGCCCGCAGGATCGTCGAGGAGTTCTTCACCGCCGCCGCCTCGGGCCGCACCGAACCCCTGGTGGCGCTGCTCACCGACGACGCGACCGCGGTCTCCGACGGCGCCGGCCTGACCGCGACGCTGCTGCGCTACGACACCCCGCAACGCATCGCCGCCATCGCCCGGGCCGGCTTCGCGCCCACGCCGGCGAAGCGGCGGTTCGCCGGGGGCACGCCCGCCGTCCACTACGCGCTCGTCAACGCCTCCCCCGCCATCCTCTTCGTGCTCGGCGACCAGGTCGTCGGCGCGGTGACGTTCGACCTCACCGGCGGCCGCATCGCCGCCGTCTGCGGGGTCGCCGCGCCCGGCCGCCTCACCCGCCTCGCCGACGCCTGGCGGCGGCACCAGCCGGGCCCGCCGCTGGTCACCGAGTGGTGAGCTAGGACGACGCCAGCAGGGCGGCCTCGACCTCCGGGTCGAGGCCGACCGCCGGCCGGTCGGACCGCTGCGGCGCGGTGCCGCCGATCGACTCCAGCCAGGCCCACGTGTCGGCGACGGTCTCCTCGACCGGCCGTGGCGCCAGCCCCGCCGCCAGCGCCCGGGAGACGTCGGCGGAGTGCAGGCCGAAGCTCTCGTACTCGTGCCCCGGCGGGATCCAGACCGGCAGGTCGGTCCACGGCTGCACGCCGGCGGCGAGAATCGGCCCGGGGTCGACCCAGCGCAGCGTCGCCAACCCGCCCGTGGCGGCCACGACGGCGTCCAGCAGCGACCCCATGGTCGCGTGGCCGGGCCGGCTGACGGCGTTGAACACGCCACCGGTGCCGGCGGCGGCCGACGACAGCAGCCAGGCGGCGAGGTCGCGGCCGTCGATGTACTGAATGGGCAGCTCCCGCGGCCCGGGCGCCAGCATCGGCCCGCCGCGCGCGGCCCGGGTCAGCCACCACGGCAGCCGGCCGACGTCCTCGTACGGGCCGAGGATCAGCCCGGCGCGGGCGATCAGGGCGCGTTCGCCGAACGCGCCCAGCGCGGCCAGCTCGCCGCCGGCCTTCTGCTCGCCGTACTCGCCGTCCTCGGCGGACGGCGACGATGCCAGCACCGGCGCGGACTCGTCGGCGCCGGGCGGCACCGGCGGCGCGTACACCGACCGGCTGGACACGTACGCGTACGTCCCCACCTGCCCCGACAGCAGCGCCGCGCTGTCGCGAACGGCGCGCGGCGCGCCCGACCAGGTGTCGACGACGGCGTCCCACTCGCGCCCGCGCAGCACGTCCAGCGAGGACGGCGTCAGGCGGTCGCCGTGCAGCACCTCGGCCCCGGCGACGGACCCGCCGCGCCGGCCGCGGTTGAACGTCGTCACCTCCCAGCCGCGCCCCACCGCGTCGAGGACGACGGCGCGGCCGACGAACCCGGACCCGCCCAGCACCAGCAGCCGCATCGGACCTCCCAGTCAGGCCGTCAGCGTCGCATACGCCACCACGCCGCGCCGCAGCGCACCCGCCGCCAGCCGCGCGGTCTCGCGCAGCGGGGTGCCCGACGCGGCGTCGGCGACCTGGTCGAGGAGGTCGAGCAGCTGACGGACGGCCCGGACGAAGTCGCCGGCGGCCAGCTCGGCGTCGCGCAGCACCGAGTCCAGGGGATGGCCGCTGGCCCACCGCCAGGCGGCGTGGGTGAAGCCGAGGTCGGGCTCGCGCAGGAAGTCCAGCCGGTGGGTGGACTCGACGTGGTCGAGGTCGCCCCACAGCCGCACCATCTCGGCCAGCACGTCGCGGACGCGCCCCGGTGGCAGCCGCGGCGGGACGGCGTCGTCGGGCTGGCGCGACTCGTAGGTCAGCGCGGCGACGGCGGCGGCCAGCTCGGCCGGGTCCAGGCCGGCCCACACGTCGCGCCGGATGCACTCGGCGGCCAGCAGGTCCAGCTCGCCGTAGAGCCGGGCCAGCCGCCGCCCCGACGGCGTCACCTCGTCGCCGGACAGGTAGTCGAGGTCCTCCAGGACGCGGCAGACGCGGTCGAACTGGCGGGCGACGGTGTTGGTGCGGGACTCGACCCGGCGCTGCAGCTGGTCGGCCTCGCGGCGCAGGCGCAGCCAGCGCTCGGCCCAGCGGGCGTGCTCGTCGCGGTCCGGGCAGCGGTGGCACGGGTGGTCGCGCAGCTGCCGCCGCAGCCGGGCCAGTTCCTCGTCGTCGGCCGCCGCGGACCGGCTGCGGCGCCGCCCGTGGTGCTGCCGGCCACCGTCGTCGGGCGCCTTGGCCCGCAGCGACGCGGCGAGGTCGCGCCGCGACGCCGGCACCCGCGGGTTGAACGAGCGCGGGATGCGCAGCTTCGCCAGCGGCTCGACCGCGCTCGGGAAGTCGATCAGCGACAGCCGGCGCACCTGCCGGCCCTCGGTGAGGACGGTCGGGCGCGGGCCGTCGCCGCCGTGCGGGCCGCGTTCGGGCATGCCGGGGTCGAGGACGACGGCGAGGCCGGCGAACTTGCCGGTCGGGACCCGGATGACGTCGCCCGGGCGCAGCTTCTCCAGCGCCGCCGCGGACGCCGCCCGGCGCTGCGCGGTGCCCTCGCGGGCCAGCTGGGTCTCGCGGTCCTTGATCGCCTGCCGCAGCTGGGCGTACTCCTGGAAGTCGCCCTTGTCGCAGGTCATGGCCTCGTGATAGCCCTCGAGCGCCTCCTCGGCGCGGCGCAGCTGGCGGGCCAGCCCGACGACGGCGCGGTCGGCCTGGAACTGCGCGAACGACGACTCCAGGATCTCCCGCGCGGGCGTGCGTCCGACCGATCCGACCAGGTTGATGGCCATGTTGTAGGACGGCCGGAAGGACGAGCGCAGCGGGAACGTCCGCGTCGAGGCCAGCCCGGCGACCGCCGTGGGGTCGAACCCGGGCTGCCACAGCACGACAGCGTGCCCCTCGATGTCGATGCCGCGCCGCCCGGCCCGGCCGGTGAGCTGGGTGTACTCCCCCGGCGTGACGTCGGCGTGGGTCTCGCCGTTCCACTTGACCAGCCGCTCCAGCACGACGGTGCGGGCCGGCATGTTGATGCCCAGCGCGAGCGTCTCGGTGGCGAAGACGGCGCGGATCAGCCCGCGGACGAACAGCTCCTCGACCACCTCCTTGAACGTCGGCAGCATGCCCGCGTGGTGCGCCGCGATGCCGCGTTCCAGGCCCTCGGCCCACTCGTGGTAGCCGAGGACGTGGAGGTCGCCCTCGGGGATGCCGGAGGTGCGCTCCTCGATCAGCTCCCTGATCTCGACCCGCTCGTCCGGCGAGGTCAGCCGCACACCGGCGCTCAGGCACTGCTGCACGGCCGCCTCGCAGCCGGCCCGGCTGAACACGAACACGATGGCCGGCAGCAGCCCGGCGGCGTCGAGCTTCTCGAGCACCTCGACCCGGCCCGGCGTGTACGTGCCGCGCGGACGGCGTGGCGGTCGCCCGCCGCGGCCCGCACGCCCGCCGGGCCGGGAGCCGCGGAAGTCGTCGCGGCCGGCCCGGACCAGCTCCGGACTGACCACCCGGCGGCCCTCGCCGTCGGCCTCGCCCTGCCCGAACAGGTCGTACAGCCGCGACCCGACCATGACGTGCTGCCACAGCGGCACCGGCCGCTTCTCCTCGACGACGACGTCGGTGTCGCCGCGGACGGTGGTCAGCCAGTCGCCGAACTCCTCGGCATTGGAGACGGTCGCCGACAGCGAGATGACGCTCACCGACTCGGGCAGGTTGATGATCACCTCTTCCCAGACCGCTCCGCGGAAGCGGTCGGCGAGGTAGTGCACCTCGTCCATGACGACGTAGCTCAGCCCGTTCAGCGTCGCCGAGCCGGCGTAGAGCATGTTCCGCAGCACCTCGGTGGTCATGACGACCACGGGCGCCTCACCGTTGACGGTGTTGTCGCCGGTCAGCAGGCCGACCTTGTCCTCGCCGTGGCGCTCTCCAAGTTCGTGGTATTTCTGGTTCGACAGCGCCTTGATCGGCGTGGTGTAGAAGCACTTGCGGCCCTCCTCGAGGGCCAGGTGCACGGCGAACTCGCCGACCAGCGTCTTGCCGGCGCCGGTCGGCGCCGCCACCAGCACCCCGCGGCCGGCCTCGACGCTGCGGCAGGCACGCAGCTGGAAGTCGTCGAGCTCGAACCCGTACCCGGCCTGGAAGGCCCGTAACTGCGGGGACGGATCGCGTTGCCGCTCATATGCTGCCGCGTAGCGTTCCGCCGGCGAACTCATGGGGCTACGGTAACCCGGCCGCCGGGGCGTACACCTGCTGGGCGCGCGGGACGACGTCGAACGTCCGGGGCAGCGGGCCGAGCCGTTCGCCGTCGACGTAGGCGGTGATGCCGGGCGCGTCGAGCTTGACCCGCCGGGCTCGGTGCACGGTGACGAACGGGTACACCGTGTGGGTGCCGCGCTTGACCCGGCGGAACGCCCTGACCAGCGTCGCCCGGCTCACCGGCGCCACCACGACGACGTCGAACAGGCCGTCGTCGAGCTCCGCGCCGGGGGTGATGCGCAGGCCGCCGCCGTAGGACGCGATGTTGCCGACGGCGATCAGCATGGCGTCGAGGTCGAGCACCTCGCCGTCGAGCTCCAGGTGGTACGGGATGGGCGCGAAGACGCCCAGTTCGGCGAAGGTGGCGAGGTCGTAGCGGCGCGGCCCCTTCGGCCAGCGCATGCGGTTGACGCGGTCGTTCACCTTCGCGTCGAAGCCGGCCGCGACGACGCCGGCGAACCACTGGCCGTCGGTGCGGCCGAGGTCGACCTCGCGCAGCGCACCGACGGCGACGATGCCGGCGGCGGCGTCGGGGTCGCGCAGCGGCAGCCCGAGCGCCCGCGCGAAGTCGTTGCCGGTGCCGGCCGGAATCACGCCGAACGGGGTGCCGGAGCCGGCGACGGCCTGCAGGCCGAGGTGCACCATGCCGTCGCCGCCCACCACGACCAGCGCGCGGACGCCGTCCTCGACGCTCTCGCGGGCGAGGTCGGCCGCCTCACGCACGTCGCGCCCGGCCAGCGTGCGCACCGTCAGCCCGGCCTCGGCCAGCCGGTGCGCCGCACGCCGGCCGGCCCGGGCGCCACGCCCACGGCCGGCCGACGGGTTGATCAGGAGGGCGAGCTCATCGGCGGCGGTCGTCATCGTCGTCGATGCGGCCCAGTTGGTCCAGGACGTCGTCAGGCGTGGCCTCGTCGTCGGCCAGCGCGTTCGCGGGCTGACGGTCGCGACGCTTGTCCATGACGCGGCAGACCAGCACCGCGACCTCGAACAGCAGCCACATCGGGACGGCCAGCACCATCAGCGACAGCGGGTCGCCGGTGGGTGTCGCGACGGCGCCGAAGGCGAAGATGCCGACGATGACCCAGCGACGGGCGGTGCCGAGCGTCTCGTGCCGCAGCACGCCGACGGCGTTGAGCAGCACCACGAAGATGGGCAGCAGGAAGCCGATGCCGAAGACCAGCACGAGCCGGATTGCGAAGCTCAGGTAGCTGTTGAAGTCGACCAGCATCGAGGTGTCGCCCGGCGCGAAGTTCTGCATGAAGATCATCGCGCGCGGCATCAGCCACATCGCCAGCACGACGCCGAGGCCGAACATCGGCACCGCCGCGCCGACGACGGCCAGCGCCCACTTCTTCTCGTTGCGGTACAGCGCCGGGGTGATGAACGCCCACAGCTGGTAGATCCAGACCGGCGCGCCGAACACGATGCCGGTGAGCATGGCGATGCGCAGCGGCACCGTCAGAGGGTCGAGCATCTCGCGGAAGTTGAGGTCGGCCTTCCGGCCGGTCTCGCGTGCCGCGTCGATGAACGGATCGACGAGGAAGTCGAAGATGCGCTCGCGGAAGACGAACCCGAGGATGCCGAACGCCACCACCGCGAGCGCGGACCACATGAGGCGGTTGCGCAGCTCGCGCAGGTGTTCGGTGAGGGTCATGCGGCCCTCGGGGTCGCGCTCCGGCTTGGAGCCCTTACCCCGACGGCCGATCACGGTCGCCACGTCGGATCAGCGACGCGGGTCAGGCGTCGCGGCGCGGCTCGTCGGCCTGCTGCTGGGCCGGCTGCTGCGGGGCGGCCTGCTGCTCGACGGCGCGCGGCGCCGGCTGCTGCGCCTGCGGGGCGCCCTCGCCGGTGACGTCCTTGTCGTCCTTGTTGATCAGGCCCTCGGTCTCGGACTTGAAGATCTTCAGCGACTGCCCGAGCCCGCGCGCCGCCTGCGGCAGCCGCTTGGCCCCGAAGAGGAGCAGCACGATGGCCAAGACGATGACCAGTTGCCAGGTGCCGATGCTACCCATGGTCGACCTCTTCCTGATGGGGACGTCCCGTCGATGGTACCCGCCATACCGGACGGGCCTGGCATGCCGGACGCGTGCCGGGGACTACTTCAACCTCGATCCTACGGTTTCGTCAAGGTCGTCTTGCAGAGCGTTCATCTCGCGGCCGAGCGTGCCGAGCTTGCGCAGGAGCACCCAACCGGCCCGTACGACGAGCACGATGGCCAGCACCAGCGCGACGGCCAGCGCGACGAACAGCCAAGCGGCGAGTGCGGACATGCCCCGACCCTACCCGCCGTACCCGGCCAGCGCGTCGCGGGCGGCCGCGGTGACCTCGGCGGACAGGTCGGCCGGCGCGACGACCCGGCCGGTGCTGCCCAGCCGCAGCGCCAGCCGTCGCACCCAGGCGCGGTCGCGGGCGCGCAGCCGCAGCCGCAGCGCGTCGCCGGGCAGCTCCTCGGCGGACTCGTACGGGTAGTAGTCGGCCACCCACCGGCCGGCCGGCGTCAGCTCGAACGTCACCAACTCGTCATCGGGCGACGGCTGGAACAGGCCGCCGTCGAGGTCGCGGGGGCGCGCCTCGCTGGGGACCTCGGCCGCGACGTCGAGCTCCTTGACGTCGAGGACGCGGTCGAGCCGGAACAGCCGCACCGACTCGGCACGGTGGCACCAGCCCTCGAGATAGAGCCGGCCGTCGACCACGACCAGCCGCATGGGGTCGACGTCGCGCTCGGTGGCCTCGTCGCGGGCGGGCACCCAGTAGGACAGGTGCAGGCGGTTCTTGGCGTCGAGCGCTCCGCGCACGGTGGCGGCGACGTCGGCGACGGCGTCGCCGTCGACCTGCACCTGCACGGACGCGGCCTGCTGGGCGGCCTCGCCGGCGGCGTTCTCGAGCTTCGTGATGGCCCGCTCGACGGCGCCGCGCTCGAACGAGCCGGGCACCGACGCCAGCGTGCGCAGCGCGACGATCAGCGCGACCGCCTCGTCGGTGCGCAGCCGCAGCGGCCGGGCGAGGTAGTCGGCGTTCGAGACGCTGATGATGCCCTCGCCCTCGACCGCCTCCATGTCGACCTCGATGTAGTCGCCCATCTGCAGGCCGGGCAGGCCGGAGAACCAGAGCACCTGGAGGTCGCGGATGACCTGCCGCTCGCTCACCCCGAACAGCGCGGCCACCTCGGAGACCTTCGCGCTGGGGTGCGAGCGCAGGTATGGCAGCATCGACAGCAGCCGCGTGACCTGCGCCTGCGCGCTGTCGGCGCGGCGGGTGGGCGCAGCGCTCTTGGCGGGCGTCCGCTTGCGGGTGGTCCGCTTCGCCGGCGTCTTCTTCGCCGGTGTCACGCCGGCACCGCCAGGATGGCGCGCAGCCGCTCGACGACGGCGTCGCGCAGTTCCACCGGCGTCAGCGCGACGACGTCGGCGCCGTGGCTGACCAGCTCTTCGGCCAGCGCCTGGTTGCTCGTGTAGGGCACCGTCACCTCGTCCCATCCGGTGGTCGCGTCGGTCGCCACGAACGTAGCGCGCCGGCGCAGTCCGTGCCCGCTGCCGTGCCGGACGCGGACCGTGGCGTGCAGGACGGGCGAGCGCTCGGGCGGGGCGAGGCTGGCGGCCGCCTCGCGGACGGTCTCGGGCGCCGGGACCTCGTAGCCGCCGGCCGGGCCGTCGGTGCGCACGTCGCCGACGATGCGCGACATGCGGAACATGCGGGCCGCCTCGCGGACGGTGTCGAAGCCGACGACGTACCAGCGGCCGTGCCAGGACAGCACGCTCCACGGCTGCAGGTGCCGCAGCAGCGGCTCGGACGTCGAGCTCTTGCGGTGGTGGAAGGCGACCGGACGGCGATCGCGCACGGCCTCCCAGAGTGGCCAGAACGCCGGCTCCTCTCCCCCGACCCGCGGCTCGACGGCGCCCAGCGACCGGGTGTCGGCCTCGACACCGACCGCCTGGAGCTTCAGCACAGCCGTGCTGGACGCCTCGGCGAGGTACGTGTGCTGCCAGACCCGGGCGGCCAGGCCGACGACCGCGGCTTCGTCGGGCTCGAGGCGGATCTCCGGCAGCTCGAACTCGTCCCGCAGGATGCGGTAGCCGGCCTCTTCGTCGCCCATGGGGTCGAACGAGCCGGTCTCGATCGGGATGCCGACCTCGCGCAGCTCCTCCTTGTCGCGCTCGAACATGCGTTCGAAAGCGTCGTCGTTCTGATCGCCGTACCCCCCGACGACCTCGCGAATCCGGCTCTTCGGCACGTACCCGCGCGCGACGAGCAAACAGATGACGAGGTTCATCAGCCGCTCGCTCTTGGCCGCCTGCGACACGCCTACCCCCAATCCCTTGCCAGCGCGAGACTAGCCAATAGCTAGTCTCAACGCGTGATTCGCTGGCGAAACGGTGTTGTCAAAACAGTAGACGCCTCCTGGCCCGGTGCCACGCAACTGCGTGTCGAGGTCGGCGGCGAGCAGGTGCGCGCCCTGGCCTACGACCACCTGGTCGGCCGGCCGCGGCCGGGCGAGATCGTCGTGCTCAACACCACGGCGCAGGCCATGGGCCTGGGCACCGGCGGCTACGCGCTCGTCGTCGCCGTACCGAACCAACTGCCGCCCGACCCCGAGCCGGGGCCCGGGCATCTGGTCAAGGCCCGGTACACACCACTGCAGGCCACCGTGCTGGGCGTCGACGAGCAGGACTCCGAGTGGCACGAGGTGCTGCGCGAGGCCGACGACCTCGAGGGGCTGCCGGTCGTCACGGCCGACCTGCACTCGGCGCTGCCGGCGATCCTGGCCGGCCTGACGACGTCCGCGCGGTTCCCCGCCGACATCCGCGTGGCGTACGTCATGACCGACGGCGGCGCGCTGCCGCTGTGGTTCAGCAAGACGGCGGCGGCGCTGCGCGAGGCCGGCTGGCTGGCCGGCACGATCACGGCCGGACAGGCCTTCGGCGGCGATCTGGAGGCCGTGACGCTGCACACCGCGCTGCTGGCCGCCAAGCACGTCCTGGAGGCCGACATCGCCGTCGTGACGCAGGGACCGGGCAATCTGGGCACCGGCACCCGCTGGGGCTTCTCCGGCGTCGCCTGCGGCGAGGCGGTCAACGCGACGGTGGTGCTGGGCGGGCGGCCGGTGGGGTCGCTGCGGGTCAGCTCGGCCGACCCACGGGCCCGGCACCACGGCGTGTCGCACCACAGCCTGACGGCGTACGGCAAGGTCGCGCTCGCGCCCGCCGACATCGTCGTCCCGGATCTGCCCGGCGAGTTCGGCGAGAAGGTGCGCACCCAGGCGGCCCGGCTGGGCAACCGGCACAACCTCGTCTCCGTGCCCGTCGACGGGCTGGAGGAGGCCCTGGCGGCCGCGCCCGTCGGGTTGTCCACGATGGGCCGCGGCCTCGACGAGGACACCGCCTACTTCCTCGCCGCGGCCGCCGCCGGCAAGCACGCCGGGGCCCTGCTCGAGCACGACGGCTGACACGCGCGGACTCCCGTCACCCGGCCGGGTGACGGGAGTCCGCGGTGCTGTCGCTACTTGACGTCGAGCAGGTCGATGACGAAGACCAGCGTCTTGCCGGACAGCCGGTGACCGCCGCCGGCCGGGCCGTAGGCCTGGTCGGGCGGGACGACCAGCTGACGGCGGCCGCCCACGCGCATGCCCGGGATGCCGTCCTGCCAGCCCTTGATCAGGCCGCGCAGCGGGAACTCGATCGGCGCGCCGCGGTTCCACGAGGCGTCGAACTCCTCGCCGGTCTCGAACTCCACGCCCACGTAGTGGACGAGGACGGTCGCGCCGGGCGCGGCCTCGGCGCCGTCTCCGACAGTGAGGTCGCTGATCTGGAGGTCGGCCGGGGCGTCGCCGCCGACGAAGTCGATCTCGGGCCGGTCGAGTCCCATCAGTAGCTCCCGATGACGTCGATGACCAGCACCAGCGGCGTGCCCGCGGTGCCGTCCTGGGCGGCGTTGTCCGTGGCGGAGATGCGGCTGACCACCCGGCTGCCGATGTTCGCGCCGGTCAGCGCCTCGGCGAGGCCGGGGATGCCGGCCAGCTGCTCGGCGGCCAGCGTCAGCGGCGCCTGGCCCTCGTCCCACGTCGTGATGACGTCGGCGCCGTCGGGGTAGGACGCCTGGACCATGTTGACCACCAGGTTCGCGCCCACGGGCTCGCCGTCGCCGGCGACGACCAGCGTGGAGTCGGACGCCTCCGGCGGCGTGGCGCCGGCGAAGTCGATGGTCGGCGCGGCGCCGTCGGCGCCGTCGGCGACGGCCGGCAGGCCCGCGGGCAGGTCGGCGACGGGCTCACCGGAGGCCTGCGCCGCCGGGTCGATGGAGTCGACGATCTCGACCACGAACACCAGGGTGTCGTTCTGCAGGTCGTGGCCCTCCTGGCCGCCGTAGCCCTGGTCGGGCGGGATCGACAGCAGCACGCGCGAGCCCACGGTCTGGCCGGCCAGACCGTCCTTCCACCCCGGGATGACCTGGTTCAGCGAGAAGCTGGCCGCGCTGCCGCGGTCGTAGGAGTTGTCGAAGACGTACGGCTCGGCGTCGCCGGAGGCCGCGTCGTCGGAGGGGTCGGCGCTGGCGCCGTCCTCGGGCGTGGCGGCGCCGCCGACGTCGCCCTCGGCGGGCGGCTCGGTGGCCGCGGGGTCCTCGGCGGGCGGCTCCTCCGCCGGCGGCATCTCGGACGCAGGCGGGCGCGGCGCCCACGTCTGGCCGAGGTAGTTGGCCACGACGACGTCGTTCTCGCCGACCTCGTCGCCGTCGCCCTCGTCGAGGACCTCGATCTGCAGGTCCTCGGGCGGGTCCTCGTCGGGGATGGTGAGCGTCGGCTTCTCGCCCTGCGCGCCGGTGACCTCGACGCCCAGGTCGGTCGTGGCCGTGGAGTCGCCGTCACCGCCGTCGTCGCTCCCGCAGGCGGAGAGCGCGAGGGCGGATGACACGATCAGAGCGGCCAGAGCATGTCGTCTGCGCACGGTGAACTAGTCCTTCATCTCAATCGCGGGCTGTTGGTGTTCCGACCAAACAGCAACCCTAAGCGCTGCACCTGAGAACTACCTGAACGGGCTGCGGCAGGCAGCTTACGCTCACATTCCCTCGATGAGGCGGGCGACCCGCTCGTCGACGGACCGGAACGGGTCCTTGCACAACACCGTACGTTGGGCCTGGTCGTTGAGCTTCAGATGCACCCAGTCGACGGTGAAGTCGCGGCGGCGCTCCTGCGCCCGCTTGATGAACTCGCCGCGCAGTTTGGCCCGGGTGGTCTGCGGCGGCACCGACTTGGCCTCGAAGATCTCGACGTCGCGGGCCACCCGCTGCACCTGGCCGCGCTTCTCCAGCAGGTAGTACAGGCCGCGGCCGCGGTGGATGTCGTGGTAGGCGAGGTCGAGCTGGGCCACCCGCGGGTGCGTCAGCGTCATGTTGTGCTTGGCGCGGTAGCGCTCGATCAGCCGGTACTTCGTGACCCAGTCGATCTCGCCCTCGACCAACGCGAGGTCGGCGGAGTCGATGGCCTTGATGGTGCGCTCCCACAGCTCCAGCACCCGCTGCACGGCCGGGGTGGCCAGCTCACGACGCTCGACGAAGTCGCGGGCCTTGGTGAAGTACTCTTCCTGGATCTCCAGCGCGGACGCCTCGCGGCCGCCGGCCAGCCGGACCTTGCGGCGTCCGGTGAGGTCGTGGCTGATCTCGCGGATGGCCCGGATGGGGTTCTCCAGCGTCATGTCGCGCAGCCCCACGCCGGCCTCGATCATGCGCAGCACGAGGTCGGTGGCGCCGACCTTCAGCAGCGTGGTGCACTCGTTCATGTTGGAGTCGCCGACGATGACGTGCAGCCGGCGGTACCGCTCGGCGTCGGCGTGCGGCTCGTCGCGGGTGTTGATGATGGGCCGGCTGCGGGTGGTGGCGCTCGACACGCCCTCCCAGATGTGCTCGGCCCGCTGGCTGACCGCGAACACCGCGCCCCGCGGCGTCTGCAGCACCTTGCCGGCGCCGCAGATGATCTGCCGGGTGACCAGGAACGGGATGAGGATGTCGGCCAGCCGGGAGAACTCGCCGTGCCGTCCGACCAGGTAGTTCTCGTGGCAGCCGTAGGAGTTGCCGGCGGAGTCGGTGTTGTTCTTGAACAGGTAGACGTCGCCGGCGATGCCCTCTTCGGCCAGCCGCTTCTCGGCGTCGACCAGCAGCCCTTCGAGCACCCGCTCGCCGGCCTTGTCGTGCGTGACGAGGTCGGTGATGCTGTCGCACTCGGGCGTGGCGTACTCGGGATGGCTGCCGACGTCGAGGTACAGCCGCGCACCGTTGGACAGGAAGACGTTGCTGCTGCGGCCCCACGTGACGACCCGCCGGAACAGGTAGCGGGCGACCTCGTCGGGCGACAGGCGCCGCTGCCCGCGGAACGTGCACGTGACGCCGTACTCGTTCTCGAGACCGAAGATGCGGCGATCCATGAGTCGAGCCTAGTCGCCCGAGCCCTCGGAACCGGCCTCTGGCGAGGTCTCGGAACCGCCACGGTCGAGCAACGAGTCCAGGACCGGGCCGGTGAGCCGCCGGAACGTGCGCCGCGGCCGCTCGCGGTCGAGCACGGCGACCTCCAGCGACGACGGTGCCAGCTGCCGCGGCTCGTCGGTGTCGCGGCCCAGCGCGTCGACGGCGAGGCGCAGCGAGCCCTCGAGCGACGCGCCCTCGGTGAAGTGCTCGCCCACGTACCGGCCGACCTGCTCGGCCGCGCCGCCCATGACGGAGTAGCCGCTGTCGGCGGCCACCGAGCCGTCGTAGGTGATGCGGTAGATCTGGTCGGTGTCGATGGTGAGGCCCACCTCGGCCACCACCAGCTCGACCTCGTACGGCTTGGGGTCCTGGGTGAAGATGGTCCCCAGCGTCTGCGCGTACACGTTCGCCAGTGCCCGCCCCGACACGTCGACGCGGTCGTAGGAGAAGCCGCGGAGGTCGGCCATGCGCACCCCGGCCTGGCGCAGGTTCTCGAACTCGTTGTACTTCCCGACCGCGGCGAACGCGATGCGGTCGTAGATCTCACTGATCTTGTGCAGCGACGGCGACGGGCTCTCGGCCGCGAACAGGATGCCGCCCGCGTACTGGACGACGATGACCGACCGGCCGCGGGCGATGCCCTTGCGGGCGTAGTCGGCCCGGTCCTTCATGATCTGCTCGGGCGAGACGTATCCGAACTGCATCGACACCGATGGTCCTCTCGTGCGGGCTGGCGTGCTGGTGAGCTGGGGTGGTGCGGCTGTCAGCGCAGCGGCGCGACGGGGCCGTCGGGGCGGATGTCGCGGCCGGCCACGACCTCTTCGACGATCTGCGCGACCGCCTGCTCGTCGCGCTGCCGGTAGCCGGTCTCGTCGACCACCGCCACGATGGGGAAGATCTTGCGCTGGAGGTCGGGCCCGCCGGTGGCGGAGTCGTCGTCGGCGGCGTCGTACAACGCCTGGACCGTGACCGCGATGGCATCGTCGGCCGTGAGGTCGGCGCGGTACAGCTTCTTCAGCGCGCCGCGGGCGAACACCGAGCCCGAGCCGACCGAGAAGAACTGGTGCTCCTCGTAGCGCCCGCCGGTGACGTCGTAGGAGAAGATGCGCCCGCCGCCGGTGCCGAGGTCGTAGCCGGCGAACAGCGGCACCACCGCCAGGCCCTGCATGGCCATGCCGAGGTTGCCGCGGATCATGTGCGACAGCCGGTTGGCCTTGCCCTCGAGGGACAGCACCGTGCCCTCGATCTTCTCGTAGTGTTCCAGCTCGAGCTGGAACAATCGGATGAGCTCGAGGCCCAGCCCGGCCGAGCCGGCCATGCCGACCGCGGAGTACTCGTCGGCCTGGAAGACCTTCTGGATGTCGCGCTGGGCGATCATGTTGCCCATGGTGGCCCGCCGGTCGCCCGCCATGACCACCCCGCCCACGAACGTGGTGGCCACCAGCGTGGTGGCGTGCGGAGCCAGACCACCGAGGTCGGCGCCCGCCGGCACCCGGTTCCCCGGCAGCAACTCGGGCGAGTACTGCCGCAGGAACTCGGTGAACGACGACGTGCCCGGCGTCAGGAACTCCGCCGGCAGGCTGCCGAGACGCGAGACATCAACCACTTACTCTCCACCCTTCTGCACGAACGACCGGACGAAGTCCTCGGCGTTCTCCTCCAGCACCTCGTCGATCTCGTCGAGGATGGAGTCGACGTCGTCGTCGATCTTGTCCTGCCGCTCCTTGAGCTCTTCGCTCGACTCGGTCGCCTCGGTGTCCTCGACGTCCTCGTTCTTCCGGGTCTGCTTGTGACCGCCGGTCGTCTCACGCGCCATCGCCAACCTCCACCTGGTCGCCTTGAGAACGACCCTATCCAGGAGTGGTGACATCTTGCCGCCCCGGGACGCCGGATCGGGGCAGAGATTTTCCGCTTACGCCGACAGCGCAACCGCCTCCGGGCGGGCGTTCCCGGCATGACCTGCCCCGACGACGACGGGCCGGTCCCGCACGCCGGACTTCGATAGCAGGAGTCACGTTTCGGCCATCGTTTCGGGCTGTCGGCGTGGTTCTGGCTATCGAAGTCGGCATCCCCGCCCGCTGGTGACCCCGATGTCTCCATGATCAACTCGGCGGATGGACACCCCAGGGCGTGCCCAGGCTCCCCCGTCCCCTGATAGCCGGTCATGACGGGCGACGGGGACCGGGAACTCAGCGCTGGGTCAGTGCGCTGACCAGGTCGCCCGCCGTGTCGCACTGGTCCAGGAGGTCGCCGACGTGGGCCTTGGTGCCGCGGCTGGGGTCGAGCGTGGGCACCCGCTGCAGCGCCTCGCGTCCGGGGAGGTCGAAGATCACGGAGTCCCACGAGGCCGCCGCGATGGAGTCGGCGTACTTGTCGAGGCAGCGGCCGCGGAAATAGGCGCGGGTGTCCTCGGGCGGCAGGTGCACCGCGTCGTCGATCTCCTGGTCGGTGATGAGGCGCTGCATGCGGCCCTTCGCGACCAGCCGCCGGTACAGCCCGCGCTCGGGCCGGATGTCGGCGTACTGGAGGTCGATGAGGTGCAGCTTCGGGTGCGTCCAGTCCATGCCGTCGCGGTCGCGGTAGGACTGCAGCAGCGCCAGCTTGGCCACCCAGTCGAGCTGGTCGGACAGCGACATGGGATCGGTGGCCAGCGCCTGCAGGGTGGTCTCCCAGCGGGTCAGCACGTCGGCGGTGACGGGGTCGACGTCGGCGCCGTAGCGGTCCTCGACGTACTTGCGGGCCAGCTCGGCGTACTCGGTCTGGAGCTGGACGGCGGTGATCTTGCGGCCGTCAGACAGCTCGACCAGGTGCCTGAGCGTGGGGTCGTGCGAGATCTCGTGCAGCGCGCCGACCGGCCGCGACACCGCGAGGTCGCCGCCGAGGAAGCCGTCCTCGATCATGGCGAGGACGAGCGCCGTGGTGCCGAGCTTGAGGTAGGTGGAGATCTCGGAGAGGTTCGCGTCGCCGAGGATGACGTGCAGGCGGCGGTAGCGCTCGGGGTCGGCGTGCGGCTCGTCGCGGGTGTTGATGATCGGCCGCTTGAGGGTGGTCTCGAGCCCGACCTCGACCTCGAAGTAGTCGGCGCGCTGGGAGATCTGGAAGCCGTGCCCGCTGCCGTCCTGGCCGATGCCGACGCGACCCGCCCCGCACACGACCTGGCGCGACACGAAAAACGGGATGAGGTGGCGGACGATGTCGGCGAACGGCGTCGACCGGTTCATCAGGTAGTTCTCGTGGCAGCCGTACGAGGCGCCTTTGTTGTCGGTGTTGTTCTTGTACAACTGGATGGGCTGCGCGCCGGGCAGCCGGCCGGCCCACGTGGCCGCGACGCCCATGATGGCCTCGCCGGCCTTGTCCCAGACGACGGCGTCGCGCGGCGAGGTGACCTCGGGCGAGGAGTACTCGGGGTGGGCGTGGTCGACGTAGAGCCGGGCGCCGTTGGTGAGGATGAGGTTGGCCAGCCCGATCTCCTCGTCGGTGAGCTGGCTGGGGTCGGCGCCGCCGCGGGACAGCTCGAACCCGCGGGCGTCGCGCAGCGGGTTCTCCTCCTCGAAGTCCCACCTCGCCCGCCGCGCGTGCGCACGCTGCGCCGCATAGCCGTTGACCACCTGCGACGACGCCAGCATGGAGTTGGCCGCGGGATTGCTGGGCACCGAGATGCCGTACTCGGTCTCGATTCCCATGATGCGACGGGCACTCATGTCACGAGCCTACGGCAGCAGCCGCAGGATCGGCCGCTCCGGCGACCGCCGCGCCACCTCGACGAACCCCGCCCGGAGGAACGTGGAGACGTAACCCGTGCTGGTGGAGCTGGGCGAGACCGCGCCGTCCAGCGGATACGCCTCGACGGCGGGCGCGCCGGCCGCCCGGGCCAGCTCCACCGCGGCCGACACGAGCGCCGACGCGACGCCCTGCCGGCGCTGCCCCTTGCGGACGTAGAAGCAGGTGATCGCCCACACAGGGACGTCGTCGACGGCGCGCAGCCGCCAGGGCCGCTCCAGCGCGGGGACGGCGGAGCGCGGCGTCACCTGGCACCAGCCGACGGCGAGGTCGTCGTCGCCGAGGGCCAGCAGCCCGGGCGGCGGGCCGGCCGCGACGACGGCGCGGAAGTCGTCGCGGTTTCGCGCCACGGGCCGGCGCCGGTACGACGGGCCGAGGCGCCACGCCATGCACCAGCAGCGCGCCGCCGCTCCCCCGCTGCCGGCCAGGAGCTCCTCGAACGCCGGCCACAGCGCCTCGGTCAACGGCTCGACGCGCATGGCTCAGCGCAGCGACACGACCGGCGCCGGCTCCGGATAGCGGACGCCCAGCCCGTCGAGGGCCCGCTCCAGGATGGCGGCGATCTCGACGGTGTGCGCCAGCGGCATCTCCGGGCACTCGGTGCGGCCCTCGCGCACCGCCTGGGCGACCGCGCGCAGCATCGGCACGTAGCCGCGGCCCTCCTTCTCCCACTCGAACGTCTGGATCTCTTCGACGCCGCGCGCGGGCGCGTGCACCAGCCGCATGACCGTGGCCGCGTGGAACCGCGGCGGCACCTCGATGCGTCCCGTGGTGCCCATGACCAGCGCGGACCCGGGGATCGGCGAGATCAGCGACACGTCCAGGTGGGCCCGGACGCCCTCGGGCCAGGTGAGCAGCAGCCCGGCCTCGTTGTCGACGCCCTGCTCGTTCAGCGTGCCGGTGACGGTGAGCGCGGACGGCGCGCCGAGCAGCATCTGCGCGAACGCGACCGGGTAGATGCCGACGTCGAGCAGGACGCCGCCGCCCAGCGCGGGGTCCCACAGCCGGTCGGTGCGGGCGGCCGGCGCGACGAACCCGAGGTCGGCCGACACCGCGCGGACGTCGCCGATGGCGCCGTCGGCGACCAGCTGCCGCAGCCGCGTGATGAGCGGGTTGAACCGCGTCCACATGGCCTCCATGCAGAACACGCCGCGCTCGTGCGCCAGCTCGGCCAGCCGGGTGGTGTCGGCCAGCGACGTCGTGAACGCCTTCTCGCACAGCACCGCCTTGCCGGCCTCGAGGGCCAGCTCGACGACCGGCGCGTGCTGGGCGTGCGGGGTGGCGACGTAGACGACGTCGACGGCGGGGTCGTCGACCAGCGCGCGGACGTCGTCGTAGGCGCGGTCGACGCCGAGGTCGCGGGCGAACGCCTCGGCGCGGTCGAGCCGGCGGGAGCTGACCGCGGCCAGCCGGCTGTCCTCGAGCTGCCGCAGGTCGCCGGCGACGTTGTGAGCGATGGCGCCGGTGGCGACGACGCCCCAGCCGATGGAGCGCTGCGAGGAGGTCATGCCTCGAACATTACGCGGCGCAGGTCTCGTATGATCCCCGCGATGTCCCCGTCCGCCCGCGCCGTCGCGTCGGCCCTCGCCGGCACCTGGCCGCGCCGCGCCGCCTGGCTGGCCCTGGCGGCCGCCGTGCTGGTCACAGCGGTCACCGGGGGGCTCCAGGCAGCGCCCGCGCCCGAGCTCGAGCGGGTCGAGGCCGGCGCCGCCGTCGACATCGGGCCGGTGCGGCTGGCGGCGCGGTCGTGGACCATCCGCGACGACATCGCGACCAACGGGCTGGAGTACGCCGAGGCGGACGCCTGGCTGGTCGTCGAGGCCGACGTCATCGCCCGCACCGACGCCACCATCACGTTCCCGCAGCGCTCGCTGGGGCTGCCGCCGGAGCTGCGGGTGGAGGGCGAGCCGGACCGCGTCCTCCTGCTCGCCGACGCGACCCTCTCGCCGGGGCTGCAGCCCGGCCTGCCGGCCCGGGTCGCGCTGCTCTGGCCGGTCGCCGACGTGTCCGACCCCGGCGACGACCTGGAGGTCTCGTACCTGCGGTCGCGGCTGTCCGACAGCACCATCGACGCCGGGCGGGTGTGGCGGCCCGACGGCGTGGCGGCGCACGCCACGCTCCCCCGCGACGACGCCGCCGGCGACGCGCTGGTCGAGGAGGAGTCGTGATGGCGCGGCACCGGCGGGCCCGGCGGCCGTCGCCGGCCGGGTTGGCCGCGATGATCGCGGTCGTGCTCGCCGTGGGCGTCGTCGGCGACCGGGCGGACACCTGGTGGCCGCGGACCGGGCCGTTCGTCGACGAGGCCGCGGCCGGCGACCGAGCCGTCGTCGAACCGGTCGAGGTGACGGTGCACGGCGCCCGCGCGGCGACCGTGCTGTCCGACGGGCTGGACGAGAAGCAGAGCGACGGCGTGTGGATCGCCGTCGACGTCACCGCGGCGGCACTGGACGAGCCGGCCGCCATCTCCGGCATGGCGCTGCGCGACCGCCGCGGCCGCGAGTTCGCGTCGTCCAACCGCGCCGACAACCCGATGATCGGCAACCCGTTCGACCCGCGGGTCCCCGAGCGGGGCGAGGTCGTCTTCGAGCTGCCGTCCGACGCGCTGGGCCGGCTCACGCTGGTGATCAGCCCCGACGCGCCCGGCCGGGCGGTGCCGCGGGCCGAGACCGAGGTGGCGCTGCGGGTCGAAGAGGCGGGCGACGAGCCGCTGGAGCCGCGCTCGCGCGACCTCGCGGAGGCCGCCGGATGAGCCGGGCGTGGTGGCGGCGCAACCGGGTCGCGCTCCCCGTCATGGTGGTCGCGCTGGCCGCCCTCGCGTGGCCCGCCTCGGAAACGGCCCGCGACCTGTGGTGGCCGCGCGGCGAGCACGTCCCCGTCTCCCCCGGCGGCGACGGCCGGGCGGTCGTGGGCGACGTGTCGCTGCGGCTGGCCGAGTTCGGCCGGGCCGGCGACGTGCCCGGCGAGCCGCCGCCCGACGGCTACACCGCTTGGCGCGCGGAGCTGGCCTCCGAGGGCGGCGACGAGCCGCTGAACTGCACGGTCCAGCTGCAGGACGGCGACGGGAACCGCTACACGGCCGGGTCGCGCTACCTCCCGTCGTACGACGACGAGTCGATCGGCGTGGACTGCGGCGGGCCGGAGGCCGGTGGCGTCGTGTACTTCCTGCTGCCCGACGACGCCGAGCCAGGCCTCGTGCGGGTCAGCGCACTGGGACTGCTGCCGGAGTACTGGTCGCTTCCGGTTCCGTGACGGCGGCGGCCGGCAGCCGGCCGACCAGCGCGTCGGCGGCGGCCGCCAGCAGCGCCGCCGACAGCACCTGCACGAAGATCGTCGACACCGCCTCCAGCGGCCCGGCCAGCGCCGTCCAGTCGGCCACCGGCGCCGGCCCCACGACCAGCCGGGCGATGCCCCACACGAGGTGCCCGGTCAGGCCGACGACGACGTAGGCCACGCAGAACAGCAGCGCCGACGCCCACCCGGACCGCCAGATCATCGCCAGCCCGGCCGCCAGCGGCCCGAACCGCCGCTCGCCGTCGAGGCCCAGGCGCCAGGCCCGGGCGACGTTCTGCTCGCCGACCCGGGCGCTCAGGCGGGCCGCCATGCGCCCGGCCGCCGGCGCCACCGCCTCGGCCGGTTGCGTGCCGTACACGATGGTCCCGAACGCCAGCCAGGAGATGGGCACCACCAGACCGGTGAACACGCCCGCCACCAGCAGGTCCGTCGTCGGGACCAGGCCGGCCGCCAGCCGGTCGAGCAGCTCGAACCGGTCGGTCAGCTCCGCCCACCACGTCTGGACGCGGTCCGTCACGGCCCGGCCGGACCACCAGTCGCGCACCCGCCGGTTCGCGAGCGCGACGACGAAGACGCCGAGCACGATCCAGACGACGTCGCAGTAGCCGGCCAGCACCTGCAGCGCCGTCCGCCGGCCCGACGTCTGCGGCCGTCCCCGCGACAGCCGCCCGGCCAGCGACCGCAGTGCCAGCGCGCCGAGCGCCGTCCCCAGCACCGCCGCCGACGCGCCGGCCGGGACGCGGTCGGTGACCTCGCCGGTGGTGGCGGCCAGCTCCGCGGCGTCATGGGCGGCCTGGTTGTAGTACTCGCGCTGGTCCTCGGCGAACGAGCCGTAGTGCTCGTAGACGACGAGGAACGGGACGATGAGGCTGCCCAGCACCGCGAACACCGTGCGCACCCGCCGGCCGGCCGGCACCGTCGACGGCCGCATGACCAGCAGCATCGCGACGGTGACCAGCATCGAGCCGAGCGGCACCAGCGCCAGCACGAGCAGCCCCAGCACCGCCGAGTGCCGGCCCGCCCACACCGCCGCGTCGAGCGAGTACTCGCGGGCCACCAGCCCGGCCGCCGCCAGCGCGACCAGCGCCGGCCAGGAACGGCGGAGGCGCCGCCCTGCGTCGAGCAGGACGGCGCCTCCGCCGGACACGCTGTTCAGTGTCGCAGTGTTCAATGTCGCAGTGTCAGAGGTACTGGCCGGTGTTGGCCACGGTGTCGATGGACCGGCCGGCCTCGGTGCCCTGCTTGCCCGAGATGAGCGTGCGGATGTAGACGATGCGCTCGCCCTTCTTGCCGGAGATGCGGGCCCAGTCGTCGGGGTTCGTGGTGTTCGGGAGGTCCTCGTTCTCCTTGAACTCGTCGAAGCAGGCCGTGAGCAGGTGCTGCACCCGCAGGCCCTTCGCGCCGGTGTCGAGGAGGTCCTTGATCGCCATCTTCTTCGCGCGGTCGACGATGTTCTGGATCATCGCGCCGGAGTTGAAGTCGCGGAAGTACAGGACCTCCTTGTCGCCGTTGGCGTAGGTGACCTCGAGGAAGCGGTTGTCGTCGGTCTCGGAGTACATCTTCTCGACCGACCGCTGGATCATCGCCGCCGTGGTGGCCGCGCGGTCGCCGCCGTGCTCGCCGAGGTCGTCGGGGTGCAGCGGCAGGGTGGTCGTGAGGTACTTGCTGAAGATGTCGCGGGCCGCCTCGGCGTCGGGCCGCTCGATCTTGATCTTCACGTCCAGCCGGCCGGGCCGGAGGATGGCGGGGTCGATCATGTCCTCGCGGTTCGAGGCGCCGATGACGATGACGTTCTCGAGGCTCTCGACGCCGTCGATCTCGCTCAGCAGCTGCGGGACGATGGTGTTCTCGACGTCGGACGAGACGCCCGAGCCGCGGGTGCGGAACAGGGAGTCCATCTCGTCGAAGAACACGATGACCGGCGTGCCCTCGCTGGCCTTCTCGCGGGCCCGCTGGAAGACCAGGCGGATGTGCCGCTCGGTCTCGCCGACGTACTTGTTCAGCAGCTCCGGGCCCTTGATGTTGAGGAAGTACGACTTGTGCTCGGACATCCCCTTGAGCTTCGCGATCTGCTTGGCCAGGGAGTTCGCGACGGCCTTCGCGATGAGCGTCTTGCCGCATCCGGGCGGGCCGTACAGCAGCACGCCCTTCGGCGGGCGCAGCTCGTGCTCGCGGAACAGCTCCGCGTGCAGGAACGGCAGCTCGACGGCGTCGCGGATCTGGTCGATCTGCCGGGACAGGCCGCCGATGTCGGAGTAATCGATGTCGGGGACCTCTTCGAGGATGAGCTCCTCGACCTCGGACTTCGGGATGCGTTCGTAGACGAACCCGGCGCGCGGCTCGAGCAGCAGGGAGTCGCCGACCCGCAGGCCGGAGTCCTGCAGCGGCGAGGCGATGCGGACGACCTTCTCCTCGTCGGTGTGCCCGATGACCAGCGCGCGCTCGCCGTCGGCGAGCAGCTCCTTGAGCATGACGACCTCGCCGACGCGCTCGTACTCGAGCGCCCGGACGACGTTGAGGGCCTCGTTGAGCATGACCTCCTGGCCGGGCCGCAGCTCGGCCAGTTCGACGTCGGGGCTGACGGCGACCCGGAGCTTGCGGCCACCGGTGAAGACGTCGACCGTGCCGTCGTCGTACCTGGACAGGAACGTGCCGAAACCGGACGGAGGCTGCGCCAGCCGGTCGATCTCCTCCTTGAGCGCCACGATCTGGTCGCGGGCCTCGCGCAGCGTGGCCGCGAGCCGCTCGTTCTGGGCGTTCACGGACGCCAGTCGTGCCTCGAGGAAAGCCACCTCGCCGGCCATGTCGGACGGCTCGCGCCCGGACCCGCGACGGCCTTGATCGAAACCATCGTCGTACGACGCCATCTCGCACCTCCTCGGAAGGGGGTCGTCTATAGCCAGACCTTACAGTCGCCCGGCCCGAACGCCACGCAGGAGATCAGGTAGTGACCAGATGTTGACTTCCGGTGCCGTCGGGCGTGGATTTCTCTTTACCTCAACTAGCTCGCCGGCGTGGTGGTTCCGGCGTCATTGCCGGGTGCGGGACGCCGCCGGCGGGGCGGCGGGGTGACCCCGGGGGCCATGCGGCGGGCGGTGACGAGGAAGCCGGTGTGGCCGATCATCCGGTGGTCGGGGCGTACCGCCAGGCCCTCGACGTGCCACGTGCGCACCATGGACTCCCAGGACACCGGCTCGGTGAACCGCTGGCTCTCGCGGATGGTCTCGACCGTACGCGACAGCTGGGTGGTGGTGGCGACGTAGCAGCACAGCACGCCGCCCGGCACGAGCACGCCCGCCGCGGCGTCGACGCACTCCCAGGGCGCCAGCATGTCGAGCACGACGCGGTCGGCCTCGGTGTCGTCGAGGGACTCGACGAGGTCGCCGACGGTGAGCCGCCAGGCCGGGTGCTCGGCGCCGAAGAACCGCTCGACGTTCTCGGCGGCGATCTTCGCGAAGTCGGCCCGCCGCTCGTAGGAGTGCACCGCGCCGTGCTCGCCGACCGCCCGCAGCAGCGACATCGTCAGCGCGCCGGAGCCCACCCCGGCCTCGACCACGCGGGCGCCCGGGAAGACGTCGGCCATGGCCACGATCTGGCCCGCGTCCTTCGGGTACACGACCGCCGCGCCGCGCGGCATGGACAGCACGTAGTCGGACAGCAGCGGCCGCAGCGCGAGATAGGCCGTGCCGCCGGTGGAGACGACGACGGAGCCCTCGGGCTGGCCGATCAGCTGGTCGTGCTGGAACGATCCCTTGTGGGTGTGGAACTCCTTGCCGTCCTGGAGGGTGATGGTGTGGTGCCGGCCCTTGGGATCGGTGAGCTGCACGTGGTCGCCGACCCGGAAGGACCCGGTGCGGCGAGACGATTCGGTCGCGGACATGCGGTCGAGGCTAGCGGCCGGTTCCGACAGCGTGACTCAGCGGGCGGCCAGCGCGTGGTCGACGTCGGACGTCACCAGCACGCCGTACACCCGGCCCTCGGCGTCGACCACCAGGTACTCCGTGGCCGGCAGCTCGCGCATGGCCTTCAGCAGGTCGTCGCCGCGCACGTCGAGCGGCAGGACGAGGCCCTCCTGCAGCGACCGCGACTGCTGCCCGATGGTCACCCACGGGCGGCGCTGCTCCGGGATGGCCGCCACCGAGCTCTCGCTGACGATGCCCGTGGGCCGCCCGGCGCTGTCGACGATGACCAGCGACGTGACGTTCGCCTCGCGGGCCTGCCGCATGGCCTCGGACACCGGGAGGTCGGGCGCGACCGGCGCGGCGCGGCGGGCGAGCGTGCGGGTGTCGAGCCGCGGCAGCCGGGCCCGCATGCGCCCGACCGCCAGCGCCTGCGTGGCGCCGCTCCACAGCAGCGCCGCGACCAGTCCCGCCCAGATGATGACGGAGATCGGCGGGCGGGCGCCGTTCAGCGCGAACGGGAGGACCAGCACGAGACCGGCCAGCACCTGGCCGGAGCGCGCGGCCACGACCGTGCCGCGGTGTTCGTCGCCGCTGATCTTCCAGACCGCCGCCCGCAGCATGTGGCCGCCGTCGAGCGGCAGGCCCGGCAGCACGTTGAACACGCCGACCAGCAGGTTGGCGATCGCCAGCATCCAGACCAGGAAGCCGGGCACGCCGTCGTCGATGCTCTGGTAGGCGAGCAGGCCGAGCCCGCCGAGCGCCAGCGACAGCAGCGGGCCGGCGGCGGAGACGACGAGGTCGCGGCCGGGCGTGGGCGCGTCGCGCTCGATCTCGGTGTGGCCGCCGAGGAAGTGCAGCGTGACGCCGCGCACCGGAAGCCCCAGCCGGCGTGCCGTCAGGGCATGCCCCAGCTCGTGCACGAACACGGAGAGGTACAGCAGCACGGCGAACAGGAACGCGAGCGCGTAGGCCTCGCCGCCGGTCAGCTCGGGCAGCTCGCGGAGCACGACGTCGCGGCCCCAGAACGTGATGATGGCGGCCACCAGGAACCACGTCGGGCTGATGTACACGGGGATGCCTGCGATGCGCCCGAGGCTCAGCTGCCGACCACGACCGGTTGCCATTCTCCAAGGCTACGTGGCGGACACGGCGGCGTGTGCGGCCCGGCTCTGTCGGAGGGGTGATCTACAGTCACGAACATGACGATGCGCACGCACACCGCCCCCGGGGACGACCCCGGGGCCGAGCGCGTGCCCAGCCTGTCGCCGTCGCGCGCCGCCGACTTCATGACCTGCCCGCTGCTCTACCGGTTCCGCACCATCGACCGGCTGCCCGAGCCGCCGAGTTCCGAGGCCACCCGCGGCACCGTCGTGCACAGCGTGCTGGAACGGCTGTACGAGCTCCCGTCCGGCGAGCGCACGCCCGGCCGCGCCACCGAACTGGTCCGGCCGGTGTGGGACGCGCTGCTCGAGGCCGAGCCCGCGGTGGCCGAGCTGTTCGCCGACGACTCCGACGGGTCGGCGCTCGCCGAGTGGCTGGCCAGCGCCGAGGCCCTCGTCGAGCGGTACTTCACGCTGGAGGACCCCACCCGCCTCGAGCCGGTGGAGCGCGAGCTGTACGTCGAGACCACGCTCGACTCCGGCCTGCGCCTGCGCGGCTACGTCGACCGCCTCGACCGCGCCGAGGCCACCGGCGACCTCCGCGTCGTCGACTACAAGACCGGCAAGGCGCCGCGGGCCGGGTTCGAGCAGCGGGCCATGTTCCAGATGCGGTTCTACGCGCTGGTGCTGTGGCGGCTGCACGGCCGGGTGCCACGGCTGCTGCAGCTCATCTACCTCGGCAGCGGCGAGCTGCTGCGCTACGAGCCCGACGAAGCCGACCTGCGGGCCACGGAACGCAAGCTGGCGGCGCTGTGGGCGGCCATCGAGCGGGCCACCCAGTCCGGCGACTGGCGGGCCAGCCCCAGCCGGCTGTGCGACTGGTGCTCGCATCAGGCGCTGTGCCCGGCGTACGGCGGCACCCCGCCGCCGCTCCCCGAGACCGTCGCGTCATCGCCCGACGACGACGAGGCCCCCTCGCCCCGCACCTCCCCCGTCGACGCCTGAAGGTCGACGCCTGAAGCCGGGGCGTCGCCGCACCGTCAGTCGCCCGGGGTGGCCCAGGGGTCGACCGGCACGAGGCCGACGGCCCGGCCCGACGCGTCCAGCAGGCGGCCCATCCGCTTGGCCGTCCGCAGCGCGATCGACCGGTCCAGCACCCGCAGCTCCGGCACCCGCTGCGCCAGGGCCGCCTCCAGCCGCTGGAGGTCGGCGAGCGTGCGCAGCCACACGCCGAGCAGCAGGTTGGCCGCGCCGCCGGTCACCGACTCCGCCGCCCGGGCCTCCGGCAGGCCGGCCAGCCGCCGGGCGACGTCGTCGACGTGATCGGGCGGGACCTGGGCCCACAGCATGGCGGTGACCGACCAGCCGGTGAGCGGCTGGGCCACGTCGCAGCGGACGACGAGGTCGCCGGAGAACGCGGCGGCCAGGCGGCGCCGGGCGGTCACGCGGCTGACGCCGAGGCGCTCGGCCAGCTCGGTCGCGCCCAGCCGAGCGTCTGCCGACAGCAGCCGGAGCAGCGCGCGGTACTCGGCGCTCCCCCGGGCCGGGCCTCGGGCCGTTCCTCGCGCCGGCCCGTCGTGGCCGTCGGCCCCGGCACTGGCGCCGGAACCACCGAGCGCCGCCAGCCGTACCTGCTGCGACGGCGACAGCGCCCGCAGCCGCCACCGGCTGCCGGACAGGAACGAGCGGATCCCGACCGTCGTCCGCACCGCCCGCACGCCTGGCATCGCGGGCAGCCCGGTCAGCAGGAACTCGGCGAGGTCGGTCAGCTCCGGCACCAGCACGGTCAGCAGCAGGTCCCGGTCGCCGGTGCCGTGCTCCAGCGTCACCACCCGCGGGTCGCGCACCAGCGCCGCGACGACCTCCTCGGACCGCCCGCCGCAGGTGACCTCGACGAACGCGAACGTGAGGCCGTCAAGCGACGGGTGCAGCGCGAACCAGGCCGCGCCCGATCCGGACAGCCGCGCCCAGCGCCGCGCCACCGTCACCGGGTCGGCGCCGAGGACCGGCCCGAGCCGCTGCCACGGCGCCCGCGGGGCCAGCTGGACGGCGTGCAGCAGCGCGAGATCATCGTCGTCGAGCGTGTCCATTTCCGTCCCTCAGAAGTACGCCGGCATCCATATCCTGCACGATCCGGGCCTGAAGCGGCCGAGGACCGAGGATCACGCGCATGGGGACCACGACCACCGACCCGTTCCGCTGGCTGGAGGCCGACGACGCCGACGTGCTCGCGTGGCAGCGCGCGCAGGCGGCGGCCGCCGCCGAGACCGTCGGCGCCTGGCCGCACCTGGACGCGCTGGCCGGGCTGCTCGGCCGGCTCGACGGCGGCCCGCCGCCGGTGCTGCCGGTCCCGGCCGCCGGCCGCTGGTTCCGGGCCGAGGGCGCCGCCCTGGTCGCGAGCACCGAGCCGCTCGGCCCGGGCGAGACGGTGGCCCGGCTGCCGGCCGGCGAGCGGGCCGCGTGGCTGGCGCCGTCGCCGGACGGGACGGTGCTGGCGGTCGGCATCGGGCAGGGCGGCGGCGAGGAGAACGCGATCCGGCTGCTCGACACCGGCTCCGGCGAGCCGCTCGGCCACGGCCCGGACCGGCTGCTGTTCGACGCGCTGCTGGGCGGCGTGAGCTGGCTGCCGGACTCGTCCGGGTTCCACTACCTCGGCATGACCGGGCCGGTGGACCGGTTCGAGCAGGCGATCTTCCGCTACGACCTGCGGACGCGGACCGAGCACGCGGAGCCGATCCCGCGGCCGTCGCCCGACTACACGCTGGTGCAGGCCGGCGACGGCCGGTGGGCGGTGGCGGCGCACGGGCTGCTGACGCCGCTGCCGGTGGCCGTCCAGGACCGGGCCGACCCCGGCGGCGGCTGGCGACCGTTCCTGACCTCCGTGCCCGGCGTCGACGGGCCGCTGGTCGCGGGCTACCCGGTCGGCGACGAGTACGTGGCGTGGACCGACGTCGGCGCGCCACGCGGGCGGGTCGTCGCGATCCGGTTCGACGCGGACGATCCCGGCGATCCGGCCGGCTGGCGCGACCTGCTGCCCGAGGGCGACGGCGTCATCGTCGCACTGCTGCGCACGCGGGCGGCGCTGTACACCGTCGAGCTGGTCGACGGGCGCTGGTCGCGGGTGCGCGAGCTGGACGGCGCCGGCGGCCGGGTGCTGCCGCTGCCGCCGCGGGTGTCGGTGCGCACGGGCGTGGCGGCGCTGCACGCGCTGGCCCGGCCGGCCGGCGCGCCGGAGCTGCTGCTGCCCGCGTCGTCGCCGAGCCGGTCGTGGACGGTGTCCGGCTGGCGGCCGGGCGACGAGGTCCCGCGGCTGCTGGCGGACGCGACCACCGGCCTCCCCGGCGCGGTGGTCGAGGAGCGGCAGGCGGTGGGGGCCGACGGCACGCCGATCCCGTACACCGTCCTCTACCGGCCGGACGAGCGCGGTCAGCGGCCGCGGCCAACGCTGATCACGGCGTACGGCGGCTTCTACCGCGCGCTGACGCCGGAGTGGTCGGACGACGCGGCGGCGGTCGCGGCGTCCGGCGGGCTGCACGTGTGGGCGCACACGCGTGGTGGCGGCGAACTGGGGCGGGAGTGGTGGGAGGGCGGCCGGCGGGGGCGCAAGCAGACGGTGCTCGACGACCTCCACGCGGTGGCCGCCGACCTCGTCGCCACCGGCCGCGCCGACCCGTCCCGCCTCGCCGTCGTCGGCCGCTCGCACGGCGGCTGGCTGGCCGGCGCCGCCGCCGTCACCCGTCCGGACGTCTGGCGCGCGGCCGTGCCGCTGGTGCCCGCGCTGGACCTCGTCACCGATCTGAAGACGCCGTACGGGACGTACGTCACCGAGCTGGACTGGCCGGACGGCGACGCCGAGGAGCACGTCGCCGCGCTGTCGCCGTACCACCTGATCCGCCCCGGCGCCTACCCCGCCGTCTACCTCGCCGCCGGCGACCGCGACCCGCGCTGTCCCGCCTGGCACGCGCGCAAGTTCGCGGCCCGGCTGCAGGAGGCACAACAGGGGCCGGGCGCCGTGCTGCTGCGGGTGCGGGAGAACGCCGGCCACGGCCTCACCTCCAGCGCCGCCGAGCGCCGGCGCGACGCGGCGGAGTGGCTGGGGTTCGTCCTCGCCGAGCTGGGCCTGGTGCCGCCGGCGTCGCCCTGAGCCGGCCGTGACGGCATGCGGGGTCATCCTGCCGGTGGAGGCCAGAGCTCGCCGTCGAGGACGAGCCGGGGACGGGGGCGGGCGGCCTACCGTTGATCGTGTGACGACGGCGCGCGCCAAGTTCTTCCCCCGCATCGAGCCGTGGCTGCTGGACGCGTCCATCACGTTCGTCCTGGCCGTCACGGGCGTCGTCGCGCTGTTCGTGTACACCGACCCCAACGGCATCGAGTACGCCGAGGCCGACGCGCTGGGGGTCGCGTTGGTGCTGGTCATCACCGTGCCGCTGATCGTCCGGCGGCAGCACCCGGTCGTCGTCGGGCTGGGGACGGCCGTCGCCACGCTGCCGTTCCTCGCCGTCGACTACGCCATGCCCACCGCGGCACTCGTGCTCCTGATCGCCGTCTACAGCGCCGCCAACTACGCCGGGCTGGGCGCGTCGGTGCTGGTCCTCGTGGTGCAGAGCGCGGTCTCCGTCGGCTACACGCTGGTCAGCGCCGACCGCCACGCCGAGCACCAGACCATGGACACCGGGGCGGGCGTGACCATCAGCGTGCTGGTCATCCTGGGCGTCTGGGGCCTCGGCCGGGCCATGCGCAACCGCCGCCTCTACACCGCCGAGCTGGAGGACCGTGCCCGCCGGCTCGAACGGGCCAACGACGTCGAGGTGCGGGCCGCCATCACCGAGGAGCGCTCGCGCATCGCCCGCGAGCTGCACGACGTCGTCGCGCACCACGTGTCGGTCATGACGGTGCAGGCGGCCGGCGCCCGCCGCTCGCTGCACCGCGACGTCGACCGCGCGGCGGTCGCGCTGGAGGCCATCGAGGAGATCGGCCGGTCCGCGCTGGCCGAGATGCGCCGCGTCGTCGGCGTCCTGCGCACCCCCGACGGCGACGACCGCGGCGCCCGTCCGGCCACGCTGGCGCCGCAGCCGGGCCTCGGCGACCTCGACCTGCTGGTCGAGCAGGTGCGCGACGCCGGGCTGCCGGTCGACGTCACGGTCGACGGCGAGCCGCGGGCCGTGCCGGTGGGCGTCGACCTCGCCGCGTTCCGCGTCATCCAGGAGGCGTTGACGAACACCATCAAGCACGCCGGCCCGTCCACCGCCGCCGTCCTCGTGCGCTACCTGCCGGCCGAGGTGCACGTCGAGGTCAGCGACGACGGCCGCGGCGTGGCGGCGTCGCTCGACGGGCGCCGGCCCGGGCACGGCCTGCTGGGCATGCGCGAACGGGTGGCCCTCTATGGTGGAACCCTCGCGGCCGGCCCACGCCGCGGCGGCGGCTACGAGGTGCGGGCGAAGATCCCGTACGACAGTAACGGAGCGATGTCACGATGACGGCCCAGCCCATCCGGGTGCTGCTGGTGGACGACCAGCCGCTGCTGCGCACCGGTTTCCGCATGATCCTCGAGGCCGAGTCCGACATCGCCGTCGTCGGCGAGTCGGGCGATGGCGAGCAGGCGGTGGCCGACGCGCGGGCGCTGCAGCCCGACGTCGTCCTCATGGACATCCGCATGCCGCGCGTCGACGGCGTGCAGGCGACCCGCCAGATCACCGGCGCCGCCCGCGAGACCACCCCGCGCGTGCTCGTCCTCACCACCTTCGACCTCGACGAGTACGTCGTCGAGGCGCTGCGGGCCGGGGCCAGCGGCTTCCTGCTCAAGGACGTGCCGGCCGAGGACCTCGTGACGGCCATCCGCACAGTGTCGCGCGGTGACGCCGTCGTGGCGCCGAGCATCACGCGGCGGCTGCTCGACATGTTCGCCAGCCGCTTCCCGGCCACCGACTCCCCCACGCCGGCGAACCTCGCGCACCTCACCGACCGCGAGCGCGAGGTGCTCACGCTGGTGGCGCGCGGCTACTCCAACGCCGAGATCGCCGCCGAGCTGGTGGTGTCCGAGACCACGGTGAAGACCCACGTCGGCAACGTGCTGACGAAGCTGAGCCTGCGCGACCGCGTCCAGGCCGCCGTCTACGCCTACGAGAGCGGCCTCGTCCAGCCCGGCGCCCTGTAGCGGCCGGTCCGAGGGGCCGGTCGTACGCCCGCAGGACGGCGCCGGCACGTCCCCTACTCCTCACGGCGGAGCCGCGGAACCGTGCCGTTCGCCGATCATCGCGGCCGTCCGGGCCCCTAGCGTGGAACACGATCCACGAACCAGCTGACGAGGAGCGCACCGGTGACGACGGAACCCAGCTCGCCGCGCACGGCGGCCCGCGCCGTTGACCTGACGAAGATCTATGGCAAGGACGACACCCGGGTGGTGGCGCTGGGCGGTGTGACGGTGGAGTTCACCGCCGGCCGGTTCACCGCCATCATGGGCCCGTCCGGCTCCGGCAAGTCCACGCTCATGCACTGCATGGCCGCGCTGGACTCGTCGACGTCGGGTGAGGTGTACATCGGCGACACCGAGCTGAGCGGGCTGAACGACAAGGAGCTGACCAAGCTCCGCCGCGACAAGATCGGCTTCGTGTTCCAGGCCTTCAACCTGATCCCGACGCTGACGGCCAAGGAGAACATCACGCTGCCGCTCGACATCGCCGGCAGCTCCGTCGACAAGGAGTGGTTCGACAACGTCATCGCGACGGTCGGCCTGGCCGACCGGCTCGGGCACAAGCCGAACCAGCTCTCCGGCGGGCAGCAGCAGCGCGTGGCCTGCGCTCGGGCGCTGGTCAGCAAGCCCGAGATCATCTTCGCCGACGAGCCCACCGGCAACCTCGACTCCCGGTCCGGCACCGAGGTGCTGTCGTTCCTGCGCCGTTCGGTCCGCGAGTTCGGCCAGACCATCGTCATGGTCACCCACGACCCCAACGCCGCCGCCTACTCCGACCGCGTCCTGTTCCTCGCCGACGGCCAGATCGTCGACGAGATGGCCGACCCGACGGCCGAGAAGGTGCTCGAGCGCATGAAGGGCTTCGACGCCGTGGGACAGCAGGCATGATCCGCGCGACCCTCAAGAGCCTGGCCGCGCGCAAGCTGCGGCTGGCCATGAGCGCGTTCGCCATCGTGCTGGGCGTGGCGTTCGTGGCCGGGTCGTACGTGTTCACCGACACCATCGACCGCACCTTCGACGACATCTTCGGCGGCCTGTCCTCCGACGTCGTCGTGCGGCCCGACCTCCCCGGCGAGGCCGACCTGTTCACCGGCTTCGCCACCGGCACCACCACGACCATTCCGTCGGGGCTGGTCGACGACGTCGCCGACCTGCCCGGGGTCGAGCGGGCCGACGGCGAGATCGAGAACCAGAGCTTCTTCGTCCTCGACTCCGACGGCGACCTCATGACCACCCAGGGCGCGCCCGGCATCGCCGTCAACTGGCACGACGGCCCCAACGCCGAGGGCGACCCGGTGCTCGACCTGGTCGACGGCGAGCTGCCCGCCGGCCCCGGCGAGGTCGCGCTCGACGACCGCACGTTCGAGAACTCCGGCTACCAGATCGGCGACGACGTCCAGTTCGTCGGCACCGGCGACGACCCGAGGGTGACGGCCGAGCTGGTCGGCGTCGTCCGGTTCGGCGAGTCCGGCAGCCTGGCCGGCGCCAGCCTGTCGGTGTTCGAGACCGGCTATGCCCAGCAGCTGTTCCTCGACGGCGAGGACGCCTACAGCCGCATCTCGGTCACGGCCGCCGACGGCACCAGTCCCGAGGAGGTCCGCGACGAGATCAGCGCCATCCTGCCGGGCGACTTCGAGGCGCTCACCGGCGCCGATGTCGACGACGAGACCGCGTCGGCCATCGAGGAGGGGCTCGGTTTCTTCAACACCTTCCTGCTGGTGTTCGCCGCCATCGCGCTGTTCGTGGGTGTGTTCCTCATCCTCAACACGTTCTCCATCCTGGTGGCGCAGCGCTCGCAGGAGATGGCGCTGTACCGCGCGCTCGGCGCCGGCCGGCGTCAGGTCACGAGGTCGGTGCTGCTCGAGGCGTTCGTCGTCGGCGTCGTCGGCTCGACACTCGGGCTGCTGCTCGGCCTCGGCGTCGCGCAGCTGCTCAAGACGGTGTTCGGGGCGTTCGGGCTGGAGCTGGCCGGCGGGCTGGTGCTGCAGCCGCGCACCGTCGTCATCTCCTACGTCGTCGGCATCGTGGTCACCATGGTGGCCGCGTACGTCCCGGCTCGGCGGGCGTCGAAGGTCCCGCCCATCGCGGCCATGCGCGACGACGTCGTGTCCACCGAGTCGTCGCGGAAGGTGCACCTGTGGGTCGGCGGCGCGCTGACGCTGCTCGGCGCGGCGGCCATGGCCACGGGTCTGTTCGCCGACGTCGACGACGCGGCGCTCATGGTCGGCGCCGGCATCTTCGCGGTGTTCATCGGCGTGGCGCTGCTGGCGCCGGTGCTGGCGACGCCGGTGCTGCGGGTGGTGGCCGGCTGGTACCCGTCGGCGTTCGGCACCGTCGGCCGGCTGGCCCGCGAGAACGCCCTGCGCAACCCGCGCCGCACGGCGGCCACGTCGTCGGCGCTGATGATCGGCATGGCGCTGGTCACGGCCATCTCCATCGTCGGCGCGTCGGCCAACGCGACGGTCGACAAGGCCCTCGACGACGGCGTCCGCGCCCAGTTCGTCGTCTCCAACGCGGTCGGGCAGCCGTTCTCGCCCGGCATCGCCGAGCAGGTCGCCCAGGTCGACGGCGTCGACGAGGTGGTGTCGGTGCGGATGTCCGGCGGCCTCGTCGACGGCGACCAGACGTTCCTCCAGTCGTTCGACCCCGTCGCGTACAGCCGGGCGGCCGACCTCGAGATGGTCGCCGGCACCGACGAGCTCGGCCCCGGCCAGTTCCTCATCGGCGAGGACCAGGCCGAGTCGAAGGGGCTGTCCGTCGGAGACACCGTCCGGCTGCAGCTGCCCGGCTCCGACGAAGAGATCGAGCTGGCCGGCATCTACGCGCAGTCGCCGCTGCTGGCCGGCGGCCTGGTGGTCAGCCATCAGACGCTGGCCGACGGCGCAGTGCCGGCGCTCGACTCCATGCTGTACGTCATCGCCGACGACGGCGCCGACCTCGCCGGCGTCCACGAGAGCCTCGACGCGGCCACCGCGGACGTCCCGACGGTCACCGTCCAGGACCAGGAGGAGTACAAGCAGCAGTCGCGCGACCAGGTCAACCAGCTGCTGTTCCTGGTGTACGCGCTGCTCGGGCTGGCGGTGCTGATCGCCGTCCTCGGCATCGTCAACACGCTGGCGCTGTCGGTCATGGAGCGCACCCGCGAGGTCGGGCTGCTGCGGGCGGTCGGCCTGAGCCGGCGCCAGCTGCGGCGCACCATCCGGCTCGAGTCCATCGCCATCGCCGTCCTCGGCGCCGTCCTGGGTGTCGCCCTCGGCCTGCTGTTCGGGGTGTCGCTGCAACGCGCCATCGCCGACGACGGGCTCGAGGTGCTCTCCATCCCGGGCGGTCAACTCGTCGTGTTCGTCGTGCTCGCCGCCATCGTCGGCGTCCTGGCCGCCGTCTGGCCGGCCCGCCGCGCCGCCAAGCTCGACGTGCTGCGCGCCATCACCACCGAGTAGCTCCACCGGCGAGACCGAGGGCCGCCACCCGCGCGCGGGTGGCGGCCCGCACTCGTCTCAGCGCAGTGGCAGTTGCCGGACCCTGATCCCCTTCGGCGTGAAGGCCGCGATCGCGCCGGCCTTCAGGTGCGGGTCGAGCACATCGAGCTGCGGTACGACGACGGCGACGAAATCCGGTGGCGACCTTCGCGCACAGCCGGATCCACGGAGATGCGATCGAAGGCCATGGCCGATCCGCCGGTCCGTCCCCGCCGCCTTTGCAATGAGCACCTTGACGCATCACTGCCCGGTGATGCGTCAAGGTGCTCATTGCAAAGGGGAACGAACGTCAGGCCGCGGGGTCCGGCGCGTGCTCCGGGTCGGGCTCGACGACGGCGCTGGCGGCGGGCCGGATGCGCCCGGCCTCGATGTCCTCGGCCCAGTGGCAGGCCACCGTGTGCGCCTCCGGATGCCCGGCGATCGTCCGCAGCGCCGGCCGCTCGTCGGCGCAGCGGGTGGGCTGGCGGAACGGGCAGCGGGTGTGGAACCGGCAGCCGGCCGGAGGGTTGGACGGCGACGGCAGGTCGCCCTGGAGCAAGATGCGCTGCCGGGTGTCCTCGACCTCGGGGTCCGGGATCGGCACCGCCGACATCAGCGCCTTCGTGTACGGGTGCAGCGGCGTGGCGTACAGGTCGTCCGACGGCGCCTGCTCGACCAGCCCGCCCAGGTACATGACGGCGACGACGTCGGCGATGTGCCGGACGACGGCGAGGTCGTGCGCGATGACGAGGTAGGTGAGGCCGAGGCGGTCCTGCAGCTCCTCCAGCAGGTTCACCACCTGCGCCTGGATCGACACGTCCAGCGCGGACACCGGCTCGTCGGCGACGATCAGCTGCGGCTCCAGCGCGATCGCCCGGGCGATGCCGATGCGCTGGCGCTGGCCGCCGGAGAACTCGTGCGGGTACCGGTTCGCCGCCGACGCCGGCAGCCCGACGACGTTCAGCAGCTCGCGCACCCGGGCGCGGTGGTCGCCGCCGATGCCGTGGGCGCGCAGCGGCTCGCTCAGCACCGACTGGACGTTCTGCCGCGGGTCGAGGCTGGCCATCGGGTCCTGGAAGACCATCTGCAGCTGACGGCGCATGCGGCGCAGCGACTCGCCGGCCAGCGTCCGCAGGTCGGTGCCGTCGAACGTGACGGTGCCGGCGGTCGGCTCGACCAGCCGCAGGATGGCCCGGCCGAGCGTGGACTTGCCGCAGCCGGACTCCCCCACCAGGCCGACGGTCGCGCCGCGCGGGATGTCGAGGTCGACGCCGTCGACGGCCTTGACCGAGCCGATCTGCCGCTCGACGATGATGCCGGACCTGATCGGGAAGTGGACCTCGAGCCCGCGGACGGACAGCAGTGCGTCATCGCTCATGCGGACACCTCCTCGGACTCGGTGAGCGGGTTCAGGCAGCGCAGCGACCGGCCGGCGTACGCCTCCAGCGGCGGCGGCCCGCCGATGCAGGCGTCGACGCGGTTCTGGCAGCGCGGCGCGAACGCGCAGCCGCGGTCCCAGCGCAGCACGTCTGTCGGCGAGCCCGGGATCGGGTGCAGCGGGGAGCCGCGCGGCGCGTCGAGCCGGGGCACCGACCCGAGCAGTCCGCCGGTGTAGGGGTGCCGCGGCTGGGCGAACAGCTCGCGCCGTCCCGCCGACTCGACCACCCGGCCGGAGTACATGACGTGGACGGTGTCGCACAGCCCGGCGACGATGCCGAGGTCGTGCGTGATCAGCACCAGCGCGGCGCCGGTGTCCTGCACCAGCTCCTTGAGCAGCTCGATGATCTGCGCCTGGATGGTGACGTCGAGCGCCGTGGTGGGCTCGTCGGCGATCAGCAGCCGCGGCTGGCAGGCCAGCGCCATCGCGATCAGGGCACGCTGGCGCATGCCGCCGGAGAGCTGGTGCGGGTACTCCTTCAGCCGGCGGTCCGGGTCCGGGATGCCGACGCGGGCCAGCAGGTCCGCGGCCGCCGAGCGCGCCTTCTCTCCGCTCAGGTCCTGGTGCCGTTCCAGCACCTCGGTGACCTGCACGCCGATCGGCACGACCGGGTTGAGCGACGACATCGGGTCCTGGAACACCATGGCGACGTCGCGGCCGCGGATGTCGCGCATGCGGTCGCGCGGCAGCGTCAGCAGGTCGTCGCCGTCGAACAGCACCTGGCCGCCGACGCGGACGCCGCGGCGCGGCAGCAGCCCCATGACCGCCAGCGACGTCACCGACTTGCCGCTGCCCGACTCGCCCACCAGGCTGACGGTCTCGCCCGGCCGGACGGTGAACGAGACGCCGTCGACCGCCCGCACCGTCGGCCCGCCCTTGCGGGTGAAGGTGACCGACAGGTCGCGGACGTCGAGCAGGGGTTCGGAACTGGTCACACTCACCGCCGGTACTTCGGGTCGATGGCCTCGCGCAGCCGCTCGCCGAGCATGGTGAAGCCCAGTGCGGCGATGACGATCGCGATGCCGGGGAAGAACGCCAGGTGCGGCGCGGAGGCCAGGTAGCGCTGGGTGTCGGCGAGCATGCGGCCCCACTCCGGGACGCGCGGGTCGGCGCTGCCCAGGCCCAGGAACGACAGCCCGGCGGCCTCGATGATCGCCGTCGCCAGCGTCAGCGTCGCCTGGACGATGACCGGCGAGATCGAGTTGGGCAGGATGTGCCCGAACACGATCGGCCGCCGCCGCACCCCGATCGACACCGCCGCCAGCACGTAGTCGGAGCCGCGTTGGGCGAGCATCTGCCCGCGCAGCAGCCGGGCGAAGACCGGGATGTTGATGATGGCGATGGCGATCATCACCGACCAGAAGCTGGCGCCCAGCAGCGCGGCGATCGCGATCGCCATCAGCAGGCCGGGGATGGACAGCATGATGTCGACGATGCGCATGACGACGGCGTCGACCTTGCCGCCGAGGGCGCCGGCGAGGGTGCCCAGGATCAGGCCGCCGATCATGCCGAACAACGTCGCCACCACGCCGACCAGCAGCGACTGCCGGGCGCCGTAGACGACGCGGCTGAACTCGTCGCGGCCCGACGCGTCCAGCCCGAACCAGTGGTCCGCGGACGGGCCGGGGATGTTCGTCGGCGTGATCATTCCGCGGCCCGGCTGGGCGTCCGGCGCGTACGGCGCGATCAGCGGCGCCAGGAGCGCGACCAGGATGAAGAACCCGATCAGGCCGAACCCGACGAGGGCGACGGGGTCGCGGCGCAGCCGCTTCCACGCCTCCTTCCGGAGGTTGCCGCCGGCCGGCTCGACCTGCTCGGACTCGGTGGTCGCCTCGATCTCGGACAGACTCATGCGCTCACCTCACCCGCACTCGTGGGTCGATCAGTCCGTACGACACGTCGACGAGCAGGTTCACGATGACGTACATCGCCGCGATCACCAGGATGAACCCCTGGAGGACGGCGTAGTCGCGCACGGTGATCGCCTCGTAGATGAACCGGCCGACGCCGTCGAAGGCGAACACCGTCTCGGTCAGGATGGCACCGGAGAACAGCAGCCCCGCCGACAGCCCGATGACGGTCACCACCGGCAGCAGCGCGTTGCGCAGCACGTGCCGTCGGGTGATCGTCCGCTCGTGCAGGCCCTTCGCCTCGGCCGTGCGCACGTAGTCCTCGTGCACGACGTCGAGCACGCTGGCCCGGGTGATGCGGACGATGATGGCCAGCGGGATGGCGCCCAGCGCGATGGCCGGCAGCACCAGGTGCATGATCGCGTCCCAGCTGGCCTCGAGATTGCCGGTGATGATGCCGTCGAGCACGTACAGGCCGGTGGGATGGTCCGCGTCGATGCGCGGGTCGTCCCGGCCCTGGGTCGGGAACCAGCCCAGCTTGACGCTGAACACGTACTTGAGGATGTAGGCCAGGAAGAACACCGGCACGGCGACGCCCAGCAGCGAGCCCGACACCGACAGGTTGTCCAGCCAGCTGCCGTACTTCCTCGCCGCGAAGTAGCCCAGTGGGATGCCCACGCCGACCGCGAAGATCAGCGCGGCCGTCGCCAGTTCGAAGGTGGCCGGGAAGGTCCGCATCATCTCCTCGGTCACCGGCCGGTTGGTGTTGGCGCTGTTGCCGAAGTCGAGCCGCACCGCCGCGGAGACGAACTTCCAGTACTGGACGTACCAGGGCTCGTTGAGCCCGTAGAGCTCCTCGATGCGGGCGACGGACTCGGCGGTCGCGCGCTCCCCCAGGAGGGCCTGGGCCGGCCCTCCCGGGAGCGCGCGCAACCACACGAACAACAGCAACGACAGCCCGAGCAGAATCGGGACGAGCAGCAGGAGCCGCCGGACGACGAACTTGAGCATCTGGTCAGTCGACCGTGACCGTCGCGAAGCTCTCGTTCGACAACGGGTCGGGCACGAAGCCGTCGACGCCCTCGCGGAAGGCGATGGCCGGCTCGCTGTGGACGTACGGGATGCCCGGCACGAAGTCCATGATCATCCGGTTGGCCTCCTGGTACAGCGCGGCGCGGGCGTCCTGGTCGGTCTCCTGCTCGGCCTCGTCGAGCTTGGCGAAGATCTCCGGGTTGTCGAAGCTGCCGAACTGCGGGTTGACGTCCTGGAAGAACGTGCCGATGAAGTTGTCCGGGTCACCGAAGTCGCCGTTCCAGCCGAGCAGGAACATCGGCGTGCCACCGGTCTGGGTGGCGTCGAGGTAGTCCGGGTTCCACGGGGCCGTGTTCGGCTCGATGGTGAAGCCGACCGCCTCGAGGTCCGCCGCCATCAGCTCCCAGTTGGCCTGGGGGTTCGGCATGTACGGCCGGGTGACGTCGGTCGGGTACCAGAACGGCAGCGTCAGGTCTGTCACGCCGGACTGTGCGATCAGCTCGCGCGCCTTGTCCGGGTCGTACTCGTACGTCGTGACGTCGTCGGCCCAGCCGAACAGCTCGGGCGGCATGAACTGCGTCGCCCGGACCGCACCCTCGGGGTAGTTGGTCTGGATGATGTTGTCGAAGTCGATCGCGTGCGCGATGGCCTGCCGGATCTGCAGGTTGTCGAACGGCGGGACGTTCTGCTGGAACCCGAGGTAGGCGACGTTGAACGCCGGGCGGCGCAGGATCTGGAAGCCGCCGCTCTCGAGCAGGTCGACGTCGGCCGGGTCGACGAGGTCGTAGCCGTCGATCTCGCCGTTCTCCAGCGCCTGCCGGCGGGCCGGGCCGTCGGGGATGACGGTGAAGATGAGCTCGTCGACCTGTGCGGGCTCGTCCCAGTAGTCGTCGTACTTGGTCAGCCGCACCTCGGAGCCGCGCTCCCAGGACTCGAACTGGAACGGGCCGGTGCCGATCGGGTGCTCGTAGCCGAAGGTCCCGTCGAACGACGGCGCCTCGCCGGTGCCGCTGACGGCGTCGGCCTCGAACTCCTGCAGCGCGGCCGGGCTGGCGATGGTGAACGCCGGCATGGCCAGGGCGGACAGGAACGCCGACGACGGACGCGACAGCGTGATGACCGCCGTGCGCTCGTCGGTGGCCTCGCAGCCGGTGTAGAGGCTCTCGCCCATGGCGGGGTCCTCGTTGACGGCGAACCCGCCCATCACGGTACCCCAGTAGTAGGAGACCGCGGGGCTCTGCAGGACGCCGGTGAAGTTGTACCAGCGCTCGAAGTTGAAGCAGACGGCCTCGGCGTCCAGCGCCTCGCCGTCGTGGAACGTCACGCCCTCACGCAGCGTGAACGTCCAGGTCAGGCCGTCCTCGCTGGCTTCCCACGACTCGGCCAGCGCCGGCTCGATCTCGGTGCCGCCCTCTTCGCTGCGGACCAGGCCCTCGAAGACCTGGTTGATCACCCGGGTGGACTCGCCGTCGCTGACCAGCGAGCCGTCCATGATCACGGGACCGGCCGAACCGGCGAACACGAGCGTGCCGCCACCGTCGCCACCCTCGGCGGAGCCGTCGTCATCGTCTCCGCCACAGGCCGTGAGTCCCAGGGCCAGGGTACCGGCCACGGCTCCCGCGGCCAGCCTGCGGTTCAGGCTCATGCCACGCATGTCACACCTCACACAGCTCGACTGCCGGGCGGTGTTCCCGACCGGTTGGCCTGTGACAGTACTTCGTGTGGGTGTGATGGACAGTCACTGAGTTGTCAGGAAGACATCGCGATTTCGCAACATTCCTTCGAAATAAACCATGCGAAATCGCAGTGTGACATTACACCGGATCAAGCCTCGTCTCCTCGAACAAGGCGAGCAGGTCAGCGGCCCGCACGCCGTCGAGGGAGTCGATGACGACGAGGCCCGGCTCGGGCACCGCCGCGACGGCGTTCGGCACCGACAGCACCATCGCTCCGGCCGCCAGCCCGGCGGCCGCGCCGCGCGGCGAGTCCTCGACGACGACGCACCCGGCGGGGTCGACGCCGAGCTCGCGCGCCGCCGTCAGGTACGGCTCGGGGTGCGGCTTGCCGTTGGTGACCTCGTCGCCGGTGACGACCGAGCCGAACAGCCCGCCGGGCAGCTGGGAGACGACCGCCTCGGCCAGGCTCCGGTACGACATGGTCACCAGGGCCTGCGGCACGCCGAGCGTCCGCAGTTCGGTGAGCAGCTCGAACACGCCCGGCTGCCAGGTGACGCCCTGGCGGACGCCGGCCAGCACCTCGCCGAGCATGTGCTCGACGATCTGCGCCGGCGTCATCGGGATGGTGCCGGCGTCGCGGATGTAGGCGGCCGCTTCCAGCAGGTCGCTGCCGACCAGGGCCAGGCTGTCGGCGTGGGTCCAGGCGCCGCCGTGACGGCGCACCAGCGCCTCCTCGGCGCTCATCCACAGCGGTTCGGTGTCGACGATGGTGCCGTCCATGTCCCACAGGACGGTGGCAGGCAGAGGCGAAGTCACGTACTCCATGGTCCCATGCCCCGATCCGCGCGCTTCGCTTGACTGGCGGCGGCAGGGCGGGAAACGTGGGCGGGGCACGAAGCACCGAAGACCGGGCGCCGAGCACGCGCCCCACCGGAGGTTCATCGTCATGCTCACACTCACCCAGAACGCCGCCGCGGTCATCCGCAACATCGAGGCTCGCGACGACATGCCCACCGGGACCGGCATGCGCATCGCGGCCAATCCCGACGGCGGCCTCGACCTCGAGCTGCGGCCGTCGCCGGAGCTGGGCGACCAGATCCTCGACGACGCCGGCGCGCTGCTGTTCCTCGACGAGGGCGCGGCCGCCATGCTCGACGACAAGGCGCTCGACGCCTCGGTCGACCCCGAGGGCTCGGTGCGGTTCGCCGTCACCGAGCAGACCGGCCGGCCCGAGGACAACGGCATGCCGCACTGACGGCGCCGGCCGTCAGGTCGCGTTGAAGTACTTCGCCTCGGGGTGGTGCACGACCAGCGCGTCGGTCGACTGCTCGGGGTGCAGCTGCAGCTCCTCGGAGAGGTTCACCCCGATCCGCTCGGGCCGCAGCAGCCTGACCAGCTTGACGCGGTCGCCGAGGTCGGGGCAGGCCGGGTAGCCGAAGGAGTAGCGCGAGCCGCGGTACTCCTGTTTGAGGATGCCGCCCAGCTCGGCGTCGTCCTCGGCGCCGAAGCCCAGCTCGCCGCGGACCCGAGCGTGCCAGTACTCCGCCAGCCCCTCGGTGAGCTGCACCGACAGCCCGTGCAGTTCGAGGTAGTCGCGGTAGGAGTTGCCGGCGAACAGCTTCGCCGTCGCCTCGGCCACGCCTGAGCCCATGGTCACCAGCTGGAACGCGACGACGTCGACGTCGCCGGACTCGCGGGGCCGGAAGAAGTCGGCCAGGCAGAGGCGGCGGTCGCGGCGCTGGCGCGGGAACGAGAACCGCTCCAGCTCCTTGCGGTGGTCCTCGGGATCGAGGACGACGAGGTCGCGGCCCTCGGAGACGGCCGGGAAGTAGCCGTACACGACGGCCGCCTCCAGGATGCTCTCGGTGTGCAGGCGGTCCAGCCACATGCGCAGCCGCGGCCGGCCCTCGGTCTCGACCAGCTCCTCGTACGACGCGCCGCCGCGGGCGCCCTTGAGCCCCCACTGGCCCATGAACGTGGCCCGCTCGTCGAGGTAGGCGGCGTAGTCGGCGAGGTGCAGGCCGCGCACCACCCGGGTGCCCCAGAACGGCGGCACGGGCACGGCGTTGTCGGTGGCGACGTCGGAGCGGACGTCGTCGCCGTCGTCCTCGTCGCGTACGACGGCGGTGCGGGCGACCCGGCGCTTGCGCAGCGCGGGCAGGACGTCGGCCAGCTGCTTGTCCGGGTCGGTGCGGACGCTGGCGACCGCGTCCATCAGCCGCAGCCCCTCGAACGCGTCGCGGGCGTAGCGGACCTCTCCCGCGTACAGCTCGGCGAGGTCGTCCTCGACGAACGCCCGCGTCAGCGCCGCGCCGCCGAGGATGACCGGCCAGCGCGCCGACAGCCCGCGCTGGTTGATCTCCTCGAGGTTCTCCTTCATCACGACCGTGCTCTTCACCAGCAGGCCGGACATGCCGATGACGTCGGCGTCGTGCTCCTCGGCGGCGTCGAGGATCGCGTTGATCGGCTGCTTGATGCCGAGGTTCACGACCGAGTAGCCGTTGTTCGACAGGATGATGTCGACGAGGTTCTTGCCGATGTCGTGGACGTCGCCCTTCACCGTCGCCAGCACGATGGTGCCCTTGGTGCCGTTCTCGCCCTCGACCCGTTCCATGTGCGGCTCGAGATGCGCCACGGCGGCCTTCATGACCTCGGCGCTCTGCAGCACGAACGGCAGCTGCATCTGGCCGCTGCCGAACAGCTCGCCGACGGTGCGCATGCCGCTGAGCAGCGTCTCGTTGACGATGTCGAGCGCCGGCTTCTGCTCGAGCGCTTCGTCGAGGTCGTCCTCCAGGCCCTTGCGCTCGCCGTCGACGATGCGCCGCTCCAGCCGCTCGAACAGCGGCAGCCCGGCCAGCGCGGCCGCGCGGTCCTCCGTGGCGGACGTGACGCCCTCGAACAGCTCCAGGAACCGGGTGAGCGGGTCGTACTCGGGCGTGCGGCGGTCGTACACGAGGTCGAGCGCGACCTGGTACTGCTCCTCCGGGATGCGCGACACCGGCAGGATGCGGGCGGAGTGGACGATGGCGGAGTCGAGACCGGCGCTGACGCACTCGGCGAGGAAGACGGAGTTCAGCACGGCGCGCGCGGCCGGGTTGAGGCCGAACGAGACGTTCGAGACGCCGAGCGTCGTCTGCACCGCCGGGTGGCGCCGCTTCAGCTCGCGGATCGCCTCGATGGTCTCGACGCCGTCGCGGCGGGTCTCCTCCTGGCCGGTGGCGATCGGGAACGTGAGGGTGTCGACGACGATGTCCTCGACGCGCATGCCCCACTCGCCGGTGAGCTGGCCGATCAGCCGCTCGGCGACGCGGACCTTCCAGTCCGCCGTCCGGGCCTGGCCCTCCTCGTCGATGGTCAGCGCGACGACCGCGGCGCCGTGCTCCTGGACGATCGGCATCAGCTTGCGGATGCGCGACGTGGGGCCGTCGCCGTCCTCGTAGTTGACCGAGTTGACGACGCTGCGCCCGCCCAGGCACTCGAGGCCGGCCTCGATGACGGCCGGCTCGGTGGAGTCGAGCACCAGCGGCAGCGTGCTGGCGGTGGCCAGCCGGGCGGCCAGCTGGCGCATGTCGGCCGTGCCGTCGCGCCCGACGTAGTCGACGCAGAGGTCCAGCAGGTGCGAGCCGTCGCGGGTCTGCGCGCGGGCGATCTCGACGCAGTCGTCCAGGCGGCCGGCCAGCATCGCCTCGCGGAACGCCTTGGAGCCGTTGGCGTTGGTGCGCTCGCCGATGGCGAGGTAGGAGGTGTCCTGGCGGAACGGGACGTGCTGGTAGAGGCTGGCGGCGCCGGCCTCGTCGCTGGGGGTGCGCGGCGTGAGCTCGCGGCCGCCGACCCGCTCGACCACCTGGCGCAGGTGCTCCGGCGTCGTGCCGCAACAGCCGCCGACCAGCGCGAGGCCGTACTCGGCGGTGAACAGGTCGTGTGCGTCGGCCAGCTGCTGCGGCGTCAGCGGGTAGTGCGCGCCGTCGGCCGTCAGCTCCGGCAGGCCGGCGTTGGGCATGCAGGCCAGGCCGGTGTTCGCGTAGCGGGCGAGGTGGCGCAGGTGCTCGCTCATCTCGGCCGGGCCGGTGGCGCAGTTGAGGCCGATGTGGTCGACGCCGAGCGGGGCGAGCGCCGTCAGGGCGGCCCCGATCTCCGAGCCCAGCAGCATGGTGCCGGTGGTCTCGACGGTGACGTTGACCATCAGGGCGACGTGCTCGGCGCCGGCCGCCGCCATGGCCCGGCGGGCGCCGATGATCGCGGCCTTCGCCTGCAGCAGGTCCTGCGCCGTCTCGACGAGCACCGCGTCGACGCCACCGGCCAGCATGCCCTCGACCTGCGTGCGGTAGGCGTCGCGGAGCGTGGCGAAGTCGACGTGCCCGAGCGACGGCAGCTTGGTGCCCGGGCCGACGCTGCCCAGCACCCAGCGCGGGCGGTCGGCCGTCGACCAGTCGTCGGCGACCTCACGGGCCAGCCGGGCGCCGGCCTCGGCCAGCTCGTGGATCCGCCCGGAGATCCCGTACTCCCCCAGGTTCGCCCAGTTGGCGCCGAACGTGTTCGTCTCGACCGCGTCGACGCCGACGGCGAAGTAGGCGTCGTGGACGCCGCGGACGACGTCGGGCCGGGTGACGTTGAGGATCTCGTTGCAGCCCTCATGGCCCTCGAAGTCGTCCAGCGTCAGGTCGGCCGCCTGCAACATGGTCCCCATGGCGCCGTCGGCCACCACGACGCGCCGGGACAGAGCTTCCCTCAGACTCCCCCGCATCCCGCCAGACTAGAGCCGTCCGACCTGCTCACAAGGAATCGTCCGGCATGCGGACGATTCGTCTCTGATTCTGGGACGAGACTCCGCGCGCCTTTCGCGCCCGGGAGCCGTAGTGTTGGTCGGAAGGACGACGGGGTTGTGACCCTTCCAGGCAGGGAGACGAGCGCGATGGAGAACGACGGAGCGCGGCAGCTGCGCAATCCTGTCCTGATCGCCGCATTCGAGGGGTGGAACGACGCCGGAGAGGCCGCGACGGCCGGGATCGAGCACCTCGAGCAGGTCTGGAACGCCGGCGCGGTGGCGTCGCTCGACCCCGACGAGTACTACGACTTCCAGGTCAACCGCCCGATGGTCAGCGTCGACGACGACGGCAAGCGCAGCATCGAGTGGCCCACCACCCGGCTGTCGGTGGTGAGCATCGAGGAGCACGGCCGCGACATCGTGCTGCTGCGCGGCATCGAGCCGAACATGCGGTGGCGGGCGTTCTGCGCCGAGCTGCTGTCCGTCGCCACCGACCTCGGCTGCGAGCAGGTCGTCACGCTCGGCGCGCTGCTGGCCGACGTCCCGCACACCCGGCCGGTGCCCGTCACCGTCTCGGCCACCGATTCCGGCCAGGCCGAGTCGCTCGGGCTCGAGCAGTCCCGCTACGAGGGCCCCACGGGCATCGTCGGCGTGTTCCAGGACGCCGCCGCGCGGGCCGGGCTCGACGCCGTGTCGCTGTGGGCGGCGGTCCCCCACTACGTCGCCCAGTCGCCGTGCCCGAAGGCCACCATGGTGCTGCTGCAGCGGGTCGAGGACCTCCTCGGCCTGCCGATCCCCATGGGCGACCTCGCCGAGCAGGCCGAGGCCTGGCAGCACGGCGTCGACGAACTGGCCGAGGAAGACTCCGACGTCGCCGAGTACGTCCGCCGCCTGGAGGAGGCCCGCGACACCGTCGACCTCCCCGAGGCGTCCGGCGAGCACATCGCCCGCGAGTTCGAGCGCTACCTCCGCCGCCGCGACAGCTGAGCTACGGCAGGTCGCGCAGGAACCGCGACGACGCGCCGGCCTGGTCGGCGTAGCCGCGGCCGCGGTAGAACGCGTGCGCCTCCGTGCGGCGGTCCGAGCTGGTGACCTCCATGCGGACGCAGCCGTGGTCGGCCGCGAACGACTCCGCCTCGGCCACCAGCCGCGCGCCCACGCCGCGGCCGCGGGCGTCGCCGGCCACGACGAGCGCGGTGATGCGGGCCCACGCGCCGTCGCGCTCGAAGAACGGGCAGACGTGCACCGCGACGACGCCCAGCACCTCGCCGCCGTCGTCGGCCACGTAGGCGGCGCTGGACGGGTCGCGCGTCCACGACCGCAGCCGGTCGGCCGTGGCGGCGGTGCCGTCCTGCGGGTAGCCGAGTTGGTCCAGCAGTCCGGCGACGGCGGCCGCGTCGGTGCCGCGGACGGGGCGGATCAGCACCGGCTCAGAGGGAGACGCCGAGGAGGGCGTCGGTGGCGGCGGCGACGACGGCGGGCGCGGCGGGATCGGTGCCGGGCGTCGTCGTCCACCGGTCGACGGCGGCCAGCGCGCCGGGCGCGTCGAGGTCGTCGGCGAGGCGCTCGCGGACGGCGGCCAGCACCGGCTCGGCGGGCGCGCCGACGCCGGCGGCCACCGCCGTGCGCCAGCGGGCCAGCCGCTCCTGGGCCTGCGTCAGCACGGACGCCGACCACTCGCGGTCGGCGCGGTAGTGGCCGGACAGCAGCGCCAGCCGCACGGCGGCCGGCTCGACGCCGTCGGCGCGCAGCCGGTGGACGAACACCAGGTTGCCCAGCGACTTCGACATCTTCTCGCCGTCGAGGCCGACCATGCCGGCGTGCGCGTAGTGCGACGCGAACGCGCCGGCGACGACCTGGGAGTGCGACGCGGACATCTCGTGGTGCGGGAAGACGAGGTCGCTGCCGCCGCCCTGGACGTCGAACGGGACGCCGAGGTACTCCATGGCGATGGCCGCGCACTCGACGTGCCAGCCGGGCCGCCCGGGGCCGAACGGGCTGTCCCACGACGGCTCGCCCGGCCGCGCCTTCAGCCACACCAGCGGGTCGAGCGGGTCCTTCTTGCCGGGACGGTCGGGGTCGCCGCCGCGCTCGGCGAACAGCGCGCGCATGTCGGCCTCCGGCAGCCGCGACACCGCGCCGAACGCGGGGTCGGTGCGCACCGAGAAGTAGAGGTCGCCGTCGAGCTCGTACACCGACGGCTCCATGCGCTTGATCAGCCGGATGATCAGCGGGATGGACTCGACGGCGCCGACGTACGACGACGGCGGCAGCACCCGCAGCCAGGCCATGTCCTCGGTGAACAGCCGGGTCTCGGTGTCGGCCAGCTCGCGCCAGTCCTGGCCGGTCTCGTCGGCCCGCTCGAGCAGCGGGTCGTCGACGTCGGTGATGTTCTGGACGTAGCGGACGTCGTGGCCGGCGTCGCGCCAGACCCGGTTGAGCAGGTCGAACGCGAGGTACGTGGCGGCGTGCCCCAGGTGCGTGGCGTCGTAGGGGGTGATGCCGCAGACGTACATGGTGGCCACCGGCCCCGGTTGCGGCGGCCGCACGATTCCCGTCGCGGTGTCGTACAGACGGACGGGCAGGCCGCGCCCGGGCAGGGCGGGCACGTGGGGGGCAGGCCAGGCTCGCATGATCTGCTCAGCCTAGATGTTCAGAAGACCGGCCACGGCACCGGCATCCGCCCCTCGGGACTGGGCAACGTCCCGCGGGCGAGCAACGCGTCGATGCGGTCGGCCGTCGCCGCGACCTCCTCGTCCGTCAGCAGCTCGCCCAGCGTGGCGCCCAGCGCACCGCCGGCCAGCGCCCGCAGCCGCTCGAGCTCGGACCGCTCGGCGCCGGTGAGCGCGGACCCGGCCCAGCCCCACAGGACCGTGCGCAGCTTCGGGTCGACGTTGAAGCAGACGCCGTGGTCGACGCCGACGACCTCGGCGACCGACGGCGCGACGGAGCGGTCGCCGGCCAGGACGTGCCCGCCCTTGCGGTCGGCGTTGTTGACGACGGCGTCGAAGACGGCCAGCCGGCGCAGCCCGGGGTCGTCGGCGTGCACCAGCAGGACGGGCGTGCCGTCGCCGTCGACCGCCTCGAGGATCGGCAGCCACCCGCCGGCCGGCGGCGCCGACGCGGGAACGACGTCGACCCGGCCCGCCCCCAGCTCGGCCTCGCCCTGGTCCATCCATGCCTGGCACATGCCGGCGCCGAACGGCCCGTCCGGGCGCAGCACCGTCGGCGGCACCACGTGCCAGCCGGCCGCCGCGGACAGCTCGTACGCGGCCGCCTCGCGCGCGGCCAGCGTGCCGTCGGGGAAGTCCCACAGCGGCTGCTCGCCGCTGACCGGCTTGTACACGCACCGCACCGACGCGTCACCGTGGGTGACGCGCCCGAGCAGGGTGAGGTTGGACGCGACGACGAGCCTGCCCTCGACGGTCAGCTCGCCCTCACGGAGCAGGCTCAGCAGGTCCACGCGGTCAGTCCCGCCGCCGGTAGCCGTTCTGCCGGGGGCACACGTGCCCGGCGGGGTCGAGTGGCAGGCTGCACAGCGGGCACGGCGGGCGCCCGGCGGCGACGACGGCCTGCGCCCGCTTGACGAACGCCCGGGCGGCCGGGCCGGTCAGCCGCACGACCATGACGTCGCGGTCGGACTCGTCGGGGTCGTCCGGCGGCTCGGTGTCGTCGTCGACGGCGGCGTACGCGGCCATGACGATCTGCTCGTCGTCGGTATCCCAGCGCAGCGTCATGGCGCCGACGCGGAACTCCTCGACGATCGGCTGCTCGAGCGGCTCGAGATCGTCGAGCTCGGCCGGCGCGACGGCGGGGACGGTCGTCATGCCGCCGGCCCGGCGCAGGATCTCGTCGAGCATGTCGTCGACCCGCTCGGCGAGCACCGACACCTGCTCCTTCTCGAGCAGGACGCTGATCAGCTTGGTGGCGTCGCGGGCCTGGAGGAAGAACGAACGCTCGCCGGGACGCCCGACGGTTCCGGCGATGAAGCGTTCGGGTTGGTCGAATCGGTACACCTGCACGGCCACCCGGAAAGCCTATCTCGCGTCGCCCGCTCCCCCGCCGACGGCGGCGTCGACGCGGGTGGCGCGCCGGCGCCGCCGGGCCGGCGACCGGAGGAAGCCGAGGTCGCCGCCGGTGTCGTTGACGCGCAGCACGAACGGCCGCCGCTCGGTGAACGAGACCACTGACACCGAGCAGGGGTCGACGACCAGCCGCTGGAAGTGGTCGAGGTGCGTGCCCAGCGCGTCGGCCAGCACCGCCTTGATGACGTCGGCGTGGGAGACGGCGAACCACACCGCGCCGGGCCCGTGCTCGGCGCCCAGCTCGGCGTCGCGGCGGCGGACGGCGTCGACGGCGCGCTGCTGCATGCCGCGCAGCGACTCGCCGCCGGGGAAGACCACGCCGGACGGGTGCTCCTGGACCACCTTCCACAGCTTCTCGCGGCGCAGGTCGGTGAGCGAGCGGCCGGTCCAGTCGCCGTAGTGGCACTCCGTCAGGCCGTCGTCGGTGACGACGTCGCGGCCGCCGGCGATGGCCGTCGCCGTCTGCACGCACCGCTCCAGCGGGCTGCTGACGACCACCGCCGGGCGCACCGCCTCGAGCCGCGCCGCGAGCGCCGCCGCGCCCTCGCGGCCGGCGTCGTCGAGGCCCACACCCGGTGTGCGCCCGGCCAGCACGCCCGCGACGTTGGCGGTGGTGCGGCCGTGGCGTATCAGGACGACTGTGGGCATGTGGGAAGCCTACGAGGAGTACCGATCACATGAACATCTGCCCAGGGGGTCGCGCGCGTCACCGAAATGGGTTATCAAGTCTTCAGACACATGTCTTCGTCGCCGGGACCGTTCGGCCCATCCGGGCCACACGCGCCGTGGCACGGGAGGGGACACGACGCGGATGCGGTTCCTCAGACGTCGCCACGTGGCGGCCATCGCGGCCACCGCGGGTCTCGCGCTGGCCGCCGCCACGGCGCCCGCCGCCGCCACGCCCGTCGCGCCTCCCCCGGCCACCCAGCCGCCGGTGCACCCGCCCACCGACGGCGCGCCCGAAGACGTCCCGCCCGACGAGCTGCCGCCGGGCACCGTCGCGCCGCCGCCGGTCGAGGCCCCGCCCACGCCGGGCGATCCCGAGTCCGCGTACGCGCAGGGGCTGGAGGGCGCCCAGACGGTCGCCGTCGCCGAGGCGCAGCGGCTGCTCGCCCAGGTGATGACCGACCTCAGCTCCGCGCAGGAGGTGTTCGCCTCAGCCTCCGCGGCCGCCGACGACGCCCGCGCCAACGACGTCCACGCCCAGCAGCAACTGAAGATCGCCACCGAGTCGGTGGCCCGCACCCAGCGCGAGATCGACGACCTCGACGCCCGCGCGGCGGCCACCCGCAACACCATCGGCACCATCGCCCGCGAGGCGTACCAGGGCAACAACCTCGCCGCCATGGGCGTCGTCCTCGGCGCCGAGACGCCCGACGACCTCGCGTCGCGCTACATGGGCATGCGCACGCTCCTGCGCACCGCCGACGGCGCGCTCGGCGAGATGGCGAACACGCAGGCCGAGCTCTCCAACGCGCACGCCCGCCTCGAGGGCCAGCGGCTGCAGCTCGAGACCGTGGCCGGCCAGGCCAGCCAGTCGCTCGCCGCGCTGGAGACGGCCGAGGCGGAGGCGCTCGCGGCCCGCCAGGTCGTCGACAGCACGCAGACGCTGGTCGAGGGCGCCGTGCAGGCGGCGGCCGACGCCCGGCTCGAGGACTACCAGCGCTACATGGAGCTGCTGCAGCAGTCCACCGAGGTCGGCGAGCTGCTGGCGGCGGCCAACTACGGTCCCGGCTACGGCACCGGCACCTTCACGCGGCCGGCCACCGGGCCGACGACGTCGGAGTACGGCCAGCGGCTGCACCCCATCCTCGGCTACGTGAAAATGCACACCGGCCTCGACTTCGGCCGCGGCGACGGCCGCATCTACGCCGCCGACGCCGGCACCGTCATCGAGGCGCAGTGGAACAACGCCTACGGCAACATGGTGATCCTCGACCACGGCATCGTGAACGGCCAGCGGCTCACCACCATGTACGCGCACCAGTCCGACCTCATGGTGGTGCCCGGCCAGCGGGTCGAGAAGGGCCAGTACATCGGCAACATCGGCTCCACCGGCTACTCCACCGGGCCGCATCTGCACTTCGAGGTCCGCCTCGACGGCCAGCACACCGACCCTTGGCCCTGGGTGGCCAGCGCCCCGCTGCCCGGCGGCACGTCCTGACCCGGCCGGTCCGGCGCCTGCCGGGAGTACTGTTCCGGCGCGGTGACGTCAGCGCCAACCGTTGGCGCTCGTGTCACTCGCCGCACACCACCACCCCAGGGGCGGCGGAGGGCGTCAGGACGGCGGACGAGGGCGAGGCGCGGTGCGGCGGGCCCGGGCCGATCGGCCCGGCGCCGGCGCGCACGGCGCGCATCCGGCCCGGCGCCTGCCGCGAGTACTGTTCCGGCGCGGTGACGTCAGCGCCAACCGTTGGCGCTCGTGTCACCCCGCCGCACACCACCACCCCGGGGACCGAAAGCGCCGCGCCTACGAGCTCCACGTCCCGGTGGCCAGCATCGCGAACGTGAACAGCCCCAGCGCGACGCGGTAGATGATGAACGGCGCGAAGGACCGCCTCTCCAGCCACGACATCAGCCAGGCGATGACGGCGAAGCCGACGGCGAACGCCACGATGGTGGCGAGGATCGTCGGGCCGGCGCCGTAGACCGACCCCTCCTCCATCGCGCCCGGCCACTCGAAGATGCCCGAGCCGAGCACCGCCGGGATGGCCAGCAGGAACGCGAACCGGGCCGCCGCCGCGCGGTCGAGGCCGAGGAACAGCCCCATGCTGATCGACGCGCCGGACCGGGACACGCCCGGGACCAGGGCCATCGCCTGGGCGAAGCCGATGAGGACGGCGTCCTTGTAGGTGAGGTCGGCGATGGTGCGTTCCTTGCGGCCGACGCGGTCGGCGATGCCGAGGATCACGCCGAGCACGACCAGCGTCGTCGCGATGATCCAGAGCGAGCGGAAGTCGTCGCGGATGACGTCCTGCAGCAGGTAGCCGAGCGCGCCGATCGGGATGGTCCCGATGATCACGAACCAGCCCAGCCGGGCGTCCTGCGGGTCGTACGACGCGCGCCGGCGGCGGCCCCGCGACGCCTCGCGCCCGCCCGCGAGCGACCGGAACCACGCGCTGACGATGCGGCCGATGTCGCGGGCGAAGTAGAGGATGACGGCGGTCTCGGTGCCGATCTGCGTGACGGCGGTGAACGCTGCGCCGGGGTCCTCCCAGCCGAACAGCTCCGGATAGATGCGCAGGTGCGCGCTGGACGAGATGGGCAGGAACTCGGTCAGCCCCTGTAGCACGCCCAGCACGACGGCCTGGAACCACTCCATGTGTTGCGTCGACTCCCTCTGGTGGTCAGGATGCCAGGCCGGCGGCGTCGAGCGCCTCGGCGACGGTGCGCAGCGCGGCCAGGCGCGCCTCCAGCGGGCCGGCGTGCGCCGCGACGGACAGCGTGGTGACGCCCGACTCGGCGTACGCGTGCAGGCGGTCGCGGATGCGCTCGGGCGGGCCGATCAGCGCCGTCCGGTCGACGAACTCCAGCGGGACGGCGGCCGCGGCCTCGCGGTGCAAGCGGTCGAGGAACAGGTCCTGGACGGTGCGCGCGGCGTCGCCGAAGCCCATGCGCACGGCCAGGGCATTGTAGAAGTTCTGCGTCCGGCTGCCCATGCCGCCGAGGTACAGCGCCGAGTAGGCGCGCACCGGCGCGGCGCACGCCTCCAGGTCGTCGCCGACGGACACCGGGACGGTCGGCACGACGTCGAAGCCGTCCATCGTCCGCCCCGCCGCCGACCGCCCGGCCCGGATGAGCTCCAGCGACTCGCCGGCGTGCTCGGGCGCATAGAAGACGCCCAGCCAGCCGTCGGCGATCTCGCCGGTCAGTTCCAGGTTCCGCGGCCCGATCGAGGCCAGGTACACGGGGATCGACGGCCGGACGGGGTGCACCGTCAGCTGCAGCGCCTTGCCCGGCCCGTCCGGGAGCGGCAGCCGCCAGTGCTCGCCGTCGTGGGCCAGCCGCTGCCGCGACAGCGCGAGCCGCACGATCTCGACGTACTCGCGGGTGCGGGCCAGCGGGTGGTCGAAGCGGACGCCGTGCCAGCCCTCGGAGACCTGCGGGCCGGAGACGCCGAGGCCGAGCCGGAACCGCCCGCCGGACAGGCTGTCGAGCGTGGCCGCCGTCATCGCCGTCGTGGCCGGGGTGCGGGCCGGGATCTGCATGACGGCGCTGCCGACGTCGATGCGCTCGGTCTGCGCGGCCACCCAGGCGAGCACCGTCGGCGCGTCGGACCCGTACGCCTCGGCCGCCCACACCACGGCGTAGCCGAGCTCGTCGGCCGCCCTGGCCAGTGCCAGGTTCTGCGCGTTGTCGCCGCCGCCCCAGTAGCCCAGGTTCAGCCCGAGCCGCATCCGTCACCTCCCGCGAGACACTTCGGGCGACTCTACCCGTCGGTGCGGCGCGGCCCGAGCCGACGCCGCACCCGGTAGCCTCACGGCGTGGAACAGCGACGACTCGGGGGAAGCGGGCTGTCCGTCTCGCGGCTGGGGCTCGGCACCATGACGTGGGGACGCGACACCGACCAGCACGACGCGCGGGAGCAGCTGAAGGCGTTCGCCGACGCCGGCGGCACGCTGGTCGACACCGCGGCGGCGTACGGCAACGGCGAGAGCGAGAAGCTCATCGGCGCGCTGCTCGACAGCGCGGTGTCGCGGGCGAACCTGCTGATCGCGACGAAGGCCGGCGGCGGGCGGCCGGGCGGCCCGGGGCGCGTGGACGTGTCGCGGCGGGCGCTGCTCGACCAGCTGGACGACTCCCTCGACCGCCTCGACCTCGACTACGTCGACCTCTGGCAGGTCGCCGCGTGGAGCGACGCCGCGCCGATGGAGGAGACGCTGGGCGCGCTGGAGCACGCCGTCACGTCCGGGCGAGCCCGCTACGCCGGTGTGTCCAACTACGCCGGCTGGCAGACCGCGGCCGCCGCCGTCCATCAGCGCGCCGTCGCCGGCTCCCAGGCGCCGCTGGTGTCGACGCAGGTCGAGTACTCGCTGCTGGAGCGCGGCATCGAGCGCGAGGTGCTGCCGGCGGCGGCGCGGCTCGGGCTCGGCGTGCTGGCGTGGTCGCCGCTGGGCCGCGGCGTGCTGACCGGCAAGTACCGCAGCGGCACCCCGGCCGACTCCCGCGCCGCCACCACGCACTTCGCGCCGTTCGTCGACAAGTACCTCGACGCCCGCTCGGCCAAGATCGTCGACGCCGTCTGCACCGCCGCCGACGGCCTCGACGCGCTGCCGCTGGAGGTCGCGCTGACGTGGGTGCGCGACCGGCCCGGCGTGGCCGCGGCCATCGTCGGGGCGCGCACGGCCGGACAGCTGCGCGACGTCCTCGGGTCCGACGACCTCGAGCTGCCGGCCGAGATCCGGGCCGCGCTGGACGAGGTGTCGGCGCTGGAGCTGGGCTATCCCGAGGCCTGATCGGCTTCCAGATGCGGGCAGGTCACGGAGGCGTGCCGGCGGGCCAGCGGCTGCACCGGCCGCGCCGCCCGGCGGGGCAGCCCGAGCCAGCCGGCCACCCCGCCGGCGAGGAACAGGCCGGCGCAGATCAGCATGCCGGCGCCGTAGCCCTGGTCCAGCCCGTCCGGGTTCTCCGTCGCGTCGGCCGGCAGCCCGGCCAGCAGCGGCAGCGCCGCGACGACGAGCAGGCCGGCCACCCGGGCCACGCCGTTGTTGACGGCGCTGGCGACACCCGCGCTGCGGTCCGGGACGGCGCTGAGCACGGCGGACGTGACCGGCGGGGTGATCAGCGGCACCCCGATGCCGACCAGGACGATGACGGGCAGCACGTCGGCCAGGTAGCCGGCGCCGGCCTCGATCCGGGTCGACAGCACCAGCGCGGCGGCGCAGACCAGCGAGCCGGCCAGCAGCGGCGTCCGGGCGCCGAGGCGGGTGGTCAGCTCGCCGCCGTACGGTGACAGCAGCAGTGTCAGCACCGGCAGCGGCAGCAGCGCCAGGCCCGCCGTCCACGCCGAGAACCCGGCGGTCACCTGCAGCTGGATCGGCAGCAGGAAGAACGCGCCGGCCAGCGCGCCATACACCAGGAAGCTGGCCAGGTTCGCGGCGCTGAACTGACGCGACGCGAACAGGCTCAGCGGCAGCATCGGCGCCGGGCTACGCCGCTCGACCAGCAGGAACGCGGCGAACACGGCCGACGCGGCCAGCCCGATCACCAGCGCCGGCCCGCCCGCCGCCGTCTGCGTCAGCGCGTACGTCAGCCCGGCCAGCGCCGTCACCGCGAGCACCCCGCCCGCGACGTCGAAGCGCGGCGGCCGGCCCGGGACGCGGCTCTCCGGCACGCGGGTCACCAGCAGCACCGCGAGCAGCACCGCCAGCGGCACGTTCACGAAGAACACCCACCGCCACCCCGCGGCGTCGACGAGGGCGCCGCCGACCAGCGGGCCCGCCGCGCCGGCCACGCCGCTCGTCCCGGCCCACCAGCCGATCGCCCGGTTGCGGTCGTCCGGGTGGAAGGCGTTCTGCACCAGCGCGAGCGACCCGGGGACGATCAGCGCCCCGCCGACGCCCTGCAACCCGCGCGCCACGATCAGCACGTCCGCCGTCGGCGCCAGCCCGCACAGCAGCGACGCGGCGCCGAACCAGGCCACGCCCACCAGGTAGGCGCGGCGCCGTCCGAACCGGTCGCCCAGGCTGCCGCCCACCAGGATGAGCGCCGACAGCGTCAGCGTGAACGCGTTGACGGTCCACTGCAGCTGTGCCATCGAGGCGCCGAGGTCCGCGCCGAGCGACGGCAGCGCGATCGTCACCACCGTCGACTCCAGCAGCACCAGCCCGGAGCCGGCCGCCGTCACCAGCAGCACCCAGCGGCCGGCCGGCTCGGACAGCCGCACCGGGGCGTCGGACGGGTTCGTCATGGGCAGTCCTCGTGCCGGCGGCCGCCCGAGGAGCCGGCGAGCGCCCCCACTCGGCGCGGCTCCCCCGGACGGCCGGTTCCTCAGTACTCCGGTCCGCGACCGTGTACTACCCCGCCATTGAGCGCCCCACCGGCTTCAGATCGGTGTCACTGCCGCGTCATCGCAGCTCAGTCATCTGTGTGGATGATCTCGTCGACACGGTAGACGAGGAGGTCCTCGTCGGCGACGCCGAACGGGTCGCTGGTGAGGGTCTGCTCGTCCGCCTCGCCCAGCGCCTGCACCCACACCGTGCCGCCGCGCGGCAGCAGCCCGGCCTCCTCGGCCCGCTCGTCCAGGCCGTCGACGCCGTAGGCATGCAGCATCTGGTAGAGCGCGCGGCCCGGGTGCGACACGTCGGCCACGGCGGACTCCTCGGGGTCCTGCGGGTACAGCTCGCCGTACGCCTCACGCCCCGCGCCGATCAGCCGGTCGCCGTCGTCGATCTCGTAGTCGCGGCGGACCAGCACGCCGACCACGCCCGGCTCGGACTCGAGATCCTCGAACTCGATGCTCGGCGGCTCTTCCGGGAACTCCCACGGAGTGACCTCCTCGGTGGCGTCGTAGAGGAGGTCGTCGTAGCGGTCGGCGGCGATCCGCAGCTTGTTGTAGGCGGCCTGGACCACCGGGTCCGATTCACCGGTGCGGGCCAGGCAGGCGTTGAGGTGGGCTTCCAGAGCATCGGTGAGGTCGTCGAGCGCGGCCTGCAGGCGCTCGGCGTCGTGCGGCGGCATGGTCACAGTCGACGACCGTACCCGGTCCGGCCGTGGCAAGATACGTAAATGGAATGGTCGGTGGCGAGAAGCCTCAATTCCCGAGTCCCGGCCGCCGAGTACGAGTTCCGGCACATCTCCCTCCCCCGCACCACCTCCCGCAACGCGGCCCGCCGGCTGCTCACCGAGCAGGCGGAACACGGCCACTGGGAACTCGCTCGGCTGCGCCTCCACCCCGACGGCACGCGCAAGATCGTGCTGCGCCGCAAGATCATGCGGGTCCGCGCGACGCTCTGACCCCACGGGCCGGAGCGTCGCGCGGACACCGTCAGGCCCGCCGCGTCCGCAGCGTCATCGCGGCGCCGCCGGCCAGCAGCAGAGCCGCCGCCAGCATCACGGCCGCCGTGCTGCCGGCGCCGGTGTCCGGCAGCTCCTCGCCGTCACCGCCCGACGCCGTGCCGCCGCCCGCGCCGTCCGTCACCGTGACGACCGTCTCGGCCTCGTAGAACTCGTCGCCGCCCCGGTAGGTCAGCTGCGCGACTCCCAGCTCGCCGGGCGTGGCGTCGTCGTCCAGCCGGACCTGGACCGTCCACTGCTCGGCCTCGCCCGTGAGCAACGGCGGGCTGGTGCGCGCGCACTCGACCCGCTGCGGCGAGAGCAGGGCACAGCCCTCGTCCGGCCAGGTGCTCTCGTCCACGAGCTCGTACCCCTCGACGCCGACGATGGTGGCGCCGTCGGGAACCACCAGGTCGACGATGCGGGAGGCCACGCCGAGCGGGCCGCCGTTGGCCGCGTCGACCACGATCTCCACCACGTCGCCGGCCGCGCCCGCCACCGACGGTGTCGCGGTCACGTCGAGCACGCGCGGGTCGGCGTCGAGGTACACCGCCTGGGTGTCGGAGGCCTTGCCGCCGTTGTCGCCCGTGACGGTGACCGTCGCGTCGCCGAGCTTCGAGCGCTCCGCGGTCTCCGGCATCCGCAGGTGGAACGTGACCTCGGTGGTGACGCCCTGGGCGAGCGTCGCGTCCGTGTGGCACAGCACCTGCGCGTCGACGACGACGCAGCCCTCGTCCGGGCGGGTGGCGCCGTCGACCAGGTCGAGCCCGGTGATGCCCGTCAGGGTGACGCCCCCGACCAGGGAGAGATCGATCGAGCCGCCGACCATGTCGCCACCGAGGCTGGTGACCTCGAGGATCTGGTCGAACGCCGCACCGGGCGGCGCGGCGATCTCGAAGCCCGGCCCGAGCGTCGCGACGAGGTCGGGCTCGAGCGCCTCCAGGACCGTGACGTCGGCCTCGGCGGTCCGCGCCTCGCCCTCGTCGGGCGTGACGGTGTACGTCGCGGCGCCGATGACGCCCGAGACGCCGGCGGGGAGCGCGACCTCGAAGAGCGTTTCGACGTTGCCGGTGTGGCCCAGCGTGGCGTTCGTGTGGCACTCGGCCCGCTGCGGCGTCACCAGAGCGCAGCCCTCGTCGGGCCGCTCGGCGCCGTCGGCGAACTCGCCGCCGACGATCCCGGTGATCGTCGCGCCGTCCGGCACGGTGAAGTCGGCGCTCCAGCCGTCGATGTCGAGCCCGCGGTCGTTCTCGAGATAGGTGTAGGCCTCGACCGTGCCGCCCGCGTAGCCGGAGATCTCCTGGACGTCGACGATGAAGTCGAGCGTCAGCTCGTCAGCGGCTGCGGGAGCGGCCAGACCGAGGGCGGTCGCCCCGATCAGGCCGGCTCCGGCCAAGGCGCGGACCGTGGTCCGCCCGATGAACCTCAAAAGGTGCCCCCAGAAGAATGCACGAGAGTGTGCGTCCGAAATGTCCGCCGCAGGCTACATCACGGAGAGGTATTCCAGGGAGAGGTGACTCGATGTCACGCGAGGTCGAGGAAACGGTCGAGGACGCGGGCGCCGAAGCGCAGGCCGTCGGCCGGGACGCGTTCGTCGACGCCGTGGAACATGCCGGCGAAGTCGAGGTCGGGCGGGAGCATGAGCGGCGAGAAGCCGAAGTTGCGGATGCCGAGCAGGCTGAACGACTTGGCGTCGGTGCCGCCGGACATGCAGTAGGGCACCGTGCGGGCACCGGGGTCCTCGGCCAGCAGCGCCGCGCTCATGGCGTCGACCAGGGGGCCGTCGAAGGAGGTCTCGACGGCGATGTCGTGGACCAGCGACTCGCGCTGGACGTTCGGGCCGAGCAACTCGTCGAGGGTGGCGGCGAACTCGGCCTCCTGGCCGGGCAGGAACCGGCCGTCGATGTAGGCCTCGGCGCGGCCGGGGATGACGTTGTGCTTGTAGCCGGCCTTGAGCATGGTCGGGTTGGTGCTGTTGCGCAGCGTGGCGCCGATGATGCGGCCGAGGTTGCCGAGCTGGCCGAGCAGCCGCTCGGGGTCGTCGGGGTCGAACTCGAGGCCGAACGCGTCGCCGGCCTCCTCGAGGAACGAGCGCACGGTGGGCGTGAGCCGCACCGGCCACTGGTACCGGCCGACCCGCGCGACGGCCTCGGCGAGCTCGGTGACGGCGTTGTTCGTGCTGACCATGGAGCCGTGGCCGGCCCGCCCGGTGACGGTCAGCTTCATCCAGTCGATGCCCTTCTCGGCGGTCTCGACCAGGTAGAGCCGGACGTCGTCGTTGACGTGCAGGCTGAAGCCGCCGACCTCGCTGATGGCCTCGGTGGCGCCCTCGAACAGCTCGGGCTTGTGGTCGACGGCCCAGTGGGCGCCGAGCCCGCCGCCGGCCTCTTCGTCGGCGAGGAACGCGAGGACGAGCGGCCGGGCCGGACGGCGGCCGGTGCGCAGGCGGTCGCGCACGACCGCCAGGATCATGGCGTCCATGTCTTTCATGTCGACGGCGCCGCGGCCCCACAGGCAGCCGTCGGCGATCTCGCCGGAGAACGGGTCGTGCGTCCAGTCGGCGGCGTCAGCCGGCACGACGTCGAGGTGGCCGTGCATGAGCAGCGCGTCGGACCGGGCCGGGTCGGCGCCCTCGACCCGCGCGACGACGGTGGTGCGGCCGGGCTCGGACTCGAACACGATGGGGTCGAGGCCCACCTCGGCGAGCTTGCCGGCCACGTACTCGGCGGCCTTGCGCTCGCCCGGGCCGCTGCTGTCGCCGAAGTTCGAGGTGTCGATGCGCAGCAGGTCGCGGCAGAGGTCGACGACCTCGGCGTCGGCGGTGCTCTGCGGCTCGGCGAGGTTCGTCATCCGCCTATCCTGGCACGCCGCCAGTACTGCCGCTTGTCCTGGTCGCGCACCACGACGCCGAGCTTGCTCAGCTCGTCGCGCAGCTCCGCGAGGTCGCCGTGCTCGCCCTTCTCCAGCGCCGCCGCCCGGGCCTTGAGGACGGCGTTGGCGCCGGCCGGCAGCTCGGGCTCGTCGGGCACCCAGCGGCGGTACTGGTCGCGGTGCGGGTCGCCCTCGGGGCGCCACGGGTAGCCCTGCGCGGTGAACGCGGCGCCCAGCCGGTCGGCCGCGAGGTCGGACTTCTCCCGGGCCAGTTCCAGCCCGCTGCGCGAGACCAGCACCAGCTCCTTGCGGTCGGTGAAGACGGCGCTGACGTCGCCCCGGGCGATGGTGCGGGTGTTGCCGTCGCGGGTGAGCGTGACGGCGGACGGCCCGACGCCGACGCGCAGCACCTCACCCTCGGCCGTCAGCGCCAGCACGACGCCGAGCACCACGCCGGCGGCGACGGTCGCGATGGTGCCGCCGGGCTGCGGCAGCTCGGCGATGAACCTGATGGGCCCGAAGTCGGGGATCCACGAGGTGTCGATGGCCCAGTCGGCCAGCGGCCCGACGCCGAACCCCACCAGCGCGCCCAGCACCGGGAACCCGACCCAGACCAGCACCGCCTCCCAGCCCGGGCGGCCGACCACCGTCTCGCCGCCCGGGCCGTTCGTCGTCGCGTTCATGAGGCGCTCCTCCGGCTGCCTACTTGATCTCCGACCGCAGGACCCGCCAGAGGCCGAAGGTCAGCGGGACCACCAGCCACAGTGCCAGCGACGTGCCCAGCTGGGCCCACGCCTCGCCGGTGAGGTCGCCGTCGATCAACGGCACGGTGGTGCTGCTGAGGTCGAGCCACTCGGCCGGGGTCTTCAGCGCGGAGATGGTGCCCCGAGGATGCTCCACAGGGTGGGCAGCACGAAGTAGAGGACGATGGCCAGCGGCGTGCTCAGCAGCGCCAGGCCGAACGCGGTGCCGACCAGCACGTTGATGACCTGGAACAGCACCACCCGGCCGAGGCCCTCGGCGCCGAAGCTCCAGCCGCCGTCGGCGTCGGTGACCAGCGGCGCGACGACGTTGGCCAGCGCGGCCCAGGCGAGGCTCGCGACGACGACGGCGACGGCCATGAGGACGGCCGCCGACACCTTGGCCGCGATGACCCGCTCGCGCCGCGGCTCCAGCGCGAACGTGCTCAGCGTGGTGCGCTGCGACCACTCGCCGGTGACGGCCAGGATGCCGACGACCGGGAGCAGGACGCCGACCGGCAGCTGGGCCCCGCCGAAGAACTCGGAGAACGTGCGGTCCTCGGCGCTGCCGGTGAACATCTGGACGAGGACCATGCCGAGCGCGGCCAGCGCGATGATGGCGAGCAGCCAGAACCCGGCCCGGGTGTCGGTGGCCTTGCGCAGCTCGACGGCGGTGAGCCGGGCGAGCGACGGACGCGTGGTGCGGACCGGCCGGTGCGTGCCGGCCGCCGGTGGGGTGGTGAGCGCGGACATCAGGCGGCATCCTTCGCGGAGTCGTCGGCGTGGTTCGAGGTGAGACGGAGGAACATCTCCTCCAGACCGCCGGAGTCGGCGGGGCGCAGCTCCAGCAGGACGACGCCGGCGGCGAGCGCGGCCCGCCCCACGGCCTCGGCGTCGGCGGCGACGCTGAAGCCGCCGTCGCGGGTGGGCTGGACGGACAGGCCGGCCGCGGTGAGCGCCTTCTCCAGCGGCTCGGGGTCGAGCCCGCGGACGTAGAGGCCGCCGGCGTGCAGCAGCTCGCTCTTGGCGCCGTCGGCGACGATCTTGCCGCCTCCGATGACCACCAGGTGGTCGGCGACGGCCTCGACCTCGCGCAGCAGGTGGGACGAGAGCATGACGGTGCCGCCGCGGTCGGCGAAGTCGCGCAGGACGCCGCGCATCCAGAAGATGCCTTCGGGGTCGAGGCCGTTGGCGGGCTCGTCGAGCATGAGCACCGTCGGGTCGCCGAGCAGGGCGTGCGCGAGGCCGAGCCGCTGCCGCATGCCGAGCGAGTAGTTGCCGACGCGGCGCTTCTCGGCCGCGCCGTGCAGCCCGACCAACTCGAGCATGGCGTCGACCCGCTTCTGGCCGACGCCGAGCAGCTGGGCGGACAGCGACAGGATCTCGCGGCCGGTGCGGCCGGAGTGCTGGGCGGACGCGTCGAGCAGGACGCCGATGTGGCGGCCCGGGTTCGGGAGGTCGCGGAACGCGACGCCGTTGACGGTGGCGGCTCCCGACGACGGCGGGGTGAGGCCGGCGATCATGCGCATGGTGGTGGACTTCCCGGCGCCGTTCGGGCCCAGGAAGCCGGTGACGGTGCCGGGGACGCAGGTGAACGACACGTCGTTCACGGCGGTGAAGGCGCCGTACCGCTTCGTCAGATGCTCGACAGTGATCATGGCATCCACTCTGGCCGCGCCACCCGGCCACGCGCGTCGGCCCGAAGGCTGCCGCCGCCCTACCAAGGTCTAGGCCGCGATCGACCTTGGTCGCTACCCGTCCGGGCCGCTCGGCTCGTAGCGTGGTGTCTCATGACGACCCATGCGCCCAGGCCGGCCGCCAGCAGCCCGGAGCTGCCGGCGCTGCTGCCGGGCGTGCTGCGGGTCGACCCCGACACCGCCGACCCGGCCCGGCGCGGCCGGGTGCGCCGGTCGGTGCGCGACTGGATCGTCGACACCCTGTGCTTCGTCATCGCGGTCCTCGTGGGGCTGTCCGCCTACGACACCGCCATGCAGAACGACCCGCCCGAGCTGGTGCAGCTGCTCGACCTCGTCGTCGGCGCGGCGGCCTGCGTCGCGCTGTGGTGGCGGCGGCGCTGGCCGGTACAGCTGGCCGTCGCGGCGGCGCTGCTGGCCGTCGGCTCCGCGTCGGCCGCGGGCGCGGGCGTCATCATGGTGTTCACGGTGGCCGTGCACCGCCGCTGGGCGGTCGCCGCGGTCATCGCCGGGCTGCACGTCTGTGCCGGGTTCGTGTTCAACCGCATCTATCCCGACCCCGACCTCGACTACCGGTGGGCGGCGCTGCTCACCGTCTTCCTCGTCATCGCCGTCACGCTGTGGGGCATGCTGGTGCGCTCGCGCCGGCAACTGGTGCTGTCGCTGCGCGAGCGGGCCTACCAGGCCGAGGCCGAGGCGGCGCTGCGGGTCGAGCGGGCCCAGCATCTCGAGCGCGAGCGCATCGCGCGCGAGATGCACGACGTGCTCGCGCATCGCATCTCGCTGCTCAGCGTGCACGCCGGGGCGCTGGAGTACCGCCCCGACGCGCCACGCGAGGACATCGCCACGGCGGCCGGCGTCATCCGCGCCAGCGCGCACCAGGCGCTGCAGGACCTCCGCGAGATCATCGGCGTGCTGCGGGCGCCGTCGTCCGACGACGACCCCGACCGGCCGCAGCCCACGCTGGGCGAGCTGCCGGCGCTGATCGACGAGTCGCGGCAGGCCGGCATGCGGGTCACCGTCGTCGACGAGGTCGCGGGCGACGGCGCCGAGCCGCCCGCGGTCGTGGCCCGCTGCGCCTACCGCGTCGTGCAGGAGGCGCTGACGAACGTCCGCAAGCACGCCCGCGGCACCGGTGTCTACGTCGCTCTGACCGGCGGGCCGGGCGGCGGGCTGGCGGTCGAGGTGCGCAACCGCATGCCGGTCGGGACCGGCGGGCCGGGCGCGGCGGCCGAGATCCCCGGCACCGGCACCGGGCTGATCGGCCTGGCCGAACGGGTCGAGCTGGCCGGCGGCTCGCTCGAGCACGGAATCACGCGTGACGGCGACTTCCGGGTGCACGCGTGGCTACCGTGGCCCGCATGACGTCCGAGGCCGCTCCCGCCGTCACCCGCATCCTCATCGTCGACGACGACGCCCTCGTGCGGGCCGGCCTGTCGATGATGCTGGCCGGCGTGCCCGACCTCGAGATCGTCGGCGAGGCGGCCGACGGCGCCGACGTGCCGGCCATGGTCGAGTCGGCCCGCCCCGACGTCGTGCTGATGGACATCCGCATGCCGCGGGTCGACGGGCTGGCCGCCACCGAGGCGCTGCGCCGGCGCGCCGACCCGCCGGAGATCGTCATCCTCACCACGTTCGACACCGACGACCACGTGCTGCGTGCGCTGCGGGCCGGCGCCACCGGGTTCCTGTTGAAGGACACGCCGCCGGGCGACATCGTCGCGGCGGTGCGCCGCGCCGCGGCCGGCGAGCCCATCCTGTCGCCGTCGGTCACCCGCCAGCTCATCGCGCACGTGTCCGACGGCGACGCCGGCAGCCGCACGCAGCGCGCCGAGACCCAGCTGGCCGAGCTGTCCGAGCGGGAGCTCGAGGTCGCGATCGCCATCGCCCACGGCCGCTCCAACGCCGAGATCAGCGCCGAGCTGTTCATGAGCGTCGCGACGGTGAAGGCGCACGTGTCGCGGGTGCTGACGAAGCTCGGCCTCAACAACCGCGTGCAGATCGCGCTGCTCGTGCACGACGCCGGGTTGGTCTAGGCCGACCGCTCCGCCCACTCGCGGGCCAGCATGGCGTAGTCGTATTCGCTCGCCCACACGCCCTTGACCAGCTCGTTCTCGATGAGGTGCGCCTCGCGGCGCATGCCGAGCCGTTCCATCAGGCCGGCCGACGCCGTGTTGTCGGCGTCGCAGCGGCCGATGACGCGGCGGAAGCCGAGGGTGTCGAACGCCAGCCGCAGCATCCGCCCGGCGGCCTCGGCCGCATAGCCGTGGCCGTGGTGCTCGGGGTGGAACGCGAAGCCGAGCTCGGCGCACCCGCGTTCCCGGCTGACGACGTGCAGGTGCACCTCGCCGAGGTAGGTGTCGTCGGCGGTGCGCAGCACCGCGAGGTCGAGCGCGTCGTCGTCGTTCACGGGCGCGGACTGCTGCACCCGCCGGCCGAGCCGCTCGATGGCGTAGCCGCGCGGCCACGGTTCCCAGAGCATGTACCGGGCGACGTCGGGGTGGGCGTGCAAGCGGTGCAGCTCGTCGAGGTCGGTCTCGACGTAGCCGCGCAGGGTCAGGCGGTCGGTCGTCAGCGGGAGCGGGAGGTCGGCCACCACCTCATCGTAGGCACGCGCACGCCGCGTCCGTTTCCCGCCAGCGCGCCCGGCCCGCGGCGGCGACGCTGGGGACATGAGCAGGTACGACTACCGCCCGATCGACGCCGGCGTGGCGGCCCGGCTGCGCGAGCGCGACGACGCCGGGCTGACCCGCGAGCCGTTCATCGACGACGAGGGCGGCGCGCCGCTGCGCTGCTGCCTGACCCGCAGCGTCCCCGGCGACGCGCTGGTGCTGGTGACGTACGCGCCGCTGCGCCGGTGGGCCGAGGAGCGCGGCGCCGACCCGGGCGCCTACGACGAGACGGGCCCGGTGTTCCTGCACGCGCGCGAGTGCGCCGGCCCGCGGCACGACGGCTTCCCGGCCGACGTCGCGTCGTCGCGGCGGGTGTTCCGCGGCTACGACAAGCGCGGCCACATCGTCGGCGGCCGGTTGGTCGCGCCAGCGGCGGGGCACGCCGAGGAGGTCGCGGCGGCCGCGCTGGACGACCTGTTCGCCGACCCGGCGGTCGAGGTGGTGCACGTCCGCGCCGTCGAGTTCGGCTGCTTCCACGCCGAGGTCCGCCGCCCGGCCTGACCACGCCGAGTGCGCACGCGCCGATGGGGTACGGGCCGCGGTATGACGGATGAGAACGACGCGGCCGGCCTGCTCGGCGACGTGCGCGAAGGGATGACGGTGGTCGACGCCCTCGGCGAGGAGCTGGGCACCGTCGAGGAAGTCCGGCTCGGTGACCCGGAGGCGGTCACCGACGCCGGTCAGCGATCTGATGCGGACGGCGGCGACCTCCTCGACGTCGCGGCGCGGGCCGTGCTGAGCGGCCCGGACCTGCCGGAGGAGGAGGCAGCACTGCTGCGCCGCACCGGCTACCTGCGGGTCGGCCGGATCCTCGCCAGGGACCTCTACGCCGCGGCGGGCGACGTCCACCGGGTCGACGGCGAGATGGTCCGGCTGCGCGTCCCCGCCGATCAGCTCTCGCCCGGCTGACCCGCGCCGACGCGGTGGCGGAACACCCGCCACGTCGCGACCTGGCCGATCAGCAGCAGCGGCAGCGCGACGACCACGGCCGGGACCAGCAGCCGCAGCGTCGCGTCGTCGGCGGCCGACCCGGACAGGCCGATCCGGGCGCCGGCCGCCACGACCAGCACGGCCAGCAGGACAGCCGTCACCGCGAACGTCGCCCGGTCCCCCGCCCCACCGGTGAGGGCGCGGGCCCGTTCCAGCGGCCGGCCGGTGAGCCGCAGCCGCGCGAACGCGAGCCCGTGCACGGCGAACAGCGCGACGACGGCGACGGCGATCAGCGTCACCCCGGCGCCGCCCGCGACCGCGTCGGTCACGCCGGTCAGCAGCCCGGCCAGGATCCAGCCCCAGGCGCCGGCCACCGCCCACGAGCCGGCCGTCACCGCGACGTCGCAGGCGACGTGCGCCACCTGGGTCCGCGCCCACAGCCCGACGTCGCGGACGATCCAGCCGGCGACCAGCGCGACGATCAGCGGGAACAGGCCCGGGAACAGCCGCGCCTCCAGCCCCGGGAACGCCCCGATCAACAGCCCGGCGGTCGCGACCAGCCACACCTCGTGGGCCAGGAAGAACGGCACGATGGCCGCGACGACCCGCCGCCGCTCCCCCGCGCCCCGGCCGAGGAACGGCAGCATCATGCCGACGCCGATGTCCGCGCCGCCGAGCACGAGGTAGCCGGCGGCGAAGAACCCGAGCAGCACCGCGGCCAGCGTCTCCGTCATACCAGCACCTCCGGCGCCGCCGGCGACGACGCCGAGGACGAGAACGGCGCCGGGCCGCGCCGCGCCTGCCGCGCCAGCAGCCACCCGTTGACGGCGATGAGCAGCGCGAACACCCCCACGAACGTGACGAAGGAGAACCGGATCGCCGCCGGCGACACGTCCGACAGCGCGTCGCGCGTGGTCAGCAGCCCGTCGACGACCCACGGCTGGCGGCCGACCTCGCGGAACACCCAGCCGGAGAGCATCGCGACGTACGGCAGCGGGAGCGCCGCGATCAGCGCGACGTGCCACGCCCGCGCGGTGACGATCACCCGCCGCGACAGCGCCAGCGCCACGTTGAGGAAGGAGAAGAAGAACATCGCCGCGAACGCCATCAACATGAGCAGGGCGCCGATCCGCGCCAGCCCGGAGCCGCCGGAGAACGCCTCCCACTTGTGCGGCTGGATCTCCTCGATCAGCTGCAGCTGCCGCCCGCCGGTCGCCGCGGACAGGAACAGCGCCGGCGACGCGACGAACACCCCGATGCGCAGCGACCGGCCGAAGAACTCCTGCTCCGGCGTGCGCCGCAGCAGGTGCCACGCGCTCACCCCGGCGAGGAAGAACCCGGCCGTGACCAGCGCTCCGGCCAGCACGTGCCAGAACGCCTGCAGCGTGCTCGGGTTCGTCAGCACGGCCGCGGCGTCGGTGAGCCGCAGCCCGTCCGGTCCCGGCTCCGCCCCGACCGGGTGCTGCATGAACCCGTTCGCCACCAGCACCCAGTACGCCGACGCGTACGCCGTCAGCGTCACCACCCAGATCGCGGCGAGGTGCGCCCACCGGTTCAGCTTGTCCCAGCCGAAGATCCACAGCCCGAGGAAGGTCGATTCGACGAAGAACGCGACCAGCGTCTCCATCGCCAGCGACGCGCCCACGACGTTGCCGGCGAAGTGCGTCAGGCCGCTCCAGCTCAAGCCGAGCTGGAACTCCATGACCAGCCCGGTGAGGATGCCCATCGCGTAGTTCGTCACGTAGAGCCGGCCCCAGAACCGGGTCATGCGGGCGTGGATCTCGCTGCGCCCCACGGTGGCCCGGGTCTGCATGACGGCGATGACGGTGGCGAGGCCGAGCGTCAGCGAGACGAAGAGGAAGTGGGCGCCCGCGGTCAGCGCGAACTGCAGGCGCGCCAGCTCCAGCACGTCCATCGGCTACCCGGCCCGCCCGGCGGTGACGGCGTCGGCGTCATCGCGCGGCGGCTCGGGCCGCTCCAGCGCGATGTGCGGCAGGATCCGGTCCAGCCACTGCGGCAGCCACCACGCCCGCTCCCCCAGCAGGCTCATGACGGCCGGGACGATGAGGCAGCGGATGACGACGGCGTCGAGGAACACGGCCACGGCGAGGCCGAGGCCGAACTGCTGCAGCATGCGGTCCGGGCTGAGCAGGAACGCGCCGAACACCACGACCATGATCGCCGCCGCGGCCGTGATGACGCCGCCGGTCGCGGCCAGCCCCTCGCGGACGGCGCGGACGGCGTTGCCGGAGCGGCGCCACTCCTCGTGCATCCGCGACACCAGGAACACCTCGTAGTCCATGGACAGGCCGAACACGATGGCGAAGATCATCACCGGGACGAACGCCTCGACCGGGCCGGCCGGCACGCCGAACAGCCCCTCGCCGAAGACCAGCGTGACGACGCCCAGTGACGCGCCGATGCTCAGCAGGTTGAGGATCGCGGCCTTGACCGGCACCCAGATCGACCGGAACACGGCCATCAGCAGCAGCGCGGACAGCCCGACGACGACGGCGACGAACAGCGGCAGCCGGTCGGTGACGGCGGCGGCGAAGTCCTCCGCGGCCGCCGTCGAGCCGCCGACCAGGTAGGTCGCGCCGGTGTCGGACGCCAGCGGCGGGAGCACGTCGTCGCGCAGCCGGTGCACGAGGTCCGCGGTCCCGGCGTCCTGCGGCGCGGTCTCAGGGAACGCGACGACCAGCGCCAGGTCGGTGCCGGGCAGCGGCTGCGGCGGCACCACGCCGGCGACGCCGTCGGCCTGCTCCAGGGTGGACGCCAGCGCGGCGCCGCCGTCGGATGCGCCCTCGGCGAGCACGATCAGCGGCCCGTTGAAGCCCGGGCCGAAGCCCTCGGCGAGCAGGTCGTAGGCCTGCCGGCTGGTCGCCGACGCGTCCTCGTTGCCGGCGTCGGCGAAGCCGAGCCGCATGCCCGGCGCGGGCGCGGACAACGCCAGCAGGATCGCGACCGCGGCGACCAGCGGGGGCAGCGGCCGCCGCCGGACCGCGTCGGCCAGCCGCCGCCACCGGGCGCCGGGCTGGCGCTTGGAGCGCTGGGCGTGCGCGAGGATGCGCTTCTCGATCCGCTTGCCGAACACGGTGAGCAGCGACGGCAGCAGCGTCAGCGAGGCGAGCATGGTGACGAGGACGGTGAGCGCGACGGCCAGCGCCACGCCCTGCAGCGATCCGAGGCCGAGCGCGAACAGGCCGAGCAGCGCGATGATGACGGTGCAGCCGGCGAAGACGACCGAGCGCCCGGCGGTGTCCAGCGCGGTCCGGGCGGCCCGCTGGCGGTCGGATCCGGCCAGCAGCTCGGAGCGGTAGCGGGCGAACACCAGCAGCGCGTAGTCGATGCCGACGCCGATCCCGACCAGCATCATCAGCGGCGCGGTGTACGTCGCGATCGTCACGACGTTGGACAGCAACACGATGACGCCGAGCGTGGAGCCCACCGCGAACACGGCGGTGATCAGCGGCAGCGTCGCGGCCAGGAACGAGCCGAACATGAACACGAGGATCACCAGCGCGGCCAGCATGCCGGCGCCCTCGGCGGCGCCCCCGCCGGACTCCTCGGCGCCGCGGACGGCGTCGCCGCCCAGCTCCACCCGCAGCCCGTCGCCGTCGGCCGTCTGCGCGGTCTCGATGATGTCCCGGACGGCGTCGGCGGGCACGTCCGTGGCGCTGCCGTCCAGCGTCACCGTCGCGTACGCGATGGTCCCGTCCGCCGAGATCGCCCCCGGCGCGTCGAACGGCCCGGCGACGTCGACGACGTGCGGCAGCTCGCTCAGCTCGCCGAGCATCGCGTCGACCCGGTCGCGCCGCGCCTCGACGCCGTCGCCGTCCTGCAGCACCACCTGGACGGTGTCGCCGGACCGCGCGGGCGCGGCGTCCTCCAGCGCGTCGGTCAGCTGCTGCGACTCGGTGCCCGGCAGCCCGTGGTCGTCGTGGTAGTCGTCGCCGACGGCCTGCGACAGCACCGTGACGCCGGCCAGCACGACCAGCCACAGCCCGATGGCCAGCCAGTGGTGCCGCTGTGACCAGGCGGCGAGCCGTTCCAGCCTCATGTTCGTCCCTTCCTCGTCCCCGCGGGGTTCTCCGACACTGACGAGGATGGGGTGACGGCACGGCCCGGCGCGTCCGGCTGGAGCGGGCACCCGACGTACATCCCGGGTTGTGCTCTAGGGGTGATCACGTACGCCGGAAGTTGTCGTGGCGGTGGTCGCCGCCGTGTGGACGGCGCTGACCGGCGCCACCGTCGGCGTGCTGGTCGAGCAGTGCCCGCCGGACTTCATCGTCGTCGACCTCGACACGCTGCCGCTCGGCGCCGAGGTTCCGGTCACCTACCTGCGGCAGAGGGACCAGCAGCAGGCGGCCCGGGACGAGGCCGACCGGCTGGGCGAGCAGATCACGCTCCCCCGCACCGTCGACGCGCTGGACTACCACTCGTTCACACTCATCGGCCGCACGGCCGGGTACGACACCGAGTGGCAGGCCGCGATCACCTGGTGGGACGGCGAGCGGGTCCACACCGACGTGCTCGACGACGACGGACAGCCGTTCCGCGTGACGGCAGCGAGCCGATGACCGACCGCATCCCGAGCAGCGCCCTGATGCGCCGCGGGCTGGTGCGCGGCCACCCGATCCGCGCGGCGCTGATCGGCATGTCGTTGCTGCTGGTGGTGGCGGCGCTGCCCGCGCAAATCGACTGGGCCGACCGGACGGGCTCGGCGCAGTTCGCGGCCGGCCGCCTCCGCTTCCTGACGATCTCGCCGACACTGCTGTACAGCGATCGGTCCGGGCGGCCGGCGTACCTGGCCGAGCTGCTGTGGGCGGTGCTCTTCCTGACCCTGCTGCTGGCCACGTCGTGGCGACTGGCGAGCGCGACGGCGGGCGACTGGACCCGGCCGGTGGTCCTGGCGCTGGCGCTGCCGAGCCGGCCGGCCGGCTCTGGTGCGCCGGCCGCGAGGGTGCGGACTACTGCGCCGGGCGACTCGCGGCGACGGTCGGCACTGAGCCGACGCCCGCGGGCGCGTCCATCGCGGATCCGCAAGCGCGGTGGTTCCTGCGGCTGTACGCGTTCCAGGTGTTCGTCGTGGGCTTCGCGCTCGCACACTTCCTGGTCCGCGCCCGGCCCCTGCTCGCGAACCCGGCGACGACGCTGCTCACCGTCTGGGTGGCCTACACCACGGCCGTGGTGACCCAGGTCGCCACGATCCACATCGGTTCCGGCGCCGCCTTGATCGATCCCAGCCTGGACTTCGTCGTCCGCCAGTGGCTGCCGCCGGCCGGGCTGGGACGCACCCTGTTCGCCGCGCCCGCGGTCGCCGCCGTCCACCTGCTGGTGGCGCGGCTGCGGCGGGGGCGTCAGCCCAGCCAGCCGGGCGTCACCAGCCCGGCCTCGTAGGCGAGCACGACCAGCTGGGCGCGGTCGCGGGAGTCGAGCTTGGTGAGGATGCGGCTGACGTGCGTCTTCGCGGTGGCCGGACTGAGCACGAGGCGCTCGGCGATCTCGTCGTTGGACAAGCCCGCCGCGACCAGCTCGAGCACCTCGCGCTCGCGCTCGGTCAGCGCGTTCAGGCGGCTGTTCGGCACCGGCTTCGCGGCCCGGCCCGCGATCTCGGAGATCAGCCGGCGGGTGATCGACGGCGCGATCAGGGCGTCGCCGCGGGCCACGACGCGGACGGCGTGGATCAGCTCCATCGGCTCGGTGTCCTTGACGAGGAAGCCGCTGGCCCCGGCCCGCAGCGCGCCATACACGTAGTCGTCGAGGTCGAACGTGGTGAGGATGACGACGCGCACCCCGGCCAGCGCGGGGTCGGCGACGATGCGGCTGGTCGCCTCGAGGCCGTCCAGCTCGGGCATCCGCACGTCCATCAGCACGACGTCCGGGCGCAGCTCGCGCACCAGCGTCAGCGCCTCGGCGCCGTCGGCCGCCTCGCCCACGACGTCGAGGTCGGGCTCGCCGTCGAGGATGGACCGGAACCCCGCCCGGACGAGTCGCTGGTCGTCGGCCAGCAACACCGTCGTCATGCCGGGCCCCCGTACGGCAGCCGCGCGGTGACCCGGAAGCCGCCCTCGGGCCGGTCGGCGGCGTCGAGGGTGCCGCCCAGGGCCGCGGCCCGCGACCGCATGCCGTCGATGCCGCTGCCGTCGTCGGCGCGGGTGCCGGCGCCACGCCCGTCGTCGCTCACGTCCACCGTCACATCATCGCGCCCGTAGCCGATGCGGACCGCCACCCTGCCCGCACCGGCGTGCCGGGTCGCGTTGGTGAGCGCCTCCTGCACGATGCGGAACGCCGCGAGGTCGACCGCCGGGCGCAGGCCGACCGGCTCGCCGTCTGTGCTGACGTCGACGGCGAGCCCGGCGGCCCGGCTGCGCTCGGCCAGCTCCGGCAGCCGCCACAGGCCGGGCGCCGGCTCCGTCGGGGCCGCTTCGTCGACCTGGCGCAGCACGCCGAGCGTGCCGCGCAGCTCGCGCAGCGCCTCGCGGCTGGTCTCCTTGATCGCGGTCAGCGCCTCGGCGGCCGGGCCGTCGTCGCCGTCGCGGGACAGCGCGTGCAGCGCGGCGCCGGCCTGGACGTTGATCAGCGAGATGTTGTGCCCGAGGACGTCGTGCAGCTCGCGCGCGATGCGCAGCCGTTCCTCCGTCGCCCGCCGGCGCAGCGCCTCTTCCCGCTCGCGTCGCGTGCCGCGCATGACCGCCCCGATCGCCACGGCGGCGACCAGCCAGCCGACCAGCAGGAACATGCCGGGCGGACCCAGCGGCGACGCCTCCGTGCCGTACTCGCCGAACGCGGACCCCACCACCGCCAGCCCGCTGAGCACGCTCGCGACGACCGGCCGGCCCAGGGTCGCCAGCGTGAACAGTGCGATGACCAGCGTGACGAGGATCGCGCCGTCCGGGTTCACCGCCGGGTAGTAGACGCCGGACGCGACCAGCGTCACGATCCCGACCCCGATGGGGTGACGGCGACGGAACGCCAGCGCGCCGCACGCCACGATCATGAGCAGCCAGCCCAGCGGCGGCACCGGGCGCAGACCGACCGGATCGCCCTCGCCGATCACCGTCGTGAGCACCACGAACACGCCCGTGACCGCGGCGAGCAACGCGTCGCCGCGCCAGACCCGCGTCCATGCTTCCCGGGACCCGTTCATGCCCGCAGCTTAGATAAGGTCTGTGCTGTTCCGGCCACGTCACCCGAGGAGTCGCCACCCATGAGCACCGGCACCGGCCGCCGCTTCCCCGACGGCTTCCTCTGGGGGTCGGCGACGGCCTCCTACCAGATCGAGGGCGCGGTCAAGGAGGGCGGCCGCGGGCCGTCCATCTGGGACACGTACTCGCACACGCCCGGCAAGACGCTGAACGGCGACACCGGCGACATCGCCGACGACCACTATCACCGCTGGCAGGAGGACCTCGGCCACATCGCCGACCTGGGCCTGCACGCGTACCGGTTCTCGACGGCGTGGCCGCGGGTGCAGCCCGGCGGGCGCGGCCCGGCCAACCGCGAGGGCCTCGACTTCTACTCGCGCCTCGCCGACGGCCTGCTCGAGCGCGGCGTCAAGCCGGTGCTGACGCTGTACCACTGGGATCTCCCCCAGGACCTCGAGGACGCCGGCGGCTGGACCGCCCGCGACACCGCGTACCGGTTCGCCGACTACGCCGAGCTCGTCGCCCGCGAACTGGGCGACCGCGTCGACCTGTGGACGACGTTGAACGAGCCGTGGTGCAGCGCCTACCTCGGCTACGGGTCCGGCGCGCACGCCCCCGGCCGGACCGACGGCGCCGCCGCGCTGTCCGCCGTCCACCACCTCAACCTCGCACACGGGCTGGGCCTGCAGGCGGTCCGCTCGGTGCTGCCGTCGGCGCGCGGCTCGGTGACGCTGAACCTGCACGTCATCCGCCCGGTCGACCCGTCCTCCGACGACGACCGCGACGCCGCTCGGCGGGTCGACGCGCTGGCCAACCGCGCGTTCACCGGCCCCATGCTGTCCGGCGCCTACCCCGACGACCTGCTGGCCGACACCGCGCACGTCACCGACTGGTCGTTCGTGCGGCCCGGCGACACCGAGATCGCGCGCCAGCCGCTCGACGTCCTCGGCGTCAACTACTACTCGACCGGCCTGGTGCGCCGCTGGGACGGCGTCGAGCCGCGCTCCGAGGCGGACGGCCACGGCGACGCGCTCGGCTCGCCGTGGGTCGGCGCCGACGACGTCGAGTTCGTCCGTCCCGAGGGCCCGTACACCGCCATGGGCTGGAACATCGACCCCGGCGGCCTCACCGAGCTGCTGCTGCGGATCCACCGCGAGCACCCCGGCCTGCCGATGATGATCACCGAGAACGGCGCCGCGTTCCCCGACACCGTCTCCCCCGGCGGCGCCGTGCACGACCCCCTACGCGTCGACTACATCGCCCGCCACCTCGAGGCCACCGGCCAGGCCATCGACCAGGGCGCCGACGTACGCGGCTACTTCGCGTGGTCGCTGCTGGACAACTTCGAGTGGGCCTTCGGCTACGACCGCCGGTTCGGCCTCATCCGGGTCGACTACGAGACGCTGGAGCGCACCTGGAAGGACTCCGCGCACTGGTACCGCGACGTCGTCGCCCGCAACGGCCTGGACTAGTAGCCGAGGCCGGCGATCAGCTCCTCGGCCAGCGGGCGCAGCTGGTCCAGCGTGGCCCGGCCGGTGGTGTACACGCTCAGCAGCAGCCGCTCGTAGTCGCCGGCGCGGAGGACGACCTCGAGGCCGCCGGTGGCGACGTCGGCGGTGGCGAGCATCGGGTTGGGGCCGAACCCCGCGACGACGCCGAGGCCGGGGACGTCCTCGTAGTCGCCGACGGTCTCGTTGACGATGTCGGTGAAGGCCCGGTCCAGCACGTCGGCGTCGGTGTCGTCCTCGTCCCACTCGGTGGCCAGGCGGGTGTTGAGAGCGGGCAGGCCAGAGCTGTAGTCGCACTCGCGCGACAGGAAGTACGGCGTGCGCATGACCGGCGCCCGGCCCCGCTCGGTGCCCTCGCTGCCCTCGACGACGACGCCCAGCGCCTGCTCGATCGACTCGGCGGGCAGCAGGGCGCAGAACTCGTCGGCGGTGAGGTCCTCGAGGACGGACGCGGCTTCTGCGTCGCCGGCGGGGGTGGCGTCGGAGCCGGGTTCGGAAGCGGACGAACAGGAGGCCAGCACGGCGAGGGCGAGGGCGAGACGGGTGGCCAGGGCGGCAGAGCTCATCGGTGGGGTTCCTCGTGCTTCGGTGTGCGCCCGGCGGCAGCACCCTATCGGCCCGGCCCGGGCGGGTCAGCTCGGCAGCAGCACGATCACGACGAACCAGGCGGCGAACGCCAGCCAGAGCAGCCCGGCGGCCCCCAGCAGCACCCGGCCGCGGACCGAGGCCCGGCGCAGGCCGAGCGCGACGCCCACCGGTCCGGCCAGCAGCAGCAGGCCCAGCCACGGGAGCGCGGGTGGCACGCCCACCACCAGCCGGGTGGGCAGCGTGCTCGCGGCCGACCAGAGCACCCCACCGGCGGCGAGCAGGAACACCGTCCCGGCGAGCGGCGCCACCCCGGCGACCAGGGCGCCCCGCCCGCGGCCGCGTCCCATGACGACCGGGGCCAGCCAGGCGGCCAGCCAGCCCGCGCAGAGCAGCGCGAACGCCGCCGGGAGCGCCACCGCGAGCCAGTCGCCGTCGCCCGCGGCCAGCCCGGCCTGGGCGACGCGCGTCGTCGGGTGCAGGTCGCCGGCGCCGACGACGGCGTACGCGGGCGTCGCGCGGTCGCACAGGTCCGCGACGTCGCGGCCGGGGTCGGCCAGCCAGGCGACGATCGTCTCGCGGCCGCACGCGCTGTTGAGCAGCACGGCGTGGCCGACGCCGGCGAACTCGAGGAACCGGCGGTCCGCCAGTCCGGCCGACGCCTCGTCGGCGGCGGGCGCGGGCGTCACCGGGTCCTCGGCGCCGGCCAGCACCAGCGCCGGCTGGGTGAACGCCACCGGCGCGGGCGGCAGCGGCGGCGAAGCCAGCCCGAGCTCCGCGCAGACCACTTCGTCGGCGACCAGCCACTCGATCAGCGGCGACGCCCGCCCGGCCCCCGCGCGGCGGTAGGCGACCTCGTCCTGGCACTGCATGGCCCAGTACTGCCCGAGTGTGTGGCCGGTCAGCTCCTCGACCCCGACGTCGACCAGCGTGCTCAGCGCGCCGGTGTGGCCGCCGGCGAGGCGGTCCAGCAGGTACGGGACCACCGGCAGCAGCTCGACGTCGTACAGGGCGGCGTGGACGAACGTGACGAGGTCGTCGCCGGTCAGCCGGAACGTCCGCGGCTGCGCGGTGACCGGGTTGTGCCCCTCGACCTCGACCGGGTCGGCGTCCAGCCGGTCGGCCGCGGCGAGGAGGTCGGCGTACGGGTCCGGGAAGTCGCCGCCGGAGCGCTCGCCGAGCCGGTCCAGCGACAGTTCCAGGCCCTCGTACGCGGTGGCGGCGAAGTCGCGGTCGGGCGCGCTGAACGAGTCGAGCACGACGGCGTCGACGCCGGCCGGGTCGACCCGGGCCAGCTCGGCCATCACCTGGGTCGACCACGACAATCCGTAGGCGGCCCAGCTGTCGTAGCCGAGCGCCAGGCGCAGGTCGCGCAGGTCCCGGGCGGTCTCGGCGACGGTGTAGCCGCGCACGTCGCCGCCGGCGGCCTCGAACGCGTCCAGGCAGTCGCGCATCGCGATGGCGGCCGGCTCGAACTCGTCGTACGGGTCGTCGGTGCTGGTGAACGCGTCGGCCATCGCGGCGGCCGCGCCCGGGCATTCCAGCGACGGCGTGGCGCGGGCGCCGCCGCGCTGCTCCAGCACGACGACGTCGCGGGTCTCGCGAAGCCCCAGCCCGTAGGCGAAGTACCCGGCCAGCTGCACCGATCCGGACCCGGGCCCGCCGTTCATGAACACCAGCGGCGGCGCCGTGGGGTGCTCGGACCGGACCCGCACGTACGGCAGCTCGATGGTGCGCCCGCCCGGCTCGGCCCGGTACTCGGGCACGGTCAGGACGCCGCACTCGCCGCCGTCGGGGACCTCGACCACGCAGTCGTCCGGCCCCACCTCGGCGGCGGCCGGCGGCGCCAGGCCGAGCAGCGGCGCGGCTGCCGCGAGCATCGTCGCCGTCCGCCGCAGCCGCCTCAGCACGCGCGCCAAACTACCCCAGCAACGCCGCCGCGAGCTCGGTGCGCGCGTAGACGACACGCCGCCCGGTCCGGCGGCGCGCGACCAGGCCGGTGCGGTGCAGGATGCCGAGGTGGTACGACACCGTCGCCGCCGACAGCGCCTCGCGGCGGCCCAGCTCGGCGGTGGTCCGCGGGACGTCCAGCGCGGCCAGCAGGGTGGCCCGGGTGTGCCCGATCAGCTCGCCGAGGTCGCCCGGCGCCGCCGCCGACGCCGGCCACAGCGCGTGCAGCCCGCGGGCCGGGTACAGGATCGACGGCGCCGTCGGCCGCTCCGCGTTGAGCAGCACGCCGTCACCGATCCCGGTGCTCGGGACCAGCAGCAGGCCGTCGTGCGGCCAGTCGACCACCAGGTCGAACGGCTTGCGCACCACGATCGCGCCGTCGTCCCAGCGCACCGACGGGTGGAAGTCGTCGAGCAGGGTCAGCGCGCCGTGCTGGGCCATCCGGTCGCCGCGATAGGCGACGTCGGCGGTGAGCACGTCCAGCACCCGCGGCCAGTCGGGCGCCAGCACCCGCTCGAAGTACGTGCGCAAGGCGCCGGCCACCCGGGCCGTGAACGCCGCCGCTCCCCCGGCCAGCGCCTCGGCGACGACCGCCGGCATCGGCTGGCGCAGTTCCTCCAGCCGGGCCGGCCCGCCGACGCTGGCGGCCACCTCCACCGGGACGGCGCGGCCGCGGAACGCGATGTCCAGCTGGTACTCGGTCAGCTCCGGCGGCGTCGCCGCGATGGCCGCCGCCTCGTCGTCGATGCTCGTCACCGCGGCGTCCGGCGGCGGCGTGAGCAGGTCGAGGACGTAGACGGTGCTGCCGGTCAGCGCGGCGAGCAGGCTCAGCGGCTCGGCCGGTACGGCGTCGAGGGCGCGCGCCCGCCAGCGCATCAGGTGCGGCGAGCCGGGCGACGGACGGTGCAGCGCGCGCAGGCTGCCGACGACCTCGGCGCACGGCGAGATGCCGAACCGGGACCGGCCCAGCGCCTCGGCCGTCATCGGGATCCGGACCGCCACGATTCGAACCTACTCGAATTCATGGCGGCATCGCCGCCCGCCCGGGTCGGCTGGGCCCATGACGCGACCCCTGTTGTCCCGCCGCCGCGCACTCCAGGCCGGCGCCGCCACCGCGGCCGGCCTCACCGCCGGCCTCGCCCTCCCCTCGATCGCCGACGCCGCCGACGCCGCCGGTGCGGCCGCCGCAGCCGCCACCGACCCGGCGCAGCGCAAGGTCGTCCTCGTCGGCGCCAACCCCGGCGTCCAGCTGTTCGACGGCGACACCGTCACCGCCTACGCCTCGGTCTGGACGGTCGACTGGTCCACGCACGGCGCCGGTGCGGCGATCGTGCTCTGGCACGACGGCCGGGTGCGGGTGCTGACCGACCACCCGGCGCTCGGCTCCTGGCTGGAGCGCGCGTTCACCCGGTTCTTCCCCGAGGCCGAGGGGCTGCCGTGGCCGGAGCCGCGGATCGAGCGGCGCGCCGTGCACGTCGCCAACGATCTCGCCCGCGGCACCCACGCGCGGGGCGGCGACGTCGCCGTGCGTATCTCCGGCGTCCAGGACCGGCGGGCGTTTGCGACCGACGAGTTCGACCTCGGTGGCCGGGTGCACAGCCTCAGTCTGGTGACCGGTCCGAGCGCCGCCGGGTCCATCGAGGTGCGCGGACGACGCCTCCCCGGCGAGGTGGTCCGGTCCGGCACTCCCGACCGTCCGTCGTCCAGTGCGTTCGTCGCCGTCGCGGAGGTCTGGAGGTTCTGAGCGGAATCACTTGCTCGCCGAGGTCCGACACCCCAAGATCAGCCGGTACGATTTCACAGCTACCGGGTCATCTCGGAGGTAAACAAGGCGTGTCGGCCAGCAACGAGATCGACGACTTCGCGAGTCTGCTCCGGCGGCATCGGCTGGCGGCCGGTCTGTCGCAGGAGGAGCTTGCGGAGAAGGCCGGTCTCAGTTCCGACGCCGTCGCCGCGCTGGAGCGCGGCCGCCGGCGCGCGCCCCGGCCGCTGACGGTGCGCCTGCTGGCCACCGCGCTGAACCTGTCCGAGACCGCCTTCGCCGACTTCACCGAGTCGCTGCGCCGGTCCCCGGCGCTCCACGCGCCGCAGGTCCAGGGGCCGCCGCTGCCGCCCGACACCCTCATCGGCCGGGCGGCGGAGCTGGCCGAGCTGACGTCGCTGCTCGGTCACGGCGGCGTCCGCCTGGTCACGCTGACCGGCCTGGGCGGCGTCGGCAAGACCCGCCTCGCGGTCGCCGTCGCCAACGAGGTGCGCGGCCAGTTCGAGGGCGGCGCGTGCTGGGTGCCGCTGGCGGCCCGCCCGGACGGCCCGGAGGTCATCGACGCCGTCGCGGCCGCGGTCGGGCTGCGCCCCGCCTCCGACGCCGCCGAGGTCGACGCGCTGGCCGAGCACATCGGCTCGCGCCAGCTGCTGATCGTCCTGGACAACTGCGAGCACGTCATCGAGACCTGCGCCTGGCTGTGCACCGTCCTGCTGCAGCGCTGTCCGCGGCTGACGGTCGTCGCCACCAGCCGCGAGCTGCTGCGCGCCCCCGGCGAGGTGGTCCGGCAGGTGCAGCCGCTGGCGGTGCCGCCGTCGCGGGCGCCCGTCGACGAGATCCGCGAGGCCGACGCCGTCCGCATGTTCCTCGCCCGCGCCGCCGCGCACGGCGTCCACCCGCGCGACGACCGGCTGCGGCAGGTCAGCCGGGTGTGCCGCAGCGTGCAGGGCATCCCGCTGGCGCTGGAGCTGGCGGCCGCCCGGGTCAACGTCCTGACCATCGAACAGATCGCGGACGAGCTGGACACGTCGTCGCGCATCCTCTCCGGCGGCAGCCGCACCGCGCCGCTTCGCCAGCAGACCATCGACGCCGCGCTGGACTGGAGCTACCAGCTGCTCAGCGCCGAGGAGCGGGAGTTCTTCGAGGCGGTGTCGACGTTCTCCGGCGGCTGGACGATGCCGGCCGCGGTCGCGGTGTTCTGCGCCGAGCAGACCGACGCCTGCCACGAGCGGGTGCTCGACCTCACCGGGCGGCTGATCGACAAGTCGCTGATCCTCGTCGACCGCGACGCCGCCGAGGCGCGCTACTCGATGTTCTCCGTCATCCGCCAGTACGCCGACCGGCGCCTCGACGACGGCGGCCGGCGCACGGTCATCGAACAGCGGCACCTGCGTTACTTCGTCGAACTTGCCGAACGGGCCGAACGGACCCTCGGCACCGACCAGCAGGCCGCCACGCTGGACCACCTCGACGTCGAGCTCGACAACCTGCGGGTGGCGCTCGGCCGGGCCATCAGCCGCGAGCTGGGCGGCGAGTCGATGCGGCTGGCGGCCGCCCTGTGGCGCTACTTCTACCTGCGCGGCCACTACTCCGAGGGCCGCGACTGGCTGGAGTCGGCGCTGCGCATCGCCCGCGTGCCCGGCCCCGCCGCGGCCGGTGCGCCCGCCGTCGCGCCGGCCGCGCTGGCCGGGGCCGCCCGCGGCGCCGGCTACCTGGCGTTCCTGCAGTGCGAGTACGACGTCGCCGCCGAACGGCTGGAGGAGGCGCTGGGCCGCTACCGCCGCCTCGACGACCCCGCGGGCGCCGCGCTCACGCTGCGGCACCTGGGCAGCATCGCCCGCGAGCGCGCCGACTACGACGCCGCCCACGAGCTGCACCTCGAGAGCCTGCACCTCTACCAGCAACTGGGCGACAAGGCCGGCATCGCGTGGGCCCGGCACTATCTCGGTTTCGTGTCGTGGCTGCGCATGGACCTCGACGGCGCCCGCGACTACTCGGCGTCGGCGCTCGGCTACTTCCAGCAGGCCGGCGACGGCGAGGGCATCACGTGGTCGCAGCTCAACTTGGGCGTCGTCGCCCTGTACGACGGCGACCTCGACGGCGCCGAGCGGCTGCTGCACCAGAGCCTCGGCCGCGCGCAGCGGCTGGGTTACCGCGAGGGCGTGGGCTGGTCGCTCAACCAGCTGGGGGTGGTGGCCCGCCGTCAGGGCCGGCTCGAACGGGCCATCCACCTGCTCGACGAGAGCCTGGCCGAGCACCAGGAGCTGGGCGACAAGTGGCGGTCGGCGAGCGTCCTGGAGGCGCTGGCGTCGGTCGCGCAGGAGCACCAGAACACCGCGTACGCCGCGTTCCTGCTCGGCGCCGCGTCGGCGGTCCGCGACACCATCGGGACGCCGGTGCCGCTGTGCGAGCGTCCCGACACCGAGGGCACCACCACGGCGGTCCGCGCCGCGCTCGGCGAGCGGGCGTTCGCGCACGCCTGGGGCGCGGGTCAGGCCACGCCCCTGCACGCCGTGGCCGACGGCTATCCGCCGGACGCCCTCAGCACGCTCGACACACCATGGTGATCACCGGGGAAGGTGCCCGGCCGGCAGCGGTCTTGCCCCCCGCTAGACGCGCTGCCGGCCAAGCTGTGCGGCGCCGGCGCCTGGCCATGTCCACCCACATCTGCTACGGGATCCGGCACTCCTCCCCCCGCGGGAACAACGATGTCGTGTCCGGGCGCCGCGCAACAGCTACAGCACCCTGACAACAGCCTGACAATGTGCACCCGCCCGTACCTCTGTGGTACGGGTCCGACGATGGCTCTGCGGTATGACGACGCGCGGCGGCCCCGCCCGTAGCGTCCGGGCCATGACGACCGCACCCCTGCGCGGCGGCCTCCGGCTGGTCCAGTTGCTGCTCATCGCCATGATCGTGCTCGTGATCGCGCGTGGCCCGTTCTACGGGCTGGTCGACCCCGGCCCCTACGACGACGCCTGGGGCGGACCGTCGCGGTCCGGCGCCTGGCTGGTGCACGCCGCCGTCGCCGTGCCGATCGGCCTCGCGGCCGGTGGGCTGCTGGTCGCGGTGGAACGGCTGCGCCGCCGGCTCGTCCAGCAGGATCGGGACGAGCCGACGACGTGGTGGGTGCGGCCGGCGGCGCTGGGCGCCGTCGTGCTGGCCGTGGTGTGGCTGCTGCTCTGGCTCCAGCAGGTCTAGCTGTAGTTCCCACGGACGTTGTGAGCGGCTGACGTAGACCGCGGCCAAGTGGGCGAGGCGGTATCGGGCCACGCGGTCGATTCCTACTCCCGCCTGTCGACTCCGAACACCTCGACGACGAACGCAAACAGACCGCCGCCGGGTTCTGGGAAGGCGCCCGGGAGTTCTTCGCCAACGCCGGCATCGCAGGACGCACACCCGCCGACCGCGTTCACAACCTCACGCGGAACCACATCTAGCGACCCCCCGGGACCCGGACGTCCACCCAGACGAGGCGGTGGTCGCTGGTCGGGAACGGGAACTCGCCGGTCAGCCGGGACAGCGGGTCGGAGCGGACCGGCCAGAACACGCCCGCGTCGACCGGCCGGAGCTGCCGCGACGGCAGGACGTAGTCGGCGCGCAGGTTGCCCGGCGCGGTGTCGGCGAAGTCGGCGGTGTCGTAGCGCGGGTCGCCGCCGTGCGTCGCGTTGGCGCCGCCTTGCAGGACGGCCGCTTCGGGGGCGCCGGCCGACGTGGGCAGCGGGTCGACGACGCGGGGGTGGTCCAGCAGCTGCTGGATGGCGCCGGGCACGGAGTCGCCGTCGACGGGGTCGCTGTTCTGGTCGCCCATGATGACGAACGCCGAGCCCGGTTTCAGCCCGCCGCGCCGGCCCTCGTCGTCGTAGATCCAGGTGGCCCGGCCCGGGCCGACGTACTCGGCCCAGAAGCGGATCTCGTCGTGGTTGCGCCGGCCGTTGCGATCCTCGGGGCCGTCGAACGTCGGCGGCGTCGGGTGCGAGACCAGCACGTGCACCGTGCGGCCGCCCACCCGCACCGGCACGTCCCAGTGCGACTTGCTGGACAGCCGGAGCACCGCCTGCTCCTCCGGCGAGTAGAAGTCCGTCGGCAGCAGCGAGCCCGGCAGGTCCTTCCAGAGGAAGTCCTGGAACGTGCGGACGTCCTCCTCGAGGATCGGGTACCTCGACAGCACGGCCATGCCGTACTGGCCGGGGAACAGCCCGAACCCGAAGGCGTCGTCGCCGCCGCCGACCGTGCCGTCGTTGTTGAGGTCGAAGCCGCTCGGGACGCCGGTGTTGGACGGCGCGACGTAGGCGTACGGGTACTCGATCGGGTCGGCGCCGCCCTGGCCGGTCTCCAGGTAGTTGGCGCGGAAGAGGTCGGCCGCGACTCCGCCCTCGACGTAGTCGAACTCGTTCAGCAGGACGATGTCGGGCCGGGTCCGCTGGATGACCTCGGCGACGGCGCGTGCCTGGGGGTCGGCGCCGGTGGACAGGTCGTCCTCCAGCTCACCCTCGGCGGCGCGGTTCAGGCTCAGGTTGTAGGTGGCGACGCGGAGCTCGGCGGCGCCGGGCCGGTCGGCGTTCGCCGGTGCCGCGGCCAGCACCGCCGCGGCCGTGGTCAGGGCCGCCGTCACCGCGACGGCACGGATCGAGGTGCGCATGGCGACACACCCTAGACCCGCCGGGCGAACACCAGGCGTCACGACGATGACGGGGCGGCGAGCTCGAGCAGCCGGCGGGCCAGTGCGGCGTCGGTGACGAGCGTCGTGACGAAGCCGCCGCGGACCGCCGCGAGCGCGGCCTCGGCCCGCCGCGCGCCGTACGCGGTGGCGATGACGACCGGGGTGTCGCGCAGCGCCTGCAGCGGCACGCCGACGACGCGTTCGTCGAAGCCGCCGGTGACGTCGCGTCCGGCGGCGTCGAACAGCCGCGCGCCGGACTCGCCGACGGCGCCGCGTTCCAGCGCCTCGGCCCGCTCGGCCGCGGTGACGGCGTCCCACACCGTCGACAGGCCGGGCCCCCAGCTGCCGACCGACACGACGGCGACGTCGAGCGCCTTCGCCCGGTCCAGCGCGCGGGCGATCTCGCGCTGCCGGCGCAGCCCGGCCGCCGTCGCGGCGTCGTCGACCACCAGGGGCGCGTAGATGGGCAGCGCCTCGCCGCCGGCCGCGGCCGCCACCGACCGCACCACCTCGACGGTGCCGGCCGACGAGCCCTCGACCGACATCGACCCGGCCAGCTGGACGACCGTGCACGGCGCCAGCCGGTGCAGCCGCCGCGACATCGCCTCGATGGTGCGGCTCCAGGTCAGCCCCAACACCTGACCAGGGCGGACGGTGTCGGCGACCAGCTCGGCGACCACGGCGGCCAGCTCGTCGCGGGTGGCGGTCTCGGGCTGCGCCGGCGCCTCGACGACCACGGCGTCGCGCACGCCGGTGGCGTCGCGCAGCGCCATGGACAGCTCATCGTCGAGGTGGCCGGGCAGGGTGATCTCGACCCGGACCCAGCCGCGCGCCCGCGCCTCGGTGAGGATGCGCGCGACCTGGAACCGGGACAGCCCGAACTCGTCGGCGATCTCCACCTTCGACCGGCCGTCGACGTAGTGCCGGCGGGCCACGGCGCCCGCGAGCACGAGGTCGGACGGGCTGGTGGCCGAGCCGCCGCCGGCCGGTGGCCTGCCCCTGCGTGGCATGACAACCCCCTTGACCGTTCCATGTGACCGCGATACAACCTTCATTGTACACATATGAGCGGCTAATTCGCTCATATGAGCGAGCGCAAGGAGGCTGCATGCGTGCCGTCGTCATCGAGAAGCCTGGCGAGATCACCGTCCGCGACGTGCCCGACCCGGTCCCCGGACCCGGCGACGTCGTCGTCGCGGTCGGCGCCTGCGGGCTGTGCGGCACCGACCTGCACATCGCGGCGGGCGAGTTCCCGCCCAGCCCGTACCCCCTGGTCCCGGGGCACGAGTTCGCCGGCGTCGTGGCCGAGGTCGGCCCCGGCGTCGCGACCGGCGTCGCCGTGGGCGACCGCGTCGCCGTCGACCCGTCGCTGTTCTGCGGGTACTGCCGCCAGTGCCGCCGCGGCCGCGGCAACCTGTGCGAGAACTGGGGCGCCGTCGGCGACACCGTCGACGGCGCGTTCGCCGAGTACGTCAAGGTCCCGGCGGCGTCCTGCTACCGGCTGCCGGACGGGCTGACCGTCGCGCAGGGCGCGCTGATCGAGCCCGTCTCGTGCGCGGTGCACGGGCTGCGCCGGCTCGGCGCGGAGCCCGGCGAGCGGGTGCTCGTGCTCGGCGCCGGCACGATGGGCCTGATCATGACGCAGCTGCTGGTGGCGGCCGGCGCCCGGGTCAGCGTCGTCGACCTCGCGGCGGGCAAGCTGCCGCTGGCGACGGAGCTGGGCGCGGCCGAGGTCGCGACCTCGGTGCCGGAGCTGCCGACCCAGCGCTTCGACGCCGCCGTCGACGTCACCGGCGCGGTGCCCGCACTGGAGGCGGCGTTCGGCGCGCTCGACCGCGGCGGCCGGCTGCAGGTGTTCGGCGTCGCGACGGCCGAGGCACGGCTCGCGCTGTCGCCGTTCCGCATCTACAACGACGAGATCACCGTCGTCGGGTCGATGGCGGTGCTGCACAGCTTCGGCGACGCGGTCGAGCTGGTCGCGTCCGGGCAGGTGCGCACGGAACCGCTGGTCTCGCACACCGCCGGGCTGGACGAGTTCCCCGCGCTCCTCGACCTCGTGCGCTCCGGCGCGACGATCAAGGCCCAGGTGACGCCGGGCGGCGCGGCATGAGCCGGCGGGCGCTGCGGCTGGCGGCCGCGGGCGGCTCCCTGGCGGTGCTGAGCGCCTGTGCCGGCGCCGGGGCGCTGACGTCCGGGTCAGGCGACGGCACGACCATCGTCGTCGCGGTGGTGTCGAACCCGCAGATGACCGACGCCATCGCGCTGGCCGACGACTTCCGGGCCGCCCACCCCGGCGTCGACGTCGACTTCGTCTCGCTGCCGGAGAACGAGTCGCGGGCGAAGATCACCGCGTCCGTGGCCACCGGCGGCGGCGAGTTCGACGTCATCATGGTCAGCAACTACGAGACCGCCATGTGGGCCGAGAACGGCTGGCTGGTCGACCTCCAGCCCTACGCCGACGCGACCGACGACTACGACACCCACGACTTCATCGCCCCGGTGCGCGAGTCGCTGTCCTACCAGGGCGACATGTACTCCGTCCCGTTCTACGGCGAGTCGTCGTTCCTGGTGTACCGGCAGGACCTGTTCGACGCGGCCGGGCTGACCATGCCGGAACGGCCGACCTGGCCCGAGGTGCGCGAGCTGGCCGCCGCCATCGAGCAGGCCAACCCCGGGATGAACGGCATCTGCCTGCGCGGACTGGCCGGCTGGGGCGAGAACCTGGCGCCGCTGAACACCGTCATCAACACGTTCGGCGGCCAGTGGTTCGACGAGGACTGGAACGCGCGGCTGGACTCCCCCGAGGTCCGCGAGGCGGTCGGGTTCTACGTCGACCTCGTCCGCGAGCACGGCCAGGCCGGCGCCGCCACCAGCGGTTTCGCCGACTGCGCGACGCGCTACGGCCAGGGCCAGGCGGCCATGTGGTACGACGCGACGTCGATGGTCAACGTCGTCGAGAGCCCCGAGGACTCCGTCACCGCCGGCCGCAACGGCTACGCGCCGGCGCCGGTCGTCGAGACCGACGCCAGCGGCTGGCTGTACACGTGGTCGCTGGGCATCCCGTCGTCGTCGGACCACCCGGACGAGGCGTGGGACTTCATCGCCTGGATGACCGACAAGGACTACCCGCACCTCGTCGCCGAGGAGCTGGGCTGGGAGCGGGTGCCGCCCGGCAGCCGCACCTCGACCTACGAGATCCCCCAGTACGCCGAGGTGGCGGCCGCGTTCGCCGAGCCGACGCTGTCGTCGATGGAGGTGGCCGACCAGGACCACACGATGACCGCGCCGGTCCCCTACGACGGCATCCAGTTCCTCGCCATCCCGGAGTTCCAGGACCTCGGCACCCGGGTCGGCCAGCAGATCTCCGCCGCCATCGCCGGCCAGATCAGCGTCGACGAGGCGCTGGACCAGGCGCAGCGCTACGCCGAGACCGTCGGCGAGTCATACCAGGAGGAGGACTCGTGAGCACCGACGTCGCCACCACCGCCGTCCCGCCGCGACCGGCCGCCCCGGCACGCGCGCCCGTCCACTCCGCGCGCCGCGAGGGCTGGCGGCGGCGCGCGCCCCTGCTGCCCGCGCTGGTCTTCGCCATCGTCGTGACGCAGATCCCGTTCCTCGTCACGCTCTGGTACTCGCTGAACTCGTGGAACCTGGTCCGGCCGGGCTCCGAGCGGTTCGTCGGGCTGTCCAACTACGTCGACGTCTTCGCCGACCGGGTGTTCCGCCAGGCCGCCCTCAACACCATCGTCATCACCGGCGGCTGCGTGATCGTCTCGATGCTGCTGGGCGTCGGGCTGGCGCTGCTGCTGGACCGCAAGTTCGTCGGCCGGTCGGTCGTGCGGACCTTGATCATCACGCCGTTCCTCATCATGCCGGTGGCCGGCGCGCTGGTGTGGAAGACGACGATGCTGGACCCGCTGTTCGGCATCGTGAACTTCGTGCTGTCGCCGTTCGGCGCGGACGACTACGACTGGACCAGCTCCGCGCCGCTCGTCTCCGTCATCGCCGCCCTGGTGTGGCAGTGGACGCCGTTCATGGCGCTGCTGGTGCTGGCCGGGCTGCAGAGCCAGGGCCGCGACGTGCTGGAGGCCGCGCAGGTCGACGGCGCGGGCGCGGCCCGGACGTTCCGCTCGATCACGCTGCCGCACCTGCGCCGCTACATCGAGCTGGGCGTGCTGCTGGGCGCGATCTACGTGGTCAACACGTTCGACCAGATCTACATCATGACGCAGGGCGGGCCCGGCACCGCCAGCGCCAACCTGCCCTTCTACATCTACCAGCGGGCGTTCCTCGGCTTCGACGTCGGCCAGGCCGCGGCCATGGGCGTGGTCGTCGTCATCGGCACCATCGTCGTCGCGACGCTCGCGCTGCGGCTGCTGTTCCGCTCGTTCGCGCAGGAGGACCGATGACCACCGCCACCGCCACCGCCAGCGGACCTGGGGCCCCGCCGCGCCGCCGGTCCGCCGGCCTGCTCACCGCCCTGACCTGGATCATCGGGATCGTCTTCTTCTTCCCGGTGCTCTGGATGGTGATCACCGCGTTCAAGCACGAGGCCGACGCGTACACCGACCCGCCGAGCCTCTTCTTCACCCCGACGCTGGAGCAGTTCCGCGCGCTGTTCGACGCCGGCGCCTGGCCGTACTTCCTCAACTCGCTGTTCGCGACGACGGTGTCGACGCTGCTCGTGCTGCTGCTGGCGGTGCCGGCGGCGTACGCGCTGGCGATCCGGCCGGTGAGGAAGACGCAGGACGTGCTGTTCTTCTTCATCTCGACGAAGATGCTGCCGGTCGTGGCGGTGATCGTGCCGATCTACGTCATCGCCGGGCGCATCGGCGCGCTGGACAACGTGTGGACGCTGGTCGTGCTCTACACGGCGATGAACCTGCCGATCGCGGTGTGGATGATGCGCTCGTTCCTGCAGGAGATCCCGGCCGAGGTGCTCGAGGCGGCCGCGATGGACGGCGCGTCGCTGCGGCAGACGCTGCTGCGCGTCATGCTGCCCATGGTGGCGCCCGGACTGGCGGCGACGGCGCTGATCTGCGTGATCTTCTCGTGGAACGAGTTCTTCTTCTCCGTCAACCTCACCGCGTCGCAGGCCGCGACGGTGCCGCTGTTCCTCGTCGGCTTCATGACCAGCGAGGGCCTCTACTGGGCGCAGCTGGCCGCCGCGGCGACGCTGGCCTCGCTGCCGGTGGTGCTGGCCGGCTGGGTGGCGCAGAAGCAGCTCGTCCGCGGCCTGTCGATGGGCGCGATCAAGTAGTCCGCCATGTGGACGGCGCTTGATTCCTAGCAGATCGCTGGGGATTATCGTCCGCATGCGCTGCTGTTGCTGACCTCCGGTCCCCCACCCTCGTCCGCACGCCCACCGGAGTCCAGCCATGACCATCGCACCCACCCCCGTCCACCTGCGCGACCTCGTCGACCTGACCCGCACCGTCGCCGCCGAGGTGCGGGCCGGGCGGCACCCCGTCCGCTTCGACGCCGACGACCGCTGGTCGGTGCGGCTGTCCAGCGACCCGTACACCGACGTCTGGCTGATCAGCTGGACGCAGGAGCAGTCCACCGAGCTGCACGACCACGCCGGGTCGCTCGGCGCGCTGAGCGTCGTGTCGGGCATCGTCACCGAGCGGTTCTGGACCGGGTCGTCGGGGCTGCGCGAGCGCCGGCTGCGCGACGGCCGGGGCGTCGGGTTCCCGGTCGGCCACGTGCACGACGTCGTCAACACCGAGCCCGAGCCGGCGGTGACGGTGCACGCCTACTCGCCGCCGCTCACCGCGATGGGCTACTACGAGGTCGACGGCGCCGGCGCGCTGCGGCGGGTGCGGACCGTCCTCACCGACGAGCCGGAGCCGGCCCGATGAGCCCGCGCGTCGAAGCGCTGCTGGACGCGGCCCGCGCGCGCATCGTCCGCCTCACCCCGGAGCAGGCCGCGCACGCCGTCACCTACGAGCGGGCGCTGCTGGTCGACACCCGCCCGGCCGCGGACCGCGAGCGGTTCGGCGCCATCCCGGGCGCGCTGGTCGTCGAGCGCAACGTGCTGGAGTGGCGGCTGGACCCGACCAGCCCGCACCGCCTCGAGCTGGCCGACGACCCGCGGCGCACCGTCATCGTGTTCTGCAACGAGGGGTACGCGTCCAGCCTCGCCGCCGCCTCACTGCGCGACCTCGGGCTGGTCAACGCGACGGACCTGGCCGGCGGCTTCCACGCGTGGGCCGCGGCGGGCCTTCCGGTCACGGGACGGCCCGGCACACCCTAGGCTCGGGGGCATGACGCCTCCGGACGGGCTGGAACGCGGTGTCTACGCCAACCGCACGCTGAACCTGCGCTCCGTGCAGGCCATCGGCTACGACATGGACTACACGCTCATCCACTACCGCACCGACGCGTGGGAGCGCACGGCGTTCGAGCACGCCACCCGAGTGCTCGCGGCCGGCGATTACCCCGTCGCCGGGCTGGCGTTCGAGCCCGACCGGTACCTGCAGGGGCTGGTCATCGACCTCGACCTCGGCAACCTCGTCAAGGCCACCCGGTTCGGCTACGTCATCCAGGCCCAGCACGGCACCCGGCAGCTGTCCTTCGACGAGCTGCGCACCACCTACAACGGCGTCACCGTCGATCTCAACAACCCGCGCTTCCGGTTCATGAACACGCTGTTCACGATCTCGGAGTCGGCGCTCTACGCCCAGTTCGTCGACCGCCTCGACGACGGCACCATCCCCGGCCCGCTCGGCTACGACGAGCTGTACCGCATCGTGTCGGCGGCGCTGGACGAGTCGCACACCACCGGCGCGCTGAAGGCCGAGATCGTCGCCGACCCGGACCGCTTCTGCGACGTCGACCCGTCCACCGCGCAGACGCTGATCGACCAGCGACTGGCCGGGAAGCGGCTGCTGCTGATCACGAACAGCGACTGGTCGTACACCAAGGCGATGATGAGCTACGCGTTCGACCGGCACGTGCCGTCCGGGTCGTGGCGCGACCTGTTCGACTTCGTCGTCGTGGCGGCCGCGAAGCCGCGGTTCTTCTCCGAGGTCGAGCCGGTGTTCCGGGTCGTCGACGCCGAGCGTGGGCTGCTGCAGCCGCACTGGGGGCCGCTGAAGACCGGCGAGGTCTACCACGGCGGCTGCGCGCGGCAGGTCGAGCAGAGCCTCGGCCTCACCGGCGCCGAGATCCTCTACGTCGGCGACCACCTCTTCGGCGACGTCCACGTCACCAAGTCCGCGCTGCGCTGGCGCACCGCGCTGATCATGCGCGAGCTGGAGGCCGAGATCGAGGCGGCGCAGGCGTTCGCCGCCGACGAGGCCGAGCTGCGGCGGCTCATGGTCGAGAAGGCGGTCCTGGAGGACCGGCTGGCGCAGACCCGCATGGCGCTGCTGCGCCCCGGCGACCCGTCCGCGCCCGGCCCGCACGGAGGCTCGCGCGAGGGCTCGCGCGAGGCGGTCGAGTCGCTGCGCGAGGCGCTGCGGACCTTGGACGAGCGCATCGTGCCGCTGGCCCGTGCCGCCGCCGAGCTCGGCAACCCCACCTGGGGCCCGATGATGCGGGCCGGCAACGACAAGAGCCTGTTCGCCCGCCAGGTCGAGAAGTACGCCGACATCTACACGTCGCGGGTGGCCAACCTCGGCCTGCGCACGCCGTTCGCGTTCCTCCGGGCCGCGCGGACGTCGCTGCCGCACGACCTCATGCCGCGCGAGATCGCCCCGGAATAGCGCGCCGCCCCAGGAGCTGCAAAAGACTCAATCCGGACATCGCGCCGGATGGTTTCCGCATAAAAAGACCGTCCGCGTATGCCTGGAGAATTCCAGAGGCATACGCGGACGGTTTGGTGGGGAGCCGCCAAGCGCCCACCGGATGGAGAAGGGCTTACGTGCCCCGTTTCTCAGCCGAGCAGGCCGGTCACGGTCCCCAGAAGCTGGTTGACCAGCGCGACGATGCTGTCGACGAGGCCGGAGAGTGCGTCCATGATCGTGCTCCTTTGGATGAGACGTTCGGTGGCGAACCGCAGGGCCAAGCTCTTGTCCGGACGACCCCGTGTTCTTGACTGTGAGTCTAGGCAGCGATTGTGGTTGCGCAAGGAGAAACAACAAATCTTTGCTTGCGTGTCGCACGAATAGCTATTTCAAGACACACAGAATGCCGTTCAAAGATGGACATACCTTCCTTGACACGCGTCATCACCTGATTGTCATGACTAGTCGCTGGGCCTCCGCGCTGGTCACGCGTACCATCGGCGGCATGACCCAGCGCACCCTGCCGACCATGCGCCCCTCCGCGGGGCTCACCGGCGTGCGCTGACACCACACCACGAAGCCCCTGCTCAGCGGGGGCTTCGTCACGTCAGCACTCCTCCGCCGCGCAGGGCGGAGGAGATCGCCATGACCACCAGCCGCTACTACGTCACCACGTCCATCCCGTACGTCAACGGCGCGCCGCACCTCGGCCACGCGCTGGAGCTGGTCCAGGCCGACGTGCTCGCCCGGCACCGGCGACGACGCGGGCAGCCGGTGCGGTTCCTCACCGGCACCGACGACAACGCGCTGAAGAACGTCGTCGCCGCGCGAGCGGCGGGCGTGCCGACCCGGCGGTTCGTCGACGCCAACGCGGCCGGCTTCGTCGCGCTAGGCCAGGCCCTGGCGCTGTCGGTCGACGACGTCATCCGGACCAGCACCGACCCGCGGCATCCGCCGGGGGTGCGCCGGCTCTGGGAGCGCTGCGCGGCCCGCGGCGACTTCTACCGGCGCACCTACACCGGCCGGTACTGCGCGGGCTGCGAGCAGTTCTACACCGCCGACGAGCTGGCCGGCGGCGTCTGCCCGGAGCACGGGGTGGCGCCCGAGGAGGTCAGCGAGGAGAACTGGTTCTTCCGGCTGTCCCGGTACCAGGACGAGCTGCTGCGCGTGCTGGAGTCCGGCGCCGTCCGCGTGGTGCCGGCCGCCAAGCGCGCCGAGGTGCTCGCGTTCGTCCGCGCCGGCCTGCGCGACGTCAGCGTGTCGCGCCCGGCCGAGCGGGCCGGCGGCTGGGGCATCCCGGTCCCCGGCGACCCGGGCCAGGTCGTCTACGTCTGGTGGGAGGCGCTGGCGAACTACGTGACGGCGCTCGGCTACGGCGGCGCCGACGACAGGGCGTACCGCGACTGGTGGGCCGGGTCGGCCGAGCGGGTGCACGTCATCGGCAAGGGCATCGTGCGCTTCCACGCGGTCTACTGGCTGGCCCAGTTGCTCTCCGCGGGGCTGCCACTGCCGACCGCGATCCTCGTGCACGACTATCTGACGGCGGACGGCGTCAAGCTGGCCAAGAGCGGCGGCGCCACCGCCGACCCGTCGGCCCTGGTCGCGCGGTACGGCACCGACGCGCTGCGCTGGTGGTTCGTCCGCGAGGTGCCGCGCACCGGCGACACCGACTTCACCGAGGACCGGCTGGTCGCCCGGCACGACCTCGAGCTGGCCAACGGGCTGGGCAACCTGGTGCAGCGGACGCTCACGCTGGTCCAGCGCCGCACCGGCGGGGCCGTCGGCCCGCCCGCGCCGGGCGCCCTCACCGACGCCGCCGGCGCGCTGCCGGTCGCCGTCGACCGGGCGCTGGACGGCTTCGACCTGCGCGCCGCGACGGCCGCGCTGGTCGCCGTCGTCGACCTCGCGAACCGGACGATCGAGGCGGAGCGTCCGTGGGAACGCCGGCCCGGCGCGGACGCCGTCCTGGCCACGCTGGTGCACGCCTGCCGGGTCGTCGCGGCGGAATTGGAGCCGTTCCTGCCCGGCGGCGCGGCCCGGCTGCGGGCCCAACTCTCTGACGGCGAACGCGTCGAGCCCCCCGAGCCCTCGTTCCGCAGGCTCGCCCGACCCTAAACTCAGTCACTGTTCGCCGCGGAGAAGGGACGCATCATGGGCCAGGGCGTGCACATGCAGGAGCTGCCGGGCATCGGCAAGCGCTACGACATCGACCTCGGCAGCGCGACGCAGCGGGTGTCCGTCGTCGTGCGGCAGGGCAACATCCGTGACCTCTACGTCTTCGCCGACAAGGGTGACGAGCCGACCGCCGTCCTCGAGCTGACCCGGGAACAGGCGCTGAAGCTCGGCGCCGTGCTCACCGGCACGTTCTTCGAGGGTTAGGCCCGGTGCACGCGGACCTCATCGGGCTGGGCGGCATCGTCCTGCTCGCCGGGCTGCTGGCCCGGCTCGGCCGGCGCTACGGGTTCCCGACGGTGCCCTGCTACATGCTGGTCGGCATCCTGCTCGGCCCGGGCACGCCGGGTCCGGTGCTGGTCGAGCACCCCGAGGACCTCGCCCTGCTGGCGTCCCTCGGTCTCGTGCTGCTGCTGTTCCACCTGGGCGTCGAGTTCCCGGCCGAGCAGGTGCTGGGCAGCGGGAAGCGGCTGTTCATCGCGGCCGGCGTCTACATCGGGCTCAACGTCAGCGCCGGCATGGCGCTGGGCTTCGCGCTCGGCTGGGGGACGTCCGAGGCGCTGGTGATCGCCGGCGCGCTGGGCATCTCGTCGTCGGCCATCGCGACGAAGCTGCTGATCGAGCTGCGCCGGCTGACGAACGCCGAGACGCCGATCATCCTCGGCATCATCGTCATCGAGGACATGTTCCTCGCGCTCTACCTGGCGCTGCTGTCGCCGGTGCTCAACGACTCCGGCTCGACCGCCGACTTCGTCGTCGACCTGCTGGTCAGCTTCGGGTTCCTGGTGCTGTTGTTCGCGCTGGCCAGGTGGGGTGCGCGCGCCATCTCGCTGGTCCTCGACAGCCGCGAGGACGAGCTGCTGGCGATCCTCATGGTCGGGCTGGTCGTGCTGGTCGCCGGCATCGCGCTCGAGGTGGGCGTGTCCGAGGCGATCGGCGCGCTGATGATCGGCCTGGTGGTGTCGCGGACGACGTTGAAGGAGCGGGTGGAGCAGGTGGTGCTGCCGCTGCGCGACGTGTTCGCGGCGATCTTCTTCGTCTCGTTCGGGCTGACCATCGACGTCGACGACCTCGGCGCCGTCGCGCTGCCGGTGGCCATCGCCGCCGTCGTCACGCTGGCGACGAACATGACGGCCGGCGTGGTCACGGCCCGGCTGTTCGGGTTCAACCAGCGCGCGGCCACGAACATCGGGCTGACGGTGCTGGGCCGCGGCGAGTTCTCGCTGATCCTGGCGACGCTGGCCATCGCGGCCGGGCTGGACGAGCGCATGGGCCCGTTCGTCGCGCTGTACGTGCTGGTGCTGGCCATCGCCGCGCCCCTGCTGGCGGCGCAGTCGAAGCACTTCACCCGGTTCGTGCCGGACCGGCTGCTGCGCTCGCGCTGGCAGTACGTCCGCGCCGAGACCATGAGCACGTCCTGCATCCACCAGGACCAGATGGAGGTCACCGAGACCGACGTCGACGTCTGCCAGCAGTGCGTCGACGATGGCGGCACCTGGGTGCAGCTGCGGCTGTGCATGAAGTGTGGCCTGGTGGCCTGCTGCGACGACTCACCCGCACGGCACTCGCGGGCGCACTACTTCGACGAGCACCACCCCGTCATCCAGTCGCTGGAGCCGGGCGCGGACTGGCAGTACTGCTACGTCGACGAGATCCTGGTGCGCGAGCCGCTGGGGCGGTCGCGGGCTACGTCGTGACGTAGACCCACTCCAGGCCGTCGAAGCCGAGCCCGTCGAGGTGCTCGGCCCGGTTCAGCCCGGCCCGGACGGCCACCCGCTGCGACGCGTGGTTGTCCGGCCGGATCCGGGCGACGACGGCCACGCCGGGCAGGTGCTTCGCGGCCCACCCGACGGCGGCGCGGGCGGCCTCGGCGGCCAGCCCGCGCCCCCACCACGCCGGGTCGAAGCCGTAGAACAGGTTCGTCACCTGGTCGTCGTGGAACCACATGTACTTGAGCCCGCAGAACCCGACCGGCCGGTCGGCGCCGTGCGGCAGCACCGTCCAGTAGCCGAACCCCTCGCTGCGCCAGTGCTCGTCCCAGCTCTGGTACAGGTTCTCCGCGCCGCCGCGGTCGCGGAGCAGGTTCGACGGGTTGTGCTCACTGGCCCGCGGGTCGCGGTAGATGTCGAAGATGACGTCGACGTCGCCGGGCTGCGGCCGCCGCAGCAGCAGCCGGTCCGTCACGAGCGTCGCGTGCCCGGCGTCCCTCACCGACGCGAGGTTACTCGCCGCCCGTGACGACCATGCGCACGGCCAGCACCAGGATCACGGCGCTGGACACGAACGCCGTCGCCAGCCGGCCGCGCGGGCCCGTCACGTACCGTCCGAGCAGCGCTCCCCCGCAGGCCAGCAGCAGTTGCCAGCTGGCCGACGCGGCGAACGCGGCGGCGACGAACACCACCGCCTCGGCGCCACCGGCCAGCTGCGCGCCGCTGCCGATGACCAGCGCGGCGAAGTAGACGACGGTCATCGGGTTGATCACGGTGATGCCGGCGAAGCGCAGGAACGCGGCGACCGGCGTGACGCGGTCGGCGCGGCCGTCGTCGGGGTCCGCGGCGCCGGGTGCGGCCCGGTGCCGCCGAACCGCGGCGACGGCCCCCGCAACGGCCATGACCAGCAGGACGGCGGCCGAGGTCCAGCGCAACGGGACGGCGTACGGCTCGACGGCGCCGGCCAGCGCCGCCCCGCCGAGCACCGCGGCGATCGCGTAGCCGCCGTCGACGGCCGCGACGCCCAGCGCCGCGCCCGCGCCCACCGTCAGCGAGGTGCGCGCCGTCAGGGCCACCAGGTAGGCGCCCACGGCGCCGACCGGGATCGCGATGCCGTAGCCGGCCAGCAACCCCGCGACGACGGCCGTGGTCATGGCGCGAGCGGGCAGCGCCTCCAGCCCGGCCGCGGCTGCTGCTTCGTCACCGCGACACGGGCGACGAGGGGCAGCGAGCGGACACCGGGAGTCGAGATCATGGGCCGATGATGGCAAACGACGACCCCGCGCTCAACGGAGTTTCCGGGCACCCGCTGGCGCTGCTCGCGGACTGGATGGCCGAGGCGGCAGGCGCGGGCGACCCGCGCGCCTTCACCCTGGCGACGGCGTCGGCGGACGGGGTGCCGCACGCGCGGACGGTGCTCGCCGTCGCCGTGGACGACGCGTCGGTGTGCTTCACCAGCTCCCGCCCGTCGGTGAAGGCGGCCGACCTCGCCGCGAACCCGCGCGCGGCCGCCGTCTTCCACTGGCCGGCGCTGGTGCGGCAGGTGACCCTCCACGGGCCCGTCACCGAGCTGCCGCCGGACGAGGCGCGCGTGCTGTACGCGCAGCGGTCGCCGAACCTGCGCGCGCTCGCCTGGGTGTACGAGGAGCTCGGCGGGCGCGCCCTCACCGGCCCGGACGAGGTGCGCGCGGCGTTCGACCGGCAACTGCGCCGCGACCCCGCCGAGCCGCCGCCGTCGTGGCTGGCGTATGCGCTGCGCCCGGACCGCGTCGAGGCGTGGTGGATTCCCGGCGACGCCGGTGTGGCCACCCGGGTCCGGTTCGACCGCGACGGCGGCGAGTGGACGCGCCGGTACGTCCTCCCGTGACCTACCCTGAGTGCCATCCCGTCCGATCGATGGAGGCCGACCCTTGCCCGAACCGCCCGAGCACTACTACGCGAGTGAGCCCGGCGTGGCCAGCTCGAGGCGGACCATCGACGTCGTGCTGCCGGACGTGCGGCTGCGGCTGCTCACCGACACCGGCGTGTTCTCGTTCCGGCAGCTCGACCCCGGCACTCGGGTGCTGCTGGAGAACGCGCCGCTGCCGCCGGTCCGCGGCGACCTCCTCGACCTCGGCGCCGGCTACGGACCCATCGCGCTGACCATGGCGCACCGGCTCAAGCGCCGCCGGGTCTGGGCGGTCGACGTCAACGAGCGGGCGCTGGAGCTGGTGCGCGAGAACGCCGCCGCGACCGGGCTGGGCGGGGTGCGGGCGGCGCTGCCCGACGACGTGCCTGAGGACGTGCGGTTCGCGGCCATCTACTCCAACCCGCCGATCCGGGTCGGCAAGTCGGCCCTGCACGACCTCCTGCTGCGCTGGCTGCCGCTGCTGCTGCCCGGCGGCGCCGCGTACCTGGTCGTGCAGCGCAACCTCGGCGCCGACTCGCTGGCGAAGTGGCTGGCCGCGGCCGGTTTCCCGACCCGGCGGCTGGTGTCGCGCATCGGCTACCGGGTGCTCGAGGTCCAACCCCTGCGATCGGAGCAGTAGTGCGACAGCTCGGCGGAACGGAACTGAAGCGACTGCACCGGTCGTGGCGGCGGAAGGACTCCTTCCGGCTGTCGTTGCTGCTCGAGGACGTGCAGTCGCCGTTCAACGTGGGGTCGATCATGCGGACGGCGGCCGCGCTCAGCGTCAGCGAGCTGTACGTCGTCGGCCGCACCGCCTCGCCGGGCTCCCCCAAGGCGCAGAAGACGGCGCTGGGCACCGGCCGGTACCTGTCGTGGACGACGTACGAGGAGATCACGACGGCGATCCGGGCGGCCCGCGACGACGGCTACCTCGTGGTCGGCCTCGAGTTGGCCGACGAGGCGGAGCCGATGGCCGCGCTGGACCTGCGCCGCGACGTCTGCGTCGTGCTGGGCAACGAGGACCGCGGGCTGTCCGCGACCTGCCTGAGCCTGTGCGACGCGGTCGGCTACGTGCCGCAGACCGGCCGGGTCGGCTCGCTCAACGTGGCCGCCGCGGCCGCCGTCGCCTGCTACGAGGTGCGCCGCCAGGCCTGGGCCGACGCTCCCGCGTCCGGCTCAGGGGACGCCGAGCAGCCGTAGCACGGCGGCCGTCCCCGCGGCGGCCACGACGACCACCACGAACGGCGCCCGCCGCCAGGCCAGCACAGCCCCGACCAGCACACCGGCCGGCCGGGCGACGCTGTCGAACTCGCGGCCGTCCAGCATGGCCGCCGTCGCGACCAGCGCCGCCAGCAGCACGATCGCCGACGTCGCCAGCAGCTGCTCCGCGCGCGGCGGCAGCGTCACCCGGTCGCGCAGCGCCGGCCCGGCGTAGCGGAACGCGAACGTCCCCACGCCCAGCACCACCACCGCCGCGACCAGCGCCGTCGTCGACATCGTCATGCCGCCACCTCCTCGCTCCGCCGCGGCCGCGCCAGCGCCACGACGACACCGGCCAGCGCCAGCAGCACCGGCAGCCCGGCCTGCAGGAACGGCGCGGTGGCCAGCGCGATCGCCACCCCGGTGCCGGCCGCCAGCGCCGTCGTGCGGTCCCGCAGCGCCGGCAGCACCAGCGCCAGCAGCACCGCCGGGAACGCGGCGTCCAGCCCGAGCGCGGCCGGGTCGCTGACCACCGTCCCGATCGACGCTCCGGCCACCACCCCGACGTTCCAGCAGGCGAACAGGGCGACGCCGCAGCCCCAGTAGGCCGCCCGCCGCCGCTCGCCGGCGGGCTGGGCCAGCGCGAACGCGACCGACTCGTCCACCATGACGTGGCTGCCGGCGGCCCGCTGCCAGCCGCGGCCGACCACGTCGCCGACGGTGAAGCCGAACACGACGTGCCGGACGTTCACCAGCAGCCCGGCCAGCACCGCGGCGACCGGGTTGCCGCCCGACGCGACCAGCCCGACGAACATGAACTGCGCCGCCCCGGCGAACACCACGACCGACAGCAGCATGGGCAGCCACACCGGCAACCCCTCGCCGACGGTGATGGCGCCGAACGACAGGCCCACCACCGCGTCGGCGACACACACGAGGGCGATGTCCCGCGCCAGCGCCCGGTCGGCGCGTAGTGTTCGGTACATCGAACGCATGACCACTACACTGAACGATGACCGTCCGTTCGTCAAGGCGAACGATCGACCGATGGAGCGAACGCAATGAGTCAGCCCGGCGCACCGCTCGCCGTCATCGCCGCATCCCTGCAACGGGAACGGCGCCGCACCGGCATGTCGCTGGGCGAGCTGGCCCGGCGCGCCGGCATCGCGAAATCGACGCTGTCGCAGCTCGAGTCCGGCGCCGGCAACCCCAGCGTCGAGACGCTGTGGGCGCTCGGCGTGGCACTGGACGTCCCGTTCGCCCAGCTGGTCGAGCCGCCGCGGCCGCGGGTGCAGGTCATCCGCAAGGGCGAGGGCCCGGGCGTCGCGTCCGAGCGGGCCGACTACGTCGCCACCGTCCTGTCGGCCGGCCCGCCGAACGCCCGCCGCGACCTCTACCTCGTCACCGCGCAGCCGGGCGAGCCGCGCGTGTCCGACCCGCACATGCCCGGCGTCGTCGAGCACGTCGTGCTGAGCGCCGGCCGGGCGCTGGCCGGGCTCACCGACGACCCGGTCGAGCTGGCCCCCGGCGACTACGTCAGCTACCCCGGCGACCTCCCGCACGTGTTCCGCGCGCTCGAGCCCGGCACCTTCGCCGTCCTCGTCTCCGAACACCACTGAGTAGATTTCTCCGTCCGGGCTGTCGATTCGCCCGCCGGCCGCGTGTCGGGGAGGTGTCAGCACTCATCGGAAGGAAGATCCCCATGACCCAGTACGCGATCCTCATCTTCGAGCGCGAGGCCGAGGGCGGCCAGGCGGCGGAGTTGCCGCCGGAGGTCGTCGAGGCGCACGGCGCGCTGCCCGGCCGCATCCGCGAGAAGGGCGGCAAGGAGCTGGGCGGCATCGCGCTCGAGCCCAGCGCCACCGCCACGACCATCCGCGGCGACCTCGTCACCGACGGCCCGTTCATCGAGACCAAGGAGGCGCTGGCCGGTGTCTTCGTCATCGAGGCGCGCGACCTCGACCACGCCATCGAACTGGCCCGCATGACGCCGATCGTCAGCGGCGGCGTCGAGGTGCGGCCGCTGGTCGGGCTCGACTTCTCCGGGCTGACGTCCTGACCGTCGAGTCCGCGGTCGCCGACGCGCACCGCCGCGAGTGGGCCTTCGTGCTCGCCGCGACGGTGCGCGTCACGCGCGACCTCGACGCCGCCGAGGAGGCCGTCCAGGACGCCTACGTGCAGGCACTGATCCGGTGGGGCCGCGACGGCGTCCCGGCCCGGCCCGGCGCCTGGCTGACGACGGTCGCGCGGCGGACCGCGCTGAACAACCTGCGGCGGCAGCGGACGCTGCGGGCGAAGCTGCCGCTGCTGCTGATGGACGTCGACGACGTCCCGGGGGTCGAGGCCGCCGCGCTGGCCGACGACGCCGTGTCGATTCCGGACGACCGGCTGCGGCTGATCTTCACCTGCTGCCACCCGGCACTGTCGGAGGAGGCGCAGGTCGCGCTGACGCTGCGGCTGGTCTGCGGCGTCAGCACCCCCGACATCGCGCACGCCTTCCTCGTCGCCGAACCGACGATGGCCGCGCGCATCACCCGCGCGAAGAAGAAGATCGCCGCGGCCCGCATCCCGTACGCCGTCCCGGCCACGCGCGACCTGCCATCGCGCGTCGACGCCGTCCTGACGGTGATCCACCTGCTCTACGCCACCGGGCACACCGCGCACTCCGGCGCCGACCTCGTCCGCGACGAGCTGACCGGCCGGGCCCTCGACCTCGCCCGCATGCTGCCCTCGCTGCTGCCGTCCGAGCCGGAGACCGACGGGCTGCTGGCGCTGCTGCTCGTGCACCAGGCCCGCCGCGCCACCCGCACCGACGCCGACGGGCGGCTGCTGCGGCTCGAGGAGCAGGACCGGTCCGCGTGGGACCGCGACCTGATCGCCGAGGCCGACCGCCTCGTCGTCGGCGCCCTCCGGGCCGGCCCGCCGGGACGGTTCGCGCTGCAGGCGGCGATCGCGGCGCTGCACGCGCAGGCGCCCAGCTACGCCGACACCGACTGGCCGCAGATTCTCACCCTGTACGACGAGCTGCTGCGCCGCTGGCCCTCGCCCGTCGTCGCCCTCAACCGCGCCGTCGCGGTGTCGATGGTGGACGGTCCGGAGGCGGCGCTCGCCGAGGTGGAGGCGCTGGAGTCCGGCGGCCGACTGGCCGGGTACCGGTATCTGCCCGCCACCAAGGCCGACCTGCTGACCCGTCTGGGCCGGCACGCCGAGGCGGCTGCGGCCTACCGAGCGGCGCTGGCCCTCAGTGACAACGCCGCCGAGCAGGAGTTCCTGCAGGACCGGCTGAGCCGGACGCCGCCGCCCTGACCTTGCGGCGCCGCCCGGAGCTCGTGCCGCTCGCCGTGACGGCGGCGGTCGTCGTGGCCGCGGGCGCGGCTGGCTGGAACCGGGCTCCGGCGCAGCCCGTCGCAGTTGAAGGGACCGATCCACCGGCGGGCCGGTCCGGGTGCCGTCCTCCTCCCGGGCGGCACCCGGATCGCGGCGTCGCAGACAGGTGCGGCCGGCTCAGGCCGTCCAGTGCGGCGGCCGGTCCAGGCCGGACGGCAGCCGGGTCGCGCCGTCGCCCGCGGCGGCGGACGCCTGAGGCTGGGTGAGGAACAGCGCGCCCGACAGATCGGCGCCGCGCAGGTCGGCCGCGCGGAGGTCGGCGCCGATCACGTCCGCCCGGTCGAGCGTCGCTCCGCGCAGGTCGGCGCCGATGAGGTAGGCGCCGCGCAGGTCCGCGCCGGTGAGGTCCGCGCCGCGCAGCTTCCGTCCCATGAGGTCGGCGCCGCGCAGGTCACGGCCCGGTGTGCCGGCCCGGGCCAGCCGCGACGCCTCGCGCAGGAGCACGTCCGCGTCGGCGCGCAGGGCGGCGACGTCGACCGCGGCGAGGTCGGCGGCGGGTGCGGCGGTGAGCCGTTCGACCCGGGCCGCCTGCTCGTCCAGCGCCGGGTGCAGCCGCGCCGCCGCCGCGATGCCGCGGGCCGCGTGGAGGTGCCAGAGCAGCTCGTGCAGCGGCCGCATGACGGCGAACGCGGCCAACTGGTCCGCCCGCGCCGCCGCCGACGACCGCCACGTCGCGCCGCCGAACGTCACCTGCACGACCTGCTGACCAGCGCCGAAGCAGTCGTACACCGTGCAGCCGGGGAATCCGCGCGGCCGCAGTTCGGTGTGGATGCCGCAGCGGAAGTCGTCGCTCAGGTTGGGGCACGGCTCCCCCGCCGGCTTGTCGATGGCGAAGTCGGCCGAGCGGGTCAGCGCGGGACCGACGCAGCACAGCCCGGCGCAGCGGGCGCAGTCGGCGCGCAGTTCGAGCACGCCGCCAGCATAGATGTTGGTCAGGCCCGCTCGAACCGCGCGTGCACGGCGTTCTCGCCGGCGGTGAAGCCGGTGCACGTGTAGCCCGGCACGCCCACGCCGTCGTCGAACAGCCGCTCGCCGCCGCCCAGCAGCACCGGCGAGATGGCGATCTACAGCTCGTCGATCAGCCCGGCCCGCAGGTACTGCCGGATCGTCGCCGCGCCGCCCGCCACGATCACGTCCCGCCCGTCCGCCGCGTCGAGCGCCCGCTCCCGGGCCGCCTCGATGCCGTCGGTGACGAAGTGGAACGTGGTGCCGCCCTCCATCCGGACGGATGCGCGCGGGTGGTGGGTCAGGACGAACACCGGGTGGTGGTACGGCGGGTTCGGCCCCCACCACCCCGTCCAGGCGTCGTCCGGCCACGGCCCGCGGACCGGGCCGAACATGTTGCGGCCCATGATCGAGGCGCCGACGTTGCGCCACAGGTGCTGGGCGAACTCGTCGTCGACGCCGGTGCTGCCGCCCGGCTCGCCGGTCATGCCGTGGAACGTCCGGGTGCCGACCACCCAGTCGTGCAGCCGTTCACCTCCGACGCCGAGCGGGTCGCGGGGGCTCTGCCCCGGGCCGGCTGCGTAGCCGTCGACGGACACCGAGTACGTGTGGACGCGGAGCTTCTGTGTCGTGGTCATGCTCGTAGGTCGGAGTCAGGGCCGGGCCATCGACATCAAGCGGCGCGCTTCTTCGCCGCGGTTCGCTTGCCCGCCGTCTTCTTCGCCGCCGCCTTCTTCGTCCCGGCCCGCTTGCCGGCTGCCTTCTTCGCCGCGGTCGGCTTGCTCGCTGCCTTCTTCGCCGCGGTCGGCTTGCTCGCCGACTTCTTCGCCACGGTCGGCTTGCTCGCCGACTTCTTCGCCGGCCGCTTCTTCTTGGCCGCGGCGACGCTCTCCTGCAGCGCCGTGAGCAGGTCCGTCGCACCGGTCGCGGCCGGCGCCCGCTCGGCGACGACCTCCTTGCCCTCGCGCTTGGCGTCGACCAACTCCTCCACCCGCTCGGTGTACGTGTCGTGGAACCGCTCGGGCTTCCAGTCCTCCGTCATCGCCTCGACGAGGTCGACGGCCATGTCGAGCTGCTTGCCCTTCGACACCGCCTTCGGCAGGTCGCCGAGCTCCGCCACCGGGTCGCGGATCTCGTCGGCGAAGAACATCGTCTCGAGCACCAGGACCGGGCCCGACACGCGGACGCAGGCGAGGTACTCCTTGCCGCGCATGACGAACGTGCCCACGGCGGCCCGATCGGTGCGGTCCAGCGCCGTGCGCAGCAGCGCGTACGACCCGGCGGTCTCGTCGTCGCTGGGACCGAGGTAGTAGCTCTTCTGGAAGTGGATCGGGTCGATCTCGGCCAGCTCGACGAACTGGTCGATGTCCAGCGACCGCGACCGCCCCGGCGCGATCTCGTCCAGCTCCTCACGCTCGACGATGACGTAGTCGCCGCCGCCGACGTCGTGGCCCTTGACGATGTCGTCGTACTCGACCTCGTCGCCGGTGCGCTCGTTGACCCGCTTGTACCGGATGCGGTCAGCCGTGCCACGTTCGAACTGGTGGAAGTCGACCTCGTGCTCCTGCGTCGCGGAGTACAGGCGCACCGGGATCGAGACCAGCCCGAAGCTGAGGAAGCCACTCCAGATCGACCGTGCCATGGCCGGCCCGTACCCGGCGTGGGCGCATGACATGCACGGCAGCGGAGGTCACTGCCATCGCGCGGGCGACTGCCACGCGTCACCCGGCCCCGCCGGACCGGCGGCGCCGGCCCTCAGGCCGGCGCACCTGTGCTGTGTCACCGAGTCGGCGGCTCGGTGGGTCGCTCACCCTCCAGAACCCACCACCTCCCGGTACGGGCGGAAGAACTCGCGGAGCTCCTGGGCGTACAGCTCCGGCTCCTCGAACGGCGCGAAGTGACCGCCGCGGGGCGGCTCGGTGGCCCGGACGACGTTGGCGGTGCGGTCGAGCCAGGCCCGCGGCGGCCGGACGACGTCGCCCTGGAAGATGGAGAAGCCGGACGGGACCTCGATGCGGCGGGTCAGTTGCGCCGGCGCGATGGCGGCGTTGGCGGCGTACATGCGCATCGACGAGCCGATGGTGCCGGTGAGCCAGTAGATGGTGAGGTTGGTGAGGATCTCGTCCTTCGTGAACCGCCGCTCGATGTCGCCGTCGCAGTCGCTCCAGGCACGCAGCTTCTCGACGATCCAGGCGGCGAGGCCGGCCGGCGAGTCCATGAGCCCGGCGGCCGCCGTCTGCGGCTTCGTACGCTGCACGACCGCGTAGGCGCCCTCCGAGGCGCCCCAGGCGGCGGCGCCGCGCATCCAGTCGCGCTCGGACGGCGTGAGGTCGGCCGGGTCGCCGGTGAACACCGGCAGGCCAGCGTCGGTGCGATGCACCGCGACGACACGATCGGGGTGGTCGAGCGCGAGGTAGCGGGTGACGTGGCTGCCGATATCGCCGCCCGCCGCGCCGAAGCGTTCGTAGCCGGCCGCGCTCATCAGCCGCGCCCACAGTCCGGCGACGGCGATGGAGTCGAGCGGGACGGCCGGGCGGTCGGAGTAGCCGAACCCCGGCACGTCGGGCACCACGACGTCGAACGCGTCGGCGGGGTCGGCGCCGTGGGCGGCGGGATCGGTGAGCAGCGAGACGACCTTCGTGTAACGCCAGAAGGAGTCGGGCCAGCCGTGCGTGAGCACCAGCGGCAGCACCGGCCCGGACGGCGCGACGGCGCGGGCGTGCACGTAGTGGATGCCCAGCCCGCCGACGGACACCCGGAACCGCGGCAGCTCGGCCAGCGCCGCCTCCTGCGCCGGCCAGTCGAACTCGTCGGCCCAGTACGCGACCAGCTCGCGCAGGTAACCGACGTCGGTGCCGAGCGACCAGCCGGCGTCCTCGGGGGCGTCGGGCCAGCGCGTGGCCCGCAGCCGGGCGCGCAGATCGTCGAGCTCAGCGGCGGTGGCCCGCGGAGCGAACGGCTGCGGCGTCAACGTCTCGTCGGTCATGCGAGCCACTCTAGGAGGCACCACCGACAAGCCCGTTCAAATGCGCGGCGTCGTGCCACTCCTTCATCCATCAGGCCACCGCTGTTCTCGCCGAAGTGCGGTTCGGCGGTCGTCACGGCATCTGGGCGACGCTCTGGAGTAGTGTCCCTTGGACGAGGCAGGGTGGCGGACCTCGTGTCAGCCGACGTCGGTGGTGCCGCTGCGAAGGTCGCATGCGGTACCCATCGAGCCGACATCGTGCCGACAACGACCTGCGCGGACGCGGTGCGCGGCACCGTGCCGACGAACACGGTCTGTGCTGGCCGGCGTGAGGAGCTTCCTGGGCTGGGCCGTCGAACGTTCCGGGGTGCGATGGATGAGGGATCCGGGTAGCCAGGACCGCCCGGATCCCTCACCCATTGCGCAGCGTGTGTGTCGCCGCCGCGACGTGCGCCGCACCGCGAGACAGCCGAGCGCACTTCATCGGCATCACGAATGTCGCGGCCCCGGCGATCTCGACGTCTACCAACCCGGGACGCACCCCACGGGAGGGCAGCGGCGGCCCGGCTGTAAGCCGCTGTATCGGGTGCCCGAGGGCGCCGCCCATTCCCATCGCTGACACACTCGGTTGGCCGGCCCATCCTTAGCAGAGCCGAACTGCTCACTTGGCGAGCAGCTGTGGCTCTCGGCGCGGCGCACTGCGTCCTTCGCGGCAGATTGACGTCAGAGCTTCGACGTGAGGCTGCTCATCGCGTCCACCATGTTCAGGCGGTAGTCCTCGTGGACGGTCACGCGATGCCCGAGCACGGTGCGTTTGCCTGACCTGAGCGCGTAGAGCGGTGTGCCTTGGGCAAAGGCTACGACGCCCGTCGTCTGGAAGTCTCGGACGTTCACGACACCTTGCGCGACATCGCTGAACGTGAAGATGTCCGGGTTGCTGCCGATCAGCTTGGTGACATCATCGTCGATCGAGCGGAGCACGGCGGCATAGGCCGACGCAGAACCCATGTACTGCGTGATCCGGTTCTTCGCGATCAGATGGACCTTGGGCAGCTCCCGCTTCTCCTCCATGAGCCGCGTTGCGAATGCATAAGACTGATAGATGTCCGACGGCAGCTTCAGGCCGTAAACGAGTGAGAAGGCGTTCTGGATCGCGCGGCGGGAGGAGTCGTCCGCCATGACGGGCAGCACCAGACGGTCGACCGCAGACAATGCAATCTGGGTGTAGATCGAGAAGCTCGGGTTGCAGTCAATGAAGATCGTGTCGTAGTCGTCCCGGATGTCGGCGAGAAGATCGCGTAGCCAATCCACGACCGCTACCCACGCGTTGGTGCCGGGGATCTGGTTGTTCGCCAGGGTCGAGATCGCGTTGGACTGCAACTCGAGCAGCGGATCGCCGCAGATCAGATCGACGTTCGTGGGGATGTCAGGGTTGAACGCTGAGGGCGCCGTGATGAAGTCCTGCGCGTTGACCGATGGCGGCGAGTAGGGGGCGGGCAGGCGCAGCTGAAAGTAGCCGCCGATGGTGGCCCGGACGGTCTCGCCCTGGCGGGCGAGTAGGCGGGTGCTGCCCTCGTTCGCGAGGCCGCCAAGGAACAACTCGGACAGGTTCGCCTGTGGGCACACGTCGATCGCGAGCACGCGCTCGCTGGGGTGACTGTCGGCATAGAAGCAGATGGCCTGGAAGCACAGGCTGGTCTTGCCGGTGCCACCCTTGTTGTTCCAGAACGCGTAAGTCGTCATACACGGCTCCTCGGCCTCATCGGACACACTCGTGTCCACAATGGACAGCCTAGCGTCCGATCTGGACGTTGCGCAACGTGGTCGGTGAGCAGGCTTGACCGGATTCGCTCCTACACATCGGTTAGCAGTTGACAGCAGTGCGCACGTCGGCGAGCGCGCGCCACGCAGGCCAATTCTGGGCGGAGTGGCGTTGTGCTCAGGCATCGCGCCCGACCAGCTGTCGGTGCTGCCGCCCGAACGCCGCCAGCGAGCTCACGACGAAGGCACCGCGCTCCGGTCACCCACTGAGCAGCGGCCCGGGAGGAGCCGCACCTGTCACGGGCAGCCGGACCATGCGCGGAGGATCATCCGGAGTGTGTCCGAGGGGGGACTTGAACCCCCACCGGGCCCGGGGAGATCGATGCGCAGCCTATTGAGCACCGCCCTCACTGACGCTGTCGGCGCGGGGCAGGACCGAGTCCTCGAGCTGGCCGTCCGGGTCGTAAACCGCGCACATCACCGCGCGGTCGCCGTCGGCCCAGGTCTCGGGGGTGGGGAGGATCGGGTAGTAGTCGAGGCCGGACTCGTCCTGGCTGGTCCACTGCTGCTCGAACCCGCGGCCGCACTCGTCCCAGCCCAGTTCGGCGACGGCGGCGCGGTCCCAGGGTCCGTCGGGGGCCTGGACGAACATGAACGACTGGTTGTCGGCGCCCTCGTCGCACGGCAGGTAGAGCACGACGTCCTCGCCGGCGAGCTGCGAGTACTCGGGGTCGGAGAAGCACTCGGTCAGCTCGATGTCCAACAGGCCCGTGACACCGGCGTCGACGAAGGTGTCGTCCTTGTGGGCCGGACCGCCGCAGGCGGCCAGGGCGAGCAGGACGAGCACGGCGAGCGGGCGGCGGGCGGGCACGGCCGAAGCGTAGGCATCCCCGGATGAACGCCACGTGACGGACGGGTGCCCGCCGGGCCGCGCGGCCGTGGCCATCTGCCGTCACCGGGTGCGACCCGGTCGCAACAAGAGAGCCGTTTTCAGTTGTTCATCACCGGGTCAACCAGCCGTGACCTGTCCGTTCTCACCCTTTCCGACTGACCTGGGATGAATCGGGGAGACCGTCGCGCGACCCTGCCGGCGGTCCCGAGAGTGTCCTGGGAGGAGACTCAACGTGAGTGACGTGAGGAAGCGCGGGCCGTTCGGCTCGCGCCGTGCGGCAGGCGCCGCCGTCGGCGCCGCGCTGCTGGGTGGCGGCCTGATCGCCGTTCCGGCCGCAGTCGGTGCGGACAGCGAGCCCCCGGTCAAGGTGCCCGACGCCGAGGTGTACGAGCCGTCGGCGCTGCCGGACCGGGTCATCCTGGTCCCGACGGCGACCCCGGCCACCTCGCAGAAGGTGACCTGGCGCTCGGAAACGGGCGGCGAGTACGCGCAGGCGCAGATCCTGAAGGCGCCGATCGCCCTCGGCGACGTGAAGCCCGCGGACGGCGCCGTGCGCACCGTCATGGCCGGTTCGACCAACCCGGTCAACACCAGCCTGGGCTACGCCTCGGTCTACCACGAGGTGGAGTTCACCGACCTGGAGCCGGAGACCCGCTACACCTACCGGGTCGGCGACGGCGTCAACTGGAGCGAGTGGATCGACTTCACCACGGCCGCCGACGGGTTCGAGCCGTTCTCGTTCATCTACTACGGGGACATGCAGAACTACATCGACTCCGCCGGCCCGCGGGTGTTCCGGCAGGCCTTCGCCGACCGCCCGGAGGCGAAGGTCATCGTCAACGCCGGCGACCTCGTGAACACGGCCAACAGCGAGCTCGAGTGGGGCCAGTGGCACGCCGCCGACGGCTTCATCAACAGCCAGATCAACAACATCTCGGTCACCGGCAACCACGAGTACAGCGGCGGCCGGCTGTCGACGTTCTGGCAGCCGACGTTCCCGTACCCGGCGAACGGCCCGGACTTCGGTGACGACGCCACCAACGCCGCCATGCGCAACACCGTCTACTCGGTGGACTACCAGGGCGTCCGCTTCATCGGCCTGAACACCAACGTCCAGAGCCAGGCGCCGATCATGGCCGCGCAGACCGCGTGGCTGGAGCAGCAGCTGGCCGGCAACCCGAACAAGTGGACCGTCGTGACGTTCCACCACCCGGTCTACTCGGTCGCGTCCGGCCGCAACAACCCGGTCGTCCGCAACCAGTGGGGCCCGCTGTTCGAGCAGTACGGCGTGGACCTCGTCCTGCAGGGCCACGACCACACCTACGGCCGCGGCAGCACCACCGCCTCGCGCCGGTCGGTGACCGTCCATGACAGCACCGTCTACGCCACCTCCGTGTCGGGCGGCAAGATGTACGACGCCGTCGACAGCAACTGGGTCGACAACGGCGCCGACCAGATGTCCGTCGGCCAGGACATGCAGCTCTACCAGATGATCGACGTCACCGCCGACAGCATCACTTACGAGGCGCGCTACGCCAACGGCGAGCACCACGACGGCGTCACCATCCGCAAGAACGACGCCGGCGAGCGCACCGTCCAGGAGATCCGCACGCCGGAGAACACCGTCGGCGAGCAGGTCGCCACCGACACGACGACCGTCGACTTCAAGGGGACGGTCAACGTCTCGGCCTGGGGCTACGACCCGGGCGAGACGGTGAACGTCTACGTCCGCAACATCGAGCGCGGCCAGGACGTGCTGGTGGGCGAGGCGACGGCGGACGAGCTGGGTCGCGTCCTCGAGCTGCCGGTGACGTTCCCGTCGTCGGCGAAGAAGCTGAGCACGCAGGTCGTGTACCTGGAGAGCGTGAACCAGCAGATCACCAGCCCGGAGATCACCGTCAACCGGTGACGCACGGACGCACAGAGGCGGGCCGCCCCGAGACCCGGGGCGGCCCGCCGTCCGTTGCGTCAGACGTCGGCCTGGGCGGCCGCGCGGACCAGCGCGCCCCGCTCCCGGCCGCTGATCAGGCCGGCCGCGACCAGCTGGTCGGCCAGCTCGGTCGTGTGCCGGACGAACGCGCCGTGGTTCGGCCAGTCCTGGTCGTCGAGGACGTGGTCGTTGACGGTGCAGGTGCCGGCGAGCGCGTGGTTCGCGACGCCGGTGTCGACGCCGTCGATGACGACGGTCGCGCGGGTGTCCTGGTCACCGCAGATCGGCAGCGCCAGCGGGCCGCCGACGACCGGCAGCTCGACCGTCGTGCCGGCGAGGTCGACGGTCAGCTCGGTGCCCGGCTGCGGGCGCAGCGTGAACTCCGAATCGGTCGACCAGATCATCAGCCCGATCTGCGAGCCGGCCGGGATCACCTGGTCGTCCGGCTGCAGCGGCACGGTCACGTCGACGAACTGCCCGGGCGTGAGCGGAGTCTCCTCGGTGAGCGAGTCGCGGTTCAGCGGGTCGGCCCAGCCGCGGGTGATGACGCTCGTGGTGGAGCGCTGGGTGCTCGACGCGCAGGCGGAGTCGCCGGTCCACGGCAGCTTCACCAGCGCGACGGTCAGGTTGGCCCGCGCCTTCGAGGCCGCCATGCGCACCGTCACCTCCGTCGTGCCGGACAGGTGGACGTTCTCCGTCAGCGTCGGCGTCACGTAGAGCAGCCGGTTGTTCGACGGAGCCGTGGCCAGCGCGCCCGCGTTGCAGGCGTTCGTCCCGGCGTCGACCAGCGTCTCGGTGGCGTCGTCGGCCAGCGCCAGCGAGGTGAACCCGCCCGCCGTCGCGCCGCCGGCCTGCAGGTTCAGCGTCGCGGTGGAGGCCGCCGGGTTCGGGTAGTCGGCGTACGGGGTCACGGTGCTGCCGCCGAGCTCGTTGCGGACGATGAACGCGGTGTTCGTGTCGTCCTCGATGGCGTTGTCCTGGCCGTAGAGGTACTGCGAGAACCAGCGGTTCATCATGTCCAGCGGCGGGTTGCCGCCGTGTCCGCCCTGGTGGAAGTACTCGTGGACGGTGACGCCCTTCGCCTCCAGCGCCTCGGAGATGCGGACGCTGTGCTCGGGCACGACGTTCCAGTCGTTGAACGCGTGCGCCATCAGCACCGCCGCGCGCACGTCGTCGAGCTGGTTCAGGTAGTCGCGGCCGGCCCAGAAGTCGTTGTAGTCGCCGGTGGCGCGGTCGTGCTCGGCCTGCATGACGCTGCGGACGGTGTCGCGGCAGTACTGCCGCTTCTCCAGGTCGCCGCTGTTGATGTAGTCGAAGAGGTAGTCGACGTCCTCGCCGAGCCAGCCGCCCGGGCTCCGCACCAGCCCGTTCGACCGGTAGTAGTGGTAGTACGACGTGTTCGGCGCGACCGGGATGATCACCTCGAGGCCCTCGACGCCGGTGGTCGCGGCGGCCAGCGGCAGCGTCCCGTTGTACGAGGTGCCGGTCATGCCGACCCGGCCGGTCGACCAGTACGCCGTCACCTCCTCGTCACCGTCGGCGCTGGTGAAGCCGCGGGCCCGTCCGTTGAGCCAGTCGACGACCGCCTTCGGCGCCAGGGACTCGTTCGGCCCGCCGACCGTCGGGCAGCCGTCGGACAGGCCGCTGCCCGGCGACTCGGAGTGGACGACGGCGAAGCCGCGCGGCACCCAGGTGTTGATCAGGCTGGACGAGATGCGCGGGCTGGTGCCGCCCGGCGCGCGGGCCGCGTCCGGAAGGGCGTCCGGTGACGTGCGCAGCGGCGGCTGGGCGCCCAGCTCGACGTTGACGTTCCAGAAGAACTTGGTGTTCGTGCTCGCCGTGCCCGAGTAGTACGGGCTGGACTCGTACACGACCGGCACCTCGAGGCCGGCCCCGTCGGTCTCGGCCGGCCGGGTGACGTCGACGTGCATGCGGTCCAGCTCGCCGTCGCCGTCGGTGTCGAACTCCGTCTCGACCCACAGCTCGTGCTGGATGAACGGTCCGGTGAACACCGGCTGCGCCAGCCCGTCGACGAACGTCGGCTCGGCGGGCGCGGGGGCGGGGGCCGGCGCGGGTGCGGCGCCGGCCGCGCCGTTCGCGGCGGTGAGCAGGGCGGCGGTACAGACGCCGGCGGCGGCGAGTGCCGCGCCGGTTCTGATCCGGGTTCGGCGCATGAGCGATCCTTCCTCAGCGGACGGGATGCTCGGACGCTAGTGGCGGCCCAGTGCGATGTCATCCAACAGCTGTCGCATGACAGGCGTGGTCAACGCGACACAACGTGGACGCGGACTGCCTCAGGCGGCGCGGTACCAGCGGTGGCCGTACGGCGCCAGCTCGAGGTCGTCGCCTGGCTCCCGGTCGTCGGTGCCCAGCAGGTCGACCAGCCGCTCCCAGCCGTCCTCGCGCGGAAGCCGCACGGACGCCGTCGTGCCGCCGAGGTTGTGCACCGCGACGAGCGTGCGGCCCTGCCAGTCGCAGCGGTGCGCCAGCACCTGAGCGGTGGACTCGACCACCTCGAGCCGGCCCCAGCCGAGCTCAGGGCACTCCTTGCGCCGGCGGATCAGCCGCTCCATCCAGTTGAGCAGCGAGCCGGGGTCGCGGCGCTGGTCCTCGACGGTCGCGGTGAGGTCGTCCGGCAGCGGGCGGCACAGCCGCGCGCCCTCCGGCGCCGGTGAGAAGCCGGCGTGCCGCTCCCCCGACCATTGCATCGGCGTGCGCACGCTCAGCCGGCCGGGGATGTCGAGGTTCTCGACCATGCCGATCTCCTCGCCGTAGAACAGCGCCGGCGTGCCGGGCAGCGAGAACATCAGCGAGTAGACCATCCGGACCCGGGACTCGTCGTCAGCGAGCATGCTCGGCAGCCGCCGCCTGATGCCACGGCCGTACAGCTGCATCCCGGGGTCGGGTCCGAGGGCGGCGAAGACCTCGCCGCGCTCGTCCTCGGTCAGCTGGTCCAGGGTGAGCTCGTCGTGGCTGCGGACGAAGTTCACCCACTGGCACTCGCGCGGGATCTCCGGCAGCGACCGCAGCGCCTTGACCAGCGGCGCGGCGTCCTCGCGCACCAACGCCAGGTACATCGCCTGGTTGACGGTGAAGGCGAACTCCATCGTGAGCTCGTCCCCGGTCTCGCCGTAGTACGTGACCGCCTGGTCCGGCGGCAGGTTGACTTCTCCCAGCAGGACGGCGTCGCCGCGGCGGCGGGTCAGGTACGCGCGCAGGTCGCGCAGCAACTCGTGCGGCTCCTGCGTGGCGGCCGCGGCGCGATCGGGCTCCTCGACGAGGAACGGGACCGCGTCGACGCGGAAGCCCGCCAGGCCGAGCGCCAGCCAGAACCCCGCGACGAGGGCGATCTCGTCGCGGACGGCCGGGTCGGCGGTGTTGAGGTCCGGCTGCTCGGAGTAGAAGCGGTGGTAGAACCACTGGCCGGCTTGGTCGTCCCACGCCCACGTCGACCGCTCCTCGCCGGGGAAGACGACATCCTTCGGCTGGTCGTCGGGCTTCTCGTCACTCCACACGTAGAAGTCGTGGAACGGGGCGTCGCGTCCCTTCCGCGCCGACCGGAACCACGGGTGGTTGTGCGAGGTGTGGTTGACGACGAGGTCGACGATGACCCGGATGCCGCGGTCCTGCGCCGTCCGCACCATCTCGACGAACGTGCCGAGCGAGCCGAGCCGCTCGTCGACGGCGTAGAAGTCGACGATGTCGTAGCCGTCGTCGCGCTCCGGCGACGGGTAGAACGGCATCAGCCACAGGCAGGTCACGCCGAGACCCTCGAGGTAGTCGACGCGCTCGGTGAGGCCGGCGAGGTCGCCGCAGCCGTCGCCGTCGGTGTCCAGGAAGGTCTGCACGTCCAGGCAGTAGATGACGGCGTTCTTCCACCAGAGGTCGCCGGCGCTGCGGCGGCGCCGGCTCACGCGCGCACCGCCGTCATGGCCGGCAGGACGTGCTCGCCGAAGGCGTCGATGAACCCGCGTTGCTCCTGCCCGACGTGGTGCACGTAGACGGCGCCGAAGCCGAGTCCGCCGAGCGTGTGCAGGTAGTCGGTGAGCCGGCCGAGGTCGGCGGAGACGAGGACGCTGTGCCGGACGTCGTCGGGGCGGACGTGCTTCGCGGCCTCCTCGAACTCCTCCGTCGTCGCCAGGTCCCAGCACAACGGCGGCGAGAACAGGTTGGTCGCCCACTGCTCGTGGGCGACGCGCAGCGCTTCGGCTTCGTCGGGCGCCCAGCAGACGTGGATCTGGACGGCGAGCGGCTTGCCGGCCCCGCCGTTGCGGGTGAAACCGTCGACCACCTCCCGCAATATCGCCACCGGCTGACCGACGGTGACGAGGCCGTCGGCCCACCCCGCGGCCCAGCCGGCGGTCCGCGGCGTGACGGCGGTCGCGTAGAGCGGCGGCGGGGTCGCGGGGCGGGTCCAGAGCCGCGCGCGGTCCACCGTCACCAGACCGCGGTGGGTGACCTCGTCGCCGTCGAGCAGGGCCCGGATGACGTCGGCGCATTCGCGCAGGCGGGCGTCGCGGATGGGCTTGTCCGGCCACGGATCGCCGGTGACGTGCTCGTTGAGGTTCTCGCCGCTGCCGAGCGCCACGGCGAACCGGCCGGGGAACATCTCCGCGAGGGTGGCGATCGCCTGTGCGGCGACGGCCGGGTGGTATCGCTGGCCGGGTGCGCAGACCACCCCGAACGGCAGCGTCGTCGTGGCCATCGCCGCGCCGAGCCAGGCGAAGGAGAACCCGGACTCCCCCTGCCGCCTGCCCCACGGCGCGAAGTGGTCCGACGACCACACGGCTTGGAACCCGGCCTGCTCCGCGTGCCGGACGTCGGCCAGCAGCCGGCTCGGCGGGATCTGCTCGTGCGACGCGTGCCAGCCGACGACGGGCATGGTCGGGTTCCCTTCCGGACGACGATGTGTCCGGTCGTGTACCCGGTCAGGCCAGTTCGAAGCGGATCGTCCGGGTCCGTGGGTCGGCGGCGGCCAGCCGGGCGCGGACGTCGGTGCCGAGCGGCAGGTCGCCGCCGTCGCTGATCGGCGCCTCGACCGCGGGCTCGCGGATCGTGACGTCACCCTTGCGCTGGTCGCGGTCGTCGACCTCGACGACGACGCCGTCGAAACTCTCGCCGACGTACCCCTGCAGGACGGCCGCCTCGACGAGGTCGAGGACGGCGCGCTCGTACTGGTTGGCCCGGCGGGTGGAGCCCTGCATGGTCTTCGGCAGCTCGCCGAGGCGGTCGACGACCCAACCCGGCACGGCGTCGCCCGCGCTCAGGGCGACGCAGATCTCGCCCGCGTACCGGTCGACCAGCCGCCGCAGCGGCGCCGTCACGTGCGCGTAGTCGGCGGCGATGGCGGAGTGGCCGGTGTGCTCGGGCAACTCGCCGGCGAACCCGACGTAGCCGGAGCCGCGCAGCAACCGGGTGCACGCGACCAGCATGGCGGCGTGGCTGGACGTGGCGGGGTCGAGCGAGCGGATGAAGTCCGGATAGCTCTGGTTCTCGGGCCAGTCGATGCGCAGCGCCCGCGCCGTGCGCCGCAGCCGCTTGACGTCGCGCGGGTCGGCGGGGGCGAGGGTGCGGAGCAGCCCCGTCTTCGCCGTCACCATGAACGTGGCCGCCGTCATGCCCGTCAGCAGCGAGATCTGGGCGTTCCACTGCTCGACCGGGTGCTGCTGCCGGAACGCCAGCGACCAGTGGTCGCCATCGACGCGCACCTCCTGCTCGGGCAGCGGGAGGGAGACGCCGCCCCGCTCGGCCTCCTTCTGCAGGCGGCGCTCGCCGACCTCCTTCAGCAGCGTGAAGACCGGGTCGGCGGTGCCCTGGTCGAGCTGGTGCTGCACGGCCTCGTACGAGAGCTTGGCCCGGCTGCGCACCCGGGCCCGCTCGACCCGGGCCGCGACCGTACCGCCGTCGCCGTCCAGCTCGATGGTCCACAGCAGCGCCGGGCGCACCTGGTCGGCCAGCAGCGACGCGGCGTCCTCGGACAGCGCCTTCGGGTACAGCGGCACCTTGGAGTCGGCGCCGTAGAGCGTCTCGCCGCGCTTGTGCGCCTCTTCGTCCAGCGGGTCGCCGGGGCTGACGAACGCGCCGACGTCGGCGATGGCGTAGTGGACGGTGAAGCCGTCGCCGTTGCGCTCGAGGTGCAGCGCCTGGTCGAGGTCCATCGCCGTCGCCGGGTCGATGGTGACGAACGGCAGGTCGGTGCGGTCGAGGTCGGGGAGCCGGGGGCTTTTCGCGGCCCGCTGCGCCGCCTGCTCGACCTCGGGCGGGAACTCCGGCGCGACGTCGAGCTCGGCCTGAATGGCCGCCACCCCCGCCCGCAGCGTCTCGCCGTCGGCGGACAGCACCTCGTCACGCAGCCGCACCACACGTCTGGGCACTGCCGTCCTCCCCTGCGGTCGCTCGATGGGCCGTCCACAGCCTCTCACGGGGTGTCACGAACCGCTCGCGGAACGCGCCCGGACGCCGCAGTCGCCGTCCGGGCGCTCGAACCACGCCCCGGCCGGCGCTCCACTGGCGCGACCGGCTCCCGGCCGAGCGGCAGACGGCGGCCGAAGCCGTTGCCGCCCTGGCTGTGCTGCCGGTCGTGGTCGTCGGCGCGCCCGTCAACCCACGCCGGCAGGAGCGGGCTCGCCGCCAGTGCGCTGAGACGTTGCTGTTCGAGCTGGCCGCGGCCGGTGTCGACGAGGTGTGGCTGGAATCCCGGAACCGAGCATCGCATCGGACTCACCTAGTAAGCGCGAAGCCGAGGTCCGGGTATACCCCCGGGGTCCTCGGCTCACTTCCGAATCCCACCGCAATGGGACCGGCATCAGGATCAGGAGAGCAAGATCAGCGCTCCGGCGCCCCGTCGCCGTGCCAGCTCGCGGTCAGCCGTTCGTCGTCGGCGGAGATTGGAGCGACCGACTCGGCGATGTCCAGCGTGGTGTCCGGGCTGCCACCTGGGTGGTGACCGACGGCAATGGTGACGACTCGCAACACCCGCGGCCACAGGGCGCGGTACCACTCGGCGAAGTCGTCATGCATCGTCCTCACGGTGTCATGACCGTCGGCGGCCCCAGAATGTTGAGCGCCTACGACTACGGCTGCACCGCCCGGCGGTAGCGCTCCCCCAGCACCCGGAGGTGCTCGACCAACTCGGGCGGCGACGTCACCTGGAAGTCGAGGCCGAGCATGCCGATGTAGACGGCGATGATCTCGAGGGAGTCGGCGCCGGTCACCAGCACGCAGGTGGACTCGTCCACCGACTCCACCACGCCGACGGTCGGGTTGATGCGGGCCAGCACCTCGGCCGCCGGCGCGAAGACGGTGATGCGGGCGTGCACGGACCAGCCGGCCGACGCGACCTCGCGCAGGACGAACGCGGTGTAGTCGCCGCCCGGCAGGGTGGCCGGCGCGAACCGCAGGCCGGTGCGCATGCGCAGCGACATCCAGTCGACGCGGTAGGGGTGCCAGCCCGAGGCCGGGTCGCGGCCGACCAGGTACCAGTGCCGCTGCCAGCTGACCAGGCGGTACGGCTCGACGGCGAGGGGCGGGGCGGTGTCGGAGCGGCCGCGGTAGCCGAACCGGACGAGCTCGTGGTCGCGGATCGCCGCCGCGAGCGCCGTCAGCACGGACGCGTCGACGACGGGGTCGTCGACGTTGCTGCCGGTGTTCTCCGGGCCCTGCGACAGCGCGTCGTTGACGGCGGCGACCTGACGGCGCAGCCGGTGCGGCAGCACCTGCTCGAGCTTGGCCAGCGCCCGCGCGCTGCTGTCCTCGATGCCGGCGACGCCGCGGCCGGCCCGCAGCCCGATCGCGACCGCGACCGCCTCGTCGTCGTCCAGCAGGAGCGGCGGCAGCCGGGCGCCCACGCCGAGCCGGTAGTGCCCCGCCGGGCCGCGCGCGGCGTCGACCGGGTAGCCCAGGTCGCGCAGCCGGTCGACGTCGTAGCGGATGGTCCGCGCGCTGACGCCGAGGCGTTCGGCCAGCTCGGCGCCGGTCCAGGCGGGCCGCGACTGCATCAGCGAGAGCAGCGCCAACATCCGTGCGGAAGTCCCGGTCATACTAGGAAGATACCTTGCCTAATAGGACCGTAGCGTGACTGTCATGACGAACACCACCGCACCGATCCGCCCGTTCCGCGTCGAGATCGGCCAGGCCGACCTCGACGACCTCCACGACCGTCTGGTCCGCACCCGGCTGCCCCGCCCCGTCCCCGGCGACGACTGGGACTACGGCACGCCGAACCACTACCTGAGCGAGATGGTCGAGCACTGGCGCGACGGGTTCGACTGGCGGGCCGAGGAGGCGCGGATGAACGCCTTCCCGCACTACCTCACCGAGATCGACGGCCAGACGATCCACTTCATCTACGTGCCGTCGGCCGAGGCGGACGCGACGCCGCTGCTGCTCGCGCACTCCTACCCCGGCTCGTTCGTGGACTTCCTCGACATGATCGGCCCGCTGACCGACCCGGTCGCGCACGGCGGCCGAGCCGAGGACGCGTTCTCCGTCGTCGTCCCGTCGATGCCGGGCTTCGGCTTCAGCACGCCGGTCGAGGACCGCGGCTGGACGATGGCCCGGGTCGCCCGCACCTACGACACGCTGATGCGCCGGCTCGGCTACGAGCGTTACGGCTCGCACGGCAGCGACGGCGGCGCCATGGTGTCGCGCGAGCTGGGCCTGCTGAACCCGCCCGGGTTCCTCGGCCTGCACGTGCTGCAACTGTTCTCGTTCCCGTCCGGCGACCCGGCCGAGTTCGCGAACCTGTCCCCCGCCGACCACGCCGGACTGAAGCACCTGGAGTGGTTCCAGTCCGTCGGCGGCTACAACGCGATCAACGCCTCGCGGCCCCAGACGGTGGCGGTCGGGGTGTCGGACTCCCCCGTCGGCCAGCTGGCCTGGAACGAGCTGTTCAACTCCTTCGGCAACGGGACCAGCCTGGTGACCCGCGACCAGATCCTCACCGAGGTGTCGCTGTACTGGTTCACCAACACGTCGGCGACGGCCGGGCGGTACCACTTCGAGGAGGCCCACTCGGGCGCCGAGCCGGCGGTCAACCACGCGCCGACGGGGGTCGCGGTCTTCGCCGACGACTTCCGCACGATCCGGGCGTTCGCCGACCGCGACAACGACAACATCGTCCGCTACACCGAGTTCCCCGACGGCGGGCACTACGCGTCGCTGGAGCGGCCGGACGTGCTGGTCGAGGACCTGCGGGCGTTCTTCGCGGGACTGCCCGATCAGTGACGACGCGCAGCGGCGCCGTCGACCGCCTCGGTGAGGAGGTCGACGGCGCGTTGCGCGGCGGGGTGCTGGGCGGCGGACTTGCGGACGGAGACGTGGATGCGCCGGACGGGGGTGGGCGCGACGATGCGCACCGTCGTGACCCCGGCCGGGAGGTCGCGGATGCCCAGCCTGGGGACGACGGTGAGCCCGATGCCGGTCGCGACGAACGGGATGGCCGTGTGGTAGTCGTGCGTCTCGACGGCGAACTCAGGCGAGAACCCGGCCTCGGCGCAGGCCCGCAGCAGCACCCGGCGGCAGGCGCCGTCGTTGAGGTCGTTGTCGATCCAGCGCCGGGCGCCCAGCTCCGCGAGCGGCACCTCGCCTCGCGCGGCCAGCGGGTCGTCGGCACGCACGACCGCGACGAACGGGTCGTCGACGAGGTGGCGGACGTCGGTGCCCAGCGGCGGCTCCCAGTCGGGCCGCTCGACGAAGATGTCGACGTCGGGCTCGGGGCTGTCGGGCAGCTTGACCTCCGTCATCCGCAGGTCCAGCCGCAGCTCCGGGAACTCCTCGTGCAGCGCGGCGACGACGGGCGGCAGCCAGGCCGCGCCGGCGGAGGCGAAGTAGCCGATCGACAGGCTGCCGACCCGGCCCGCCCGCAGGTCGCCGACCAGCCCGTCGAGCCTGGTGAGCGCCTCGAACAGCGGCTCGGCCTCGGTGGCCAGGGTGCGCCCGGCGGCGGTCGGCTCGATGCCGCGGCCGGCGCGGTCGAACAGCCGCAGCCCGGTCTCGCGCTGCAGCGCGGCCAGCTGCTGGCTGACGGCGGACGGGGTGTAGCCGAGCGTGTCGGCGGCGGCCCGGACGGAGCCGGTGGCGACGACGGCGCGCAGCAGGCGGAGGCGGGGCACGTCCAACATGCGCCTATCGTACAGCCAAGCTTAACGATACGACAGCAATACGTGCTTGTGCTGTCGAATCGACGGACCGCACCATGTCAGGGTGACGCAGACCCTCCCGGCGCCCGCCGCCGCACCGCCCCGCCTCACCGAGAACCGCAAGGCCGCCATCGCCGCCGCCGTCACGGTCGTGCTCTGGTCGTCGGCGTTCGTCGCGATCCGCGACGTCGGGCACACGCTGTCCGCCGCGCCGCTCGCGCTGATCCGGCTGGCGGTCGCGTCGGTGGCGCTGACGACGATCGTGGTCGCGACGCGCGGCCGGCGGGTCATCCCGCAGCCGCTGTCGCGGCGGACGTACGGGCTGATCGCGGCCTGCGGCGTGCTCTGGCTGGCCATCTACACCGTCGCGCTCAACGCCGGCGAGCAGCACGTCGACGCCGGCACGGCGGCGCTGCTGGTGAACGTCGCGCCGCTGCTGATCGCGTTCGGCGCCGGGCTGTTCCTCGGCGAGGGCTTCCCGCGGGCGCTGATCGCCGGCTCGCTGGTCGCCCTGAGCGGCGTCGCCGTCCTCTCGCTCGGCTCCACCGGCGACCGCGACTGGCTCGGCATCGCGCTGTGCCTGCTGGCGGCGGTGCTCTACACGGCCGGGGCGCTGATCCAGAAGGTCGTGCTGCGGGTCACCGACGGTCTGACCACCACCTGGCTGGCCTGCCTCGTCGGCACGGCCGTGCTGCTGCCGTGGACGCCGCAGCTGGTGTCGGAGCTGGCCGGCGCGTCGACGGGCGCGATCCTGGCCGCCGTCTACCTGGGCCTGTTCCCGACCGCGATCGGGTTCACCACGTGGTCGTACGCGCTCAAGCGGATGGACGCCGGCCGGCTCAGCGCCACGACGTACATCGTCCCCACCGTGTCGGTGCTGATGTCGTGGGCGCTGCTGAGCGAGGTCCCGACGGTGTTCGGCTTCATCGGTGGCGCCATCAGCCTGGTGGGTGTCGCGATCTCGCGGCGGCGGCGCCGGAGCTGAGGCAGGATCGAGGGATGCGGCTGGATCTGAGCGGACGCACCGCCCTCGTGACCGGTTCCACCCAGGGCATCGGCTGGGCCATCGCGGCCGGCCTGGCCCGATCCGGCGCCCGGGTGGGCGTCAACGGGCGCAGCGCCGGCAGCGTCGACGCCGCCATCGACCGGTTGCGGGCCGAGGCCGACGGCGCCGACCTGGTCGCCGTCCCCGCCGACGTCACCACCGACGACGGCGCGGCCGCCGCGCTCGAGGCGCTGCCCGCCGTGGACGTCCTGGTCAACAACCTCGGCATCTTCGAGGCGACGCCGGCGCTGGAGATCACCGACGCCGAGTGGCGGCGCTACTTCGAGGTGAACGTGCTGGCCGCGGTGCGGCTGACCCGCGCCTACCTGCCCGGCATGCGGGCCCGCGGCTGGGGCCGGGTGCAGTACATCGCCAGCGACTCCGCCGTCGTCATCCCGGCCGAGATGATCCACTACGGCATGACGAAGACGGCGCTGCTGGCGGTGTCGCGCGGGTTCGCCAAGGAGGCGGCCGGCAGCGGCGTCACCGTCAACAGCGTCATCGCCGGGCCGACGCACACCGGCGGCGTCGAGGACTTCGTCTACCAGCTGGTCGACCGCGACCTGCCGTGGGACGAGGCGCAGCGCGAGTTCATGCGCCGGCACCGGCCGCAGTCGCTGTTGCAACGCCTCATCGAGCCGGACGAGATCGCCAACCTCGTCGTCTACCTCAGCTCGGCGCAGGCGTCGGCGACGACGGGAGCCGCCGTCCGGGTGGACGGCGGCTACGTCGACTCGATCCTGCCCTAGGGGTGTCTCCCGGGTCCGTGGCCTACTGCGCGGCGCCCAGGCGGCGCCTCGCGGCGTTCTCGTCAGTCGCCATAGGCACCGCTATGACTCCTTCCTCGGCCTTGCGAGGCATCCACCTGGACGCCGCTCGCTACGGCCGAGACCCGAGAGACACCCCTAGGCGACCCACGTGCCGCTGTAGACCACGCGGTGCCCGGTTCGCCGCTGCCAGCTGGCGACGATGCCGGCGACGTACCGGTCGCGCAGGTCGCCGGAGCCGGTCTCGTGGAAGCCGAGCAGCGCGAGCGCGTGCAGGACGGCGTCGTCGGCGTCCACGACCGGACGGCCGCGCCGGGCGGTTCGGCGCCCGGCGACGTCGCCGACCAGGTCGTACAGCTCGCGGGCCGCGGCGACCAGCGGACGGCGCTCGTCCTCGGTGAGGCGCCGGTACCAGGCCGCGTGCTCCTGCGGCGTGCCGCGCAGCGCCAGCCTCAGCAGCAGCTCGTGCGCCCGCGGCAGCAGCTCCCGCGCGGCGTGGGCGACGAACTGGTGCAGCTCGACGTGCTGCAGGACGCGCGGCTCGAGCACGTCGGCGCCGACGAAGCGGACCTGGTCCCAGCCGGGGCGGCCGCGGTTGAACTCGCGCATCCACCGCAGAAGGTCCAGCATCGCCTGGACGCGCAGCGCGGGCCGCGCCTGCCCGGCGGCGTCGCGGGCGCTGCTGCCGTCGCCGCGGACGTACCGGTCGAGGACGACGCCACTGCCCCAGCTCTCCTCCCAGGCGATCGTGCGGAAGCCCAGCTGCTCGACGAGGTGGCGGGCCCGCCGGTGCTTCAGCGCGAACGGGGTGTGGGTGCCGAGCCCGGCGACGGCGGCGTCGCCCACCGTGCGGCGCAGCTGCGCGAGCTCGTCCAGCGGGCCCTGCGGGCGGCTCAGGTACGGGACGTCGATGCTCATGCCGACGAGACTGGCGGCGCGGCGTGGTCGCGCTCGTCCGCTCAGCCGCTGATCCGCGCGGTACGTCCGCCGACGTACGCCCGCGACCGTCAGCCGCACACCCGGTTCGCCAGCCGGACCAGCTCGACCATGGTGGGTCCGTCCAGCGGATACGACTCGGGCACTTCCATGGAGCCGTAGGCGACGCTGTACTCGATCAGCCCGGCGTCGCCGCTCATGCTCAGCGCGGCCACGCAGTCCTCGACGGACCAGGTCACCTCCACCTGTGCGGTGCCCTGACCGTCCAGCGGGATGGGGAGCTCGGGCGGCAGCGCGGCCATGCCGGGCGCCATGGGCACCATGCGGGTGACGCGCACCGACCGGCCGGAGTAGTTGAGCAGCGGCAGCGTCATCGTGACGCTGGTGTCGGCGACGGTCATGGCCGCCGGGCCGGCGAACTGGACGTACCCGCCGCCGAACTCGCACTGCTCGGTCCAGAGCATGCCGATGCCGCCGTAGTCGACGTGCTGGTCGGCGGTCACGGTGTGCTCGTCGCCGCCGGAGTCGCGGACCCGGACCCGCAGAGACGTCGGCGCCGCGGCGGTGCAGTCGGCCAGCAGGCCCGGCTGGCGCACGACGACCCAGACGCCGGCCGCCGCCTCGACCGCGTCGATCGGGTCCGTGCCCGGTTCGACGCCGAAGCCGTCCGCCTCGACGCCGACGATCTCGACCGGCCGGGAGCCGATGTTCACCAGTTGCAGGTCGAGCGCGACCGACCCGTCGCCGCCGGCCTCCGGCGTCCACGTCGACGGGCCGCTGACGATGCCGACGCGGGCCAGCTCGGCAGCGTCGTGCCGGGCGTCGGCGACGACGGTGCCGATCAGGGCACCGGCGACGAGGGCGACCGCGGGTACGGCCCAGCGCCGCCAGCGGCGCCGGCCCGGCTCGTCCGCGCCGCTGGGGCCGTCGTCGCCGGGCTCGCCGCCGATCCCCCCGTCGCCGCCGCGGCCGACGACACCGAGGTCGAAGCTGTCGTCGCGCCCGTCCCCCACCGTCATTCCTGGATTGTGGCCGGACAGGCCTGCCCCGACAACCGCGCCAGCGCGGTGAACCCGGCGTCCGGCAGCACGATGATCTGCTCGGTCTCGGCGTCGCCGTGCAGGATCCGGACCGCGACCGACCCGCCGGACGCGCCCAGCGCCGGGCCGCAGTCGGTCACCGTCCACGTGGTGGCGAGGAAGGCGCTCTGGCCCGCCGGGACCACCAGTCCCTCGGACTCGGTGGTCAGGCCGAAGCCGGGCGCCCGGCTCGCGACGGCGCCGAGGCGGAGGTCGTCCAGGCCGGTGTTGGCCAGCTCCAGCCGCAGCACGACGGCGCCGTCACCGTTGCTGAGGACCGTGCTGTCGCGCAACTGCAGTCCGTTCTGGAACGGTCCCTGGCACTCGAGGTACCAGAAGCCGCGCAGGCCCTCGTACTCGTCCGGCGGCGCCAGCTCGACCAGCCGCTCGTCGCCCGACGCCGTGCGGGCGCGCACCGTCAGACTGGTCGGGAGCGGCCCGGCGCAGTCGACCTGCAGGCCGCGCTGCACGAACGTCACCCAGGCGCCCGGGTCGGCCGGCACCGGCTCGGCGGTCTCGGTGGCCGGCGTCCCGTCGATCTCGACGCCGAGGATCTCGACCGCGTGGTCGCCGGCGTTGAGCAGGTGGACGCTCAGCTCGCCGCGTGTGCGCTGCCCGGTGAAGACCGGCTGCGCCGGCCCGCCGTACAGCTCCACCCCCGCGTACCCGCCCGCGTCGTCGCGTGCCTGCGCAACGACCAGCCCGGCCACCCCGCCGATCGCGAACGCCGCGGCGACGGCGGCCCACCGGCGCCAGCGGGGGGTGCGGCCGCGGGCCGTGCTCTCCGCGCCGGGCTCGTCGTCCGGCGGTTCGCGGTCCCGGCCACCACCCACCACGCCGAGGTCGAGCGGCTCGCTCACCGCTCGTCCCCGCAGACCCGGTCGACCATGAGCACCAGCTCGGCCTGAGCGGCGCCGGTCAGCGGATACCAGCCGGGGGCGCTCGTGGCTCCGCTGCCGGTCGAGTACTCGATCTCCGGCGCCTCCCACGTCAGCGCCTGCCGGCAGTCGCCGACGGTCCAGGTCACCGGCACGTCGAGCGACTCATCCGGCGGCACCTCGAACGGGGGTTCCGGGCCGGTGGCGACCAGCCCTGGCGCCAAGGTCTGGAACCGGCTGACCTCCAGCGGCTCGGACCCGTCGTTCGACACCCGCAGCGTCGTCGTGACGCTGCCGTCGTCGTTCACCTGCACCACCGCGTCCATCAGGGGGAAGACCAGCTCGGGACCGCGGCAGAGGTGCCCCCACACCTCCAGGGCGCCGCCGAAGTCGGGCAGCGCGCCCACGTCGACCAGCCGCTCGGTCCCGCCGGCGTCGCGGACGTGAACCCGCACCGGCGCGTCGTCGCCGGGATCGGCGCCGGCGCAGTCGGCGATCAGGCCGCCCTGACTCGCGGTCACCCACTCGCCGGGCGACGCGGTGATCGGCTCGGCTCGCTCCTCGTCCGCCCGGACCGACATGCCCGGCAGCTCCATCCCGAGGATCTCGACCTCGTGCTCGCCGAGGTTGAGCAGGCTCAGCTCGATCCGGCCGGGCGACTCCTCGTTCGCGCGGTCCGGTAGCGCCTGCAGCGCGCCACTGGCCAGCCGGACGTCGGAGTAGGAGGCCGCGTCGTCCCGGGCGTCGGCGACGAACAGCCCCAGCCCGGCGCCGACGACGAAGGCCGCCGCGACAGCCGTCCAGACCCGCCGGCCGCTGGGTCCGCCGCGCGGCTCGTCGTCCGGCTCGTCCGGCGTCTCGCCCACCACGCCGAGATCGAGCGGTCCCTGGTCCCCGTGCTCCATCGATGCATTGTCGCTGCGTGACGACGCCGCTCACAAGATTCTCATCCGGACCTGGCACCATCGGCGGGTGCCGAAGCTGCTGGTCATCACGAACACCCGCGCCGGCTCCGCACGCGACGACGCGGTGGAGACGGCGCTGGGCGTGCTGCGGGCGGGCGGCGACGTCGAGATCGCCGACCTGGACCCGGACGCGCTGCCGGCCGTGCTGGCGCGCCACCCCGGACACCGTCCGGTGGTGCTGGGCGGCGACGGGTCGGTGCACCTGCTGGCCGCGACGGCGCTGGCGGCGGGGCTGCTGGACCGGCCGCCGTTCGCGTTCGGGCTGGTCCCGCTGGGCACCGGCAACGACCTCGCGCGCACGCTCGGGCTGCCGCTGGACCCGGCCCGGGCGGCGCAGGTGGTGCTGGACGGACGGCAGCGCGACCTCGACGTGCTGACGGACGACGCGGGCGGGGTGGTGGTGAACGCGGTGCACCTCGGGGTGGGCGCGGAGGCCGGGCGGCGCGCCGTCCCGCTGAAGCCGCGGCTGGGCCGGCTGGCCTACCCGGTGGGCAGCGCGGTCGCCGGGGCGTCGGCGCGCGGCTGGCGGCTGCGCGTCACCGTCGACGGCGACGTGGTGGCGGGCGGCGACCGGCGCGCGCTGATGGTCGCGCTCGGCAACGGCGTCACCATCGGCGGCGGCGCCCCGGTGACGCCGTCGGCCGAGCCGGACGACGGCCGGGTCGACGTGGTCGTGTCGTTCTCGACCAGGTGGCGGGCCCGGCTGGCGTTCGCGGCGGCGCTGGTCCGCGGCCGGCACCCGGAGCGGCACGACGTCGTCGAGGCGCGCGGGCATACGGTGACGGTCGAGGGCGGTCCGGTGCCGCTCAACGCCGACGGCGAGCTGTCCGAGCTGGCCGGGGCGCGGACGTGGACGGTGCGGCAGCACGCGCTGAGCGTCACCGTCCCGGCGTGACGTCAGAGCGTCACCGACAGCACCTCCGACATCGTCGCGGTGTCGCCGTCGACCCGCCCGGTCTCCCAGCGCACCCGGACGGACCCGTCGGTCACCTCCAGGGTGGCCAGCGCGTTGTCGAACCGCGGCCCGGCGTCGATCGACCAGCGCACGGACGGCTTCGGCACGCGCGCCAGCCGGGCCAGCGCGGTCCCGGCGACCCGGGCGACGGCGAACGCGGCGGCGCCGTTGAGGTAGCGCAGGGTCCGGCTCAGCGGGTTGCGCACTGGCGAGCAGACCAGCTGGTACACCCGGCTGGTACGGTCCGTGCGGCCCGGGTAGGCCAGCCGCGCCGCGTACGAGTAGTGCACGTCGCCGGAGAGGAACGAGACGGTCTGCGGCCGCCGCCCGTCCGGCGCCGTCGCCACCTCCGTGACCAGCGCGGCCATCGCGTCGAACGAGCGGCCGAACGCCGCCCAGTGCTCGAGGTCGATCGCCTGCCGCAGCGACTCGGCCGCCCTCGCGAACCGGCCGCCCCACGCGCCGCCCGCCGTCGCCTCGTTCCAGGCCTCGAGGTCGTGCAGGCCGCGCGGCAGCAGGTACGGCAGCGACGTGCCGAGGAACAGGTGCTCGACATGCTCAGTGTCGCGGACCTGGCCGGCGATCCAGTCCCACTCGGCGTCGTCGACGATCGTGCGCTTCCCCGGATCCAGGACGCGCCCGCAGCGGGTGTCGATCATCACCAGCCGGGCCGGGCCGACGTCGCGGGTGAAGCTCCACCGGTACGACGCCGGGTCCTGGTCGGCCTGCCAGGCGAACTCGTCGAGCACCGCACCGGCGTCGCCGCCGGCGGCGAGGACGGCGGCCAGCACGGGGTCCGCGGCCCGCTCGGACGGCGACAGGTTGCCCACGTGCTGGTACAGCCAGTACGCGGCGAGGCCGCCGGTGATCCGGCGCCGCCACCACGCCTGCCCGGCCATCGTCGCCCGCCACGGCTGCGAGGTGTTCCAGTCGTCGCGGATGTCGTGGTCGTCGAAGATCATCGCGGCCGGGACGGTCGACAGCAGCCAGCGCACCGCCGGGTCGGTCCAGGCCAGCCGGTAGAGATGCGCGTACTCCTCGAAGTCGGCGACCTCGGTGCCGGGCGGCTCGGCGACGTCGCGGCGCCCGGCGATGATCTCGCGCATCTCGTCGGACGTCTCGTCGGCGTACACCTGGTCGCCGAGCAGCACGAGCGCGTCCGGCCGGGCCGATTCGTCCGCCGCGGCCAGCGTCAGCGCGAGGGCCCGCAGCGCGTCGGTTCCGTAGACGCGGTCATGCTTCGCGTCGTGCGGGACGCTCATGCGGCAGGACCCGAAGGTGAGCCGCACGCCGCCGTCGCCGCGGGTGCGGATGACCGGCGGCGGGAACGGCGACCCGGGCTCGGGCCAGGCGTGCTCGCCGTCGACCTCGACGGCGTACGGCGTGGACGTGCCGGGTTCCAGGCCGTCGACGGCGACCAGCGCGTAGTGGTGGCCGTGGACGGTGAACGTGCGGGCGGTCGCGTCGAGGACCCGGACGGTGGCGGGGCGCGCGGTCTCGACCCAGATCAGGGCGGAGGTGCGGTCGACGTGCCGCAGCAATGGCCCGAGGACGAGCGTGCCCGGCACCGGCGCCTCCTTCGTGGACGTTAGGGTCGGTCCGTGCCGTTCCGTACCCTACTGGCCGCCGTCGTCGCGCTCGTCCTCGCCGGCTGCGGGCAGGACGCGGCCTCGACCGGCAATGCGGATCCGGTCGTCGCGGCCGCCCGCGCGCTCCCCGGCGTCGACGACGTGACCGCCGAACCCGACGGCTCGAAACTGCGCCTGCACCTCGTCCACGACACCGCCCTCGGCGCCGGCTGGGCGGCCGAGACCGTCGACACCCTGCTCGCCGGCCGGCCCGCGGACGCGCCGGAGCTGGAGGTGTGGCTGCATCCCGTGACGCCGACGGGCGCGGAGATCACCGTCCGCGCGTTCCCGCTGCCGGAGTCGCGCGACGCGGTCGGCGGCCCCGTCGGCGACGCGTACCTGTTCGCCGGCACGCCGGGGGTGGTGCGGGCGGTGTTCGACGGCGAGACCGCGGACGTCCGGGTGGGCGACGCGTCCGACCTGGCGAAGGTGGCCGACGTCGCGGCGGTGCAGGGCGCCGGGGTCGACGTGGTCCGCACGCTCGACGACTCGGCCGAGCTCGCCGTCGCCGACGTGCCGCCGCGGCCGCCGTACACCGCGAGCTCCGATTGGCCGGCCGACACGTCGGCGCCGGAGTGCGACCCGGCCGGCCTGCGCCTCGAGATCATCGGCAGCGACGCCGCGCTCGGCTCGCGGTACCTGTTCCTGGGCGCGACGAACACCGGCCCGGCGCCGTGCGCCGTCCAGGGCCACCCGGACCTCACCTTCCGCACCCTCGCCGAGCTGCCGCTGACCGTCACCGCCGTCCCGGCGGCCGACCCCGCGCGGGTGGTGATCCCGCCGGGCGCCCGGGCGATGGCGGTGGTCGAGTGGAACGCCATGCCGACGGCGGACAACCCGGACCTCACGTACGAGGTCGTGCTGGCCGCGGCGCCGGGCGCGCCGGCCACCGAGCTGCCGCTGACCTCCTGGGTCGTCGAGGGCTACGGGCCGCACACCAACCTCGACATCGTCGACGGCGGCGAGGTCGAGGTCACCGAGTGGCGGCCGGACGGCGCGGCGTTCTGAGCGAGTTCCGTCCGAGTTCCGTCCGGGGAAACCTCAGCGATACGCGAACATCACGCGGGCGGCGATCGGGCTCAATAGGCTCCCTGCCATGACCGCCGGCACGCTCGAGCACCCCGATCTGCTTCCCACCGATGACGTCGTCCGCTTCGCCGAATCCTTCGCCTGCCTGGCCGATCCGACCCGGGTCCGGCTGCTGCACGCCGTCGCGACGGCGCCCGCCGGCCAGACGGTCGGCGAGCTGACGCAGCGGCTGGGCATCAGCCAGTCCACCTGCTCGCACCACGTCCGCCGGCTGGCCGAGCTCGGCTTCGTCCACGTCGGCCGCCAGGGCCCGTTCACCCGCGTCACCGTCAACGAGGCGTGCATCATCGGGCTGCCGCACATGGCCGACGTCGTCATGGGAGCGCGGGCCACCCGGCCGCGGCACCCCGAGGACGTGCCCGCGGGCATCGTCGTGCGGGAGCTGCGGCTGGATGACTGGCCGAACGTGCGTCGCATCTACCAGGACGGCCTCGACACCGGCCTCGCGTCGTTCGACACCACGGTGCCGCCGAGCACCCGGCTGTCCGCCCGCTGGCTGCCCGGTCACCGCTGGGTCGCCGAGGCCGACGGCGTGGTCGTCGGCTGGACGACCATCGCGCACGCGTCGCCGCGCGAGCCGCTGCGCGGGGTGGGCGAGACGGCGGTGTACGTCGACCGCGCGCACCGCGGCCGCGGTGTCGGCAAGGCGCTGCTGTTCCAGCAGGTCACGGCGGCTGACCGGGCCGGCATCTGGACGCTGCAGACGTCGGTCTTCAGCGCCAACCGGGCCGGACTGTCGCTGCACCACCAGGCCGGCTACCGCACCGTCGGCGTCCGCGAGAAGTTCGGGCAGCGCGACGGCGTCTGGCACGACTGCGTCCTGCTGGAGCGCCGGGCGGGCAGCGCCTTGACATGATCGGCACACCGTCCCTTCAATGGCCCGTGAGGACGCCGTGTGGAGGGGCGAGGCCATGCGCACCAGCGAGTTGCACGTACTCCCCTGCGGCGACCACGCCGTCCTGGTCGAGTTGGACGACCTCGAGGACGTCCTCGCGCTGAACGCGGCGCTGCGCGACCACGAGCCGCCCGGGCTGGTCGACGTCGTGCCGGCGGCAGAGACGCTGCTGATCATGTTCGATCCCGGCGTGACGTCGGCCGAGCGGCTCACCGACGAGCTCGCGCACCTGCCCGACGAGCGCCCGGCCACCGACGAGCCGCCGCTGGTCGAGATCCCGGTGCGCTACGACGGCCCGGACGTCGACGCCGTCGCCGCGGCGGCCGGGCTGTCCGCCGCCGAGGTGGTGCGCCGCCACGCGGGCGGCACGTACACCGTCGCGTTCACCGGGTTCGCGCCCGGCTTCGCCTACCTCACGGGGCTGGACCCGCGGCTGGTGCTCCCCCGCCGCGAGACGCCGCGCACGCGGGTCCCGGCCGGCTCGGTCGCCATCGCAGACCGTTACACCGGCGTCTACCCGCGGTCCGGGCCCGGCGGCTGGCACCTGCTCGGACACACCGACGCGGTCCTGTGGGACCTCGGCCGCACGCCGCCGGCGGCGCTGCTGCCTGGCGCCCGGGTGCGGTTCACGGAGGGTCGCGCGTGACGACGCCGATCGACCTCAACTGCGACCTCGGCGAGGGCTTCGGCGCCTGGCCCATGGGTGACGACGCCGGCCTGCTGGCGGTGGTGAGCAGCGCCAACGTGGCCTGCGGGTTCCACGGCGGCGACCCGACGATCATGCGCGGCGTCTGCGAGATCGCGGCCGCCCGCGGCATCACCGTCGGCGCGCACGTCGGCTACCGCGACCTCGCCGGGTTCGGCCGCCGCGAGATCGCCATGCCGGCCACCCAGCTCGCCGACGACGTCCTCTACCAGCTGGCCGCGCTGGACGGCATCGCCCGCGTCACCGGGACCCGGGTCCGCTACGTCAAGCCGCACGGCGCCCTCTACAACGTGATCGTCCGCGACGCCGAGCAGGCCGCCGCCGTCGTCGATGCCGCCCGCTCCTACGACCCGGGGCTGACGATGCTCGGGCTGCCCGGCTCGGAGGTGCTGCGCATCGCGGCCGTGCACGGGCTGCCCACGGCGGCCGAGGCGTTCGGCGACCGCGCCTACCACGCCGACGGCCGCCTGGTGTCGCGGCGGCGGCCGGGCGCGCTCGTCACCGACCCGGACGAGGTCGCCGCGCGGTGCCTGCAGATCGTCACCACCGGGCAGGTCACCAGCATCGAGGGCGAGCCGGTCGCCGTCGACGCCCGGTCGCTGTGCGTGCACGGCGACACCCCCGGCGCCGTCGCCATCCTGCGCCGGGTCCGCGAGGTGCTGACGGAGCACGGCGTCGCGATCGCCGCATTCGCATGAGCGACGCCGGCCCCGCGCTCGAGATCGTCGAGCCGGGTCTGCTGGCGCTCGTCGAGGACCTCGGCCGGCCGGGCCTCGGCGCCCTCGGCGTCGGGCGGTCCGGCGCGGCGGACGAGGACAGCTTCCGGCTGGCGAACCGGCTGGTCGCGAACGCCGAGCGGGCCGCCGCGATCGAGTTCGTGCTGGGCGGGCTGGTGGTGCGGTTCCGGCGGACGGCGACGGTCGCGCTCACCGGCGCGCCGGCGGACGTGCGGGCCGGTGACCGGGCGGCGGCGTTCAACGCCCCGTTCGCCGTCCGGGCCGGCGAGCTGCTGCGGGTCGGGCGGCCGGCCCGCGGGCTGCGCTCGTACCTGGCGGTGCGCGGCGGGCTGGGCGTGCCGCCGGTGCTGGGGTCGCGGTCGTGGGATTCGCTGGCCGGCATCGGCCCGCCGCCGCTGCGCTCCGGCGACCTGCTGCCGCTGGCCGGCGACCACGACGGCCATCCCTCCGTCGACGTCGCGCCCGTGCCGCCGCCGCCGGACGACGTCACGCTGCGGGTGCTGCCGGGCCCGCGGGCGGACCGGTTCGCGCCGTCGGCGCTGCGGACGCTGTTCGCGACCGCGTACGAGGTGACGGCGGACAGCGACCGCGTCGGGCTGCGGCTGGCCGGGCCGCCGCTGCGGCGCGCGGCCGGCGCGGCCGCGGAGCTGCCGCCCGAGGGCATGGTGACCGGGGCGCTGCAGGTGCCGCCGGACGGGCGCCCGGTGCTGTTCCTCGCCGACCACCCGGTGACCGGCGGCTACCCGGTGATCGGCGTCGTCGCGGCCGCCGACCTGTCGCCGGCCGCCCAGCTGCGCCCCGGCGACACCGTGCGGTTCAGGCCGACTGCTCCCGCCGCTGCCGGCGCCCCGCCGCGCGGCCCCGGGGCAGCAGCGTCGGCAGCACGTTCGCGTCGACCACCTCGCGGGTGACGACCACGCGGGCGACGTCGTCGCGCGACGGCACCTCGTACATGACCTGCAGCAGCACCTCTTCGAGGATCGCGCGCAGGCCCCGTGCGCCGGTGCCGCGCAGCAGCGCGAGGTCGGCGATCGCCTCGATCGCGTCGTCGGTGAACTCGAGCTCGACGTGGTCCAGCTCGAACAGCCGGATGTACTGCTTGAGCAGCGCGTTGCGCGGCTCGGACAGGATGCGGATCAGCGCCGCGCGGTCCAGCGGGCTGACGGTCGTGATGACCGGGAGCCGGCCGACGAACTCCGGGATCAGCCCGAAGCGCAGCAGGTCCTCCGGCATCACGTCGCCGAGCGGGTCGTCGTCCGGCGCCGGACGCGTCAGGTCGGCGCCGAAGCCGAGCCCGCGCCGCCCGGTGCGCGTCCGGATCGCCTCGTCCAGCCCGGCGAACGCTCCGGCGACGATGAACAGCACGTTCGTGGTGTCGATCTGGATGAACTCCTGGCCGGGATGCTTCCGGCCGCCCTGCGGCGGGACGCTGGCCGTCGTCCCCTCGAGGATCTTCAGCAGCGCCTGCTGCACACCCTCGCCGGACACGTCGCGGGTGATCGACGCGTTCTCGCTCTTGCGGGCGATCTTGTCGACCTCGTCGATGTAGACGATGCCGGTCTCGGCGCGGGACACGTCGTAGTCGGCGGCCTGGATCAGCTTCAGCAGGATGTTCTCGACGTCCTCGCCGACGTAGCCGGCCTCCGTCAGCGCGGTGGCGTCGGCGATGGCGAACGGCACGTTCAGCAGCCGCGCCAGCGTCTGCGCGAGGTGGGTCTTGCCGCACCCCGTCGGGCCGATGAGCAGGACGTTCGACTTCGCGACCGTGACGTCCGACGACGGCGCCCGGACCCGCTTGTAGTGGTTGTAGACGGCCACCGCGAGCGCCTTCTTGGCCGCGTCCTGGCCGATGACGTACTGGTCGAGGAACTCGTGGATCTCGCGCGGCTTCGGCGGGTCGACCGGCTCGCCCGCGTCGTCGAACGCGGGGTCCTCCTCGATCAGCTCGTTGCAGACCTCGACGCACTCGTCGCAGATGCAGACGCGGGCGGGCCCCGCGATCAGAGTCTTCACCTGCTTCTGGCTCTTGCCGCAGAAGGTGCACGTCATCGAATTCAGACCCACATTTCAGATGTTCGGACCATCTGGATGGTGACGGTATCCTGGATCGCGAGCGAAGACAACGGGAGGCGCTGATGGTACGGCTCACCCGCGCGCAGACCCAGGAGCGCACCCGGTCCGGCGTGTTGGCCGCGGCCCGCGCCGAGTTCGCCGGCCGCGGCTACCGCGACGCGACCATCGACGGCATCGCCGCCCGCGCCGGGCTCACCCGCGGCGCCGTCTACGCGAACTTCGCCGGCAAGCGGGCGCTGTACCTGTCGGTGCTGGCCGCCGACGCCGAGCGGGCCGCGCGGGCGGCCCGCGGCGACGCCGCCGGGGGCACCACGCCGCGCGAGGCGCTCGCGGCCATCGTCCGGGCCCGCCTCGGCGCCGGCCTGCCCGCCGACGTGCTCGACGACGAGCCCGCGCGCGCCGCGTACGCACAGCTGCTGGAGCTGGAGGCGCTGGTGCTGGGGCTCGCGCTGGAGCGGCTCGGGCTGCGCGGGCGGGCCGTGCGCGTCGCGGCGTCGGCGTTGACCCTGCTGGCGGGCGCCGACCACCTGGCCACCGCCGCGCCCGGCTTCGTCGACCAGTTCGATGTCGTGGCCGCCTGCGAGCTGCTGACGGCGCTGCCGGCCGACCGCGGCTGGCCGCGCGCCTACCTGCGGCACGTCTCCCCCGCCCGGCTGGTCGACGAGCCGTGGCCGGACGGTCCAGCGCCGGGCGACGGCGTCGTGCACCTGCTGGGCCTGCGCCGGCTCGAGGCCGCCGAGGAGTCGGTGCGGTCCGCGCCCGCCGGCGCCGGTGTCACCGTGGCGCTGGTGACGGGCGAGCCGGACGAGCTGGCGCCGCTCGCCCGGCTGGTCCTCGCCCGGCTCGACGGCACGCTGCGCCGGGCGGTCCCCGGGCCGGCCCGCCCGCCGGTGCGGCTGCTGCTGGGCCCCGCGGCCGACGCCGTGGCCGCGGCCGCCGGCATCGCCGAGCCCTCCGACGACACCGAGGCCGCGGTCCGTGTCGTGGCGGGCCGAGTCGTCGCCCGTGCCGAGGGTCGCGGCGCCGGCCACGCCGCCGCCGTCGTGCCCGTCACGACAACCGTGGCGCGCCCTGCCTGAGCGCCCGCCTGGCGTGCGCGCCGAGCCCGCGCGACGCCGCCACCCCGAACGCGTCGCCGCCCTTGGCCTTGCGGTCGTCGGTGCCCCATTGCCGGTTCCGCGGCACCGGCATCAGCCGCGGCACGTGCTTGGAGCAGTGGATGTAGGCCTCCTCGACGTGCACCGTCACCCACCGCTCGGGCCGCCGGCCGGGCACGTCGGCGTCGATCGGCTCGTCCGGGTGCCACTCGGCGAACTCCGACGGCGACAGCAGCTGCGCCCCGCCGTTGACGTGCAGGCCGACGAGGTCGCGCACGAAGTCCATGAAGAGCAGGCCGACGTGGCCGTTCTCGACGATGTTGCCGGCACTGGCCATGACGCCGTTGCCGCGGTACTCCGGCCAGGCCAGCGTCCGCGGGTCGAGCACCCGGACGAAGCCCGGCGGACCGGCCCGGAAGGTCACGTCGCACTCGCCGCCGCCGTCGGCCGACCCGACGAACACCATCTCCATGCGGCCGACGAACTCGCGCATGTGGCCGTTCAGGTGGTCGGCGACCTGTTCGCGGTAGAAGCGGTCAGCCCGTTCCCGGCTGCCGTGTGACTCCTGCAGTGCGTGCTCGCCGGCCGAACCGGGCCGATCGTGCGCAGCATCGTCCATGTGTCTACCTCCGCATCCCCCGCCCCCGGGTGGCGTACGACGCACCATGATCGCCTACAGAGGGTGATCTTCGATAGTCAAACGCCAGAATTCGGTCACTCTGTGTGGTTCTTCACGTTTGGCCCGGCAGGATCAGCGCCAGCAACGGCGGCCAGCCGGGCCGTCGCCAGACCGGGCTGGCCTCGCCCACCACCTCCCAGCCGCGCGTCTCGTACCAGCCCACGACGGACGCCGCGGGCCCGATCGGCAGTACGTCGAGGCAGGGCGCGAGGTCGCGCTCGCGCATCCACCCGACGGCGGTGTCGAGGAGCGCCGCACCGGCGCCGTGCCGCTGCCGGTCCGCCGCGACGAACAGCCGTCCCACCACGGCGCAGCCGTCGACCGGTCGTCCGTGCGCCTTGCTCCAGGCCTCCTGCAGGACGGTGCCCGCGCCGTGGTCGGTGGTCGCGGCGGCGCCGACGCTGACGTGCCCGGCCGGGCGGTCCGCGTCGTCGGCGGCGACGAACGCGGCGAGGCGGTCCGGCTCCTCGATCCACCCCGCCGGGTCGTCCGGCAGCAGGTACGGGTAGCCGGTGACCTCGTGGTCGCGGGCCAGAACGGCCGCCAGTTCCGGGACGTCGCCGGGCCGTCGGGGTCGGATGCGCATCAGCACCACCGTATGCGGCGCGCCCGGACCCGGTTCGGCCGGGCGGGCCGATCGAGTGGATTCGGACGGCCCGACCAGCGACCATGGAGTCCTGACTCGCGGCGCAGCGAGCACCACACCGAACCGCGACGAAAGGCCGCCCGATGACCTCTGCCGAGCCGATGCCGCAGTGGCCGGGGGCGGCGTACCCGCTCGGCGCCACGTACGACGGCTCAGGCACCAACTTCGCGCTGTTCAGCGAGGTCGCCGACGGCGTGGAGCTGTGCCTGTTCGACGGCGACGGCGCCGAGACGCGGCTGCCGCTGACCGAGGTCGACGGCTTCGTGTGGCACACCTTCCTGCCCGGCGTCGAGCCCGGCCAGCGCTACGGCTACCGCGTCCACGGCCCGCACGACCCCAAGGCCGGCCACCGCTGCAACCCGGCGAAGCTGCTGCTCGACCCGTACGCGAAGGCCGTCGACGGCACGTTCGAGTGGCACCAGGCGCTGTTCGGCTACCAGTTCGGCGACCCCGACAGCCGCAACGACGACGACTCCGCGCCGCACATGCCGAAGGCGGTGGTCATCAACCCGTTCTTCGACTGGGGCACCGACCGCCCGCCGCGCCGCGAGTACGCCGAGACCGTCATCTACGAGGCGCACGTCAAAGGCCTGACGAAGACCCACCCGGACATCCCCGAGGAGATCCGCGGCACCTACGCGGCCATCGCGCATCCCGTCGTCCTCGACCACCTGACGTCGCTCGGCGTCACCGCGCTCGAGCTGATGCCGGTGCACCACTTCGCCCACGACTCCACCTTGTTGGAGAAAGGGCTGTCGAACTACTGGGGCTACAACTCCATCGGGTTCTTCGCGCCCGACCCGAAGTACAGCTCGGCCACCACGCCGGGCGCGCAGATCGGCGAGTTCAAGGCCATGGTGCGGGCGCTGCACGAGGCCGGCATCGAGGTCATCCTCGACGTCGTCTACAACCACACGGCCGAGGGCAACCACCTCGGCCCCACGCTGTCGTTCCGCGGCATCGACAACGCCGCCTACTACCGGCTGGTCGACGACGACAAGCGCTACTACCTCGACTACACCGGCACCGGGAACTCGCTGAACGTCGGCAACCCGCACTCCCTGCAGCTGATCATGGACTCCCTGCGGTACTGGGTCACCGAGATGCACGTCGACGGCTTCCGCTTCGACCTCGCCGCCACCCTGGCCCGCGAGTTCTACGACGTCGACCGGCTGTCGGCGTTCTTCGACCTCGTGCAGCAGGACCCGACGGTCAGCCAGGTGAAGCTGATCGCCGAGCCGTGGGACCTCGGCCCGGGCGGCTACCAGGTGGGCAACTTCCCGCCGCAGTGGACGGAGTGGAACGGCAAGTACCGCGACACCGTCCGCGACCTCTGGCGCGGCGAGCCGGCCACGCTGGGCGAGTTCGCGTCGCGCATCACCGGGTCGGCCGACCTCTACGAGCAGTCCACCCGGCGGCCGGTCGCGTCGATCAACTTCGTCACCGCCCACGACGGCTTCACGCTGCGCGACCTCGTCTCCTACAATGAGAAGCACAACGAGGCCAACCTCGAGGACAACGCCGACGGCGAGAGCCACAACCGGTCGTGGAACTGCGGCGTCGAGGGCCGCACCGACGACCCCGAGGTCAACGCGGTGCGGGCCCGCCAGCAGCGCAACTTCCTCGCGACACTGCTGCTGTCGCAGGGCGTGCCGATGATCTCGCACGGCGACGAGCTGGGCCGCACGCAGGACGGCAACAACAACGCGTTCTGCCAGGACAACGAGCTGTCGTGGGTCGACTGGGACGACGCCGACCACGCGCTGCGGCAGTTCACCCGCCGCGTCACGGCGCTGCGGGCGGCGCACCCGGTGTTCCGGCGGCGCCGGTTCTTCAACGGCCTGCCGGTGCGCCGTCCGGGCGTCGAGGGGCTGCCCGACATCGACTGGCTGCGCCCCGACGCCAGCCCCATGACGGAGGCCGACTGGGACGCCGGGTTCGGCCGGGCCATCGCGGTGTTCCTCAACGGCAACGGCATCGCCGAGGTCGACGCGCGCGGGCAGCGGGTCGTCGACGACTCCTTCCTGCTCTGCTTCAACGCCCATCACGAGCCGCTGGAGTTCACCCTGCCCGGCCCCGAGTTCGGCGCCGCCTGGGACACCGTCCTCGACACCGCCGACGACGACGCCGGCGACCGCGGCGGGCCGCGCGCGGCCGGGTCCGTCGTCACCGTCCAGGCGCGGTCGCTGCTGGTGCTGATGACGCCACGGGACGCCGCGCCGTGACCCCGCCGTCGTCGACCTATCGGCTGCAGCTGAGCGCCGCGTTCCCGCTGGCGGCGGCCGCCGAGCTGACGCCGTACCTGCGCGACCTCGGCGCCGGGGCGCTCTACCTGTCGCCGCTGCTGCGCGCCACGGCCGGGTCGGCGCACGGCTACGACGTCGTCGACGTCACCCGCATGGACGACGACCGCGGCGGCGAGGCGGGCTGGCGCGCCTTGGTGGCGGCGGCCCGGGAGCACGGGCTACGCATAGTCGTGGACCTCGTCCCCAACCACCAGGGCGTCGCCGACCCCGAGCAGAACCCGGCCTGGCACGACCTCCTGCGGCACGGCCCGGCGTCGGCGTACGCGTCCTGGTTCGACGTCGACTGGCCGGCCGGGCGGTTGCTGCTGCCGGTCCTCGACGGCGCCGACGCGGTCGAGCTCGACGGCGACGCGCTGCTGGCCGCCGGGGTGCGCTACCCGCTGGCGCCGGGCAGCGGGCCACGGCCCGGCGACACCGCCGCCGACGTGCACGCCCGCCAGCACTACGAGCTGGCCGACGCGCGACGCGGCGACACCGAGCTGGCCTACCGGCGGTTCTTCGCGGTGTCCTCGCTGGCCGGGGTCCGGGTCGAGGACCCCGAGGTGGCGGCGGCCACGCACGAGCGCGTCCTGCGCTGGGTCACCGACGACGGCGTCGCCGGGTTGCGCGTCGACCACCCGGACGGGCTGGCCGACCCCGGCGGCTACCTGCGCCGGCTGCGCGAGCAGGCGCCCGGCGCGTGGATCCTGGCGGAGAAGATCCTGGAGCCGGGCGAGGCGCTGCCGGCCGGGTGGCCGGTCGACGGCACGACCGGCTACGACGCGCTGGCCGAGGTGGGCCCGCTGTTCGTCGACCCCGCGGGCGAACCGGCGCTCGACCGCCTCTATCGCGAGCTGACCGGCGACGAGCACGACTGGCGCACGCACGCGGAGATCGGGAAGCGGGCGGTGGCCAGTACCGTCCTGCGCTCGGAGTTCCACCGGCTGGCCCGGCTGGCGCCGTCCGTTCCCGACGCGTTCGCGGCGCTGACGTTCCTGGCCGTGGCGTTCCCGGTGTATCGGTCGTACCTGCCGTCGTCGGGTGCCGACCACCTGGACGCCGCGCTCACGATGGCGCGGCGGCGGCACCCGCGGCTGGCCGTGGCGTTCGACGCGCTGGAGCCGCGGCTGCGCGACCCCGCCGACGAGCTCTGCGTGCGGTTCCAGCAGACCACGGGCGCCGTCATGGCCAAGGGCGTCGAGGACACCGCCGCCTACCGGTACACCCGGTTCGTCGCGCTCAACGAGGTCGGCGGCGACCCCGCCCGGTTCGGGCTGGGCCTCGCCGACTTCCACGCCGTCCAGGAACGCCGGCTGCGCACCGCGCCGCACTCGATGACGACCCTGTCCACCCACGACACCAAGCGCGGCGAGGACGTGCGGGCCCGGCTCGCGGTGCTCGCCGAGGTCCCGGACGAGTGGGCCGCGCTGGTGCGGCTGCTGGCGCGCGAGGCGCCGCTGCCCGACGCCGCCGGCGGCTACCTGCTGTGGCAGACGGTCGCCGGCATCGGCCTGGACCACCGCGACCGCCTGCACGCCTACGCCACTAAGGCGCTGCGCGAGGCCGGTACCGTCACCACCTGGGCCGACCCCGACGCCGACGCCGAGGCCGCGGCCCTGGCCGCGCTCGACGCGCTGGCCGAGCGGCCGGAGCTGCGGGCGGCGGTCGAGGCGTTCGTCGCCCTCATCCGTCCGTACGGCTGGTCCAACGCGCTGAGCCAGAAGCTGGTGCAGCTCACCATGCCCGGCGTGCCCGACGTCTACCAGGGCACCGAGGGGTGGGACGACTCCCTGGTCGACCCCGACAACCGCCGCCCGGTCGACTGGCCGCGGCTGCGGGCGCTGCTGGCGGAGCTCACCACTCCTCCCCCGGTCGACGCGACCGGCGCCGCCAAACTGTGGGTGGTGTCGCGGGCGCTGCGGTTGCGCCGCGACCGGCCGTCGCTGTTCACGGCGTACCGGCGGGTCCCGGTGCACGGGCCGGCCGCGGAGCACGCGGTGGCCTTCGACCGGGGCGGCGCGGTGACGGTGGCGACGCGGCTGCCGGTGCGACTGGAGCGGCGGGGTGGGTGGGCGGACACCGTCGTGTCGCTGCCGGGCAATCTGGTCGACGTCCTGACCGGGCGGCCGTACGGTGGGACGGTGCCGCTCGCGACGCTGCTCGCCACCTATCCCGTCGCGCTGCTCGCCCCACCCGCATGACGACGTTCCTGGTCTGGGCCCCGGCCGCCCGCCGCGTGCAGCTGCGGGCGGGGCGCCGCTCGGCCCGGGCGGTGCGAGCGCCGGGCGGGTGGTGGACGGCGCACGCGCCGGCGCCTCCGGGCACCGACTACGGCTGGCAGCTGGACGACTCCCCCGATGTGCTGCCCGACCCACGCGCCGCCTGGCTGCCGCACGGCGTCGAGGGCCGGGCCCGGGTGTACGACCACGCCGCGTTCGAGTGGACCGACACCGCCTGGACCGGCCGCCCGCTGGCCGGCGCCGTCCTGTACGAGCTGCACATCGGCACGTTCAGCCCGGAGGGCACCTTCGACGGCGCCATCGGCCGGCTCGACCACCTGATCCGCCTCGGCGTCACGCACGTCGAGGTGCTGCCCGTCAACGCGCTGGCCGGCGAGTGGAACTGGGGCTACGACGGCGTCGGCTGGTTCGCCGTGCACCAGCCGCTGGGCGGGCCGGACGGCTTCAAGCGGTTCGTCGACGCCTGCCACGCCCACGGCCTGGCCGTGCTGCTGGACGTCGTCTACAACCACGTCGGCCCCAGCGGCAACCACCTGCCCCGGTTCGGCCCGTACCTCACCGACGGCGCCGGCACCGCCTGGGGCGACGTCGTCAACCTCGGCGAGCCGACGGTGCGCCGCTACGTCATCGACAACGCGCTCATGTGGCTGCGCGACTACCACCTCGACGGCCTGCGGCTCGACGCCGTCCACGCGCTGGTCGACCCGCTGGCCGGGCGCGGGCACCCGCACCTGCTGGCCGAGCTGTCGGCGGCGGTCGAGCGGCTCTCCGGCGAGCTGGGCCGGCCGCTGCCGCTGATCGCGGAGTCCGACCTCAACGACCCGATCCTGATCGAGCCGCGCGCCGACGGCGGGTACGGTCTCGACGGCCAGTGGGACGACGACGTCCACCACGCGCTGCACGCGCTGCTCACCGGCGAGCGGCAGGGCTACTACGCCGACTTCGGCTCGCTGACGGTGCTGGCCAAGGTCGTACGCGACGCGTTCCTGCACGACGGCCGGTTCTCGTCCTTCCGCGGCCGCCCGCACGGCCGGCCGATCGACCGCGCCCGCACGCCCGGCCACCGCTTCGTCGTCTGCCTGCAGAACCACGACCAGGTCGGCAACCGCGCCGCGGGCGAGCGCCTGACCGAGCTGACGACGCCCGGGCGGCAGCGCATCGGCGCCGTGCTGCTGCTGACGCTGCCGTTCACCCCGATGCTCTGGATGGGCGAGGAGTGGGCGGCGTCCACCCGCTGGCCGTACTTCACGTCGCACCCCGACCCCGTGCTGGCGGCCGCCATCGGGCCGGGCCGGCTGGCCGAGTTCGAGCGGCACGGCTGGGACACGTCGGCGATGCTCGACCCGCAGGACCCGGCCGCGTTCCGCACCGCCCGGCTGGACTGGACCGAGCCGGAGCGTCCGGAGCACGCGCGGATGCTGGAGCTCTACCGGCGGCTGATCGCGCTGCGGGCGGCCGAGCCGGAGCTGCGCGACGGCGACCTCACCGCCGTCGCGTCCGGGTTCGACGAGGCGGCCGGCTGGTTCGTGCTGCACCGGGGCACGCTGCGGGTGGCGGTCAACCTCGCCGGCGAGCCGCGGCGGGTGCCGCTGTCCGGCCCGGCCGGCGAGCTGCTGCTGGCCACCGGCCCGGTGGCGCTCGACGGCGCGGTGGCCGAGCTGGGCCCCGAGACCGCCGCCGTCGTCAGGACCCGAGCCACTCCCGCAGCGTGACGGCGTCGCGGACCAGCGCCTCGGGGTCGTCGCCGCGGACGAACTCGAGCAGCGCGTACCGTTCGGCGTCGTCGCGGCCGGCCAGCGTGCCCAGCACCGGCGTCCACAGTGCCGCGCCGTCGGCCAGCGGCAGCCGGTCGCCGTCGGCCGTCCAGGTGAACACGTGCACCGTCACCAGGCCCGGCAGCAGCGCCGTCGCCTCGCGCAGCGCGTCGTCCGGGTGCTGGCCGCGCCGCGGCTGCCAGTACGGCCGCAGCGCCGGGTGGCCGGCCGCGGCGTAGAGGTCGAGCGCGGACTCCAGCGTGTCGGTGAGCGTGTTCGGGTGGTGCTCGACGGCGATCTCGACGCCCTCGCGCCCGGCCAGGCCGGCGATGCGGCGCAGGTCGGCGGCGACGCGGCCGCGGTGCTCCGCCGTCGCACCGGCCGAGCCGAGCGTCCCGGCCCAGACCCGGATGCGCGGCGCACCCAGCGCGACCGCCGAGCGCAGCACGTCGTCGAACTCCACCGGGTCGTGGTCGCCGGCCCGGTAGTACGAGCCGTAGGCGACCACCTGGACGCCGTGATCGGCGCTGGCCGCCGCCGTGAGCTCCGCCGCCGCGACGTCGCCCACGGGGACGTGCACGTCGCCGCCCCACTCGACCGCCGTCAGCCCGGCCCGCCCCATGACGCCGAGCACGTCGTCGACGCCGAGCTGGCGGAACGTGATGGACACCAGTCCGGTCCGGACGCTCACGCCTGCACCACCAGGTCGGCGCGGCGCACCTCGTGCTCCAGCGGGAGGCCGGCGGCGAAGCGCTCCAGCTCGTCCAGCGCCAGCGCCGTCAGCCGGCGGCACTCGGTGCCCAGGGCGCCCGCGATGTGTGGGGTCAGCACGACGTTGGGCAGCCGGTACAGCGGCGAGTCGGGCGACAGCGGCTCCGGATCGGTGACGTCGAGCACGGCGTCGAGCCGGCCGCGCTCGCACTCGGCGGTCAGCGCGGCGTGGTCGACCAGCGCGCCGCGGGCGGTGTTGATCAGCGTCGCGCCGTCCTTCATCAGCGCACATCGACGCGCGTCGATGAGGTGGCGGGTCTCCGGCAGCGACGGCGCGTGCAGCGTGACGACGTCGGCGCGGGCCAGCAGGTCGTCCAGCTCGACCACCTGAGCGCCCGCGGCGGCCACCTCGGCCGGGTCGGCGTACGGGTCGGCCACCAGCACCGTCAGCTCGAACGGGCGGAGCAGCTCGGCCACCCGGCGCCCGATGCGGGAGAACCCGACGACGCCGACGACCCGCCGGTAGTTCGACGCGCCGGCGATGTCGTCGCGCCAGCCCAGCTCGCCGGGGCGGGCCCGGAACCCGGCGGCGAAGCGCGGCACCCGCTTCCCCGCGGCCAGGACGGCGGCCAGCGTGTACTCGGCCACCGGGACGGCGTTGGCGGCGGCCGCCGTGGTGACCACCAGCCCGCGCTCCCAGCAGGCGTCGGTGACGTGGTGCTTCACCGAGCCCGCGGCGTGGAACGCGGCCCGCAGCCGGGGCGCGTCGGCCAGCACGTCCTCGTCGAGCGGCGGGCAGCCCCACGACGTGACCAGCACGTCGACCTGCCCGAGCGCCGACCGCACGGCGGGGTCGGCGAACGTCGCCACCGGCCCGGGACGCACCAGTTCTGCCAGCTTCTCCAGCCGCGCCCGCAACTCGTCGTCGAACAGGTCGCGGTACGCGGTGTCGGACATGACCAGCATGGCGCTGACCCGCTCAGTCGTCATGCCCCCAAGGGTAAGCGCTTGCTCGACCCGCCCCGACAGTGGTTTGTGCGCGATCTGCCAGCGGCCGTCGGCACGCTGCCGCCATGACGTATGCGATCCGGACAGAAGGACTGGTCAAACGCTTCGGCGACACCACGGCGCTGGCCGGCGTCGACCTCGGCGCCGCGCCCGGGACCGTGCTGGGCGTGCTCGGCCCGAACGGCGCCGGCAAGACCACGGCGGTGCGGATCCTCGCCACGCTGGTGCGGCCGGACGCCGGGCGGGCCTTCGTCGACGGGCTGGACGTGACCCGCGACGGCGACGCCGTCCGCCGCCGCATCGGGCTGACCGGCCAGTACGCCTCGGTCGACGAGGAGCTCACCGGCCGGGAGAACCTGGTGCTGTTCGGCCGGCTGCTCGACCTGCGGCGGGCCGCGGCCCGGCAGCGGGCGGACGAGCTGCTGGCTCGGTTCGAGCTGACCGAGGCCGGCGGGCGGCGGGTGTCGACGTACTCGGGCGGGATGCGCCGGCGCCTCGACCTCGCCGCCAGCATGGTCGCCAGGCCGCGCGTGGTGTTCCTCGACGAGCCGACCACCGGCCTGGACCCGGGCAAGCGCGAGGACGTGTGGCGGATGATCCGGTCGATGACGGCCGACGGCGGCACCGTGCTGCTGACCACGCAGTACCTGGAGGAGGCCGACGCGCTGGCCGACGAGATCTCCGTCCTCGACCACGGGGCGGTGATCGCGCACGGCACCCCGACCGAGCTGAAGCGGATCGTCGGCGGCCAGACGCTGGCCGTCCGCCCGGCCGACCCCGCCCGGGTGCCGGACGCCGCCGCGCTGCTGGAGCGGGTGGCCGGGCGCGTCCCGGACCTCTCGGGCGGGCTGCTCACCGCCGCGGTCGACGGTGACGACGTGCTGGCCGAGGTGGTGCCCGCGCTGGCCGCCGCCGGGATCGCCGTCACCGAGCTGGCGCTGCGGCTGCCCAGCCTCGACGAGGTGTTCTTCGCGCTCACCGGCCGGACGGAGGTGGCGGCATGACGACGCTCGCCCGGCACGCCGTCGTCCTGGCCGGACGGGGCCTGACGAAGGCCCGCCGCAACCCCGGCGTGTTCCTCGACGCCGTCTTCCTCCCGGTGGTCTTCCTGCTGCTGTTCGTCTACCTGTTCGGCGGGGCCGTCGCCGGGTCGACCCACGACTACCTGCAGTACGTGTTCCCCGGCGTGCTGGTGATGACGGCGATCCTGGCCGGCCTCACCTCCACCGGGCTGAGCATCAACCTGGACATCAAGAAGGGCGTGTTCGACCGGTTCCGGAGCCTGCCGATCCCGCGGTCGGCGCCGCTGCTGGGCGCGGTCCTCGGCGACGTCGTCCGGTACGTCGTGGCGGTGGCGACGCTGTTCGCGCTCGGCCTCGCCCTGGGCTTCCGGCCGACGGAGGGGCCGGCGGCGACACTCGCGGCCGCCGGGTTGGCGATCCTCTTCGGCTTCGCGCTGAGCTGGGTGAACGTGCTGATCGGCGTGGTGGTGAAGGAGGAGACGCTGGTGACGTCGGTGGCATTCCTCGGCATCTTCCCGCTGGCGTTCGGCACCGACATGGTGGCGCCGGCCGACACCCTGCCGGGCTGGCTGCAGGCGTGGGCCGACATCAACCCCGTCAGCCAGGCGATGGACGCGGCCGGCGGGCTGCTGCTGGGCGGGCCGGTGCGCGACGCGGTGCTGGCGACGCTGGCGTGGTCGGCCGGGTTCCTGGTGGTGTTCGTCCCGCTGGCGGTGCGGGCCTACCGGCGCCGCGCCTAGGGTGTGTCGCCCAGCCCGGTGATCAGCGCGGCGGCGTCCGGGCCGGACAGCGCCCGGCCGCGCTCGTAGGCCGTCGTGAACCGGTCGTCGCCCAGCTCGTCGCGCAGCCGGGCGGTGAGCCGCAGGACGTCGGGGTTGAGGCCGTCGGCGGCGCCGCGCAGCGCGTGCGCGGCGCCCAGCGCCTCGGCCGCCTCGTCCGGCGCTCCGGCCCCCTGCCGAAGGGCGGCCGCCGCAACGCCGACCGCCGCCACCAGCGGCAGGTCCTTGATGTGCGCGGCCGCCGCGCTGGCCGTCGTCAGCTCGCGGACGGCGCCGTCGCCGTCGCCCGCGGCCACCGCGAGGTGCGCGGCGGAGGTGCCGAGGATCGCGACGAACATCGGCTCGCCCGACTCCTCGACGTGCGCCGCCGCCTCGCCGTACCAGCGGCCGGCGCCGCCGAGGTCGCCGTCGAGCCGGTCGAGGTCGCCGAGCAGCACCCGCACCAGCACGACGCAGTGCACCGACGACGCCGCGGCCAGCCCGGCCAGGCCGAGCAGCTCGGCCCGGGCCCAGTCCGGCGCACCGGTCCAGGCGTGCAGCTGGGCCAGCCAGGCGCGCTGCTCGATCACCTCGTCGGCCGGGTCGAGCCGCCGGCGCAGCGCGATGGCCCGCTCCAGCGCGTCCGACGCGGTCGCGTCGGCGAACATCGTCCGCATCAGCGCCAGGAACGTGAGCGCCGTCGACTCGCCCCAGAGGTCGCCGGCGGCACAGAACGCCGCCGCCGCCCCGTCGAGGTCGGCGATCGCGCTCGGCATGTCGCCGCTGGTCCCGCCGAGCATCGAGCGGACCAGCAGCAGCCCGCCGCGGGTCCAGTCGCCGGCGCCGGGCAGCAGCCGGTCGGCCGCGGCCACGCCGGCGTCGGTCTCGTCGGCCAGCAGCGCCAGCAGCGGGTCGAGCAGCGCGAGGACGGGGTGCCCGGCCGGCGGCACCGCGGCGGCCCAGCCGCGCAACCGGCCGACGATCGCCAGCGCCTCCGGGTTGTGCCCGCCGAGCAGCGCGTTGAACACGTAGTACGCGACGACGACGGCGCGGCGCTCCGGGTCGGCCGGTCCGTCGAGGTCGAGCAGCCGGCGCAGCCGGTGGGTGGTGCTCGTGTGGTCCGACGACACGGTCCAGTACGGCGCCAGCGCGGCGCCCAGGCGGACCGCGGCGGCCGGGTCGGTGGCGACGGCCAGCTGCACCGCCGCGCGCAGGTTCTCCCACTCGGCGCGCAGCAGCGCCAGCCGGCGCGGCTGGTCCGCCGTCCGCAGCCCCGGCTCGGCCCACTCGGCCAGCTCCAGCACCGACGCGACCAGCGCGGCCTCCGCGGCGGGCCGGCCGCCGGACGCCGTCAGCCGGGCCAGAGCGAACGCGCGGATCGTCTCCAGCATGCGGTAGCGCGGCTCCGGGCCGTCGTCGGCGAGCTGCAGCAGCGACTTGTCGACCAGCGCGGCGAGCAGCTCCGGCGCGTCCGGCCCGGCCTGCGCGGCCGCCGTCGCCGGCGTCACGATGGGGACGACGCCGAGGCGCTCCAGCAGCGCCCGCTCCGGCTCGGTCAGCAGCTCCCAGCTCCACGCGACGAGGTCGCGCAGCGTGCGGTGGCGCTGCTCGGCGGTGCGGGCGCCGCGGGTGAGCACGCCGAAACGGTCGCCGAGCCGGTGCGTCAGCTCGGCCAGCGGCAGCGACCGCAGCCGGGCCGCCGCCAGCTCGATCGCGAGCGGCAGCCCGTCGAGGCGGCGGCAGACCTCCGCGACGAGCTCCGGGTCGAGGTCGGCGCCGGGCCGGACGTCGCGGGCCCGCTCGGTGAACAGCCGGATGGCGTCGGCCTCGGCCAGCGGGCGCACCTCGTACAGCGCCTCGCCGGGCAGCCGCAGCGGCTCGCGGCTGGTCGTCAGCACCCGCAGCCGCGGGCAGCGCGCCAGCAACTCGCCGGCCAGCCCGGCCGCCGCGCCGACGACGTGCTCGCAGTTGTCCAGCAGCAGCAGTGTCTCGCCGCCGCCGAGCGTCTCGACCAGGCGGTCGAGGGCGGTGCGCTCGGGCGGCTCGACGGTGCCCGGCGCGGCGTGCGCCAGCAGCGCGTCGGCGGCCGCCGTCGCCAGGTCGTCCTGGTCGGTGACCGCGGCCAGCTCGACCAGCCGGACCGGCGTGGGCAGCGTCGCCGCGGCCGCGACCGCCAGCCGGGTCTTGCCCGCGCCGCCCGGCCCGGTCAGCGTCACCAGCCGGGCCCGGCCGAGCGCCTTCGTCACTCCGGCGAGGTCGTCGTCGCGGCCGATCAGTGAGGTCAGCGGGACCGGCAGCGCGCTTCGGCCCGGCGCCGGCTCATCGTCGCGCAACGCCTCGAGGTGGGCGGCGCGCAGCTCCGGGCCGGGGTCGGCGCCGAGCCGATCGGCCAGCAGCGTGCGGGCGTCCTCGAACGCCTCGAGCGCCTCGGCCCGCCGTCCCGCCGCGACGAGCGCCCGCACGTGCAGCGCCCGGAGCCGTTCGCGCAGCGGCTGCTCGGCGATCAGCGCCCGCAGCCGCACAGCCACGTCGGCGGGGCTGCCTCCTGCGGCCAGCTCGGCCTCGGCCAGGTCCTCCGCCGCGGCCAGCCGCAGCTCGTCCAGCCGCGCGACGACCGGGCCGGCCACCGCCGCGCCGTCGAGGTCGGCGAGCGGGCGGCCGCGCCACAGCCCGAGCGCCTCGCGCAGCGCCGTCGTCGCGTCGGCGGGATCGCCCGCCCGCAGGCGGTCGCGTCCGGTCCGCGCCAGCCGCTCGAACCGCGCCGCGTCGACGTCGTCGGCCGTCAGGTCCAGCTGGTAGCCGCCGGCCAGCTGCCGCACCCGCGTCCCGTCCGGCAGCAGCCGGCGCAGCCGCGACACCAGCGTCTGCACCGCGTTGACGGGATCGCCCGGCGGATCGTCCGGCCACACCGCGTCGACCAGCGCCCGCACGCCGACGACGGCGCCCGGGTCGAGCGCCAGCCGGGTCAGCAGCGCCCGCAACCGCGCCCCGCCCACCGCGATGACCGTGTCGCCGTCGCTCAGCCGGACCGGCCCGAGAATGCCCACCTGCACGGACCCAGCCTGTCACGCCCGTCAGCGGACCACCCGGAAGGTCAGGTGCGTGACGCCTGGCGCCTCGACCACGCTCACCCGCTCCAGCGGCCGCGACTCGGGCAGCGCGTGGAAGAACGGCGTGCCGCCGCCCAGCAGGACGGGCACCTGGTGCAGCGTCACCTCGTCCAGCAGCCCCGCGGCCAGCGCCGCCGCCGTCACGCCGGTGCCCATCAGCCCGACGTCGAGATCGCCCGCGAGCTCTCTCGCCCGGGCGACCGCCTCCTCGATGCTGCCCGCGACGGTCTGCGCCGCGGACGCCTCCGGGACCGGCCGGTGGGTCAGCACGACCAGCGGGGCGCTCGGGTGCGGGCTGCCGCCGCCGAAGCCGCCGGAGTGGTCGTACGTGGTGCGGCCGAGCGCCTGCTCCGGGCTCGGGTCCGGGCCGGTGACGTAGCCGTCGACGGAGACGGACAGGGCTGCGAAGACGCTCATCCGATCACCACCACGCGGACGTGCTCCGGCTCGATCGCGTAGACGACGCGGTCGGTGCGCGGGGCGTACGGCATGCCGACGTAGGCGTCCGCCATCCGGTCGATGATCTCCCAGGCGCGGTCGCCGTCCAGGCCGACCCACACCGGGACGGAGTGCGGCGAGCCGTCCGGCATCAGCGTCGCGAGGTGCGCGGGGTGCCCGCCGCTCAGCAGGCGGCGGGCCTCGTCGGTCAGGTCACGCATCGTCAGCTCCTCTCTCGGGGTCGGGTCAGGCGCGGATCGATTGCGGGAAGTCGAAAAAGCCGCCGGGGTCGTACGCGGCCTTGACCTGCCGGAGCCGGGCGAGGTTCGGCCCGTGGTAGGCCCCCAGCGGATCGTCCAGCCGCGGGTCGGGGAAGTTCGGGTAGACGCCGCCGGTCCCCCACGGATGCGCCGCCGCCCAGGACCGGTCCAGCCAGCCGGCCGGATCGGGGCCGGTGACGGCGTGCTTGACCAGGAACCGCGCCTCGCGGTGGGCGAAGGCGGTCGCGTCCACGGGCACCCTGGTGTAGGCGCCGCCCCACGGGCTGACGTCGAGCTCGCGCGTCTCGCCCGCGACCCGGTCCCGCGCCAGGCCGTCCACCAGCGCCGCGACCGCCTCCTCCGGGAGGGACCGGGCGACGTACTCCGAGCGGCTGAGCGGACGGTGCTCCGTCGCAGGCCCCGCCATCCGCGCGCCGAGCTCGGCCAGGTGCTGTTTGGTGGCGGCGTACGGACGGGTCGCGACGGCCTGGGTCGCGGGCGGCGTGCCGACGCGGGCGATGAACCGGGCCAGCAGTGCGGCCGTCTCCGGCTCGCCGCCGAGGAGCGTCCCGAACACGTTCGCGACCGGCGGCCGGCCGGGATCCGGGCCGCCCACCAGCAGCAGGCTCGCGGCCAGCTCGTCCGGTCCGTCCGGCGACCACTCCTGCCACGCGGCGAGCACCGCGGCCGCCTCGGCGACGGGCCAGGCGAGGTGGAACGCGGTCACCTCGGGCTCCGGCACGGCCCGGAACGTCAGCTCCGTCACGACGCCGAACTGGCCGCCGCCCGCGCCGCGCAGCGCCCAGAACAGGTCGGCGTGACGCTCCTCGTCGCAGTCGACGACCCGCCCGTCGGCCAGCACGACCCGGGCCGCCGTCAGCCGGTCCGCGGTCAGCCCGTACCGCCGCCCGAGGATGCCGAAGCCGCCCCCCAGGGTGAGGCCGGCGATGCCGACCGTCGGGCCGCAGCCGGCGGGCAATGTCATCCCGTGACGGGCCAGTTCGGCGTAGAGCTCGCCCAGCCGGACCCCGGCGCCGACGGTGACGCGGTCGCCGGCGGCCGTCACCGTCCGCATCGGACGCACGTCGATGACCACGCCCGACGTCCACGAACGGCCGGCGAAACAGTGCCCGCCGCTGCGCGGGACCGCCGGGACGCCGTGCCGCCGGGCGAGGTCGATGGCGCCGGCGACGTCCGCGGCGGAACGGCAGCCGACGACGGCCAGCGGACGGGGTTCGGGTCCCGCGGTGGTGGTCATGACGGCGACGCTAGGCCCGCAGCACCCGCCGCTCTTGAACGAAACGGCCAGTCAGCAGCGGGGTGTACGACGCCGCGTGGTCGTGACCGCAGCCGCAGGCCTCCTGGGTGTCGCGGAGGAACGTCCGTGGCGTCGCCCCGGTGAGGCGGACGCACTCGCGGGTCAGGTGCGCCTGGTCGGCGTAGCCGGCGTCCGCGGCGAGCCGGGCCAGGCCGTCGCCCGCGGGGTCACGCCCGTCGGCGAGCGCGGCCTGCGTCCGGGCCAGGAAACCCTGGAAGCGCAGCATCCGCTGCAACGTCTTCGGCCCGACGCCGACGTCGGCGAGGCAGCGCCGCCGGAACGCCCGCTCGGAGACGTGCAGCGCCGTGCCGACGACGCCCGCCTCCGCGGCGTGCCAGGGCATGAGCCGGCGCACCGCCTCGGCGATCAGGGGGTCCGGCCCGGTGACGCCGGCACGCCCGGCGGCCGCCGTCACCAACTCCTCCAGCACCGCCACCGCCGCGTCGCCGGTGGTCGCCGCGGCCAGCCGCTCGCCGGCCGCCGTTGCCGCCGTCCCCCACACGTCGGCGGCGCCGACCCGGAGGTCGGTGAGCTCCGACGCCGGCAGCCCGAGCACGGCCGCGGCGGCGCCCGGCCGGAACCGCAGGCCGACGACGGTCGTGCCGGGCGGGATCAGGTCGGCCCGCGGCCCGGTGAGCGGTCCGGACAATTGGGGCGTCCCGCCCACCCGGCACACCAGCTCGACGGCGCCGGACGGGATGTCGCGCTGCACGTAGGCCGGCGAGCCCGGCGCGACGCGCTGCACCCAGGTGGTCGCGACGAGTCCGGCCAGCCGTCGCCGCGGCGGCCGTTCACGGTAGGTCTGCCCGACCATGGGCACGAGTGTCGCAGACATCGTTGACGTTGTCCCTGGGGCAAGGCCTAGCGTGCGATACGTGGAGGACGCGCGGCTGACCGTCGGCCAGGTGGCCCGGCTGGCCGGGGTCACCCCGAAGACGCTGCGGCACTACGACCGCCTCGGGGTGCTCCGGCCAGCGGAGGTCGACCCCGTCACCGGCTACCGGTGGTACCGGCCGGCGCAGGTCGAGCAGGTGCGGCTGGTGCGCCGGCTGCGCGCGCTGGAGCTGCCGCTGGAGGACGTCCGCCGGCTGTTGGAGCTGGTCGGCGACCGCGAGGCGTTCCGGTCCGCGCTGGCCGAGCACCGCCGCCGCATCGACGCGCGGGTGACCCGATTGCGCGGCATCCTGCACACGATCGACCACGCGCTGACCGACGAGGAGTGGACCATGAGCACACCCGCGGCGCCCGTCGCTGAGCCCGAGCTGCACCGCCGGCTCGGCGCCGACCTGTTCAACGACACGTGGCGGCTGATGGAGCTGGAGGACCGGTCCCCCGCCGACGACGTCCTGATGATCCACCAGGCGCACGCGTCGGCCTACCACTGGCTCCAGGCCGGCACGCCGAACAACGTCGCCCGTAGCCACTGGCTGTGCTCGCGGGTCTACTGCGTCGTCGGGCGGGCCGAGCCGGCGCTGTTCCACGCCCGCCTGGTGCTGTCGACCTGCCAGGAGCACGGCATCGGCGACTGGGACCTCGCCTTCGCCTACGAGGCGCTGGGCCGCGCGTACGCCGTCGCCGGCGACCACGACGAGGCCCGGCGCCACGTCGAGCAGGCCCGGCTGGCCAGCGCCGACATCAGCACCGACGAGGACCGCGAGCTGCTGCTCGGCGACCTGGAGACGATCCCGTCCGCCGGGTGAGCGCGTCACACCCGGCGGACGACGTGCAGCAGGTACTCGTGGCGGTGCAGCGGGTCGTGGTCGGTGCGGGGGCGCTCCGGCGGCGGGCCGGGCACCGGCTGGTAGCGGTCGAACCGGGTCTCCAGGACGCCCTCGCCTCGGGTCAGCGACGGCAACTGCTGCTGCAGCTCGTGCGTGTGCGCCGCCGGGAGGTCGCCCGCCAGCAGGTAGCCGGACGCCGTCGGTGACGGCGCGCCGGGCACCGCCCGCAGCCGGGCCAGCGCGGGCAGCACCTGGCCGAGGCAGTCGGCCGGCAGCTCCAGCTCGAACCGGTGCACGGGCTCCTGGACCCGCGTCCCCGCCCGCGCCAGCGCCGTCATCAGCACGAGCGGCGTCAGCAGCCGGAAGTCGCCCGCGGTGCTCGACATGCTCTTGTCGAACGTGGCGTGCGAGTGGCTCTGCCGCGGCCAGTACTGCGACCGGACCAGCGTCACCCGGCAGTCGGGCACGTCCCAGCCGTGCAGGCCCTGCCGCAGCGTCTCGTGGACGGTCTCGTCGATCGCCCGCAGGAACGCCGGCGGCAGAGATCCCAACTCGATCTCGATGCCGAACGTCACCCCGTCCCGGTCCGGCGCCGGGTCGACCCGCAGCCCGACGCCGGCGAGGAACGGGTTGCCGTCCTGCTGGATCAGCTCGACCGCCTCGCCGCTGCCGGTGACCCGCTCGACGTGGATGGTGGTGGATTCACGGAAGTCGACGCCGATGCCGTACTCGGCCTCGAGGGTCGCCTGGACGACCTCCTTCTGCACCTCGCCGTAGAGCGACACCGACACCTCCCGCCGCAGGTCGTCCTGGCGCAGGTCGATCAGCGGGTCCTGCTCGGCCAGCTGGGCCAGCGCCGCGTGCAGGGCACCACGGTCGCGGGCCCGCCGCGGCACGACGACGGTCTCGAGCGTCGGCGGCGCGAAGTGCGGCTGCGCCGCGTCGTCACCGTGCGCCGCGCCGAGGTGGTCGCCGACGCGCACGCCGTTCAGGCCCCAGACCTTGGCGATGCGCCCGGCCGACACCTCCGTGACCGGCCGCGCGCCGCCGTCGTCGAAGACCCTGATGGCGGTGGCCTTGCCGGCCGCCAGCCGGTCGCGGGTGCGCAGCGTGCCGGCCGCCATGCGGACGTAGGCGATCTTCTCACCGGCCGGGCCACGCTCGACCTTGAACACGCTGCCCTCCGGCGGGCCGCCCGCGCCGTCGTCCGACACCGGCGTGGACGGCAGCAGCCGCACGATGCCCGCCGTCAGCTCGTCGATGCCCACACCCGTGATGGCGGAGCCCGCGAACACCGGATGCACCCGCGCCGACCGCGACTGCCGCGCCAGCGAACGCAGCAGCCGCCGGTGCGTGACGCCCGCCGGACGCTCGACATAGTCCGCGAGCAGCGCGTCGTCGCCGTCGGCCAGCGTCTCGGCCAGCCGTGCGCCGAACCCGTCGTCGGCCTCGGTGAACGTCCGGAAGGTCGCGTCCTTCGCGCCCTGCCGGGCAGCGTCGCCGAGCGGGACGATGCGCGGCGTCAGCTTGGCCGCGAGCTGCCCGATGACGGCGTCCAGGTCGGCGCCGGCGCGGTCGAGCTTGTTGACGAAGATCAGCGTCGGGAGGCGGAGGCGGCGCAGCGTGCGCATGAGCACTCGCGTCTGCGCCTGCACCCCCTCGACCGCCGACACGACCAGCACGGCGCCGTCAAGCACGCTGAGCACCCGCTCGACCTCGGCGATGAAGTCGGGGTGGCCGGGCGTGTCGATGAGGTTGACCGCGGTGTCGCCGACGGTGAACGCGACGACCGCGGACCTGATGGTGATGCCGCGCTGACGTTCCAGCGCGAGCGAGTCGGTCTGTGTGCTCCCCGCGTCGACACTGCCGACCTCGTCGATGACCCCGGCCGCATACAGCAGCCGCTCGGTCAGACTGGTCTTTCCGGCGTCGATGTGCGCGAGGATGCCCAGGTTGAGCGTACGCACGTGAGCTTCGAGTCCCTTGCTCGGACGAATGGAGTCGCTGGGGTGAACCCGAAAGCTCGGCGCATGCCGCTCTCCCTTCTCGCTCGTTGGTGCGGCCAGTCGATCACCTGCCGGTCGGCGGAGGCAACTGGTTTTCCGCGAGTTGATCTTGGTGGCTGGTGGCGGTAAGATCATTTACATGTTCGAAGAAACGCTGCTGCCACAGCCGTCGCCGGGAGCCGACCCGGTGGCGGGAGCCATGGCGGGTGCCGTGACAGTGCTTGCGACGGGCGCTGTGGCGGGTCCGGTGGCGGGCGGCGCAGCCGGCCCTGCCCAGGGCGGCACGGTGGGCCCGGTCCCGGTGGGCCCAGCCCCGGGCGGCACGGTGAGCCCGGCCCCGGTGGGCCCAGCCCCGGGCGGCACGGTGAGCCCGGCCCCGGTGGGCCCAGCCCCGGGCGGCACGGTGAGCCCGGCCCCGGTGGGCCCAGCCCCGGGCGGCACGGTGAGCCCGGCCCCGGTGGGCCCAGCCCCGGGCGGCACGGTGAGCCCGGCCCCGGTGGGCCCAGCCCCAGGCGGCGCGACGTGCCCGGCCCCGGTGGGCCCTGCCCCGGGCGGCGCGGTGGGCCCGGCGCTGGCGGCCGCGCTGGCCGCGTTCGACCCCGGCACGGCCGACGCCTACGACCTCGTCGAGGCCGCGGCCGCGTGGGCGCAGCTGTCCGCCTGGGTCGCCGCCGGCCACGCGACCGTTCTCGCCGAACTCGCGACCCGGGCCGAGCTGCGTCCCCGCCCGACCGGCTACCGCTCGGTCAACCCGGTCACCAACACCGCGGTCGAGATCGCCGGACGCTGCCACCTCACGACCCGGCAGGCCGAGAACGAGGTCGGGCACTCCCTGCAGCTGGTCGAGGACTTCCCGCACACCCACGAGGCGCTGGCCGCGGGGCTGATCGATCTGCGCCGAGCCCGCGTGATCACCGACGAGCTCGGCGGCCAGGACCCTGCCATACGCGCCCGGGTCGAGGCGGCCGTGCTCCCCCACGCCGCCACGATGGACGCCGTCGCACTGCGCAAACTGGTGAAACGGGTCCTGCACGAGCTCGCCCCCGTCGAGATGGCCGAGCGGCACCGCCTCGCCCGCGACACCCGCTACGTCGCCGTCACGCCTGCTACCGACGGCATGGCATTCCTCGAGGCGCTCCTGCCCGCCGAGGACGCCACCGCGCTGCACACCGCACTCAAGGCCGCGGCCGCCGACGCCCATCGCGCCGACACCGCCGCCGGCGCACCGGCCCGCACCGCCGACCAACGCCGCGCCGACGCACTCGCCGACCTCGGCTGGGCCGCGCTCGCCGCCTGCGCCAACCCCACGGCACCGGACGGGCCCACCGCTGCCGAACGGTCCACAGCCACGCCCGAGGCGACCAGCCACACCCGGGCCGAGCAGGCCAACGGCCGCCGACCGCTGCACAGCCACTCCAGACCAGGCCGGCCACGCTCCAGCACCGGCCAGGCCGACGGCTGCCGGCCTGCTCACGACGGCCGGCCCGCTCACGACGGCCGGTCCGCTCACGACGGCCGGGCGGTCCACGACGGCCGGCCGTGGCGAGCGTGCGCCCACCCACCCGGCCCCCGGCGAAGCGAGACCACGCCAGCGACCCATCGCGGTGCACGTGACGATCCCCTTCTCCACCCTCGCCGGCTTCAGCGACGAACCCGGCGAGCTCGACGGCTACGGGACCATCCCCGCCACGACCGCCCGGGAGCTCGCGGCCGCCGGGGTCTGGACCTGGCTGCGTACCGAACCCGGCACCGGGCAGCTGCTCGAGCACGGGCGCACCCGGTACCGTCCCACCCGGGCGCTCGCCGACTTCGTCGTGGCCCGCGACCGCACGTGCCGGGCGCCCGGGTGCCACCAGCCGGCGCACACCACCGACCTCGACCACGTGGTGCCCTTCGCGTCCGGCGGCGTCACGTCGCCGGGCAACCTGCACGCACTGTGTACCACGCACCATCTGCTCAAACACCAGGGGAACTGGACCGTCGTCCGGGGCTCGGACGGCAGCACGCGGTGGCGCAGCCCCACCGGCCACCGCTACACCCGCCGGCCGGAGCGATGTCACGGTTGGAGGTGGGACACCGTCGCCGACACCGGATGACCTCATTCGGGCCTACGGTGCTGACATGCACCAGCGACTCGACGGGCGGCGGCTGAACCGGGCGACGCTCGCGCGGCAGCACCTGCTCGGGCGCACCGGCCGAGGGGCGCTGGACGTCGTCCGCGATCTGGTGGGGCTGCAGGGCCAGGACCCGGACCCTCCGTACGTCATGCTGTGGGACCGCGTCGACGGCTTCAGCGTCGGGCAGCTGACCGCGCTGCAGCTCGACCGCAGCGTCGTCCGGGCCACGCTGTTCCGCGGCACGCTGCACCTCGTCGCCACCGACGACTATCTGTGGCTGCGTCCCATGCTCCAGCCGATGCTGGAACGCTGGCAGCGCGGCGCCTGGGGCAAGGCCCTCGACGGCGTCGACGCGGCGGAGCTGGCGAAGGTGGCCGAGCAGCTGCTCGACGACGGGCGGCTCACCCGGCCGCGGCTGAGCCGGGCGCTGGCCGCCCGCTGGCCCGAGCACAACTCGACGGCGCTGGCGCGGTCGGTGCAGGGGCTGCTGCCGGTCGTGCACCCGCCGCCGGACGGGCTGTGGCACCGGCACGGCCCGGCGCACATCGCGCTGGCGGCCAGCTGGCTCGGCCGGCCGCTCTCCCCCGGCGTGCCGCCGACCACGCTCATCCGCCGCTACCTCGCCGCGTTCGGCCCGGCCACCGTCAAGGACGTCCAGGCGTGGAGCGGGCTGACGCGGCTGCGCGAGGTCGTCGAGGCGATGCGCCCGGAGCTGGTGACGTTCAGCGGCCCGCAGGGCGAGGACCTGTTCGACCTCCCTGACGCGCCGCGGCCCGACCCGGACACGCCGGCGCCGGTCCGGCTGCTCGCCCTGGCCGACAACGTCGTGCTCGCCTACGCCGACCGGAGCCGCCTGGTCGGTCCGGACGCGGCGGCCCGGGTCGGGTGGGAGGCGGCCATCCTGGTCGACGGCGTGGTGAGCGGCTTCTGGACCCTCGCCACCGACGACGACGGCGCCGTGCTCACCGCCGACCTTCTGCGGCCGGTCACCGCCGCGCAGGAGGCCGAGCTGGAGGCCGAGGCGACCCGCCTGCTGGCCTTCGCCGCGCCCGAGGCCGACCGGCGCGACGTCAGACTGCGGGTCCCGGCCGCGCGAGCTTAATCGAGCGCACGCCCCAATCGCGCGGCCAGGGACCCGCGCCTCCCCACCTCGACGGCGTTCAGCCCGAGCCAGGCGGCCAGCCGGCGCAGCTCCCCGGCCAGCGCCGCGACGACCCCAGCGACGTCGACGCCGTCCTCGGCGAACGCTCCCGGCACCAGCAGCACACCGCGCGACCGGTCCGCCTTGACATCCACCCGCGCGACCAACCGGTCGCCCAGCAGGAACGGCAGCACGAAGTACCCGAACTCGCGCTTCTCGGGCTTGACGTACAGCTCAAAGCTGTGCCGGAACCCGAACAGCCGCCGCACCCGGGCGCGCTCCCACAGCAGCGAGTCGAACGGCGACAGCAGCGCCCGTGCCTCGACCGACCGCGGGACCGGGACGGGCGCCAGCCAGGTTGGCTCCGCCCAGCCCTCCACGCGCACCGGCGCCAGCTCCCCCGACGCGACCAGCTCGCGCAGCCGCGCCCGCGTGTCGACGCCGGGCGTGCGGAAGTAGTCGGCGACGTCCCGGGCGGTCGCGACGCCCAGCCCGGCCATCGCCCACCGGACCAGCTCGCGCTGCCCGTCCTCCGGCGACAGGTCCGGTGCGGCCAGCACGGCCGCGGGCAACACGCGCGACGGCAGGTCGTAGAGCCGCTCGAACCCGCGCCGCCCCGACGCGGCCAGCGCGCCGGCGTCGAAGAGCCCCTCCAGCGCGGACTTCCCGTCGGACCAGCGGTACCAGAGCAGTGTGGAGTCCGCGTACTCGCCGAGGTCGGTGCGGTCGCGCTGCGCTCTGTCGGCGAGATCGGTGTAGGCGAGCGGCCCGCGGGCGCCGACCTCGGCCGTCAGCGCGGCCAGGTAGCCGGGCCGTTCCCGCTCCACCCGCTCGCGGAACCGCTGCCAGGACGCCTGTTCGTCTCTCCGCCGCATCCGCCACCGCAGCGCCGGATACAGCTCGACCGGCAACAGCGACGCCGCATGCCCCCAGTACTCGAACCCGTGCCGCCGCCGGTACACGACGTCGTCGAGCAGCGCCGGGTCGTACGGGCCCAGCCGCGAGTACAACGTCAGGTAGTGCGACCGGACCAGCACGTTGACGGCGTCCAGCTGCACCGCGCCGAGCGCCCGCAGCACCGACCGCACCCGCACGGCCGTCACCGGCGACGCGGACGCGGCCGGCGGGGGCCGGTCCAGGAGCTGCGCCCGCAGCGCGATCCTCCGCGCCTGCGCGAGCGACAGCTCCCCGGCCATGATCAGCCGGCGACTTCCCGGACGACGTCGCGCGGGGGCTTGTCGTGGCGCAGGCCCTTGTAGGCCGGATGGCGCAGCGTGCCGATGGCCGTCCACTCGGCGAACGCCACGTCGCACACCAGCTCCGGCCGGACGAACACGCAGCCGGGTTTGTCGGGCTGGGCGCCCACGAACGGCGACGCCTCGGCGGCCAGGTGCGCGAGCAGCGACGCCAGCCGCCGCCGCTCCGCCAGCGTGAACCCCGTCCCGACCCGCCCGGCGTACCGGAAGGCGCCGTCGGGCGAGTAGACGCCGACGGCCAGCGCGCCAACGGTGCCGGTCAACCCGCCCTCACCGGGCAGCCAGCCGCCGATGACGACCTCCTGGCGCGAGACGTTCTTCACCTTGAGCCAGTCGCGCCCACGTTTGCCGGGCAGGTAGCGGCTGGCCAGCCGCTTCGCGATGACGCCCTCCAGCCGCTGCGCCTTCGTGGCGGCCAGCATGGCGGCGCCGTCGCCGGGGACGTAGGCGGGGACGGTCCAGCCCGGCCCGCCGGACGGCAGCAGCTCGTCCAGCAGCCCGCGCCGCTCCGAGTAGGGCGCGTCCATCAGCGACCGGTCGTCCAGCCACAGCAGGTCGAACAGGACGTAGACGGCCGGCGCTCCGGTGACGAGCGGGTCGGACAGGCCGGAGACCTCGACGTTCATCCGGGACTGCAGCTTCTCGAACGACGGCCGCCCGGTGTCGTCGAACGCGACGACCTCACCGTCGAGGATGACCCGGCGGCCGGTCAAGGCCGAGGCGACGCCGTGCACGTCGGGATAGACGCGCGTGACGTCGCGCAGGGTACGGCTGGACAGCCGCACACCGTCGTCGGTGACGTACGCGATGGTCCGGACACCGTCCCACTTGACCTCGAAGCCCCAGCCGCCGTCGTCGGGCGGCAGGGCGGGCGCCAGCGTGGCCATCATGGGGGTGATGGTGTCCGGCCGCGGCATCATGACCGGGAGCGCTTCTCTCGGATCTTCATCGCGATGTCGATCGGGGTGCCCTCGAACCCGAACTCCTCGCGCAGCCGCCGCTCCACGAACCGGCGGTACGACGGCTCGAGGAACCCGGTGGTGAACAGCACGAACCGGGGCGGACGGGTGTCGGCCTGGGTCGCGAACATGATGCGCGGCTGCTTGCCGCCACGCACCGGGTGCGGGTGCGCCGCCACCAGCTGGCCGAGGAACGCGTTGAGCTTGCCGGTCGGGATGCGCTGCTCCCAGCCGTCCAGCGAGGTGTCGAGCGCCCGGACGAGACGGTCGACGTGCCAGCCGGTGCGGGCGGAGACGTTGATGCGCGGCGCCCACGTGACGCGGTCGAGCTGGCGGTCGATCTCGCGTTCCAGCGTGTCGCGCCGCTCGTCGTCGAGGAGGTCCCACTTGTTGAACGCCAGGACGAGGGCGCGGCCGGCGTCGACGACCATCGAGATGATGCGGAGGTCCTGCTCGGCCATCGGCTCGCTGGCGTCGACGAGGACGACGGCGACCTCGGCGCGCTCCAGCGCCGACGCCGTGCGCAGCGACGCGAAGTACTCCGCGCCGGACGCCTCGTGCACCCGGCGGCGGATGCCGGCGGTGTCGATGAACCGCCACTCGCGCTCGCCCAGCTCGATCAGCTCGTCGATGGGGTCGACGGTGGTGCCGGCGACGGAGTCGACGACCACGCGGTCCTCGCCGGCCAGCTTGTTCAGCAGGCTGGACTTGCCGACGTTGGGCTTGCCGACCAGCGCGACCCGGCGGGGTCCGGCCTCGAGGGCGTCGAACGACTCGGGCGGCGCGTCGGGCAGCGCGGCCACGACGGCGTCGAGGAGGTCGCCGCTCCCCCGGCCGTGCAGCGCCGAGACGGGGTACGGCTCGCCCAGCGCGAGATTCCACAGGACGGTGGCGTCGGCCTCGCCGCTGGAGCCGTCGACCTTGTTGGCCACCAGCAGCACCGGCTTGCCGGAGCGCCGCAGCAGCTTCGCGACCGCCTCGTCGGTGTCGGTGGCGCCGACAGTGGAGTCGACGACGAACATGACGACGTCGGCGGCGGCCATGCCGACCTCGGCCTGCGCCGTGATGCGCGCCGCCATGCCCTTGGCCTCGGGGTCCCAGCCGCCGGTGTCGAGCAGCGTGAACGACCGCCCGGCCCACGCTGCGTCGTAGGCGACGCGGTCGCGGGTGACGCCGGGGACGTCCTCGACGACCGCCTCGCGGCGGCCGAGAATGCGGTTGACCAGCGTCGACTTGCCGACATTCGGCCGGCCGACGACGGCGACGACCGGCGTGTAGACCTCGTCGGAGGCCTCGGCGTCGAGCGCCTCCGCCGGGTACTGCTCGCTCACGTGTGCTCCTCGGTTCGGGACGCCACGGCCTCGCGATGGGCCACCAGGGCTTCGCGCAGCTGTTCGGTCGCCGCGTCGAGGGCCGAGCGCGTGCGCCCGCCGCCCGCCGGCAGCGTGACCGGACGACCGAAGACGACCTCGACCCGGGAACGCAGGCCGGGCATCCCACCCAATGTACGTCCTCGACCGGCGGTTCCGGCAAAGACGACCGGGATGACGGGGGCGCCGGAGCGCAGCGCGAACCACGCCAGCCCGGTGCGCAGCGCCGCGAAGTCGCCGGCGCCGCGGGTGCCCTCGGGGAACACGACGAGGACACGACCGGCGTCGAGCACCCCGATGCCGGACTTGATCATGGCGCGGCTGGGGTCGTCGCGATCCAGCGGGATCTGCCCGACGCCGTGCAGCAGCCAGCCCAGCGGGCCCTTGAACAGCTCTTTCTTGGCCAGCGTGTGCACCGGGCGCGGGCAGGTGCCCATGAGCAGCGGCGCGTCGAGGAACCCGGTGTGGTTGGGCGCCAGGATGACCGGGCCGGTGCGCGGGACGTGCTCGGCGCCGGTGATGGTGACGCGGTAGAGCAGCCGGGCCAGCGTCCAGGCGGCCCCCTTGCCGAAGACCGAGCCCCGGTAGGTCGGCAGACCGGAGTCGCTCACGTCCGCACCCCCGTGCGGGCCTCCACCAACTTCAGGACCGCGGCGACGGTCTCGTCCAGCGACAGCAGCGACGAGTCGACGACGTCGACGCCGTCGGCGGCCTCGTGGAAGCTGGCGACGGTGGCGTCGTCGGCGTCGCGGCGGACCACCTGGTCGCGGGTGGCGTCGACGGCGGACGCGTCGGCGCTGCCGTGCACCTCGAGCGCCCGCCGCGACAGCCGGACCTGCTCGTCGGCAGTCAGCAGGACCCGCACGGGCGCGTCGGGCGCGACCACGGTGGTGATGTCGCGGCCCTCGACGACGACGCCGCCGGCCCGCGCGACGGCCTGCTGCCGGGCCACCAGCTCCGCGCGGACGCCGAGGTTGGTGGCGACGGCGCTGACGGCGGCGGAGATGCGGCTGGTGCGGATGGCCGCGGCGATGTCGGTGCCGCCGACCGCGACCGTCGGGTCGGCGGGGTCCAGCCCCTGTTCCAGCGGCAGCTCGCGGGCCAGCTGCGCCACCCGCTCGACGTCGGCGAGGTCGACGTCCTGCTCCAGCGCCCACCAGGTGACCGCCCGGTACATGGCGCCGGTGTCGAGGTAGCGCAGGCCGAGCGCGGCCGCGACCCGGCGGGCCACCGTCGACTTCCCGGAACCGGACGGGCCGTCGATGGCGACGACGAGGTCGTGGGCGGAGACGTCAGCGGGGGTATCGGACACGCCCAGAAGATTACCGGCCGTCGTCATCACCCGCGGATGGTCCAGCCGCGTTCGCGCAACGACGCCGCCAGCTCGTCCTCGGCGCCGGGGCGGACGTCCAGTTCGACCAGGCCGAGCGGCTGCCCGGCGGCGTGCTCGATGCGGACGTCCTCGACGTTGACGCCGGCCGCGCCCGCGTCGGCGAACAGCCGGGCCAGCTGGCCGGGCTTGTCGTCGACGGCGACGATGACGGTGGCGAACTCGGTGTGCTCGGCGCCGTGCTTGCCGGGCAGCCGGGACCGGCCGTCGACGCCGCCGCGCAGCAGCTCGCGCAGCACGGGCTGGCCGGTCACCGGGGCCTCCAGCGCCGTCATGAGGCGGTCGAGGTCGGTGCGCAGCGCCTCCAGCACGGGGCGCACGGCCGCCGCGTTCGCCGTCAGGATCTCCGTCCACAGCTCCGGGTCGCCGCTCGCGACGCGGGTGACGTCGGTGACACCGGGACCCGCCAGGCGCACCTCGTGCCCGGGCGCGCCGGCCAGCCGGCCGGCCATCAGCGCGGCCACGAGGTGTGGCGCGTGCGACACCAGCGCGACGGCGGCGTCGTGCTCGGCCGCGGTCATGGTCATCGGGACGGCGCCGGCCAGCCGGGCCACCGCCAGGGCGCGGGTGACGGCCTGCTGGTGGGTGCCGTCGTCGGGGCAGATCACCCACGGGCGGCCCTCGAACAGGTCGGCCAGCGCGCCGCTCGGACCGCTGATCTCGCGGCCGGCCATCGGGTGGCTGCCGACGTAGCGGCCCGGGTCGGCGACCCGCTCGCGCACCTGCGTCGTCGGCAGCACCTTCACGCTGGCGACGTCGGTGGCGTACTCGGCCCGCCCGCCCGCCAGCACCTCGCCGACGACGGAGGCGACGGCTTCCGGCGGGACCGCGACGACGGCGAACGCGGCGGACGTCTCGTCGCCGGCCTCCGGGCGCCCTGCGCCGAGACGGACCGCCTCGGCCAGGAACTCCGGCTTCGCGTCGGCCAGCCGCACGTCCACCCCGGCCCGCGTCAGCGCCAGGCCGAGCGACGTCCCGACCAGCCCGGTGCCGACGACGAGGACGCTCCGGCCTCCGAACGGGTCCATCACCGGTCCGCGAGGTCGTCGCGCAGCACCGTGGTGCCGTGCAGGTACACGTGCCGCATGGCCGAGCGCGGCTTCGTGGTCTCGACGTGCGCCATCAGCCGCACCACCCGCGGCAGCGCGCCGGCGACGCCGATCTCCTGCGCGCACATCATCGGCACGTCGGTGATGCCCAGCTGCCGCACCGCCACGGCCGGGAACGCCGAGCGCAGGTCCGGCGTGGCGGTGAGGAAGATGCTGATGACGTCGTCGGGGGTGAGCTCGTTGCGGTCGAGCACCGTGGTCATCAGCTCGGCGGTCCGCTCCAGCAGGTGCTCGGCGTCGTCGGCGTCGAGCTGGGTGGCTCCTCGTATCGCGCGGACGGTCACAGGCCGACCTCGTGGTACAGCGCGGCGATCTCCGCCGTGGTCAGTACCCGGGTGTTGCCGGGACGCAGGTCGCCCATCGCGACCGGCCCGACGTGGGTGCGGACCAGCCGCTTCACCGGATGCCCGACGGCCTCGAGCAGGCGGCGCACGATGTGCTTGCGCCCCTCGTGCAGCACGACCTCGACCATGACGCGGGTGCCGACGCGGCCGACGACGCGGAAGGAGTCGACCCGCACCGGGCCGTCCTCCAACTCGATGCCGGCCCGCAGCTCGCGGCCGAGGGCGGGCGCGACGGGACCGGGCACCTCGGCGACGTAGGTCTTGAGCACCTCGTACGACGGGTGCGCCAGCCGGTGCGCCAGCTCGCCGTCGTTGGTGAGCAGGATGAGGCCCTCGGTGTCGGCGTCGAGCCGTCCGACGTGGAACAGCCGCTCGCGCCGGCCGCGGACGTAGCCGCCGAGGTCGGGCCGGCCCTCGGGGTCGCTCATCGAGCTGACGACGCCGGCCGGCTTGTTGAGCGCGAGGTAGACCTGCCCGGCCTCGGCGGTGGTGATGCGCGAGCCGTCGACCTTGATGACGGCGGTGGCGGGGTCGACCCGGGTGCCGAGCGTGCGCACGACCCTGCCGTCGACCTCGACCCGGCCGGCCGCGATGAGCGCCTCGCTGGCCCGGCGGCTGCCCACCCCGGCCGCCGCGAGCACCTTCTGCAGCCGTACACCCTGCGCGTCGTTGTCAGAGGCGTCAGGCATTCTCGGTGTCACGTTCCTCAATGCTATCGGCGTCGGGCAGGTACGGCGCCAGCGGCGGCAACTCGTCGATCGAGGCCATGCCGAGGCGCTCCAGGAAGTAGGGCGTGGTGCTGTACAGGTACGCGCCGGACTCGGAGTCGACCCCGGCGTCGGCGACCAGCCCGCGGGCGATGAGCGTGCGCATGACGCCGTCGCAGTTGACGCCGCGGACGGCCGACACCCGGGCCCGGCTGACCGGCTGCCGGTACGCGACGACGGCCAGCGTCTCGAGCGCCGCCTGGGTCAGCTTGGCCTGCTGGCCGTCGAGGACGAACCGCTCGACGACGGGCGCGCAGGAGGCGTGCGTGTAGAACCGCCAGCCGCCGCCGACCTCGCGCAGCTCGAAGCCGCGGCCCGGCCGGGCATACTCGTCGCGCAGGATCTCCAGCACGTCGCTGATCTCGCCCCGCGACCGCTCCAGCACCTGCGCCAGCGTCACGACGTCGATCGGCTCGTCGACGACCAGCAGGATCGCCTCGACCGACGCGCGCAGGCCGGGCTCGGCGTCACTCGGCGTCGGCTGCGTCAACGGTCCCCTCCTCATCGAATTCCGCGCTCACGGGCACATCCTCGTCGTCGTCACCGGTCCAGCGCACCGTCAGCTCGCCGAGCGCGACGACCTGCTCGAACGCCACCGCCTTCTCGCGGTACAGCTCCAGCAGCGACAGGAACCGGGCCACGACGTGCAGCGTCGTCGGGCAGTCGGCGGCCAGCGTGCGGAACGTCAGCACCCGGGACCGGCGCAACCGGTCGACGACGACCAGCGCCTGCTCGCGGACGCTGACCCGCGGCTGGTGCAGGTGCGCCAGCCCGACCAGCGGCGGCGGCTTCGGCGTGAGCACCTTGGCCGCCAGCATGGCCAGCTCCTCCGGGCCCAGCCCGACGACCACCTCGGGCAGCAGCGCCGAGTACCGCTCCTCCAGTCCGACGGCGCGCGGGAAGCGCAGCGCCTCGTCGGCGAAGCGGGCCGCCAGCACGCTCGCGACCTCCTTGTACGCCTTGTACTGCAGCAGCCGGGCGAACAGCAGGTCCCGCGCCTCGAGCAGCGCGAGGTCGTCCTCGTCCTCGACCTCGCCGCTGGGCAGCAGCCGGGCCGCCTTGAGGTCGAGCAGCGTCGCCGCGACGACCAGGAACTCGCTGGTCTCGTCGAGGTCCCAGTCGGACGCCTTGATGTGGGCGATGAACTCGTCGGTGACCTGGGACAACGCCACCTCGGTGACGTCGAGCTTGTGCTTGGCGATGAGCGTGAGCAGCAGGTCGAAGGGGCCCTCGAAGTTCTCGAGGTGCACCTCGAACGTCGAGTTCTCGTCCTGCTCCGGCTCGATCAGCAGGGTGGTGGCGTCCGTCACGGGCGGGCCGGCTCCCAGCGGGCCAGGACCTCGCGGGCCAGCTGACGGTAGGCCGAGGCGCCGCGCGAGGACGGTGCGAAGCTGGTGATGGGCAGCCCGGCGACGGTGGTCTCGGGAAACCGGACGGTGCGGCCGATGACGGTGTGGAAGACCTTGTCGCCGAACGCCTCGACCAGCCGCGACAGCACCTCACGGCCGTGCACCGTGCGGGAGTCGTACATGGTGGCCAGCAGGCCCTCGATCTCCAGGTCGGGGTTGAGGCGGTCGCGCACCTTCTCGATCGTCTCCTGCAGCAGCGCCACCCCGCGCAGCGCGAAGTACTCGCACTCGAGCGGCACCACGACGCCGTCGGCGGCGGTGAGCGCGTTGACCGTCAGCAGCCCGAGCGACGGCTGGCAGTCGATCAGCATGAGGTCATACTCGCCGGCCAGCGGCTTGAGGATGCGGCCGAGCGCCTGCTCGCGGCCGACCTCGGTAACCAGCTGGATCTCGGCCGCGGAGAGGTCGATGTTGGCGGGCAGGAGGTCCATGCCGTCGATCGGCGTCTTCTGCACGATGTCGGCGGCCCGCAGCGACGGGTCCATCAGGACGTTGTAGATCGACAGCTCGAGGTCGTGCGCGTCGAGGCCGAGACCGACCGACAGCGCGCCCTGGGGGTCGAAGTCGACCAGCAGCACCCGGCGGCCGTAGTCGGCCAGCGCGGCGCCCAGGTTGATGGTGGTGGTGGTCTTGCCGACGCCGCCCTTCTGGTTGCACATGGCGACGATGCGCGCCGGGCCGTGGTGGTCCAGCCGCTTGGGCTTCGGGAAGTCGACCGGGGGACGGCGCGTGGGTCCGAGATCGAGCTCAGGCTCGGTGTCGAACGGCAGCACGCCCGCGGCGTCCGGCTTCGAGGGTGCCACGTCGTTCAGAGCTCCTCGATGGTCGTTTGAGTGGCCTTCTACGCTTCGTCCTGGGACGGGAGCCTACCTCGCGCGGGCGCGACCGAGCTGCGGGCGCGCGGGTGGGCGGCCACATAGACCTCACGCAACTGGTCGACGGTCACCAGCGTGTACACCTGGGTGGTCGTGACCGAGGCGTGCCCGAGCAGTTCCTGCACCACCCTGACGTCCGCGCCGCCCTCCAGCAGGTGCGTCGCGAACGAGTGCCGCAAGGTGTGCGGGGTGACCGTGGTGGACAGCCCGGCCCGCGCGGCCGCCGTGCGCAGCACCGTCCACGCGCTCTGGCGCGACAGCCGCCCGCCGCGGGCGTTGAGGAACAGCGCCGGTGTCCCCCGCCCGGTCCCGACCAGCGCCGGGCGGGCCCGCACCAGGTAGGCGTCGACGGCCTCCCAGGCGTAGCTGCCCAGCGGGACGACGCGGTCCTTGCCGCCCTTGCCGCGCAGCAGCACCGTGCCGGACTCCGCGTCGAGGTCGTCGCGGTCGAGGCCGACCGCCTCGGAGATGCGCGCGCCGCAGCCGTAGAGCACCTCGAGCAGCGCGCGGTCGCGCAGCACCCGCGGCCCCTCGCCGGCCGAGGCCGCCTCCAGCAGCCGTTCGACCTGGGCCAGCGGGATCGCCTTGGGCAGCCGCCGCGGCGGCGTCGGCGGGCGGACGCCGCCGGCCGGGTCACCGTCGGACAGCCCTTCACGGTGCAGGAACCGGTGCAGCCCGCGGACGGCGACGACGGTGCGCGCCGCCGAGGTCGCACTCAGCGCGACCCGGGACTCCGAGCCCTCGCGCAGGCTGCGCAGGAACGCGGTGACGTCCTCCTCCTCGACCTTCTCCGGCGCGTCGCGGCCGCGGTCGCGCAGAAACTCGGTGTAACGCCGCAGGTCGCGGCGGTAGGAGGCGAGTGTGTTGGCAGCCAGCCCGCGCTCGACGGCGAGGTGGTCGAGGTAGCCGCGGACGGCGCGTTCCAGCGCGGACTCGGCGGTGTCCATCGGTGGCGGCTCCTCGGGTACCGGAGGCGGCCTAGTGCAGGACCTTCTCCAGCGGGACGGACGGCAGGCCGTGCGCCTCGGCGACCGGCTCGTAGACGATAGCGCCGTCGTGCACGTTCACGCCCTTCGCCAGCACCGCGTCGGCTCGCGCGGCGTCGCGCCAGCCCCGGTTGGCCAGTTCGACGGCGTACGGCAGCGTGACGTTCGTCAGCGCGTACGTCGAGGTGTGCGGCACCGCGCCGGGCATGTTCGCGACACAGTAGAAGATCGACTCGTGCACCCGGAAGGTCGGGTCGTCGTGTGTGGTGGGCCGCGAGCTCTCGAAGCAGCCGCCCTGGTCGATGGCGATGTCGACGAGCACGCTGCCGGGCCGCATGCGCGACACCAGGTCGTCGGAGACCAGCGTCGGCGCCTTCGCGCCCGGCACCAGCACGGCGCCGATGACGAGGTCGGCGTCGACGACCGCGGTCTCGATCTCGTACAGGTTCGACGCGATGGTCTGCGCCTTGCCGCCGTAGAGCTCCTCGACGTCGCGCAGCCGGGCGACGTTCTTGTCGAGCACCCAGACGTCGGCCTGCATGCCCATGGCGATGACGGCGGCGTTCATGCCGGCCATGCCGGCGCCGATGACGACCACCTTCGCCGACTTCACCCCCGGCACGCCGCCGATCAGCACCCCGCGCCCGCCTTGCGCCCGCTCCAGCACGTGCGCGCCGACCTGCGTCGCCATGCGGCCGGCGACCTCGCTCATCGGCGCCAGCAGCGGCAGGTGCCCGTCGGCCGTCTCGACCGTCTCGTAGGCGACCGCCGTGATGCCGGAGTCGAGCAGCGCCTGCGTGCACTCCAGCGACGCCGCGAGGTGCAGGTAGGTGAACAGCACCTGGTCGCGGCGCATGCGGTGGTACTCGTCCGCGACCGGCTCCTTGACCTTCAGCACCAGGTCGGCCGCCGCCCAGACCGCGTCGGCGTCGGGCGCGATGCGGGCACCGGCCGCGACGTACTCCTCGTCGCGGACCGACGAGCCGAGCCCGGCGCCGGCCTGCACCAGCACGTCGTGGCCGTTGCGGACGAACTCGTGCACGCCGGCCGGCGTGATGGCCACCCGGTACTCGTTGTTCTTGACCTCGGTTGGGATGCCGACCAGCACTGGGCTCCACCCTCTCGTACTCCCGACGACGCTGTCGGGACGCCGCCCCGTGTGGACCGCGGGGGCGAGTCTAGATCGACGTTCCCGCCGCCGTCCCCGTCACGTCATGACAAGTGAACACCCCCACATTTTCGCTCGGGCCTGCGCCTGGCGCGAGGATTTCCGGGCTCGGGCCCCGTCCTTCCGCCGCTGCGGTAGACCTCTCCCATGCGCTTCTACGCCGACCGCCCGCAGCGGCGGAGACGACAGCTCCTCGCCGACGTGCTCGGCCCGTTGTGGTGTGCCGGGATGATCGCCGCCGGGCTGGCCGTCCGGCACTCGATCCGGTCCCGGACCCGCCCGGCCACGTTCCTCGAGACCACCGCCGGGGCGCTGGCCGACGCGCTGGCCGACACCGCCGACTCCATCGCCCGGGTCCCGCTGGCCGGAGACGCGCTGTCCGAGTCGCTGCGGCGGGCGGCCGACGCCGCGGGCCGGATGAGCGCGTCCGGCGCCAGCACGGCGGCCTCGATCGAACGGGCCGGCGACGTGATCGGGCTGGTGGTGATCGTGCTGGCGCTGGCCGCGGCGGCGTACGTGTGGGTGCGCCCGCGGGTGCTCTGGTACCGCGCCGCGTCCGACGCCCGGGCCGTCCTGGCCTTCCCCGACCGCGACGACCTGCTGTCGGCGCGGGCGCTGGCGACGGTGCGGCTGCCGCGCATCGGCGGCGGGCTGGTGGCCGGGTGGCGCGCGGGTGACACCGCCGCCGTCCAGGCGCTGGCGCGGGCCGAGCTGGACCGGCTCGGGCTGGACTACCCGGCGGAGCTGTCCCCGTCCTTGTCACCCGAGGGCCAGGGCGCGCCGACCTCGCGCAGCGCGTCGTAGCCGGCGCCGTCGCGCGCGGCCTTCGCGGCCAGCACGCCCGCGACCAGCGTCGCGTTCTGCACGTCACCGGCCAGCGCGGCCGCCACGAGCTCGTCCAGTGGCACCCACGCGACACCGAGGTCGGCCTCCTCGGCGACGCCGTCGAACCGGTCGCCGTCGGGCAGCGCCTCGACGTCGCGGGCGAGGAACACCCGGATCGCCTCGTCCGTCATGCCGGGCGAGGTGAGCAGGTCGATCAGCACCCGCCAGTCGGCGGCCCGGACGTGCCCCTCCTCGTACAGCTCGCGGGCGGCGGCCTCGTGCGGCGGCTCACCGTCGACGTCGCGCAGCCCGGCCGGCAGCTCCACCGGCCGCAGCCCGACGGGGTGCCGGTACTGCCGGACGACCAGCACGCGGCCGTCCTCGTCGACGGCGACGACGGCGACCGCGCCCGGGTGCACGACGACGTCGCGGACGAACTCGCTGCCGTCGACCGGCGAGCGGACGGTGTCGCTGCGCACCGCGATGACCCGGCCCTCGAACCGGTGCGCCGACGCCGTGACCGGCCAGCGCAGCGGCTCGTCGCGCGGCGCGGTCACCGGGCCGGCTCCGCGAGCGCGTCCAGCGACGTCCAGGCGAACACCAGGACCGGCACCTCGTGCTCGCCGAAGCTCTCGGTGCCGCGGCCGGCCTCCTTGCCGCCCACGGCGACGTAGAAGTTCCGGGCCGGCTCGTTCGCCTCGATGACGTCCAGGTACAGCCGGTCCGGCGCGCCTGCGTCCTGGAGCCGGGCGGCGGTCTCGGCCAGCAGGCGCCGCCCGATGCCGTGGCGCTTGAGGTCCGGCCGGACGTGCAGGTTGTCGACGAGGCTGCCGAGCTCGGGGTCGTGGTCGAGCATGGTGTGCGCGAACCCGACGACGTCGCCGCCGGCATCGCGCGCGACCACCGTCAGGGTGCCGGTGCGGTCGGCGAAGCGCTGCGTCCAGCCGGCGAGGTGGCCGCCGGCGAGGTCACCGTCGAGGAACGCGTCGGGCACGTGCCCGCGGTAGGCCGAGCGCCAGCTCAGCGTGTGCACGGCCGCGATGGCCGCCGCGTCGTCGTCGCCGGCGAGGTCGTAGCGGTAGGTCATGTCACTCCGTCCGGCGCAGCAGCGCCAGGTACATCGCGTCGGTGCCGTGCCGGTGCGGCCACAGCTGGACATCGGGGCCGTCGCCGAGATCGGGGACGCCGGGGAGGTAGGGCCGCGCGTCGACCCGCTCGACGTCGGACCGGCCGGCCACGACGTCGTCGACCACCGTGACCGTCTCGGCCAGGTGCGGCGAGCAGGTGACGTACGCGACCAGCCCGCCGGGGCGCACCGACCACAGCGCCGATCGCAGCAGGGCCGCCTGCAGCCGGCGCAGCCCGGCGACGTCGGCGGGACGGCGCCGCCAGCGCGCCTCGGGCCGGCGCCGCAGCGCGCCCAGCCCGGTGCACGGCGCGTCGAGCAGGACGCGGTCGAAGTCGGCCTCGGGCCAGTTCGGCTGGGTGGCGTCGGCGACCAGCACCTCGTGCTCGCCGAGGTCGCCGGCCAGCGCCTGCGCGACCAGCCGGGCGCGGTGCTCGTGCTGCTCGACGGCGAGCAGCCGGCCACCGGTCCGCGTCAGCAGCCCGGCCAGCAGGGCGGCCTTCCCGCCGGGCCCCGCGCACAGGTCCAGCCAGCGCTCGTCCGGCGGCTCGACGGGCGCGGCGGCCAGCGCGAGCGCGACCAGCTGGCTGCCCTCGTCCTGCACACCGGCGCGGCCCTCGCGGACGGCGGCCAGCCGGGCCGGCGACCCGGACTCGACGACGGCGCCGTAGGGCGACCAGCGGGTGGGCCGCGCGCCGGCCTCGACCAGTTCCTCGACGGTGCCGCGCCCGGGCCGCGCCGCCAGCGTCACGCCGGCCGGCTCGTTGTCGGCCCGCAGCGCCGCCTCCAGCTCCGCGTCGTCGCCGCCCAGGGCGTCGTGCAGGGCCCGGACGATCCACACCGGGTGGGCGTGCCGGAAGGCCAGGTAGCCGGTGAGGTCGGCGTCGCGCGCCGGGGCCAGCTCGGCCGCCCAGCCGTCGAGGTCGCGCTCGCCGATGCGCCGCAGCACCGCGTTGGCCAGGCGCGCCGCGCCCTCGTTGACGTGCCGCCGGACCAGGTTCACCGTGGTCGACACCGCCGCGTGCGGCGGGACCCGGGTGGCCAGCAGCTGGTGGGCGCCGAGCCGCAGCGCGTCGAGCAGCGGCGGGTCGAGGTCCTCGATCGGCCGCGTCACGCAGGCCGCGATGACGGCGTCGTAGCTGCCCCGGCCGCGCAGCGCGCCGTATCCCAGCTCCGTCGCCAGCGCGGCGTCGCGGCCGCGCAGCTCGTGCCGGCGCAGCGCCGCGGGCATGGCGAGGTTCGCGTAGGCGTCGTCGGCGGCGACGGCGCGCAGGACCTCGAACGCGGCCTCGCGGGGAGAGTCGCCCTTCACGCGCCGAGCCGCTCCCCCGGCTCAGGGCGGACGCCGCGGGCCCAGTCGGCCGCCGGCATCGCCTTCTTGCCCTGCGGCTGCACCTCACCCAGCACCACGGCGTGGCTGCCGGTGCCGACGCGCACGCCGGACTTCTCGACCACGACCTCGCCTGGCGCCAGGCCGTCGCGGCCGCGCTCGAGCTGGACGGGGCGCAGCTTCAGCCGCTCGCCCCGGAACGTCGTCCACGCGCCGGGCGCCGGGGTGCAGCCGCGCACCACGCGGTCGACCCGCAGGGCCGGTGTCGTCCAGTCGACCCGCGCGTCGTCGACGGTGAGCTTCGGCGCCAGCGACACCCCGTCGGACGGCTGCGGCTGCGGGCGCAGCGAGCCGTCCTCGATGCCGTCGAGCGTGCGCGCCAGCAGGTCGGCGCCGGACAACGAGAGCCGGTGCAGCAGGTCGCCGCTGGTGTCCGTCGGCCGGATCTCCTCGGTGACCAGCCCATACACCGGGCCGGTGTCGAGGCCCTCCTCGAGCTGGAACGTGCACGCGCCGGTGATGTCGTCGCCGGCCAGCACCGCGTGCTGCACCGGCGCCGCGCCCCGCCACGCCGGCAGCAGCGAGAAGTGCAGGTTCACCCAGCCGTGCTTGGGCACCTCCAGCGCCGCGGGCGGGATGAGCCCGCCGTACGCGACGATCGGCGCGCAGTCGGGCGCCAGCTCGCCCAGCCGGTCGAGGAACTCGGGGTCGCGCGGCCTCACCGGCTTCAGCACCTCGACGCCGGCCTCCGCGGCCACCTCCGCCACCGGCGACGGCGTCAGCCGCCGACCCCGCCCCGCCGGCGCGTCGGGCCGGGTCAGCACGGCCACGACCTCGTGCCGCGACCCCAGCACCGCCCGCAGCGACGGGACGGCGACCTCGGGGGTTCCGGCGAACAGCACACGCATGGTCGCCGAGCCTACCGGCAGGGTGTGGCTCCCGGGTCTCGGCCGTAGCGAGCGGCGTCCAGGTGGATGCCTCGCAAGGCCGAGGAAGGAGTCATAGCGGGGTTCTATGACGACTGACGAGAACGCAGCGAGGCGCCGCCTGGGCGTCGCGCAGTAGGCCACGGACCCGGGAGCCACACCCTGGCTACCCGAGGTCGACGATCGCGGCGACCGGGCCGCCGCCGTCCGGGCCCTGGTGGGCGGCGGAGACCGAGACGAACGCGGCGGGGTCGCCCGTCACCGACGCCGTGACACCGCCGACGGCGGCCTTGATCTGGCGGTGCCAGTGCACGTCGGAGTCGTCCAGCATGGCGTTGCGGCGCCCGCGCACCACGCCGTCCTGGCTGACCTCGCACTTGAGGAACACGTTGACCAGCCGGCTGTCGAGGTCGTCGGGGTGCGGGCGGTCCGGCAGCTTCAGCCCGGCGTCGCGGACGGCGTCCCAGATGCCGTCGGCGTCGATGGCGTCGCGCATGACGGAGTGCCCGATGCGGTACCGCCCGCCCACCCCGCGCACGTTGCCCACCACGACGACCTGCGCCTGGTCCAGCTCGACGCCGGAGGAGCAGGACGCGACGGACGAGTACAGCGAGCGGTCGTGCAGGACGGCGTCGTCGCCGGGCATGGCGATCTCGCCGAGCGCGACCGCCACACCGAGGCCGGTGCAGCCGTTGGAGAGGTCCATCGACTCGTGCGTGTTCTCCGTCCACACGTCCTTGCCGCGGGCCTTCGCGTCGCGGATGGTGTGGATGGTCAGCAGCGGCGTCTTCGTCTGCACGTAGTGGACGTCGGCGGGGTCGGTGATGCCGGCCCGCTGCATGCCGACGCGGACGGCGGCGGCGACCTTCTCGATCATGCCGCGGCGGCCGATCTCCTCGGGCAGGATCGGCTCGCTCATCGCGAACCCCACGCTCAGCCGCGGCTCGTCCGTCGCCGGCGCGGAATCCGCCGGCAGCGTCGCGAACACCGTCGCGTGCGGGCTGAGCACGCCGTCGGTGCCGCCGGACCACACGATCGGGACCTGCTTGACCTCCTCCGGCGTGCGGGTGCCGCGGCCGACCAGCACCTCGCGGAAGGCGCGGTCGGCGATGATCCGCGTGTAGTCGTTGACCCCGCCGTTGCCCTCGGTCTTCCCGACGACGGCGATGACGCGGTCGGCCTCCATGACCCCGGCGTCGATCAGCTCGGCGAGCCCGGAAGCGTCGCTGACGTGCGTGATCGGCACTTTGCGGACCTCGATCGGCTCAGGCATGCCCGGCCACCTCTCGTGTGATGTCTGCTGGCAGTACGGTCGTTCCGGCGTGGTCGCGGACGGCGTCGGCGATGCGGCCCAGCGAGGTGATGACGGCGCGCTTGCCGCCGCGCTCGACGAATCGGCAGGCCGCCTCGACCTTCGGCCCCATGCTCCCGGACGCGAAGTGCCCCTTTGCGGCGTAGCCGCGCAGCGTGGCGACGTCGACGGTGCCGACCGGGCGCTGGTCAGGGGTGCCGAAGCCGAGCACGGCGCCGTCGACGTCGGTGGCGATGACCAGCGCCTCCGCGCCGAGCGCCCGGCCGAGCAGCGCGGCGCCCAGGTCCTTGTCGATGACCGCCTCGACGCCGCACACCGCGCCGTCCGGCTCGCGGACGACGGGGATGCCGCCGCCCCCGTTGGCCACGACGACGAACCCCGCGGCCAGCAGCGCGGCCGCGGCCGGCGCGTCCAGCACCTCCAGCGGCTCCGGGCTGGCGACGACCCGCCGCCAGCCGCGCTCGCCGCGATCCTCCCAGGTCTCGCCGTGGTCGATCAGCACCGCCGCCTCGTGGCGCGGCAGGTACCGGCCGATCGGCTTGGTCGGCCGCGCGAACCCGGGGTCGGTGGCGTCGACCAGCGTCCGCGTGACGACGGCCGCCACCCGGCGGCGCACGCCGCGCGCGGCCAGCGCCCGCTCCAACGCGTCGATGACGATGAACCCGATGGTCCCCTGGGTCTGCGCGCCGCACCAGTCCAGCGGCACCGGCGGCACGACGCTCGCCGCCAGCTCGTTCTTGACCAGCAGGTTGCCCACCTGCGGCCCGTTGCCGTGGGTCAGCACGACGTCGTAGCCGGCGGCGACGAGGTCGGCGACCGGCTCCATGGCGACGGTGACCGCGGCGATCTGGTCGCCCGGCCGCGCCCTCCCGTCCGCCGCCGTCATGGCGTTGCCGCCCAGCGCGATCAGCACCCGCACGCGCCGAGCCTACGGACCCGCCCGCCCCGCCTCGACGGTGACGTTCGCCCAATCGCCCCGGAGGGTTCGGCATGATGTGCCGTCACGGCCCCGATCGACCCCGGAGGTTCCCATGACCGGCACCGGCTTCCCGCCGGACACCAGGCTGACGGTCCGCATCGCCGAGACCTGGCTGCTGGTCCTGCTGCTCGCGTTCGGGTACGCGACGCTGCTCGGGCTGCTGGTCCAGTGGCTGGCCGGCTGGCCGTGGTGGCTCGCGCTGTTCGCCCCGCCGGCCGGCGGCGCCCTCGTCTACGCCATCGAGGGAGGGACGGTGCTGCCGCGCCGGCTACCCGTCGCCGACCCCGACCCCGCCGCCGACCACCGCCTCCTCGCCGCCGTCGACCGGCTGTGCGCGCTGGCGGCGATGGACCGGCCGAAGCTCAAGGTCATCGACGTGGCCTGGCCGAACGCGATCGCGCTGCGGCTGCCCGGCCGCAAGCCGACCGTCGCCGTCACCCGCGGGCTGCTGGACCGCTCCGACGACGAGCGGCTGGACGCGGTGCTGGCGCACGAGCTGGCCCACATCGCCCACCGCGACGCCGCCGCCATGACCGTCGCGCTCGCGCTCTCGACGTCGCTGGCGCTGGCCCCGATGGCGGTCCTGGCGCCGATCATGGCGCTGGAGGTCCCGCTCTGCCGGGCGGCGCGCTGGTGCGGGCGGGCGTGGAAGCCGGCCACCGAGGACGACGACTTCCCGATGCCGCCGCCCCGCCCGGACGTGCCGCTCCTGCTGGCGGCGGCCGTCCTGCCGCTGCTGGTGCTGGCGCGGACGGCCGCCTTCCTGCTGCTCCTCGGCCTCGGGCTGGTGCTGCTGCCGCCGATGCTGATCCTGGCGCTGCCTGCGGCGGGGATCATCGCCCGGCTGGGCCGCTACCGCGAACTGGCCGCCGACCGTGGCGCGGCCGAGCTCACCGGCCAGCCGGCCGCCCTGGCCGCCGCCCTCACCGCCCTGGAGGCCGACGGCCCGGCCATCCCGACGAAGGACCTGCGCGAGCTGCGGACGATGGCCTCGATGACGATCGTCGCGCTGCCGAAGGACACCAAGGACACCGGCACCGACGCGTTCTCCCGGCTACTCGACCGCATGATGGCCAGCCACCCGCCGCTGGCCGACCGCCTCGACCGCCTCGCCGCCCTCTCCCGCGACCTCGGCCGGTGAGCCGCCGACTGGCCGCCTACGCGGTGTGCCTCGAGAACGGGCGTGTGCTGCTCGCCCGCCACGCGCCGTCGTCGGCCACCACGCCGCACTGGACGCTCCCGGGCGGCGGCGTCGAGCCGGGTGAGGACCCGTTCGACGCCGTGATCCGCGAGGTCGCCGAGGAGACCGGCTACGACGCCGTGGTCGAGCGGCTGCTCGGCGTGGACTCGCGGGTCACCCCCGCCGCCGAGGCCTGCGGCGGCATCGAGCACCAGAACGTCGGCGTCTTCTACCGGGTGCGCATCACCGGCGGCGAGCCGCGGCCCGAGCCGAACGGTGACGTCCCCGAGTCGGTGTGGACGCCGATCCCCGAGGTCGCGACCCGGCGTCGATCGTCGCTGGTCGACGTCGGGCTGGCGCTGGCCCGGACCGTCCCACCCACCGGCCACGTCGATCCCGTACCGGTCGGCGGCCTCATTCAGCACTGACGCCGGCGGCGCTCCTACTCCTCGTCCAGCCACGCGCGGACGGATTCGTCGTGCTGGCCGAGCAGCGGCGGGGCGGTGTGGCGCTTCGGGGGCGCGTCGTCGAAGCGGAGGGCGGGGCCGGGGAGCTGGACGGTGCCCAGCAGCGGGTGCTCGACGTCGATGAGCAGGCCCTGCGAGCGGATCTGCTCCCAGTCGTACACCTCGTCGATGGTGCGGACCTTGCCGCTGGCGATGCCCGCGTCGGCCAGCCGGGCCAGCCAGTGGTCGCGGGGGTGGGCGGCGAACGCCTTCTCGATCTCGGCGACCAGTTCGTCGCGGTGCGCCACCCGCAACGGATTGGTGGCGAAGCGCGGCTCGGCCGGGTCGAGGCCGACGACGGCGGCGAAGGCGCGCCACGACGCATCGTTGCCGACTGCGACCTGCAGCGCGCCGTCGGAGGCGTTGAACAGCCCGTACGGCGCGATGGACGGGTGGTGGTTGCCGATGGCCTGCGGCACCTCGCCGGCCACCGTCCACCGGGTGCCCTGGAACGCGTGCACGCCGACGAGCGCCGACAGCAGCGACGTGCGCACGACCCGGCCCCGGCCGGTCCGCTCGCGCTCGAGCAGCGCCGCGAGCAGGCCGGACACGCCGTACATGCCGGCCAGGAGGTCACCGATCGGCACGCCGACCTTGGTGGGCTGGCCGGGCTCACCGGTGATGCTCATGATGCCGGCCTCGCCCTGCGCGATCTGGTCGTAGCCGGCCCGGCCCGCCTCGGGACCGTCGGGCCCGAACCCCGAGATCGACAGCACGACGAGACGCGGGTTGAGCTCGTGCAGCCGCTCGACGGAGAAGCCGAGGCGGTCGAGGACGCCGGTGCGGAAGTTCTCGAGGAGGACGTCGGCCCGCTCGACCAGCCGGGCGAGGAGGTCCTTGCCCTCCGGCGACTTGAGGTCGGCGGTGACGGACTCCTTGTTGCGGTTGGCCGACAGGAAGTACGACGACACCGGCTGGTCGTCGGGGCCGAGGAACGGCGGGCCCCAGGTGCGCGACTCGTCGCCGTGGCCGGGCGCCTCGACCTTGATGACGCGCGCCCCGAGGTCGCCGAGCATCATGCCGGCGTGCGGCCCGGCCAGCGCCCGGGTGAGGTCGACGACGACATAGCCGGTCAGCGGTCCGGCATCGGCGAACTCCTGCGTGTCGGACATCGTCACAGACTACGCTGAGCGACCGTGCTCGACGACGGCCGGCTGACCCGGCGCGGTGCCCTCGCCCTGTTCGGTCTCGCCGGTCTGACGCTCACGGGCCTGGCCGGCTGCGGGTCCGGGCGCGACGCACCAGCCGCCGCGCCGTCACCCGTCCCGGAACCGGCACCCACCAGCGCGGACGCGGCCTGGGCGGCGCTCGCGGCGGGCAACGAGCGGTTCGCGACGGGCGCGCCGCGGCACCCGCACGAGGACGAGCCGTACCGCGAGTCGCTGGTCGACGGGCAGCACCCGATCGCCTGCGTGCTCAGCTGCGCCGACTCGCGGGTCGCGCCGGAGCTGGTGTTCGATCAGGGCCTGGGCGACCTGTTCACCGTCCGCTCGGCCGGCGAGGTCCTCGACGACGCCGTCGTCGGCAGCGTCGAGTACGCCGTCGAGCACGTCGCCGTGCCGCTGGTCGTGGTGCTCGGGCACGCCGGGTGCGGCGCCGTGCAGGCCACCGTCGACGTCGTGCGCGGCGGCCCGGCGCCCGACGGCTCGATCGCGGCGCTGGTGCGGGCGATCGAGCCGGTCGTCCGCGGCGTCGCCACCTCCGCCGACGACGCCGCCTACCTCGCCGACTGCGTCGAGGCGCAGGCCCGCAGCGCGGCGGCGGCCCTGTCGGACGCGTCGCCGATCGTGCGCGCGGCGGTCGCGGCCGGCCGCACCACCGTCGTCGCCGGCGTCTACGACCTCGAGTCCGGCCGGGTCAGCCAGCTCTGAACGACCGGCGGGTCGTCGCCGGACGCCGGCCGCTGCGGCCGCTGCGGCAGCGGCCGCGGATGCTCCGCCCGCCGCACCGGTGCCGGCGGCACCGCGGCCGGCCGCTGTTCCGGCGCCGCCGGACGGCGGGGCGGCGCGAACAGGTTCTCCTCGGCCGGCGGCTCGTCGTCATCGTCGTCGTCGGGCTCCCCCAGCTCGACGGGCGACACCGCGATCACCGTGAACCCGGCCAGCAGCAGCGCGCCCAGGCCGATCGTCAGCGGCACCACGAACTCCCCCGCCGTCGCACCGGCGACCGCGCCCGGGTCGGCGGCCAGCTTGGCGGACACCGAGGCCATGCCCGTGTAGTGCATGCTGCTCACCGCGATGCCCATGACCAGCGCGGCGGCCAGGGCGCCCCAGAGCGAGCGGACGGTGAACGCCAGCCACAACGCGGCGGTCGCGGCAGCGACGGCGATCGCCAGCGACGCCACCACCAGCTCGGCCCGGTACGCGAGGGCTCCGTCGATGCGCACCGACGCCATTCCGGTGTAATGCATCGCCGCGACGCCGATTCCGGTGCCCAGTCCGCCGAAGATCAGAGCGCGATTTCGATCTTTCCCGTAACCCACCATCAGCACGCCCCCGCCGACGACGAGGAACGCGACGATCAAACTGATCAAGGTGAGCGATACGTTGTAGCGGATCGGACTGCCGGAAACGCGGAATCCCAGCATTGCGATGAAGTGCAGCGTCCAGATCCCGGCGGCCAGCGATCCAGCCCCGGTGATCAGCCAGTTCCTCTTCGCGTGCCCGGTCGCGTCGCGGGCGCGGACGGTGCACATCAGCCCGATCACGGCCGCCATCACCATGACGGCGTAACCGATCGCGGGCGTGGTCAGACCATGCGTGAAATGATCGACGTGGCTCGTCGACGACAAGATTCAGCCCCCCGGATGAATACCCATGTCGTAGCGTCTCGCGGACACCACAAAAGGGAGCATGTGCGATCGACGGCACTGTCGTCAATACCGGATTTGTCCGGATTGACCGATCAGAGGTGATCGACGTCCGCGGACGTGGCCCCGCCGGCCAGCCGGGCGTAGCCCGGACCGCGGTCGAAGAACGGCTCGTCGCCGGTCCGCGCCGCCCGCAGCGACGCCCGCAACGACGACGTCGCCGCCTCGTCGGCCACCGGGTCGTCCGCGGATCCGGGCAGCAGGACGACCCCGTAGTCGGCCCGCGCGCCCTCGGCCGACACCTTCCGCCAGCGCACGTCGCGCAGCACCTCGTCGACCGGACGCTCCAGAGGGTCACCCCAGCCACCGCCGCCGGTCGTGCGGATGCGGATCACCTCGCCGGCCCGCACCGGCTCGGCGTCGGCCAGCGCGTCCACCTCGCGCTCCGCCGGCCCGCCCGGGTCGATCGTCACCGAGAACGGACGCCCGGCCCGCCCACCCGCAACCCCCAGCAGGACAGGATGGACCGGTCCGCGATGGACATGAAGTGCGCGTCGCGCAGCATCCGCAGCCGCTTCTCGTAGCCCAGTCCGCCGCGGTACCGGCCCGGCCCGCCGGAGTCCAACGCCAGTCCCAGCGACTCGACGACGAACGGGAACCGCGACTCGCTGAACTCGGTCGGCAGGTTCCGCGAGTCGGGCACGACGTGGATGGTGTCCTCGCCGTCGGCGTAGTGGCGCCCACCCGACCCGCCGCCCAGTACCTCGCGCATGAGGTACGGCCGCCCGTCCAGGTCGTCGCCGTAGACGCCGGTGTACCGGATGGTCTCCTGGTCGGCCGGCATCCGCCCGTCCACCGCCTTCGCCAGCACGCCGGCCAGCACGCCGAGCAGCCGCAGGATGACGAACGTCCGCGCGTTCGTCGGCGCCGGGAAGACCGGCGTGAGCAGCGTGCCGGGCGGCGGGAAGCGCAGCTCGATCAGCGGGACGACGCCCTCGTTGACCTCCAGTTCGGCCATCCGCTCCGGCGAGTCGGCGAGGTTGCGCAGGATCGGCGCCAGCCACTTCTTCAGGAACGCGCCGTCGGCGTAGTCGGCCGCGTGGTTGATCGGGCCCTTCGCCTGCGGCCCGGTGCCGGTGAAGTCGATGACCAGCCGGTCGTGCAGCTTCGTCAGCGTGATGCGCTGGGCGTGCAGGCGGGGCGCGTCGACGCCGTCGTGCTCGGCGTAGTCCTCCCAGACGTACGTGCCGGCCGGGATCTTGGCCAGGATCTCGCGGCGGAACGTCTCGGTCGTCTTGTCCAGGATCGCGTCGAAGCACGCCTCGACGTCGGCCCGGCCGTAGCGCTGGAACAGCTCGGCCAGCCGCCGCGCGCCCATGAGGCAGGCGGCGCACTCGGCGTCGAGGTCGGCGGCCAGCGACTCGGGCATCCGCGAGTTGCGGGTCATGATCTTCAGCGCCGCCTCGTTCGGCACGCCCTGGTCCCACAGCCTGATCGGCGGGACCATGAGGCCCTCCTCGAACACGCTCGTGGCGTGCGACGGCATCGAGCCCGGGACGGTGCCGCCGATGTCGTCGTGGTGGCCGAACGCCTGCACGAACGCGACCACGTCGCCGTCATGGAAGACCGGGGCCGTGACGCAGAGGTCCGGCAGGTGTCCGATGCCGCCCTCGGAGAGGTACACGTCGTTGTGGAAGAACACGTCGCCCGGCCGCATGGTCTCGATCGGGTAGTCGCGGACCACCGGGTGCACCAGCGCCGAGTACGAGCGGCCGGTCAGCTTGCGCAGCCGCCGGTCGTGGATGCCGGCGCGGTAGTCGTGCGCGTCGCGGATCATCGGCGAGCGCGAGGTGCGCCCGATGGCGGTTTCGACCTCCTTCTCGACCGACGTCAGGTAGCCCTCGACGATCTCGACCAGGATCGGGTCGGCGCTCACGGGACGTACTCCCGGGTGATCAGCAGGTTCGCGTGCGCGTCGACGACGGCGCGGAACCCGGGGTGGACCGGGACGGTGGAGCCGAACTCCTCGACGACGGCCGGCCCGGTGACGGTGTCGCCGGCGCCCAGCGCCGCGCGGTCGTGGATCGGGGCGTCGACCCAGCCGGCGCCGAAGTCGACGCGGCGCGTGGTGCGCGGCGCCGCGCCCCGGCCGGGCCCGGCGGAGCGCAGTGCCGGCCGCGCGATCGGCCCCACCCCCGTCACCCGCAGGTTCACCCACTCGACCTCCTGGCGGGCGTCGCCGGCGAAGTCGTAGCCGTAGAGCCGCCGGTGGGCGGCGTGGAAGGCGGCGGCGACGGTGTCCGCGAGCGCCGGCGTCACCGGCCCGTCCGGCACGTCGACCCGCACCTCGTAGGCCTGGCCGAAGTAGCGCAGGTCGGCCGTGCGCAGGAACCGCCGCTCCCCCGCGGCGAAGCCCTCGCGCTTCAAGGCGGCGTCCGCCTCCGCGGCGAGCTCGGCGAAGGTCGCGCCGACGGCGTCCGGGTCGAGCACGGCGTGCCGGGCGACCGCCGTGCGCACGTAGTCGTTGCGCACGTCGACGGTGAGCAGCCCGTACGCGGACAGGTTGCCGGGGTCGGGCGGCACCAGCACGCCGGCCAGCCCCAGCACGTCCACCAGCCGGCAGGCCAGCAGCGAACCGGAGCCGCCGAAGCTGACCAGGTGGAAGTCGCGGACGTCCAGCCCGCGGGTGACGGTGACCTGGCGCAGCGCGTTGGCCTGGTTCCACGCGGAGATCTCCAGGATCCCCTCGGCGCAGCGTTCGGGGCTCAGCCCGAGCGGCGCGGCCAGCGCCGCGATGCCGTCCCTGGCGGCCGCGACGTCCAGCGGGATCTCGCCGCCGAGCAGGTGCGGCGGGATGCGGCCGAGCAGCAGGTGCGCGTCGGTGACCGTCGGCTCGGTGCCTCCCGCCCCGTAGCAGAGCGGGCCGGGGTCGGCGCCCGCCGAGCGCGGCCCGACCTTGAGCGTCCCCTCGGGGCTGAGCCAGGCGACCGACCCGCCGCCGGCGCCGACGGTGACGACGTCGATCATCGGGATCTTGCTCGGGTAGGCGCCGACGCTGCCCTCCGTCGTCAGCGCCGGGTGCCCGTCGACGACGACCGCGACGTCGGTGGAGGTGCCGCCCCCGTCGAGGGTGAGGACGCTGCCGAAGCCGGCCGCACCGGCGACCACCGCGGCGCCCAGCGCGCCGGCCGCCGGTCCGGACAGCACCGTCGAGATCGGCTGCCGGGCCACCTCGTCGGCCGACAGCACGCCGCCGTTGGACTTCATGACGTAGAACGGGACGTCCGCGGCGACCTCGGCGAGGCGGTCCGCGATGGTGCCGACGTAGCGGGCGATGCTCGGCTTCACCGCGGCGTCGACCAGCGTCGTCACGCTGCGCTCGTACTCGCGGTACTCCCGCAGCACCTCCGCCGAGATGGACACGACGGCGTCCGGGTGCTCCCGCGCGAGCACGTCGCGCATGCGCAGCTCGTGCTCCGGGTTGGCGTAGGAGTGCAGGAAGCAGACGCCGATGGTGGTGATGCCGCGGTCGCGGAAGAACCGGGCGGCCGCGACGGCGTCGTCGGCGTCGAACGGGCGCAGCTCGCTGCCGTCGAAGGCCAGCCGCCCGCCGACGGTGCGGACGAGGTCGGCCGGGACGATGCGCGGCGGCTTCACCCAGAAGTAGCTGTTGCCGTAGCCGTCCGGCACCGACTGCCGGGCGATCTCCAGCACGTGCGCGTACCCCTCGGTCGTGACGAAGCCGAGGTCGCCGACCTTCCCCTCCAGCAGCCGGTTCGTCGCGACCGTGGTGCCGTGCACGACGGCGGCGACGTCCTCGCCGCGGGCGTCGAGCAGGCCGAGGATCTTGCGCACGCCCGCCATGAACCCCTCGGCGGGGTCGGCCGGCGTCGACGGCGTCTTCGTGCTCGCCTGCCGGCCGGTCTCCTCGTCGACGGCGACGACGTCGGTGAACGTGCCGCCGGTGTCGATGCCGATGCGGATCAGGGGCATGCGCTCGATTCAACCGGCGTCTCGCCGGGCCCGGCGTCGGCAACTGATGCCAAGCGTCAGCTCTCGAGTGTGGTGAGCGTCGTCACGCGGGTCTCGACGTACGTCGCCGGGCCGTCGGCCAGCCGGGCCAGGCGGTACTGGTAGACGACCGCCTCGCCGTCGGAGACCACCTCGACCAGCAGGGCGAAGTCGGCGGCGGGAGCGTCTTCATGAGCGCACCTCCTCAGCGACCGTCTCCCCATCGGCATACGGCGAGCCCGCCAGCGCCGCGCCGAGCGCCGTCGTGCGGTAGAGGACGGACCGGCCGTGCCGCTCGCCCGCGACCAGCCCGTTCTCGCGCAGCACCCGCAGGTGCTGGCCGACGGCGCTGGGGGTGACGCCGAGGCCGCGGGCGAGGTCGGTGGTCGACGCGGGCGAGCGCAGCGCGTCGAGGAGGTCGGCGCGGGCCCGGCCGAGCAGCCGGACGGTGGCGCCGGACGGCCTCGCGCCGAGCCGCACGCTCCACAGCGCGCCGACGCCGCGGGCCGGGTAGCGCACCGTCGTCTGGGTCGACGTGCGCCGCTTGATCAGCACGTACGCCGACCCCAGCGCCACCGGCATGAGCACCAGCCCGCCCGGCCCGCGGTCGACGGCGGAGTCCTCGCGCCACCGGTCGCCGCCGAGGCGCAGCCGGCCGTCGCGCCAGCTCAGGTCCGGGTGCAGGCCGGCGAAGAGCGCGGCCGCTCCCCCGCGGGCCAGCCGCCGGGCCCGGTACGCGACGTCGGCCTCGAGGACGGCGTGGATGCGCGGCCAGTGCGGCGCGATCAGGCGGTCGTGGGCGGAGCGCAGCTCGGCGGCCAGCTCGGCCAGCCCCTGCTCCGGCCGGGCGGCGAGGTCGGCGACGGCCGGCGACTCCGGTGCGTCGCCGAACCGGCGGCGCAGGTTCGCCCGCACGCTCTCCGGCGGCGTGCGGCACAGCGTCGCGAGGTCGTCGTCGATGCCGCCGCCCGGCCCGGCCGGCGCCGGGACCAGGAACTCCGGCCAGCCGGGTGTGTCGTTGAACAGCAGTGGCCAGGTCAGCGGCAGCGCCAGCGGCGCGTCCGCGAGCTCGGCGCGGGCCCAGCGCAGCCAGCGCTCGTGTACGGCCTGGCGGTCGTGCCCGGCCAGCTGCTGCAGCGCGGCCACCGTCTCGGACAGCGCCGACACCGCGAACCGGGTGTCGGCGAGCTCGTCGACACCCAGCTCGACGGTCAGCGCCATGCTCCCAGTATGTAGCTGAGCGCTACAGGGTGCGCGGCCGCGACCGGCCGTCGCGACGATCGCCGTCGTGTCCCGCTACCGCCGCTTCGCCGCCGCCACCAGCCTCACCACCGCAGGCGACGGCGTGTTCGCCGCCGCCGTGCCGCTGCTGGCGGCGACGCTGACCCGCGACCCGCGGCTGGTCTCCGTCGTCGCCGCGGCCACCTACCTGCCGTGGCTGCTGTTCTCGCTGCCCGCCGGCGCGCTGGTCGACCGGCACGACAGGGCCGCGCTGCTGTCGCGCGGGGTCGCGGCGCAGGCGGCGCTCGCGGCGGCGGCCTGCGTGCTGGTGGCGTCCGGCCGGCTGGGCGTGGCCGGGCTGGCGGCGCTGGCGTTCGGGCTGGGCGCCTGCCAGGTGGTGACGGGGACGGCGGCGCAGGCGCTGCTGCCGTCGCTGGTTCCGCCGGACCGGCTGCCGTCGGCCAACGGCTACCAGCAGACCATCGCCGTCGTCGGGCAGCAGTTCGCCGGTCCGCCGCTGGGCAGCCTGCTGTTCGCCGTCGCCGCCGGGCTCCCGTTCGGCGCCGACGCGGTGCTGCTGACGGTGGCGGCGGCGTTGCTGGCGACCCTGCGGGCGCCACGGGACGCGGCCGCGCCGCACGCTCCGTCATCGCTGCGGGCCGAGATCGCGGCCGGGCTGCGCTGGCTGGCGGCGCACCGGCTGCTGCGGACGCTGACCCTGCTGGCCGCCGTCAACACGTTCTGCTTCCAGCTCGGCAACGCCACGCTGGTGCTGCTGGCGACGTCGGAGCTGGGGGTGTCGGCGCGCGGGTTCGGCCTGCTGCTGGCGACGGCGGCGGCCGGCTCGCTGGCCGGCGGGGTGGCCGGGCCGTGGCTGCTGCGCCGGCTCGGCGACCGGACCGTCCTGCTCGCCGCCCTCGCCGTCAACGCCGTCGCCGTGGCCGCCATCGGGCTCGCACCGGGCGCCGTCGTGCTCGGGTCGCTGCTGGCGGCCACCGGCCTGGGCGTCACGCTCTGGAACCTGGTCAGCATCGGGCTGCGGCAGCGGTTGGCGCCGCCGGACCTGCTCGGCCGCGTCATGGGCGTCCACCGTCTCGTCGGCTGGGGCCTGATCCCCGCCGGCGCCCTGCTCAGCGGCGTCGTCGCGCATGCGTTCGGGTTGCGGGCGCCGTACCCGCTGGCCGGCGCGATCCGCCTGGTCGCGCTGCTGGTCGCGCTGCCCGTCCTGGTCAGCGCGTTCCGCGAGCGCGACTAGGGGTGGGTCGCCTCGATGCGAGCCATGTTCTGGTGCCCCCACTCCCCCAGCGGCCGCAGCGCCAGCTCGAGGGTGCGGCCGTAGTCGGTCAGCGAGTACTCCACCTTCGGCGGCACCTGGTGGTAGGCCTCGCGGTGCACCAGGCCGTCGGCCTCGAGCTCGCGCAGCTGCTGGATGAGCATCTTCTCGGTGACCGCCGGGACGCGGCGGCGCAGCTCGCCGAAGCGCAGCGGCCCCTGGTCCTCCAGCATCCAGAGCACGGTCGCCTTCCACTTGCCGCCGACGACGTCGATGGCGGCGTCGAGACCGCAGGTGTAGGGCCGGTTGCGGGCCACGGCTGACCTCCTGACTGACCTTTTGGTGGGTACCTGACAATATAGTCAGTACTTGATCATCGGCCAGTACGGCCCGACGATCGAGGCATGACGACGCACCCTCGCCGCTTCGGCGTCCTGGTCCTTCCCGACGCCGAAGCGCCCACGCTGCTCGACCGGTTCCGCCGGGTCGAGCAGCTCGGCTTCGACCAGCTGTTCCTGCCCGACCACATCGGCAACGTCTTCGCCACCGAGCCGCCCTGGCTGGACGGCTGGACCATGACCACCGCCGCTGCCCTGACGACGTCCACGGTGCGGGTGGGGACGCTGGTCGGCAACCCGATACTGCGGGCGCCCGCCGTGCTGGCGAAGGAGGCGCTCACCGTCGACCAGCTCTCCGGCGGGCGGCTGGAGCTGGGCATCGGCGCCGGCATCATGGAGGTCGACCACCACGCCACCGGCACGACGCCGTGGACGGTGAAGGAGCGGGTGGCGCGCTACCCCGAGTACGTCCGCGTCCTCGACGAGGTGCTGCGCGCCGGCGGCGGCCCGTACACGTTCGAGGGCGACTGGTACGCCGTCCGCGACCTCCCGACCGGCCCGCCCGCGGCGCAGCGGCCGCGCCCGCCGCTGATCGTCGGCGGACAGGCGCCCACCGTGTTGCGGGTGGCGGCCGAGCGGGCCGACGTCTGGAACACCAACGGCCGCCCCGACGCGAGCCTCGACGAGAACGTCGCCCTGGCCGCCGGCTGGAGCCGCCGGGTCGACGAGTTCGCCGTGGCGGCCGGCCGCGACCCGTCCGCCATCCGCCGGTCGGTGCTGCTCTGGGCCGGCACCGACGCGCTGTCCGGCCCGGCCGAGCTCGAGGAGCTGGTCGACCGGTACGCGCCGGCCGGCTTCACCGAGTTCGTGCTCGGCTGGCCGCTGCCCGGCGACGTGGACCGGTTCGAGCGGCTCGCGCTGGAGGTCGTGCCCAAGCTGCGCTGAGGTGCTTGACTCGTCCCCGGGGGAAGACTCCAGGCTCCGTTCCGTGAGAGGAGGTGGCGATGGACGAGCTGCTGCCGATCGGCCGGTTCTCCCGGCTGACGTGGCTGAGCATCAAGGCGCTGCGGGTGTACGACGACACCGGCCTGCTGCGCCCCGCGTACGTCGACCCTGACACCGGCTACCGGTACTACGCGCCGGAGCAGGCGACGACGGCTCGGGTCATCGCCACCCTGCGCTCGCTCGACATGCCGCTGGCGAAGATCCGGGAGGTGCTGGCCGAGTCCGACCCGGACCGCGTCCGCGACCTCCTCGACGACTACCGGCGGGTGCTCGAGCAGCGCATCGACCGTCATCGGCACATGCTCGACCGTGTCGAGACCTTCATCCGGAAGGGAGCCGTCATGGCTTACCAGATCAGCACCCGCGACACCGCGCCCGCCGAGGTCCTCGGCACCACGTACCCGGCGACGCTCGACACCCTGTCCGAGACCACCTCCGTCGCCTACCACCGGCTGTACGCCGCCATCCAGGCGGCGGGCGGACGGCCCGACGGCCCGCCGCGGCTGGTGTACCTCGAACTGGCCGACGACACGTGGACGATCGAGGCGTGCGTGCCGGTGGCCGGGCTGACCGCGGCGCCCGACGGGTTCAGCCTGCACCGCGCGCCCGGCGGCCTCGCCGCCATCACCCGGCACACCGGACCGTACGAGGAGCTGGGCCTGGCCTACCGCGAGGTCGAGGCGTGGATCGGCGCGCAGGGGCTGGGCTTCAACGGCGCGCCGTACGACGTGTACCTCAACGACCCGTCGCAGGTCAGCGACCCGTCGAAGCTCGAGACCGAAATCGTCTGGCCGGTCAGCCGCGGCTGAACGGGCTGGCCGCCGGGCGGGTCAGCTCGTCGGTGTGCCGCCTGATCAGCTCGAGGTTGCGGTCGGCCAGGTGGTCGAAGCCCTGCCCGACGCTGGACCCCGGCGTGAGCGATCGCAACGCCGCGTCGGGGTCCAGCCGGGCCGACACCCAGCACTCGTGGCTGGCGGCCCGCGCGACCACCTCGGCGATGGGGGTGACGATCATCGAGTTGCCGAAGTAGAGCACGCCGGCGGGGTCGGTCCCCGTCGCGTTGGCGCCGACCACGTACACGTGGTTGTCGTAGGCGCGGGCCCGGTTGGTCAGCTCCCACAGGTCGGCCGAGCGCAGCAGCGCCGACGGGCGCAGGATGACCTCGGCGCCCCGGACGGCGGTGATGCGCGACAACTCCGGATAGTCGCCGTCGAAGCAGATGATCATGCCGATCGTCCCGAGCGGCGTCTCGACCACGCACACGTCGTCGCCCGGCGTCACCCAGCCGCCGCGCGACGCCAGCTCGGTGCAGAACGGGTGCGTCTTGCGGTACACCCCCGCGATCTCGCCGTCCGGTCCCGCCAGCACCGCCGAGTTGTGGACGACGCCCCGCTCGGCGCCGCGCTCGTACGTCCCCCACGCCAGGTGCACGCCGAGCCGCCGGGCCGCCTCCTGGAACGGCTCGGCCAGCGCCCCCGGCACCTCCGTGACGAGGTCCCACAGCTCTTCGGCCGGCATCGCCGGGGTGAACCCGGTGGTCACCGACTCGGGCAGCACGATCAGCTCCGCGCCGGTGTCGCCGGCACAGCGCTCCACGTAGTCGAGCGCGTGCTCGACGTTCGCCTTGACGCTCTGCGCGGTCAGCGGCTCGGCCAGCGGCCGCACCTGGACCGCGGCGGCGGTGAACGCCCTCATGCTCCTCGCCTCCTCAGCGCTCGAACTCGCCGGCGATGTCGGCGTTGGTCTCGGTGGAGTCCCAATCCTCGGCGCACTCCACCACCCCGGCCAGCGACCCGCGTCCGCGACGGTTGCCGACGACCTCTGAGGTCTGCCGCACCGGCTCCTCGCCGGCGGTCGTACACGCCATGCCATCACCTCGGGAGCCGATACACCGTTCTCGGCTCAGCGTATCGCTGAGCTGAGGTCCGCCGTCGTGGCCGGGGTTCGGCCGGATCAGCTGTGGCGGGAGCGACCGGACAGCCAGCCGCCGAGGGCGACGCCGGCGAGGGCGACCGCGGCGCCGACCAGGATGCCGCGGGTGAAGTCGGCCGGGGCGGCGCTCGGGCGCGCCGTCGACGGCGGCGCCGTGTACACACCGGCGGCGGCCGGCGGCTCCGCGGCGGCCCCGGCCGCCGGCGCTCCCCCCATCAGCACGTCGTCGACGGCGGCGAAGAACTCGCCGGCCGTCTTCTTCGCGACCCCGGCCAGCATGCGCTGGCCGACCCCGCCGATCATGCCGCCGACGATGGCGTCGGCGTCGTAGTCCAACCGCGTCGAGCCGTCGCCGGAGTCGGCGAGCGTGACGTGGACGTCGGCGCTCACCGTCCCCGGCGCGCCCGCACCTGACGCCGTCATGACGAACGAGGCCGGCTCCTGCTGCGAGTGCAGCCGCACGTCGCCGGCGTAGCTGCCCTTGATCGTCCCGACGCCGGCCGACACCGTCATGCGGTACTGGTCGGGCCCGGCCGGCTCCAGCCGCTGGCAGCCGGGGATGGTCCGCACCAGGACGGCCGGGTCGTTGAGCGCCTTCCACACGTCGGCCCGCGGGGCGTGCAGGACGGCGGTTCCGGTCACCTTCATCGAGACTCCCGAGCGAGACGGAGTGAGAACAGGTCGGACGGCGAGATCGGCATCCGCGTGATCGCGAACCCCTCGGCGTCGGAGATCGCCGACGCGAGGACGGCGGAGCCGGGGATCACGCCGGCCTCGCCCGCGCCCTTGATGCCCAGCGGGTTCAGCGGCGACGGCGTCTCCAGGTGGTCGGTCTCGACGACCGGGACCTCGGTGGAGTACGGCATCAGGAAGTCCATGAACGACGCGTTCAGCAGCTGGCCGGCGTCGTCGTAGACCATCCGCTCGTACAGCGCTCCCCCGACGCCCTGGGCGACGCCGCCGTGGATCTGGCCCTCGACGATGCGCGGGTTGATCAGCGTGCCGCAGTCGTGGACGACGCAATAGCGCAGGATGGTGATCTCGGCGGTGTCGGGGTCGGTCTCGACGATCGCCGCGTGCATGCCGTTGGCGAACGTCGAGCGCGGCGGCGAGTAGAACCCGGTGTCCTCGAGGCCGGGCGACTCGCCCTCGGCGACCGGCGGCTTGGAGTAGTCGACGGGGCCGCCGAACTGGGTGGCCCGCTCGGCCTCGCGGTCGAACGCGTAGCGCAGCGGGTTGGCCAGGACCGCGACGGTCGCGAGCGGGATGGACGCCCCGGGCGCGCCGGACGGCGAGCCGATGACGCGGACGACGCCGTCGACGATCTCGAGGTCGCGTGGATCGGCCTCCAGCGCCTCGCCCGCGATGCGCAGCGCCTTGTCGCGCACCTTCCGCGCCGCCGAGGCCAGCGCGTTGCCGCTCATGACGGCGGCCCGGGAGGCGAACGTGCCGACGGCGTACCCGAACCGCCGGGTGTCACCGGTCGTCACCGCTACGCGGTCGACCGGCACGCCCAGCTCCGACGCCACGACCTGCGCGAACACCGTCCGGTGGCCCTGGCCCTGAGTGGTCAGCCCGGTGGCCGCGACGACCGAGCCGTCGGTCTCGACCTTCACCCAGCCGCCCTCGTACGGCCCGACGCCGGTGCCCTCGACGTAGCAGGCGATGCCGATGCCGACCCGCCGGCCGGCCGCCCGCGCCTCGTCGCGGAACGCCGCGAACTCCTCCCAGCCGACCAGCTTCTTCAGCTTCTCCAGGGTGGCCGGGTAGTCGCCGGAGTCGTAGACCAGCGGCCGGCCGTCCTGGAAGATCAGGCCGTGGTCGTAGGGCATCTCGTCGGGCCGGATGAAGTTGCGCTCGCGCACCACCGTGCGGTCCAGCCCGAGGTGGGCGGCGACGGCGTCCATGGTGCGCTCCATCGCGAAGCAGCCCTGCGGCCGGCCGGCGCCGCGGTACGGCGTCACGGACACGGTGTTGGTGTAGAGGCTGAAGAACTCCGCCCGGTACGCGCCCGGCTTGTACGGCCCGAGCAGCTGCGTCGTCGTGATGATCGGGACGATGATGCCGTACGGCGTGTAGGCGCCGTTGTCGTGCCAGACGGTGACGTCGAGGCCGAGCAGCCGGCCGTCGTCGTCGAAGCCGACCCGGACGTGCTGCAGCTGGCCGCGCTCGTGGGTGGCGCCGACGAAGTGCTCGCGGCGGTCCTCGCTCCACTTGACCTCGCGGCCGAGCCGGATCGCCGCCCACGGCACCAGCACCTCCTCCGGCCACGGGTGCACGATCTTCACGCCGAACCCGCCGCCGACGTCGGGCGCGATGACCTCGACGCGGTCCAGCGGCAGCTCCAGGCGCGCGGCCAGCGCCGCACGCACCGACGTCGACGCCTGGGTGGACGTATAGACGCGCAGGCTGGCGTCGTCGGCGTCCCAGCGCGCGTGCACGCCCTTCCCCTCCAGCGGGGTGGACGCGCTGCGCTCGATGTCGAGGTCCAGCTCCAGCACGTTCGGCGCGGCGGCCAGCGCGGCCTCGACGTCGCCGCGGGACTGCACCATGTGCGCGGAGACGTTGCCGGGGACGTCGTCGTGGACGAGCAGGTCGGCGGCGCGGGCCGCCTCGATGCCGACGACCGGCGGCAGGAAGTCGTACTCGACCCGGATGCGGGCGCAGGCGTCCTCGGCGAGGTACCGGTCGGTGGCGACGACCATGACGATCGGCTCGCCCACGTGGTTGACCTCGTCCTTCGCCAGCGCGAAGCCGGTGCGGCCGTGCGTCAGCGTCTCGTGCGGGATCAGCAGCGGCAGCGGCTCGCCGGCCCGGCCGTCGAGGTCCTCGTGCGTGTAGACGGCGACCAGGCCGTCGACCCCGACCGCGTCGGACACGTCGATGTCGACGATGCGGGCGTGCGCGTGCGGGCTGCGGACGAACGCCGCGGCCAGCGCGCCGTGGCCGATGTCGTCGAGGAACCGGCCCTGCCCGGTGAGCAGCCGCGGGTCCTCGAGCCGGGCGATCGGCTCGCCGAACGACCTCGTCGTCATGGCTCCTCCGCCCGCAGCTCGGCGGCGCGCAGCACCGACGCGACGATGTTCTGGTAGCCGGTGCAGCGGCACAGGTTGCCGGCGATCGCCTCGCGCGCCTCGTCCTGCGTCGGCGCCGGGTTCTCCTCCAGGTAGGCGGTGATCGTGGTGACGAAGCCGGGCGTGCAGAAGCCGCACTGCAGGCCGTGGCAGTCGCGGAACGCCTGCTGGACGGGGCCCAGCTCGCCGTCCGCTCCCCCGCAGCCCTCGACCGTCGTCACCTCGGCGCCGTCGACGGTGACGGCGAACTGCAGGCACGACCGGATCGGCCGGCCGTCGACGAGCACCGTGCAGGCGCCGCAGACGCCGTGCTCGCAGCCGACGTGGGTGCCGGTCAGCTCGAGGTCGTGGCGGAGGAAGTCGGACAGCAGCCGCCGCGCGGGCACCGTCGCCGTCCGCGGCACGCCGTTGACCAGCAGCGTCACCTCGTACAGCTCTTCGGCGGCGCTCATGCGGCCACCCCCGCCGCGCGCCGGGCGGCGTCGCGCAGCGCCCGCGTCGTCAGCACCTCGGCCAGGTGCGTGCGGTAGGCGGCCGTCGCGTGGATGTCGTCGTCGGGCTCCAGCCGTCCGGCGGCCAGGCGCCCGGCCGCCGGCCAGCCGGCGTCGTCGTACATCGAGCCCGCGACGGCGTCGGTGAGGTCGAGCACCACCGGCTCGGGGCCCATCGAGACGTACGCCGCTCTGGCACCGGCGACCCGCAGGTCGTCGTCGAGGCTCACCTCCACCCCCGCGCCGCACACGGCGTAGTCGCCGTGGCGGCGGGCCACCTCCGTCCAGACGGCCCCGGTGCGGCCCTCCGGCACCGGGAACGTGACGGACGTGACCAGCTCGCCGGCGTCGGCGCAGGTCGACATGGGTCCGGTGAAGAAGTCGGCGGCCTCGACGGTGCGCTCGCCGCCCGCGGATCGCAGCGTCACCGTCCCGCCGAGCAGTGCCAGCACCGCCGTCAGCTCGCCGGCCGGGTCGGCGTGCGCGATGCTGCCCACCGTCGTGCCGCGGTTGCGGATGGTCGGGTGCGCGACGTAGCGCAGCGTCTCGCGCAGCAGCGGCAGGACGGCGTGGGCGGCGGTGTCGCGTTCGACGTCGGCGTGGCGGGCCAGCGCGCCGACCGTGACGGCGGCGCCGTCGGCGCGCACGTAGGCCAGCTCGGACAGCCGGTTGATGTCGACGACGTGCTCGGGCGCGGCCAGCCGCATGTTCAGCAGCGGCACCAGGCTCTGGCCGCCGGCCAGCACCTTGCCGGCAGGGCTCACCTCGGCCAGGACCGCGACGGCGTCGTCGACGGTGGCCGGCCGGTGGTAGGTGAACCCCGCTGGCTTCACCGCATCATCCTCTCTCGTCCCGCGGCGTTTCGCTTGGCGGATCGTCGTCGACCTCGTGCACGCCCGGCGGCCCGACGGTGAGGACGGCGCCGCCCTCGCGCAGGTGCGGCGGGGCCACGGCCCTGGCCAGGTGGTACGCGACGATCGTCACGATGGTGCCCAGCGCGATGCCGGACAGCACGAAGTCGTCGGTGATCTCCAGCGACGTGTCGCCGATGGCGATGATGATGCCCGCCGACACCGGCACCAGGTTGACGGGGTTGGCGAAGTCGACCCGGTTCTCGATCCAGATGCGGGCGCCGAGCAGGCCGATCATGCCGTACAGCACGACGGTGATGCCGCCGAGCACTCCGCCCGGGGTCGCCGCGATCAGCGCGCCGAACTTCGGCGAGAACCCGAACAGGATCGCCACCAGCGCCGCCACGTAGTACGCCGCCGTCGAGTACACCCGGGTCGCCGCCATGACGCCGATGTTCTCGGCGTACGTCGTGGTCGGCGAGCCGCCGACGGACGTCGCGATGACCGTGCCGACGCCGTCGGCGGCGATGGCCTTGCCCATGACCGGGTCGAGGTCCTTGTCCGTCATCTCCGCGACCGCCTTGACGTGCCCGGCGTTCTCGGCGATCAGCGCGATGACGGCGGGCAGCACCAGCAGGATGAACGTCACGCTGAAGCTGGGCAGGTGCCAGCCCGCGACCTCGGCGCCCTGCGAGTTGACGAACGTCTCCTTGGGGAAGCCCAGCCAGTCGGCCTCGCGGACGCCGTCGAAGTTCACCCGGTCGCGCGTCACGACCTCGCCGGTGCCGTCGGGCGAGGTGATCTGCCCGAACATCCGGTCGAACAGCCACGACAACGCGTAGCCGAAGACGAGCCCGACGAAGATCGCGATGCGGCCGAGGAACCCGCGCAGCCCGACCGCCATGAGGATCACCGCGGTCATCACGATCAGCGCGATCCACTGGTCCTGCGGCCAGTAGACGTCCGCGACCACCGGCGCCAGGTTGAACCCGATCAGCATGACGACGGCGCCCGTCACCACCGGCGGCAGCACCCGGTAGAGGACGACGGCGCCCAGGTAGTGGATCAGCACGCCGCACAGCGCCAGCACCACGCCGGCCACCAGGATCGCGCCGGTGACGTCCGCGGAGTCGCCGCCCTGCGCGCGGATGGCCACGACGCCGCCGACGAACGAGGCGCTGGTGCCCAGATAGCTCGGCACCGCGCCCTTGACGATGAGCAGGAAACAGATCGTCGCGACGCCGCTCATCATGATGGCCAGCTGCGGGTTCAGGCCCATGATGATCGGGAACACGAACGTCGCACCGAACATCGCGACGACGTGCTGGGCGCCCAGGCCGACCGTGCGGCCCCACGAGAGCCGCTCGTCCGGCCGCACCACCGCCCCCGGTGGCGGCGTCCTGCCGCCGTAGACCACCTTCCAGCTCAATGCCACGGGGCCTCCTCGCACAGGGGCGGGTGACCCAGGTCACCCGTGCGGACACGTTGGAGGCAACTTAGGCAGCCCACGTTTCCGGGGCATGGGCACGAAGTGCCGAGGAGATCACCTGATCATCGGCAACGTCTGACCCCGGCCCTGTGATAGGCCGGACACCGCCGGACGACGGCCCGGACATGCCGAGGCCGCCGCGGGTCGGGGACCGCGGCGGCCTCGGGTGGACCTGCCGTTACTGCGCGGCGGGGTCCTGGGCGGCCTCTTCGAGCACGTCCAGCGACACGGCGCCGGCCAGCAGGCGGCCGTCGTCGAGCAGGAGGACGGAGAACAGGTCGCTGGTCAGCGCCCGGCCGGTGCCGTACGGGCCGCTGACGTCCTGGAGCTGGGCGATGAAGTCGGCGGCCAGGGCGGCGGCGTCGCCCTCGAGGTGCGACGTCAGCGCGTCGAGGTCGACGTCGCGGACGACGAAGACGCTGCTCCAGCCCGAGCCCACGACAGACAGGTCGGAGTGGTCGAGGTCGCCCGGCTCCGCGTGGTGCTCGGCCGCGGCGTCATCGAGGTCGTCGGGCTGGATCTCCTCGACGGTGGTGCCGGGCGGCGGCGCGAACTCGTACGTCGACGCGTCGGGCTCGTCGAAGGAGATGGAGGTGAAGCCGACCTCGAACGACGGCTCGGTGGCGTCCTTGGCGACGATCTGCACCCGCAGCGGCATGGACGTCTCGCCGTCGATGGCCAGCCGGATGGAGCCGATCAGCGACTGGTCGTCCTTCGGCCGCAGCACCAGCTCGTACGCGTGGCGGCCGGCCACGGTGGCGGTGCCGTCGACGTCGATCTGGGTGGACGGCTCGATCATGGCCAGCGCCATCGACGCGGCCGCCGTGGGGACGTTCTCCGGCATGTTCTCGGGCATGCCCTCGCCGCCGAAGGGGCTGTCGCCGCCGAACGGGTTGCCGCCGTCGTCGGAGCCCTCGGCGTCGTCCGGGACGACGAGGTGGGACGCGCGGGCGCCCTCGCTGCTCCAGAACCAGAGGTCCTGGCCGTCGCGGATGAGGTCGGACTCGTTCTGGTCGTCCTGCAGCGCGAACCGGTAGGTGTCGCCGTCGGTGTACCAGATGCGGGCCGTGGACGACCCGTCGAGCAGCGACAGCGCGGCCGTCGGCAGCGACGTGGTGTCGGTGGCCGGCAGCTCCGGCAGGCCGACGTCGGCGGACTGCACGACGGTGCCGGCGAACGGGCCGACGTCGAGCGACGCGAGGTCGACCAGCAGCTCGGCGGCCGTGCGGTCGGGCAGGTCGGAGTCGGCGCCGGCGATCAGCGGGCCGGCCACGGCCGCGCCGACGACCACGGTGGCGACCGTGGCCCCGGTCGCCCACCGCCTCGCCGGGGTGCTGAGAAGGGAGTTCGGCATGTCTGCTCCTGGAGAACTCGGTGCGTTCAGGGTCGTGCCCGGGCCGGGGGTTCGCCCCGATGACCTCCACTGTGCCTCGCCGTCGCTGTGAGATCCCTGAGAGACCCCGGCCACATCCTCGGCGGGCAGGGCATGCTTGACGGCATGCGGGTGCTGGTGGTCGAGGACGAGCGCGGGCTGGCCCGCGCGCTGCAGCGCGGGCTCTCGGCCGAGGGCTTCTCGGTCGAACTGGCCCACGACGGCCTCGACGGCCTGCACCTGGCCCGCGAGCACGCCTACGACGTCATCGTCCTCGACATCATGCTGCCGTCGCTGTCGGGCTACCGCATCTGCCAGACGCTGCGGGCCGAGGGCAACTGGGTGCCCATCCTCATGCTGTCGGCCAAGGACGGCGAGTACGACCAGGCCGACGGCCTCGACGTCGGCGCCGACGACTACCTCACCAAGCCGTTCTCCTACGTCGTGCTGGTCGCGCGGCTGCGGGCGCTGCTGCGCCGCGGGGCGCCGGCCCGGCCCGCCGTCCTGTCAGCCGGCGACCTCGAGCTCGACCCCGGCGCCAAGACGGTGCGCCGCGGCGACACCGGCCTCACACTCACTCCGCGCGAGTTCGGCGTGCTCGAATACCTCATGCGCCGCGCCGACGAGGTCGTCTCCAAGCGCGACATCCTCGAGCACGTCTGGGACGCCCACTACGACGGCGACCCGAACGTCGTCGAGGTCTACGTCGGCTACCTGCGACGCAAGATCGACACCCCGTTCGGCCGGGCCGCGCTGCAGACGGTGCGCGGCGCCGGCTACCGGCTGAGCGGCGACGGCGGCTGACGTGGCCGTCTTCGGCCGGTTGAGCCTGCGGGCCCGGCTCACCGTGGCGGCCACCGCGATGGCGGCGGTCGGCCTGGCCATCAGCGGCGTGCTGCTGCTCATCGCGCTCGACCGCGCGCTGCTCACCGCGCTGGACGAGACCGCCCGGCGGCAGGGCGACGACATCGCGACGCTGGTCGAGTCCGGCCGGCTGCCCGACCCGCTGCCCGGTTTCGGCGTCGCCGTCGCGCAGGTCCTCGACGCCGACGACCGCGTCATCGCCTCCACCCCGGGCGGCGACCGCCTCACCCCGGTGGTCGCGGGCGACGACCTCGCCGCCGTCCGGTCCGGCGCGGCGATCGACCTCGACGGCACCCGGCTCGGCCAGCCCGAGCCGCTGCGCGTCGTCGGCATCCCCACCGACACCGCGGGCGACCCGCGCACCGTCGTCGTCGCCGTCTCGCTGGAGGAACAGCAGCGCAGCGTCCGGTTCGCCAAGATCGGCGTGTTCGGCGGCGGCCTCGCCATCACGGCCGCCCTGGCCCTGCTGAGCTGGCTGGTCATCGTGCGCGCGCTGCGCCCGGTCGACCGCCTGCGCGGCGGCGCCGAGGAGATCTCCGGCGCCGGCGGCGGGCACCGGCTGCCGGTCCCCGCCGGCGGCGACGAGCTGAGCCGGCTCGCCACCACCCTCAACGACATGCTCCGCCGGCTCGACGCGGCGGCGGCCCGGCAGCGCGCGTTCGTCGCCGACGCCGCCCACGAGCTGCGCAGCCCCATCGCGGCGCTGCGCACGGAGCTGGAGGTCGCGCTCGCGCACCCCGACGCCGTCGACCCGCACGACACCGCCCGCGAGGCGCTGGTCGAGGTGCAGCGCATGGCCCGGCTGGTCGACGACCTGCTGGTGCTCGCGCACCTCGACAACCCGCGCCCGCTGCGCCGCGACGAGCTGGTCGACCTCGGCCAGTTGGCGCTCGAGGTCACCGAGGGCGTGCGCGACGGCCGGGTGCGGGTGCGCGTCGACTCCGGCGGCGACGTCTTCACCCGCGGCCACCGCGACTCCCTGTCGCGGGTGCTGCGCAACCTGGTCGACAACGCCGTCCGGCACGCGTCGTCGCAGGTCACCGTCGCGGTGTCGGGTGACGGCGGCGCGGCGCGGGTGTCGGTGGCCGACGACGGCGCCGGCGTGGCCCCGGCCGACCGCGAACGCATCTTCGAACGCTTCGCCCGCCTCGACGCCGCCCGCGACCGCGACGCCGGCGGCACCGGCCTGGGGCTGGCCATCGCCCGCGAGATCGTCGTGTCGCACGGCGGCACGGTGGTCGTCGAGGACGCCGGGCCGGGCGCCCGATTCGTCGTCACGCTGCCGCCGGCCCGGGCCACCATCGGCGCGCCGGAGGCCGTGTCCTAGGGTCGTGCGGCATGACGGAACTCGTCCTGCGGCCGACCGTGCGGCACCGGCCCTGGGCGCTGATCCCCGTCGTGATCTTCGTCGGGCTGTGCGTGTTCACCGGCGCCTCCGCGGGCGCCACCGGGCTGCTGATCGGGCTGGGCGTCGCCTCACTGGTGGTCGTGCCGATCGCCGGGCACCTGCTGCGCTCGCGGGTCACCGTCACGTCGTCCGAGATCGCCGTGCGCGGGTTCGTCACGCACAAGCGGGCCGACCGCGCCCGGGCCGCGTCGATCGTGCGGGCCCTGGTGGTGGCGCCGCGCGCGCCGGTGAACGACTCGATCTTCGTGCTCGACCGCGACGAGCAGCTGCTGCTGCGCATCCACGGCGTCAACTACCCGCGGGCCGACCTCGACCGCCTCGTCGAGCACCTCCGGCTGCCCACCGTCGTCGCCGACCGGCCGATCACCGCCGGCCAGGTGGCGAAGCACTACCCGGGCATCGTGCCGTGGATCGAGCGGCATCCGTACCGGTTCGCGTTCGCCATCACGGGCGGGATCGTCGTGCTGGTGATCATCATCGCGGCGATCGTCGCCGCGCTGGCCGTCTGATGCTCTGGGAGCTGCGCCCGTCGGCGCGGCGGCGGCGCCGGGCCGTCGCGACGGCGAGCTTCGTGTACGCGGCCTTCACCCTCATCGTGACCGCCATCGGCGGCGCCACCGGGCTGCTGATCGCGCTGTCACTGTGCGTCGTCGCTCTCGCCGCCGGGTACGTGTACCTGCGGCGGTCGCGGATCGTCGTGACGCCGGCGGAGATCGCGGTGACCGGCCTGTTCCGCACCCGGCGGCAGCCGCTGGACGAGGTGACGAGCGTGGTCCGGGCGACGCTGGTGCCGCCGCGCGGCCCGGTGGTCCCGACGCTGTTCCTGATCGGCGGTCCGGGGCCGGACGTGCTGCTGCGGATCACCGTCACCCACTACGAGAGCTACGACGTCGACCAGCTGCTCCGGCACCTCGGCCGCCCGGCGATCGAGCACGACCGGCCGATGACCGCCGCCCGCCTCGCCGACGAGCACCCCGGCATCGTCCCGCTGGCCGAGCGGCGGCCGTACTCGTCCTCGTTCGCGGTGGGGTGCGGGATCGTCGTCCTGGTCATCGCCATCGGCCTGCTCGGCGCCCTCCTGACGGCCTGAGCCGCCGCCGTGGCCTAGGGTCGGCATCCGTGTCCACCCCACTCGTCCTCCGGCCGGCGGCCGGGCCGCGGCGGCAGCTCCTCTCGATCGCCGCCGTCATCGCGGCCGTCCTCGTCGTCGCCGGCGCGCTCGCCGGTGGCCGGCCCGCGCTGATCACCGGCCTCGCGCTGGCCGCGCTGACGATCGTCGTCGCCGCCGCCCACCTGTGGCGCTCCCGCATCGTCGCCGGCCCGGCCGCGATCTCCGTGCGCCGGCTCTTCGGCCACCGCCGGCTCGACCGCGCGGAGCCCGCCTCGGTGGTGCTGGCCACGCTGCTCCGGCCCGGGGCAGCCGCCCGCACCGTCTTCCTCCTCGACGCGCAGGGCGGGGTGCTGGCGCGCATCAACGGCGCTCTCTACGACCCCGCCGACCTCGACCGCCTGGTCGAGCACCTCGGGCTGCCCCTCGGCGGGCCGGACGACCCGGTCACCGGCGCCCGGCTGGCCCGCGCGCAGCCCGGCGCCGCCGGGTGGGTCGAGCGGCACCCCGTGGGGGTCATCCTGCTCTGTGTCGCGGGCTTCGCCGTCATCGCGGTGGTCGGGGGCGCCCTCCTCGCCGGGCTCTGACCGTACGATCGTGGCCATGCCCGGACCCCTGCCCGGAACCGCGCTCGTGCTGCGGCCGTCGCTGCGCCGCTACCTCAGCACCGTCAAGTGGTCGTTGCTGCCGGTCATCGTGCTGCTGGCGGCGCTGCTGCTGCGCGGCGGCGGGTTCGGCGCCGCCGTGTCGCTGGGCGCCATCGCGCTGGCGTCGAGCATCGGGCCGGCGTGGTTCCGGCGGGCGGCGATCACCGTCACGCCGTCCGAGCTCGCCGTCACCGGTCTGCTCCGCACCCGCCGGGTCCCCCGCGACGCCGTCGGGTCGATCGTCACCGCGGCGCTCCCCCGCACCCACCAGAACAGCCGCAGCCTGGCCCACCTCTACGTGCTCGACCGCAGCGGCCGGCGGGTCGCCCGCATGACCGGCGCCCGCTGGGTCGAGGACGACATGCGCCGCCTCATGGCCACCCTCGGCGTCGAGACCCACAAGCTCGGCCGGCTCGCCTCGGCCCGCGCCCTCGCCCGCCGCTACCCGCACGCCGTCCCGCTGCTCGAGCGCTACCCCGTCATCGCCGGCGCCCTCGTCGTCGTCCCCGCCGTGGCGGCGATCTTCGCGCTGTCGCTAGAGTTCTCGTCATGACGCGTCATGTCGACGAGGATCTGCGCGGGACGGAGTTCCGGGAGTGCGACCTGACCGGGGCCCGCCTGATCGGCGTCGTCATGCAGGACGCCGTGATCGACGGGCTCGTCACCAACCTCGTGGTGAACGGGGTCGAGGTCACTGGGTATGTCCAGGCGGAGCTCGACCGGCGTCATCCGGTGCGGCTGCTGATCCGCTCCGAGGACCCGGCCGACCTGCGCGAGGCAGCGCGTCAGCTCCATGCCGCCTGGGCCACCACGATCGAGCGGATCCGCCGTACGCCAGGCATCGAGCGCCGCAGCGTGAACGACGAGTGGTCGGCGGCGCAGACGCTGCGCCACCTGGTCTTCGTCCACGACTCGTGGTTCCGCCGCTGCTGCCTGGGCTCGACCGAGCTGTTCACGCCGATGGGCATCGGGCCGACCGTCGAGCCCTACCGAGGAGCGCACGGGCTCGACCCCTCGCTCGATCCGGCCCTCGACGAGATCGTCGGCGTGCGTGAGGCACAGGCCGCCGAGCTCGAGGCCTGGCTCGACGACGTCACCCCTGCGCAGCTCGCAGCGCGAGCGCCGGTGCCCGACGACGACGTCTGGCCGCCGTACGCCCGGGGCCGCTCGGTGCGGCAGTGCCTCGGCACGGTGCTCAACGATACCTTCGAGCACCACCGCTTCTGCGTCCGCGACCTCGACCTGATCGAGGCACAGGACGCCGAGTAGGGCCCGCGACCGACTCAGCTGCGGGTCGCTGCACGAACCGCGGCCCTCGGGGGGCGAGAATGGTCGGCATGGCACGCCGGACCACGACACCCCCGCCCGAGGACTTCGAGGAAGTCATCCTCGACGTCGACGTCTCGGAGGAGATGCGGGGCAGCTTCCTCGAGTACGCCTATTCGGTCATCTACTCCCGCGCCATCCCGGACGCCCGCGACGGGCTGAAGCCGGTGCAGCGCAGGATCCTGTTCCAGATGAACGAGATGGGCCTGCGCCCCGACCGCCCGCACGTGAAGTGCGGCCGCGTCGTCGGCGACGTGATGGGCAAGCTGCACCCGCACGGTGACGGCGCCATCTACGACACCCTGGTGCGCATGGCGCAGCCGTGGGCCATGCGGGTGCCGCTGGTCGACGGGCACGGGAACTTCGGCTCGCTCGACGCCGGCCCGGCCGCGTACCGGTACACCGAGTGCCGCATGAGTGAGCCCGCCATGCTGCTGGTCCGGTCGCTCGACGAGAACGTCGTCGACATGGTGCCGAACTACGACGGGCAGTTCGAGCAGCCCGAGGTGCTGCCGGCGGCGTTCCCGAACCTGCTGGTCAACGGCGCCACCGGCATCGCCGTCGGCATGGCGACGAACATGGCGCCGCACAACCTCGGCGAGGTCATCGACGCCACCCGGCACCTGCTGACGAACCCCGAGGCGAGCCTCGACGACCTCATGCGCTTCGTGCCCGGGCCCGACCTCCCCAGCGGCGGGCGCATCATCGGGCTCGACGGCGTCCGCGAGGCCTACGAGACCGGCCGGGGCGCGTTCAAGACCCGCGCGACCGCCCGCATCGAGAACATCACCGCCCGCCGCAAGGGCATCGTCATCACCGAGCTGCCGTACATGGTCGGCCCGGAGCGGGTCCGCGAGCGCATCGTCGAGCTGGTCCGCAACAAGAAGCTGCAGGGCGTCGCCGACGTCGTCGACTACACCGACCGCAACACCGCGCTGCGCCTCGTCATCGAGCTGAAGAGCGGCTTCGTCCCCGAGGCGGTGCTGGCGGAGCTGTACCGCCTCACCCCGCTGGAGGACTCCTTCTCCATCAACAACGTCGCGCTGGTCGACGGCCAGCCGCGCACGCTGGGCCTCAAGGAGCTGCTCGAGGTCTTCATCGCGCACCGCCTGTCCGTCGTGCGGCGGCGCAGCGAGTTCCGCCGCACCAAGGCGGCCGACCGGCTGCACCTCGTCGACGGCCTGATGATCGCGCTGCTCGACATCGACGAGGTCATCGCGGTCATCCGCTCCTCCGACGACGCGTCGGCCGCACGCGAGCGGTTGATGGCGGTCTTCGACCTCTCCGACATCCAGGCCCGCTACATCCTCGACACCCCGCTGCGCCGGCTCACCCGCTACGACCGGCTGGAGCTGGAGAAGGAGGGCGAGGAGCTGCGGCGCACCATCGCCGAGCTGACGGCGCTGCTCGAGAACGAGGGCCTGCTGCGCCAGGCGGTGTCCGACGAGCTGGCCGAGATCGCCGCCGCGCACGCCACGCCGCGGCGCACCGTCCTGCTGGAAGAGTCCGGCGCCGTCACCACCCGGGCCGGTGCCACGTCGCTGGAGATCGCCGACGACCCCTGCCAGGTGCTGCTGTCGTCGTCGGGGCTGCTGGCGCGAACGGCCGGCGAGGAACCGCTGCTCTACGGCGACAAGCGGTCCAAGCACGACGTCGTCGTGTCCGTGGCGGCGTCGACGGCCCGCGGCGAGGTCGGCGTCGTCACGTCGGCCGGGCGGGTGCTGCGGCTGTCCGTGCTCGACCTGCCGTCGCTGCCCCCGACGGCGGCGCTGACGCTCGCCGGCGGCGCGGCGCTGAAGGAGTTCATCGAGCTCGACGCCGGTGAACGGGCGCTGGCGTTGACGACGTTCGCTACCGACTCCCCCGGCCTGGCGCTGGGCACGGAGCGCGGCGTCGTCAAGCGGGTCGTCCCGGACCACCCGGGCAAGGACGCCTACGACGTCATCCGCCTCGACGACGGCGACCGCGTGGTCGGCGCCGTCGAGCTGCGCACCGGCGACGAAGACCTCGTGTTCGTCAGCTCCGACGCGCAACTGCTCCGCTTCGCCGCGTCGGCGGTGCGGCCGCAGGGCCGGTCGGGCGGCGGCATCGCCGGCATCAAGCTGTCGTCCGGCGCGAAGGTGACGTTCTTCGGCGCGGTCGACGCCTCGCGCGCCGGCGCCGTCGTCACCGTCTCCGGCTCCTCCACGGCCCTGCCGGGCACCCAGCCGGGAGCGGTCAAGGTCACCCCGTACTCCGAGTACCCCGCGAAGGGCCGAGCGACCGGCGGCGTGCGCTGCCACCGGTTCCTCAAGGGCGAGGACACCCTGCTGCTCTCGTGGGTGGGCACGGCGCCGCCGCGGGCCGCGGCCGCCAGCGGCGTGCCGATCGAGCTACCGCCCGCGACCGGCCGCCGCGACGGCTCCGGCATCGCGGTCGCCCAGCCCATCGCGGCCGTCGCCGGACCCCTCCCGGGTGGTGACGACGAGCAGCCGCCGCCACCCGCCGAGGAGCCCGTCGCCGAAGCCGAGCAGGGGACGCTGGAACTGGAGTAGGCCTACCCGCGCGCGACCCCGCGCAACACGCCGTCGAGGAGCTGCTCGAGCAGTTCGCGGGTCGGGCTGCGGTCGGGGTTGTGCAGCATCCACTGCATCGTCGGCGCGGTGACGATCTCGGCCAGGACGTCGAGGTCGAGGTCGTCGCGCAGCTCGCCGCGGTCGATGGCGCGCTGCAGGGCGGCCTGCGTGAGCGCCCGCCGCGGGCGGATGACCGACTCGCGGTACTGGGCGGCCAGCGCCGGGTAGCGGGCCATCTCGCCGACGAAGCAGGCGTACACCTTGCGGTTGCGGGCCGACTCGCGTCCGCGCGCCGCCGCCTCGGCCAGCGCCAGGAGGTCGTCGCGCAGGGACGTGCCGGGCAGCGTCGGCAGCGGGCCCTTGAGCTCCGCGACGGCGTCGCAGATGAGGCTCTCGAGGCCCTTCCACCGCCGGTAGATGGTGGTCTTGCCGACGCCGGCCCGGGCGGCGACCCCCTCGATGGTGGTGCCGGCGATGCCGGACTCCGCGAGCAGGTCGAGGGTCGCGTCGATGATCGCCCGGTCGGCGTCCTCGCTGCGCGGCCGGCCGCTGCGCCGCTCCACCCGAGCGATCTCCGTCATGTCAGGTCACGTCCTCGCTGTCTGCGGCTCCGGCGCCTCCGGAGCCCCCGACGGTGACGGCGCGGGACGCCCCGGCCGGCCCGGCAGGAACACCGTGACGACGAGGACGCTCAGCGCCGCGACCGCGGCTCCCAAGAAGGCTACCCAGTGCACGCCGCTGAGGAAGGCCGCGAACGCCGGGCCGCGGACCTGCGCGACGACGCCGGCCCGCTCGGCCGCCTGCATGGTGGTGCCGAGCGACTCCGCGGCCGCGTGCCGGACACCCGCGGGCAGCACGCCGACCGCGTCGTCCACACCGGACCGGTACCGCGCCGACAGCACCGCGCCCAGGATGGCGACCCCGAGCGCGCCGCCGACCTGGCGCATCGTGTTGTTCACGGCGGAGCCGACGCCGGCCTTCTCGCGCGGCACGGCGGCCATGACCGCGGTCGTGGCGGGCGGCATGACGTTGGCGATGCCGGCGCCCTGGACGAAGAACGCGGCGAGCAGGTACCACAGCGGCGTGGTCTCGTCGATGAACCCCATCGCGACCAGGCTGGCCGCGACGAGCGTCAACCCGGTCGCCGTCACGGCCCGGATGCCCCACCGCTGCACCGCCGTCGACGAGAACGTCGCGAACGCCGTCTGCGCGATGGCGAACGGCAGGAACATCAGGCCGGTCTCCAGCGGCGTGTACCCGCGGACGATCTGCAGGTAGAACGTCATGAAGAAGAACGTGCCGAGCATGGCGAAGAAGACCAGCCCGATCGTCGTCACCGAGGCCGAGAACACCGGGTTGCGGAACAGCGCGACGTCCAGGGCGGGGTGGTCGGACCGGCGCTCGTACCAGACGAACAGCGCCAGCACGGCCAGCCCGCCGAGCGTCGACCCCCAGACCAGCGGGTCGGTGACGGTGGCCCGTTCGCCGCCCTCGATGATGCCGTAGACGAGCAGCGTCAGACCGACGATGGACAGCAGCACGCCGCCGGGGTCGAGCCGGCCGGGCGACGGGTTGCGCGACTCGGGGACGAGCCACGCGATCAGCGCCAGCCCGAGCAGCACCACCGGCACGTTGATGAGGAACACCGACCCCCACCAGAACCGCTCCAGCAGCGCGCCGCCGAGCACCGGCCCGAGCACGATGGAGATCCCGACCGACGCGACCCAGATGCCGATGGCCCGGCCGCGTTCCTCCGGCTCGAAGACGTGGGTGATGATCGCGAGCGTGGACGGCATGACAGCGGCCGCGCCGACGCCCATGAAGGCGCGGGCCGCGATCAGCTGCTCCGGCGACGACGCGTAGGCGGAGACCGCCGACGCGATGCCGAACAGCAGCAGGCCGAGCATGAGCATGCGCCGGCGGCCGAACCGGTCGCCGAGCAGGCCGAACGTGAACAGCAGTCCGGCGAAGACGAGGGTGTAGGAGTTGATCGCCCACTCCAGCTCGCTCTGGGTGGCCGAGAGATCGTCCTGAATGGTGCGGAGCGCGACGTTGAGCACCGTGTTGTCGAGCACGACGACGAGCAGGCTCACGACGAGGACGCCGAGGATGCTCCATCGCCGGTTGTGGATCGTCGCTGGGTCCACGATGGCGGGTCCTTCCCTGCTTCCGATCTTTCGATACGGCGACGTACCGTATCGGTTATCGGCTCGACGGTAGACCCATCTCTATCGATACGCAACAGGTCCGTATCGCAAGTGCGCGGACTCTCAGCGAAATCACAGCCGCGACCCCGCATCGTGGCCGCGCACCGAATGGGAGGAGAGCAGTCGATGTCCAGGTCGGGTGTCGTGGGTCACGGTGGGCGAAAAGGCTGGCAGACTGCCGCCATGCGCCACACCGCCCGCCGCATGCTGCCCGCCGCGCTCGTCGTCGCCGCGCTGGCCCTGACGGCGTGCAGCGACGACGGCGACGGCGGCGGCGGGAGCACGCCGGACGACGACCCGCAGGCCCAGCTCGAGACCGCCGCCGACCTCCTCAACGAGGCGTCCAGCGTCACGTTCGTGCTCGAGGGCGACGACCTCCCCGACGACGGCACGGTCGTCGTCGGCGGCGAGGGCGTCGCGGTGCCGCCATCGTCGTTCGAGGGCGAGATCCGCATCCGCGCCGGCGCGCTGCCGGCCACCATCGAGGTCGTCTCCGTCGACGGCAAACTGTGGGCGCAACTGCCGCTGACCAGTGGGTTCGAGGAAGTGAACGCCGACGACCTCGGGTTCGGCGACCCCGGCCTGCTGATCGACCCCGACCACGGGGTCAGCCAGTTGCTGACGTCCGGCACCGAGATCACCGCCGGCGAGCAGGTCCGCGTCGACGGCGACGTCTACGACCAGGTCGAGTCCGTGCTGCCGGGGGAGCTGGTCGGCGAGGTGCTCACCATCGCCGACCCGTCCGCCGACGTCGAGGCCGTGTGGGCGCTCGACACCGAGACCGGCCAGCTGCGCCAGGCCACGCTGACCGGCCCGTTCTACGACGGCGGCGACGAGCAGACCTACACCGTCCGCCTCGAGAAGTACGACGAGCCCGCTGAGATCAGTGCTCCGGACAGCTGACCGGACCGGCCGCGCCGCACTCGCTCTCGGAGTCGTCGGCGTCCTGCTGGCCGCCGCCGACACGTACGTCATCGTCCTGGCGCTGCCGGACATGATGGTGGGCGTCGGGCTGGACGCCGACGAGCTCCAGCGCGCCGCTCCCCTGGTCTCGATGTTCCTGCTCGGCTACGTGGTCGTGCTGCCGCTGGTCGGGCGGGTGTCCGACGTCACCGGCCGGTTGCCGGTGCTGACCGGCTCGCTGCTGGTGTTCACCGCCGGGTCGCTGCTGACGGCGTCGGCCGACGGCGTGGCGGGCGCCGTCGTCGGGCGGTTCCTGCAGGGCGCGGGCGGCGGGGCACTGGTCCCGGTGACGCTGGCGCTGGTCGCCGACCTGTGGCCGCCGGAGCGGCGCGGCGTGCCGCTCGGGCTGGTCGGCGCCGTGCAGGAGCTGGGGTCGGTGCTCGGGCCGCTGTTCGGGGCGGCGATCCTCGCGGTGGCGGACTGGCGGGCGATCTTCTGGGTGAACTTCGGCATCGGCGCCGCCCTGTTCGTGGGGACGGCGGCCGGGCGCGGCCGCGGGTCGGCGCCTTCCGAGCCTGCCGCACCCGCCGGGCGGTTCGACGTCGCGGGCCTGCTGCTCGGGCTGGGCGCGCTGACCTGCGCCGGCCTCGCCGTCACCCGTCCGTCGTCGCTGGAGCAGAGCGTCCGGTGGGGCGAGCTGCTGGTCCCGCGCTCCGACGGGCGGGACTGGACGACGCCGCTCGCGCTGGCCGCGTTCGTGCTGCTCGTGGCGTTCGTGGCGCGGGAGCTGACGGCGCCCCGGCCGCTGCTGCCGCTGCGCCGCGCCCCCGCCGTCCTGCGGGCGGCCGACCTCCCCGGCGCGCTGCTGCTCGGCGTCGCGCTCGGCGGCATCGTGCTGACGTTCGCCGTCGCCGACCCCGCGGTCGAGCTGATGGCGCCGTCCGGGCCGTGGCTGCTGGCTGGGTCCGCCGTGGCGCTCGCGGCGTTCGCCTGGCGGCAGCGCCGGGCCGCGGCGCCGCTCGTCCCGCCGGCCGCCGTCCGCGACCGGCGCTCGTGGGGCGCGCTGGTCGTGAGCCTGTTCGTCGGCGCGGCGCTGGTCTCCGTCGTCGTCGACGTCCCGATCCTGGCCCGCACCGTCCTCGACGGCGCCGACCAGCTGGACGCGGCGCTGGTGCTGCTGCGGTTCCTCGTGGCGCTGCCGATCGGCGCACTCGCGGGCGGCTGGCTGCTGCGCCGGCACGGCCCGGCGCTGCTGGCCGGGTCCGGGATGGCGCTGGGCACGGCCGGGCTGGCCGTCATGGCGACGTGGGGCGTGGGGTCGCTCGACGGCGTGCTGGACGACGCGGTGCTGGTGGCGGCCGGGCTCGGGTTCGGGCTGGCCATCGCGCCGGTCAACGCGGCGCTGCTGGCCGCGGCCCCGCGCGAGACGCACGGCGTGGCCAGCGCGCTGCTCGTCGTCGCGCGGATGATCGGCATGCTGGCCGGGCTGTCCGCGCTGACCGCGATCGGGCTGCGGCGGCTGTACTCCGTCCAGGCCGACATCGAGTCGCCGGCCGTCCTGTGCCCCGACTCCCCCACGAACTGCGACCCGTACGACGACGCCGTCCGGCACGCCATCGTCGAGCAGTTGCAGGCGACGTTCACCGGCGCCGCCGTGTGCGCCGCGGCGGCCGCGCTGGGTGCCGTGCTGCTGCTGCGGCACCGGGCCCGTACCGTGGAGTCGTGACCCTCTGCTCGGACCTCGGCCGCGAGCTGGCCGAGCCGCTGGCCGGCACGGCGCCCGTCGCGTCCTGGTGGCTGGTCGTCGAGCAGCCCGGGCCGTGGGGCGCGAAGGCGCTGACGCAGTCGCACCTCGACCCCGAGCTGGGCGCCGGGCTCGACGCCGCGGCAGGCGCGCACGGCGGGCGGGTCGCGCTGGTCCGGCGGCCGCGGCGGCACCCCGACACCCACTACCCCGCCGCGCACCGCGTCTGGCTGGCCGGCACGACGCCGGGCGCCACGTTCCTGCTCGGCGGCTGGCTGCCCGACCCGTCCGTCCTGCTCTCGCTGGACTTCGCGGCGCTGGGCTCCGGTGTGCCGTCCGGCCTGGACGGTCTCCAGCCGGAGGCCGAGCCGCTGATGCTGGTCTGCACGAACGGCCGCCGCGACCTGTGCTGCGCGGTGAAGGGCCGCGCCCTGGTCGCCGGCCTGCGCGACGACGTGCTCGGCCGGGTCTGGGAGACGACGCACCTCGGCGGGCACCGCTTCGCGCCGACGGCGGTGCTGCTGCCGCACGGCGTCACGTACGGGCGGCTCGACGACAAGCAGGCGCTGCTGCTCGTCGAGTCCGCCCGCGACGGCCACTTCCTCGGCGACGGGTACCGCGGGCGCAGCACGTTCTCCCGGCCCGGACAGGCCGCCGAGGCCGCCGTCCGCCGTCAGCTCGGCGACACCGGCCTCGACGACCTCCTCGTCCCCGCCGTGACGCCGGTCGCCGAGGCCGCCTGGCACGCCGTCGTCGCGCACCGTGACGGGCGGAGCTGGACGGTCGCCGTCCGGGCCGAGGAGCAGCCGCCGCCGCGCCCGGAGTCGTGCGGCAAGCCGCCCGGCACCCCCGTCGCGTACCGCGCCGACGTCCCCGTCCCGCAGTGAGAGGAGCCCGATGCAGACCGAGGAGTTCGCCGACGTCCTGGCCGGCAACGACGACTACACGGCCCGGTTCGCCCTGGCCGGCCTCGAACCCGTCGCCGCCCGCGGCCTGGCCGTCGTCACGTGCATGGACTCCCGCATCGAGCCCCTGGACATGCTCGGGCTGAAGCCCGGCGACGCCAAGATCATGCGCAACGCCGGCGCCCGCGTCACCACGGACGTCCTGCGCACCCTCGCGCTGGCGACCCACCTGCTGGGCGTCACGCGCATCATGGTGGTGGCGCACACCAGGTGCAAGATGGCCAGCGCCACGGCCGACGAGGTGGCCGCGGCCATCGAGCAGTCGTCCGGCATCGACGTCCGCAGCCTCGACTTCCACCTGATCGCCGACCAGAAGGCCACCCTCGGCGCTGACGTGCAGCGCATCCGGTCGTGGCCCTTCTTCCCGCCGCACGTCCCCGTCGGCGGCTTCCTCTACGACGTCGACACCGGGCGCCTCACCCAGCACGCCTGACGCCGCATCAACCGATCGGTGGATCGCCGCTGTAGCCCGGCGGTCGATTCGCCGCGCCGTGCCCACCGGCAGGCTGGTGGACATGGCGATCATCGAGGTAGAAGGCCTGGTCAAACGGTACGGCGACCACACGGCCGTCGACGGGGTGAGCTTGGCGGTCGAGGAGGGTGAGATCTTCGGCATCCTCGGTCCCAACGGGGCCGGGAAGACGACGACCGTCGAGTGCATCGAGGGGCTGCGCACCCCCGACGCGGGCCGCATCAGCGTGGCCGGGCTGCATCCGCGCGACCCGGAGGTGCGGGAGCTGCTCGGCGCGCAACTGCAGGAGAGCGAGCAGCCCGACAAGCTGACCGTCGGCGAGGCGATGCAGCTGTACAGCTCGTTCTACCGCCGGCCGGCGGACTGGCGCGAGCTCGTCCACACACTGAAGCTCGAGGACAAGACGCACACCCAGTTCCGGCGGCTGTCGGGCGGGCAGAAGCAGCGGTTGTCCATCGCGCTCGCGCTGGTCGGGAACCCGCGGGTGGCGGTGCTGGACGAGCTGACGACGGGCCTGGACCCGCAGGCGCGGCGCGACGCGTGGGGGCTGATCGAGGCGATCCGCGACCGCGGCGTGACGATCCTCATGGTCACGCACTTCATGGAGGAGGCCGAACGCCTCTGCGACCGGATCGCCGTCATCGACGCCGGAGGTGTGGTGGCGTTGGACACGCCGGCCGGGCTGGTGGCGCGGGTCGACGACCGGCAGCGGGTCCGGTTCCGGCCGTCCGCAGCTCTGGACCCCGCCCTGCTGACGGCGCTGCCCGAGGTCGACGACGTCCGGCGGGCCGGCGGGCAGCTCGTCGTCACGGGGACGGGCAACCTGCTGCTCGCCGTGACGGCGACGCTCGCCGCCCAGGGGATCACCGCGGCGGGGCTGCGGCTGGAACAGGCGTCGCTGGACGACGCGTTCGTCGCGCTCACCGACCGCCCGATCGACGTCTGAGGAGCACCATGTCCACCCTGACCAGGCTCACCACCACCGAGACCAGACTGTTCTTCCGCGAGCCGATGAGCGTGTTCTTCGCGCTCGCGTTCCCACCGATCCTGTTCGTCATCCTCGGCCTCGTCCCGGCGTTCCGCGAGCACCAGGCGGACCTCGGCGGCCTGCGCGTGATCGACCTGTACGCGCCGATCCTCGTCGCCACCGGCATCACGATGTTCGCGCTGACCGGGCTGCCGCAGCAGTTCGCCACGTACCGCGAGAAGGGCATCCTGCGGCGCATGCGCACGACGCCGGTGACGCCGCGGACGATGCTGGCGGCGCAACTGCTGATGTCGACGGCGCTGTCCGTCGCGACCATGCTGCTCGTGCTCGCCGTGGCCCGGCTGGGCTTCGACGTCCGCCTGCCGGAGGCGCCGCTCGCCTACGTCGTCGCGTTCGTGCTGTGCGCGCTGGCGATGTTCGCCGTCGGCCTCCTGGTGGCGTCGCTGGCGCCGAACGGGAAGAGCGCGGGGTCGATCGGCACCGTGCTGATGTTCCCGCTGCTGTTCTTCGCCGGCCTGTGGATCCCGCGCGACTCCATGAACGACGTGCTGCGCGGCATCAGTGACGCCACGCCGCTGGGCGCCGGCGTGCAATCATTGCAGGACGCCGCCGCGGGCCACTGGCCGCAGCCGCTGCACGTCGCCGTCCTGCTCGCCTGGACGGTGGTCGCGGGTGCGCTGGCCGCGCGGTATTTCCGCTGGGAGTGAGTCGTTGAGCAGCCAGGCCGAGCGCTGGGAACGCCGCGAGACCGCGTTCTTCGAGGCCGCGCCGTACCTTCTGCTGGCCGTCAGCACCGTCATGTCGCTGCTGCCGGTCTGGGACCTCGACGTGCGAGTCCCGGCGGTGCTCGGCCTGACGCTCGCGACGGCGGCCTGGATCGCCTGGTTCGTCACCCTGCACCCCGGCTGGCGGCGGCGCCGGCCGCTGATGGCGCTCTACTACACGGGCCTGACGGCGCTGGCGGCCGGCCTGGTGCTGCTCGCCCCCTGGTACGGCATCTTCGCGTTCACCGGCTACGTGCACGCGGCGGTGTGCCTGACCGGCCGCTGGCGCTACGCCGGGGTGGCCGCGACGTCGGCGATCACGGCCGTGACGTACGTCGGCGGCATCGAGGCGATCCGGCCGGACGGGTGGGGGCAGTGGGCCGTGGTCGCGGTCGTCGCGATCGTGCTGTCGTCGATCTTCTTCCACCTCGCCGACGCCTCCGACCGGAACGGCGACGAGCTGAGGCGCGCCAACGCCGAGCTGGAGGCGGCGCTGGCCGAGAACGCCGGCCTGCACGCGCAGCTGCTGGTGCAGGCGCGCGAGGCCGGGGTGCACGACGAGCGGCAGCGCATGGCCCGCGAGATCCACGACACGCTGGCGCAGGGGCTGGCCGGCATCGTCACGCAGCTGCAGGCCGCCGAGCAGACGCTGGCCGACCCGGCGACCGCGCGGCGGCACGTCACGACCGCGATGGAGCTGGCCCGCGAGAGCCTCACCGAGGCCCGCCGCACGGTGCACGCGGTGCAGCCCGAGCTGCTGGCCGGCGCCCGGCTGCCCGACGCCATCGGCGACGTCGTGCGGCGCTGGTCGGAGGTGAACGGCATCGACGCGGTGCTGACCACCACGGGCGACGCCCGGCCGATGCACGCCGAGGTCGAGGTGACGCTGCTGCGGGCGGCGCAGGAGGCGCTGGCCAACGTCGCGAAGCACGCGCGGGCCGGCCGCGTCGGGCTGACCCTGTCGTACATGGAGGACCTCGTGACCCTGGACGTGCGCGACGACGGCGTCGGCTTCGAGCCCGGCGCGGCCCGCACCGGCGACGCCGCGGGCGGCGGGTTCGGGCTGGCCGGCATGCGGCAGCGGGTGCAGCGCCTGGCCGGCCGGCTCGACGTCGAGTCCGAGCCGGGCGGCGGCACCGCCGTCTCCGCGTCCGTCCCGGCGATCCCGGCCGGTGCCGCCCGGTGATCTCGCTGCTCATCGTCGACGACCACCCCGTCGTGCGCGACGGCCTGCGCGGCATGTTCAGCGCCGATCCGCGGTTCGAGGTGGTCGGCGAGGCCGCCCACGGCGCCGAGGCGGTCGCCGTCGGCGAGAAGCTGCGGCCGGACGTCATCCTCATGGACCTGCGCATGCCCGGCACCGACGGCGTCACCGCGATCGAGGAGCTGGCCCGGCGCGGCGTCGAGGCGAAGGTCCTCGTCCTCACCACGTACGACACCGACAGCGATGTGCTGCCGGCCATCGAGGCCGGCGCCACCGGCTACCTGCTCAAGGACGCGCCGCGCGAGGAGCTGTTCCGCGCGGTCGAGGCGGCGGCGCGCGGCCAGGCCGTCCTCTCCCCCGCCGTGGCGTCCCGGCTGATGGGGCGGCTGCGCCGGCCGGCGGCGGAACCGCTGTCGCAGCGGGAGCTGGAGGTGCTGGAGCTCATCGCCGGCGGCGCGACGAACCGCGAGGCGGCGAAGCAGCTGTTCATCAGCGAGGCGACGGTCAAGACGCACCTCCTGCACGTCTACGCCAAACTCGGCGTCAACGACCGCGCGGCCGCCGTGGCGACGGCGTTCTCGCGCGGTTACCTGACGCCCCGCCCCTGACTACGCGGTCAGCACCGGCGCCAGCGCCCGCCACTCGGCCCGCGGCAACCCGGGCCGGTCGGTCAGGATCTGGACGCAGACGTGGTCGGCGCCAGCCTCGTGGTGCTCGGCGACGCGCCGGCCGATGGTCTCGGGGTCGCCCCACGCGACCAGCGCCTCGACCAGCCGGCGGCTGCCCGAGCCACCTCCAGCACCACCTTCTGCTCCGGCGCCAGCAGCGGCCCCTCGCCGAGGACGTCGCGGGCCAGCCGGGTGTGCTCGGGGGTGACGAGGTAGGGATGCGCGCCGCGGCTGCGCTCGCCCGCCAGCCGCAGCGTCCGCGGCCCGAGCGCCGCGACCGCCCGCTTCTCCGCCGGCACCCTCGCCGCGTCGAGCTGGTCGAGGTACTCGACGACCTTGCTGTACGGGCGGTGGTACTGGTGGCCGTGCTGCTCGACGAGCTCCGCGTGTCCCGCGCCGATGCCCAGCAGCAGCCGGTCGGGGTGCGCGCCGTCGACCCGGTGGAACGACGCCGCCACCTCGTCCGCGGGCTCGGTCCACACGTTGACGATGCCGGTGGCCGCCGTCAGCCGCGTCGTGGCGCCGAGGATCTGCGCCGGATGGACGAGGTCGCCCCTGGCGCCGCCCAGCCAGGCCGCGCCGTAGCCCAGCGCCTCCAGCTCGGCGAACGCCTCGGCCACCTCCCCCGCGTCGCCCGGCCAGCTCCGCGCGCCGACCCACACCCCTGCCCGTCCCACGTCGATCGTCATACCGTGGGCAACCCGTGGGCGCCTCGGCGTCTTCCCTTACGCTCGAACCGTGCCGCACACCTTCCGCGCCCCTGCCACCGCCGACGAGGCCGCCCTGCTGCGGCTGAACAACGATCACGCGCTCGAGCTGTCCGAGCTGACCGCCGACGAGTTCCGCGAGCTGCTGAAGGTGGCCTGGCGGGTCCGCGTCACCGACGACCTCAGCGCCATGGTCATCGCGTTCGACCAGGACACCGTCCGGTCCAGCCAGAACTTCGACTGGTTCAAGGCCCGCCACCCACGCTTCGCCTACATCGACCGCGTCGTGGTGTCGCCGGCCACCCGCGGCCAGGGGCTGGCCCGAGCGCTCTACGAGGACGTCATCGCGGCGGCCCGCGCCGAGGGGCAGTCGCTGCTGTGCGCCGAGGTCAACCTCGACCCGCCGAACCCGGCCTCCGACGCGCTGCACACCTCCATGGGGTTCACCCCGGTCGGCTCGGCCGCGCTGATCGGCCGCGGCAAGTCGGTGCGCTACTACTCGCGCCCGCTCTGACCCGCCGGTTCCGTGCCGCCCGGTTCGCGTGGCGCGACGTTGTCGGTGCCCGCCCGTAGGGTGGGCCCCATCCGGGCCGGGAGGGGTCTACCTACCACGGCGCGACGCCCCGCACAGCGTCGTCGCCGGGCCACACCACTTCCACACCCATGCGCCACGGCCAGCCCATGATCATCAACCTTCTGTGCTGCCCTGACAACGCAAAAGGTGGATGAACACCCAGTGCGGCCAGGGAGCCGAGCGAAGCTGGTAGCCAGAACCCCACCCACAACCCGCCAGCCGCCAGCCGCCAGCCGCCAGCCGCCAGCGGACCCGAACCCCAGCAGAGCGAGAAGCCGGGCCCATTCTTCGGCGGCCCCCCTGACGATGCTTGAACGGGGGCCCGGGGGGCAGGCCCACGCGGCAACCCCACGCAACGAGCGCCCGGCCAACCGAGAACGGCCCGCCGAAGAACCGGCCCCTCAGTCCCGGTCCTCCGCCTCCAATGCCGGCGTCAACTCGTCCACGAGCAGGGTGTCGCGCCGAACCGCGCCGCGGCGGTAGGCGGCCCGGCCGACCATGTGCGCCGCCACCGGGGCGGTCATCAGCTGGAACAGCGCGACGGCCAGCAGCATGCCGACCTCGCTCCAGTCGCGCAGCCGCAGCCCGACCCCGACGAGGATCAGCAGCAGGCCGAGCACCTGCGGCTTCGTGCCGGCGTGCATGCGGCTGAGCAGGTCGGGGAACCGGATGAGTCCGATCGCGGCGACCAGCGACAGCCCGCACCCCGCCAGCAGGCAGACCGCGGAGGCGACGTCGAACCAGGTCACGAGCCCTCCCCCTTGTCGTCGTGGGCGGCGAAGCGGGCGACGCTGACCGAGCCGACGAAGCCGACCAGCGACAGCACCACCAGGATCGGCAGCGTGGTGGCGTGCTGGTTCAGCGCCGCCTCCAGGCCGAGCCCGGCCACGACGATCGCGATCAGCACGTCCATCGCGACCACCCGGTTGAGCATGGTCGGGCCGACGGCCATGCGCGTCAGCACGAGGAAGGCGGCGACGCTCAGCATGGCGGCGCACACCCAGATCACGACGGTCATCGGCTCGCCTCCACTTCGGCCCGGTACGCGGCCAGTTCCTCGTCGGACGCCAGCGCCAGCATGACCCGCTCCTCCTGCCGCAGCGCCCGCCGCCGCGCCTTCTCGACGTCCTCGGCGTCGCGCACGCCGAGAACGTGCAGGAACAGCGTCGACGTCGACCGGCGCGCCTCGACCACCAGGCTGCCGGGGACGAGCGAGAGCAGCTCGGCGGTGAGCGTCAGGTAGAGGTCGGAGTGGCTGCGCAGGTCGGCCTCGATGACGGCGTTCGGCGGCTGCTTCCCGGGACGCAGCGCCTGCACCGCCACCTCGACGCTGGCCACGAACAGCTCGACGACGAACCAGCCGATCAGCACGGCCAGGCCGCGTGGCCGCAGCTTCCCGCCGAACACGATCGGCGGCAGCGGGAACACCAGGGTGACGACGACGGCGACGACCAGCCCTGACAGCACGTTCGTCACCGTCAGGCCGCCCCAGAGCAGCACCCAGACGATGGTCAGCCCGATCAGCATCGGCCACTGCACGCCGGTGCGCCGCGAGGGGACGTCGCCGGGCAGGTCGTCGGACACGTCGTTGCTCACGGCGCACCTCCCGGCAGGACGGCCTCGATGTACGGGGTGCGCTCACGCAGGTCGGCGGCGGCGCGGTCGGTGAGCCCGAACAGCGGCCCGGCGAACACCGTCATCGCGACGCCGACGGCCAGCAGCACGGCGGCAGGCCCGGCCATCCCGGCCCGCACGGCGACCGCCGCGACCTTCCCGGAGACCGGCGGCGGGTCGGTGCGCACGGGCTTGCGGTGCAGGTCGGTCGTCGGGCCGGCCGAGACCACCTCGTCCTCCAGCGACGGCTGCCAGAACGCCCGGTTCCACGCCTTCGCCATGGCGTACAGCGTCAGCAGGCTGGTGACGACGCTGCCGGCGACCAGCACGTACGCCAGCCAGCTGCCGTTGTCGACACCGGCCTGCATGAGCCCGAGCTTGCCGAGGAACCCGGAGAACGGCGGGATTCCGGCCAGGTTCATCGCCGGCACGAAGAACAGCAGCGCCAGCACCGGCGACAGCCGCGCCAGCCCGCCGAGCCGTTCCAGCGACGTGCTGCCGCCGCGCCGCTCGATCATCCCGGCGACGAGGAACAGGTTGGTCTGGATGACGATGTGGTGCACGACGTAGTAGATGGCGCCCGACAGGCCGTCGTCGCTGGCCAGGGCCACCCCGAAGACCATGTAGCCGATGTGGCTGACCAGCGTGAACGACAGCATTCGCTTGAGGTCGTCCTGCGCGACGGCGCCGAGGATGCCGATGACCATGGTCAGCAGCGCGGCCCACAGCAGCGGGTCCGACAGCGGGCTGTCCGGGAACAGCAGCGTCTGCGTCCGAATGATCGCGTAGACGCCCACCTTCGTCAGCAACCCGGCGAACACCGCGGTGACCGGGGCCGGCGCGGTCGGGTAACTGTCCGGCAGCCACGCCGACAGCGGGAACACCGCCGCCTTGATCGCGAACGCTGTCAGCAGCATCAGCTGCAGCATCAGCGCCACCCCGGACGGCAACTCGTCCAGCCGCCCGGCCAGCTGGGCCAGGTTGACGGTGCCGGTGGCGGCGTAGACCAGCGCGATCGCCGTCAGGAACACGATCGACGACGCCAGCGACACCACGACGTAGGTGCTGCCGGCCCGGATCCGGTCGGCGGTGCCGCCCAGCGTGAGCAGCACGTACGACGCGGCCAGCAGGATCTCGAAGCCGACGTACAGGTTGAACAGGTCGCCGGACAGGAACGCGTTGGACACGCCCGCGACCAGGATCAGGAAGGTCGGATGGTAGATCGACAGCGGTGTGTCCGGTCCGTACTCCACCAGGCCCTGGCTCAGCGAGTACAACATGACGCACAGCGCCACGACCACCGACACCAGCAGCATCAGCGCGGACAGCCGGTCGGCGACCAGCGAGATGCCGATCGGGGCGGGCCAGCCGCCGACGTGCATGACCTGCGGGCCGTCGGCGTCGGCGCGGGCCAGCAGCACCGATGCGATGCCGGCCATGAGCACCAGCACGACGACGCTCACCACGCGCTGCGCGCGGGCCGACCGGCCGAGCGCGAGCGCCAGCCCTGCACCGAACAGCGGGAGCACGACGGGCAGCGGGACGAGTGCGGACGCGTTCACCGGCGCTCCCCCTCGGGCCCGACGGCGGCCGGCTCGTCCTCGGCGGACGGATCGTCGGCACCTTCCTCGTCCATCGTGCCGCCGGCGCTGTCGTCGTAGCTGGACGACACCTCGTCGCGCTCGGCACGGCGGCGGATCGAGGCGTCCTCGACGTCGTCCTGGACCTCGTCGTTGCCGTTGAGCTGCCACGCCCGGTAGGCCATGGCCAGCAGGAACGCCGTCACGCCGAGGGTGATGACGATGGCGGTGAGCACCAGCGCCTGAGGCAGCGGGTCGCTCATGCCGTCGACGTCGTTGAGCCCGACGATCGGCGCCCGCCCGGCCGGCCCGGACGCCACCAGGAACAGCGTGTTGACGCCGTTGCCGATGAGGATGACGCCGACCAGCACGCGGGTCAGGCTGCGCTCGAGCAGTAGATACACGCCGGCGGCGAACAACACGCCGACCACGGCGACCAGGACCAGGTTGGTGCTCATCGCACCCCCTCCGCGGACTCGATGGACTCACCGGGCTCGGCGTCGTCGCCGGCCTGCTCGTCGATGCCGCCGCCGAGACTGCGCAGCACGTCGAGCATCAGCCCGACGACGACGAGGTAGACGCCGATGTCGAAGAACAGCGACGTCACGAAGTGCACCTCGCCGATCAGCGGCAGCGAGAAGTCGACGATGGCGCTCTGCAGCACGTCGCCGCCGAAGGCCAGCGGCACCAGCCCGCTGCCGGTGGCGATGAACAGCCCGATGCCCAGCACCAGGCCGGCGTCGACCGGCGCGGCCTCGTCCAGCTCGTGCCGGCCGCCGGCGAGGTAGCGCACCATCAGCGCCAGCCCGGCCACCAGGCCTCCGGCGAACCCGCCGCCGGGCGAGTTGTGCCCGACGAACAGCAGGTAGATGGAGAACACGATGACGACGTGGAAGGCCAGCCGGGTGACCACCTCGAACAGGATCGAGCGGCCCTCGGGCGCGACGGTGCGCCCGGCCCGCAGCCACAGGTTGCGGTGCGGACGGCGATCCTGCGGCGTCGTCGGGGTGGGCGCGCTGGCGATCGCGTCGTCTGGCCGCCACCGCCCGGTGCGGCCGGTGATGAGGAAGATCAGGCTGGCCACGCCGGTCGCGGCGACGACGAGGACGGAGATCTCGCCCATCGTGTCCCACGCCCGGATGTCGACCAGGGTGACGTTGACGATGTTGTAGCCCCCGCCGTAGCTGACGGCCGGCTCCGCGAACCCGTCGGACACCGGATCGGCCGTGCGGGCGCCGGACGCGGCCAGCGCCAGCCCGGCCATCACGACGCCGACGGCGACCCCCAGCCCGATCCGCCACCAGCGCGACTTCGTCAGCGGCCGGTCGGAGAAGTACGGCGGCAGCCGGCGCAGCACCAGCACGAAGATCACCAGCGTGACGGTCTCGACCAGTACCTGGGTGAGCGCGAGGTCGGGCGCGCCGTGCAGGATGAACAGCATCGCCATGCCGTAGCCGGTGCCGCCGGCCAGCACGACCGCCTTCAGCCGGCGCCGCGACCGCGCCGCCAGCACCGCCGCGGCGATCATGATCGCGCCGACGACCGCCTGCCCGACGCTGTCCCAGGCCCGCACCCCCGGCCCGTCCGCCCACAGCTGCCGCGCCACCAGCACACCGCCCGGCACCGCGACCACCACCAGGAAGATGACGGCGAGGTAGCTGGGCAGCGAGCCGCGCTGCGTGGCACCGGTGACCTCGACGGCGAGGCGGTCGACGCCGCGCATGATGGTCCGGTACGACGTCTCGGCGTCGGCGCGCGGCGCCAGCGCGGCCTCGACCCGGTCGACGCGCTCGCGCCAGCGGAACAGCGCGATGCCCACCAGCACCGACGCGATCGACAGCACCAACGCCTTGTTGACGCCGTGCCACAGCGCCAGCTCCGGCTCGTGCGCGCCCTCCGGGAACAGCGCGGCGTACGGCTCCAGCAGCTCGGTCTCGGCCGGGCCGAGGAAGCCCAGCCCCAGCCCGCCGAAGGCGAGGATGACCGGCGCGGCGGAGAACCCGATGGCCGGGAACCGGCAGTCGGACGCCGCGATCGGCGCGACGCCCGGCTTCACGGCGAACGCGCCCCAGACGAACCGGATGCTGTAGGCCGCGGTCAGCGCCGAGCCGACGGCCAGCCCGGCGACCAGCGCCCAGCCGGCGAACGTCCCGATGCCGGTGCCGTCGCCGGTCTCGGCGATGTCGAGGGCGGCGGCGTACGCGGTCTCCTTCGCGACGAACCCGGCCAGCGGCGGGATGGCCGCCATCGACGCGGCCGCCAGCACCGACGTCACCATGAGCAGCGGCAGCCGGCGGCCCAGCCCGGACAGCTCGCGCAGGTCGCGGGTGCCGGTGGCGCGGTCGACCAGGCCGACCACCAGGAACAGCGTCGCCTTGAACAGCGCGTGCGCCACCAGCATCGCGACGCCGCCCATGGCCGCGGACCGGGTGCCGGCGCCGACCAGCACGATCAGGAAGCCGAGCTGGCTCACCGTCCCGTACGCCAGCAGCAGCTTGAGGTCGGTCTGCCGCAGCGCCCGCAACCCGCCCAGCAGCATCGTCAGCACGCCGAGGGTCAGCAGCAGCGGCCGCCACGGCATCAGCCCGGCGAACGCCGGCGCGAACAGCGCGACCAGGTACACGCCGGCCTTCACCATCGCGGCAGCGTGCAGGTACGCGCTGACGGGGGTGGGCGCGGCCATGGCGCCGGGCAGCCAGAAGTGGAACGGGATCAGCGCCGACTTCGACACCGCCCCGATCAGCACCAGCACGACCGCGACGGTGACGGCGTCACCGCCGGGCGGGTTCGCCAGCACCTCCGAGATGCGGTACGTCCCGGCCGCCTGCCCGATGACGATGACGCCGACCAGCATCGCCAGCCCGCCGAACGTCGTCACCATGAGCGCCTGCATGGCCGCGCGCCGGTTCGCCTTGCGCTCCGGGTTGTGCCCGATGAGCAGGTACGACAGGACCGTCGTCAGCTCCCAGAACACGTACAGCACCAGCAGGTCGTCGGCCACCACCAGGCCGAGCATGGCCGCCGCGAACGCCGTCAGCAGCCCCGCGAACCGCGGCAGGCCGGCGTCGTCGCGGCGGAAGTAGGCGGCGCAGTAGGCCAGCACCAGCGCGCCCACGCCGGTGACCAGCAGCGTCATCACCCAGGTGAGGGTGGTGAGGCGGAACGACAGCTCCAGTCCCAGCGTCTGCACCCACTGCACCTGCTGCTCGACGGCCCCGCCGTGGCGGACCTTCCCCGTCATCGCGACGGCCCAGACGAAACCGGCGGCGGGTACGGCGGCGAGCACCAGCAACGCCCGGCGGCGCAGCCAGGACACCAGGGCAGGCGCCAGCGCCGCGGCGACGAAATGCGCGGCGATCAGGGCCAGCATCATGAGCGGCTCTCACGGTCGGACACAGGAAACCCTTCGATGGTGCCGCCTGCGGAGCGTTCGCAGGGGCACATTCGCACGGACGGGGACGGTCAGGCGGCGACGGGTTCAGGAGGGGCGCGGCCGTCGGCCGTGCCGGCGAGGGCCGGCGCGGCGGGCCGCGCGGTGGTGTCGCGGACCTTGTCCGCCGTGGTGGGCGCGGGTGCGGCAGGTGCCGCGTCGATGACGACGACGGCGGAGTCGGGGCCGGCGTGGTCGCCGGTCGGCGCGTGGCCGTCGTCGACGGTCTGCCGGGTGGCGTCGTCGAGCAGCTGCTGGTCGCCGTCGACGCGCGGCAGCGAGTTGGGGGTGATCTCGGCGGCGGGATGGATGGCCGGGCCGACGCCGCGGACGGTGTCGCCGCCCGCGCTGACCATGGCCGCCGCCAGCACGACGAGACCGGCGGCGAGCAGGGCGGCGACGAGGTCCCGGAGCACGGTTCTGGGGGCGGTGACCATGTGTCGCACCTCCCCCGCTGCTCGTTTCGTCGCCCTTACCCTACCGGTCCGGAGGCGACCCTCCGGACCGGTGGCGGCCCGCGCCGACCACCGAATTCGCGGTCACCAGCGACTCGGCGCCGCTATTCCGCTCGTCGAGGTGAGGAATCTCCCAGCGCGGTCGGGGGCGGTCAGCCGTCCCCGGGCCCGCCCTTGAGTGGTACCCGCCACGGGAGATGGCGACGTGAGCGTCACCGAGCGCTCCCGATGCGCTGCGCCCGCCGGTGGGCAACCCGCAGCGCCACGCTCGCGACGAGCAACATCCGTCCTCCCGCGAACGCAACAGCCGGTTCCGAGGCTCGATCGGCCGGGCCGCCGGCGTCCACGCCGATGCGGGATCTCCTGGCCACCCCGCGATCGGCTCAGTATCGGCCGATGTCACCGCCCGTCCTGTCGTGCCGGGTGCGAGAGCGCTGCGGCCATACGTCCGTTGCAGACGGCGACCATGACGAACCCCAGCGGCACTGCGGCGACGCTCGCTGCGAGCGCGATGCCGGGGTGGAACCAGGTGGGCAGGTCGGTGAACATGTCGCCGCCGAAGATCATGCCGCACAGCAGGATCGGTGTCAGCGCGATCCCGATCCACATGACCACGAAACTGCAGCCGGCGAGGAAGCTCCACACACGAGCGCGCAGCGCTCCCGGACCTTCGAACCGAAACGGTTCCAGGGCTCTGTCCACCCCCGGCGGCCACCGGACGACGAGCACGTCGTCCACGAAGTCCGGGTCGAACGTGGTGTGGCGCAAGCCGATGGTCTGCCCGGCGAGGCCGCGACCGCTGCCCGGCATCGACAGCGGGCACTGGACCCTCCGGTGGAGGACTCCATGCCCCGGCACTTCGGCACTGATGAGGAGCGTGTCGGGCCCCTGCACATCGCCGCCGGGAGCATCCTCAATCGCGTAGTCGATCACGCCGACGGTGAGGTGGCCCTCGGCGAGCTGTTCCTCGCTCGGCCGGGGGCGCGGCATCGGCGGTGGGGGGAACTTGCGAACGATCGCGTCCCAGATCCGTCGGGAGAGCGCCGGCCGCCTCTGTGCGCCGGGGTTCCGTGTCCCCGCCTGCGGGTCCGTCATTGCTGCTCCTGCTCCTGGCGGGAGAACTTCTCGTAGTACGTCGTATGTCCGTCCGGGTCGATGAGGATGTGCAGCACCTCGCACACGACGGCGAGGTTGGGGCTGGTGCGGTACAAGCCGGGGATGCTGTTCCCTCCGTCGTCGCCGAAGCCCAGTGTGTTCGCCCGGGCGGGATCGTTGGTGGGGGTGTTGCCGCCGGTTCCGTCGGAGATCGAGTAGCGCATCCGCATCGAGGAGTACTCGTACTCCTGCCCATCGGGAAGCCTCAGCAGGTCCGGGGTCAGAGTGATTCCCGGCCTTCCGCTCCGCTTGCCGGGGAAGGAGACCGGGTGTCCTGCCCGCAGCTGCACCAGTGTTTCACGTACGAGGACCGGTTTCGCTGCGGTGTGGATCTCGGCGGCCGCCTGTGCCAGCTCACCCCGCCAGGGAGCGGTGAGTCGGCCGGATCCGGCGTCCGGATGTGGGGAGGTGAACAGGACGCGGTGCAGGTCGAGCACACCGCCGGAGAACGGCATGGCCTGTCGCTCTGTGCCGAACCGTGATTCCACGACGCCCTGCTCGTAGACGTCGACCGACCAGCCCGCATGTCGCCAGGCCGACAGCAGGCCGAGGAACTCCCAGAAGCCCCACCCGAGAAGTGCCATGGCCGGGAACGTGAGCGCGTAGACCCACCAAGGCGGAGCGCCGCCGCCCGGTTCCGCGACACGGAAGACATACAGCACCACGACGCCCGCCAGTACGAGGGCGAGGGCAACGAGCAGCGCCCAGCGCACGGTCCGATTCCGCACCCGGCGAACGGGGTTCTCGGCGTGGAGGACCAACTCGCCGTAGTCGGCCGCGTGCTCGTCTCGCCGGTGCTCGCGTGCCATACCGTTGTTCATGATCGCCCCCTTTTCGAGTGCGGTGCCGGAACCGGTTCGGGCCGAGAATCCGTGCTCTCGCGCTCTCCGCTCATGACTGTCCCTCACCTCGCCGCCGCACGACCTCGTCGACGAACTCGATGAACAGGATGTCCTTCAGGTCATCAGGATCACGGGTGGTGTGGAGGAAGCGGATCCGCTGACCCGGACGGGGTTCCGTTCTCTCGGACTGGCGCGTGGTGCGCCGGATGATCTCGCCCCCGGCGAGTTCGGCAGAAACCGTGATGTCGTAGAAGGGATTGGAATCGGGGCCCATGTCCTCGTCGGCGACCACCTTCGTGACGGTGCCCACCGTGTCTTCCCCGTCGGCGTATCGCGCGATGTCGAGCATGAGCGAGGTGACGCACCAGGGGATGATCGATGCCAGCAGGACGCACAGGGCGACGAGCCCGGTCCACCACGGGTCGTCTCCGACGATGGTGAGCAAGATGCCCGCGGCCAGCATGAGTCGAGTCCACGCGCAGGAACGGCGATCCCGGTGCAGGCTTCGAGCGGTCCGCGCTCGGTGCCGAGACGGATGCGGTCCAGGACGTGCCCGGCCCGCCGACGTCGGTCTTCGATCCGGGACCACGGCGGATCCGTTCCCTCGTCTCCGGGGTCGTCGCCCGACGCGGCCAGTGATCGAGGTGCTCATCGCTCATCGTCACGCCGCTCCCTTCCTGTTGGGCCAGCCGTCGAAGAGCACGTCTTGTAGGTCGTCGGGGTCGAGGGTGTTGTGCCGGAACCGGATCGACCGGCCAACCCAGCGCTCCGGCGAGCCCCACCCGTCCCATTCGCCCCAGTAGAGCCTTCGATGCAGGATCACCTCGCCGGGGAGCTGTGCGCTGATCAGGAACACGTAGGTCGTCTGGTCGTCCCCGCCGCCCGGGTGCGTGATGACCTCGTCGAGCCGGCCGATCGAGGTCTGCCCGTCGGCGTAGAGCGCCGTCAAGCGCCGGTCGTTTGCACGGGAACCCAGGGCGGCACCAGCGATCAAGAGCAGCATCGTGATGCCGAGTGACCCGAAGAGCCACCAGAGCCAGGGGGCGTCGTCATGGATCATGTACCAGACGGCGAGGCCGAGCCCGATGATCGGCAGTGCGAGGGCGCAGATCGCGCCGATGGCCATGAGGCAGAACGACGCGGTCTCCCATCGCGACCATCGCCGGATCTCCGCCCGGGTCTCGGGCGTGCTCGCCCGGGCCATCCATTCCCTGGTCTGCTGGCCGGTGCTGACCAGGCTCCGCAGCGAGGTGATCCTCAGCCGACTCATCGGCGGACCGTCCAGCCGTCGCCGGGGTCGGTAATCGTTCCCCGGATCAGGTAGCCGAGGACGGCGAGGGGCAGATCAGGGAGATGCGATGCGAGCGTGCCCGTCGAGGTGCGCCGCTGCACGTCGCCTCCGTTCCCGCCGGGTCAGGGATCGCCGCGGTGCGGTGCGGTTGCCTGTCGTCCGGGGCGCCCTCACCGGCCCCGCACCGAGGTGTGCGGCGTCCCACCTGTCTGTCCACATTCTCCCATGACGGCTCCTACCGATCACAGGGGCAGCGCCTCGGCGCGGCTTCGGGGCAGCCTCGCAGGAGCGGCCGCCGGTGACGGCTCAGGCGTCGATGCGGGCGCGGTCGAGCTCGGCGGCGCCGGCGATGATGAACTCCTTGCGCGGCGCGACGTCGTTGCCCATCAGCAGCTCGAACACCCGCTCGGACTGCTCGGCGTCCTTGGCGTTGATGCGCCGCAGCCGGCGGTGGCGGGGGTCCATCGTCGTCTCGGCCAGCTGGTCGGGGTCCATCTCGCCGAGGCCCTTGTAGCGCTGCGGGGTCTCCTTGACCCGGACGCCCTTGCGGGCGAACTCGCGCAGCGTGCGGTCGAGGTCGGCGTCGGTGTAGGTGTAGACGTACTTCTCCTGGCCCTTCTTCGGGTTGGCCAGCTCGATGCGGTGCAGCGGCGGCATGGCGGCGAACAGCCGGCCGGCCTCGACGTACGGGCGCATGTAGCGGTAGAAGAGCGTGATGAGCAGCGTGCGGATGTGCGCGCCGTCGACGTCGGCATCGGTCATCAGGATGACCCGGCCGTAGCGCGACTGGTCGAGGTCGAACGAGCGGCCGCTGCCGGCGCCGAGCACCTGGATGATGGCGGCGCACTCGGCGTTCTTCAGCATGTCGGCGACGGACGCCTTCTGCACGTTGAGGATCTTGCCGCGAATGGGCAGCAGCGCCTGGTACTCGGCGTCGCGGGCCGACCGGCCGGTGCCCAGCGCGGAGTCGCCCTCGACGATGAACAGCTCGGAGCGTTCCAGGCTGTTGGACCGGCAGTCGACCAGCTTGGTCGGCAGCGAGCTGGTCTCGAGCGCGTTCTTGCGCCGGACGGTCTCTTTGTGCAGCCGGGCCGCCACCCGGGCCTTCGCCGCCGCGACGACCTTCTCGAGCAGCGTCGAGGCCTGCGCCTTGTCGCCGCGCTTCGTCGAGGTCAGCAGCGCCTTCAGCTCGCGCTCGACGACGGTGGAGACGATGGAGCGCACCGCCGCGGTGCCGAGCACCTCCTTCGTCTGGCCCTCGAACTGCGGTTCGTCGAGGCGGACGGTGACCACCGAGGTGAGCCCCTCGAGCACGTCGTCCTTCTCGATCTTGTCGTTGCCGGCCTTGAGCCGGCGCGCGTTGACCTTGATCTGGTCGCGCAGCGCCTTGAGCAGGCCCTGCTCGAACCCGGCGACGTGGGTGCCGCCCTTCGGCGTGGCGACGACGTTGACGAACGAGCGGCCGACGGTGTCGTAGCCGGTGTCCCAGCGCAGCGCGACGTCGACCTCGCAGGTGCGCTCGGTGTCCTTGCTGACCAGCTGGCCGTCGTCGTCGAGGACGGGGACGGTCTCGCGGAAGGTCTGCTCGCCGGTGAGCCGGAGCACGTCGGTGACGGCCGCACCCGGGCTGAGGAACTCGACGAACTCGCTGATGCCGCCGTCGTGCCGGAACGTCTCTTCGACGACGTCGTCGCCGCGTTCGTCGCGGACCACCAGCTGCAGCCCCGGCACCAGGTACGACGTCTGGCGGGCGCGGGAGATGAGGTCGTCCCACGAGTAGGTGGCGTCGGCCAGGAAGATCTGACGGTCGGCGTAGAAGCGCACCCGGGTGCCGGTGACGCGCTTGGCCACCCGGCCGGTGATGCGCAGCTCGGAGTGGTCGGTGAACGGCGCGAACGGCGCCCGCGGGCCGTCGCCGTCCCAGACGCCGGGCTCGCCGCGCCGGAACGACATGGCGTGGGTGCGGCCGTTGCGGTCGACCTCGACATCGACCCGTTCCGACAGCGCGTTGACGACGCTGGCGCCGACGCCGTGCAGGCCGCCGGTGGCCGCGTAGGAGCCGCCGCCGAACTTCCCGCCGGCGTGCAGCTTGGTGTAGACGACCTCGACGCCGGACAGCCCCGACTTCGCGTGGGTGTCGACCGGGATGCCGCGGCCGTTGTCGCTGACCGCGGCCGAGCCGTCGGCGTGCAGGACGACCTCGACGCGGTCGCAGAACCCGCCGAGCGCTTCGTCGACGGCGTTGTCGATGATCTCCCAGAGGCAGTGCATGAGGCCGCGGGAGTCGGTCGAGCCGATGTACATGCCCGGCCGCTTGCGCACAGCCTCCAGCCCCTCGAGCACCGATAGGTGGCGGGCGGTGTAGTCGCCACCGGTGGTCGGGGCGTCGGCGCGCTCGGCGGTCACGTGTCGGTTCCTCCTTGCCGTGAGCACATGCGCTGCCAGCGTAGACCCTGCCACCGGCCGAACCCGCGCAGGCGCGCTGGCGGGACCCCGTCCGAACGTGTTGACGAGTCGATCAGGTGACCAGTGTCACAGCCGCGCCGATTACGCGCAGAGCGAACCACCCCGCGCTCGAGATGCGGGAACGTCTGGGGGTGGTTACATGTTGGTACGGATGCACGGACACCACCGGAACTCTCGGTGGTCCAACGATCAGGAAGGCAGGCGACGTGACTACTACGGCTCTCGCTACCAGCCCTCTCAAGGCCACCGACCGCTGCGACAGCTGCGGCGCCCAGGCGTACATCCGCGTCGTCCTGAACGAGGGCGAGCTGCTGTTCTGCGGTCACCACGGCCGCCGGCACGAGGCCAAGCTCCGCCCCATCGCGGTGGAGTGGCACGACGAGACCGACCGCCTCCAGCCCCAGCCGGCACCTGGAACCGACTGACCCCGTCACTCTCGCAGGCCGGCGGCCGCCTCGTTCGCGAGGCGGCCGAGCACTGTCCGCCAGCCGTCGGTGGTCTCGCCGCGCAGTGTCGCCGGCAGGCCATCGTGGCGGAGCTCCACGACGGTGCCGCCGCCGTCCGGGCGGAGCCTGATCTCCACCCGCGAGCCGCCGGGCGCCACGTCGGGCACACCGGGCCCCGGCTCCCAGCCGAACGTGAACACCAGCCGCTCGTACGGCGTCAGCTCCACGAACTCGCCGCGCATCACCGGGTCCGGCCCGCCGTCCATCGCGACGCGCAGCAGGCCGCCGGGGCGCGCGTCCGCCTCGGCGCTGCCCCACCACCGTCCCAGCAACTCCGGGTCGGTGAGGTAGGCCCAGACCCGCTCCGGCGGCGCGTCGATACGGATGCTCTGCTCGATCACTCGTTCTCCACCGCTTCCTTGAGCCGGCGCAGCTGCGCCGACCACATGCGTTCGATGAACCCCGCCGCGTCGGCCAGGCCCTCGGGGCGCAGCGCGTAGAGCCGGCGGTTGCCGTCGCGGCGCACGTGCACCAGGCCGGCGTCGGCGAGCACTCTGAGGTGCTGCGACACCGCCGGCCGGCTCATCGCCGGGAACCGCGTCGCGATGTCGCCGGCGCTGCGCTCGCCGTCGCGGACCAGCTCCATGATCGCCCGCCGGGTGGGATCGGCGACCGCCCGCAGTGCGTCGTCCACGTCCCTCCGGGTGCTAGGCTGTGTAAGACATTGCTTACATAGTCTAGCGGAGGTTCTCGTGACGGAGGGACTGGACGCGCTGGTCGGCGCCTGGCGGTCGAGCGGCGAGACCGTCGGCGAACCCGTGGTGCGCATCGAGGGCAGCGACGTGTACGAGTGGCTGCCCGGCGGGCACTTCCTGCTGCACCATGTCGACGTCACCCTCGACGGGCGGCGCTACCAGGCACTGGAGGTGTTCGAGGGCGACGTCGCGCGGTCCTACGACAGCGACGGCGCCACCGGCACGATGGCCGTGGCCGTCTCCGCCGATGGCGTGGTGACGCTGGCCGGGCCGGACACCCGGGCGCGGCTCACCGTCGGCGCGAACCGCATGGCGGCGCGCTGGGAGCGCCTCGAGTCCGGCGAGTGGCGGCACTGGATGGACATGCGGTTCACGCGGGAGTCTTCGCCGCGCTCCCCCGCAGCAGCCACGCCATGAGCACACCGGCCAGCGCGCCGAACAGGTGGCCCTGCCACGAGATGCCGGGCTGGCCGGGCAGTACGCCGACCACGATGCCGCCGTACATCAGCACCACGATGACCGCGACGACCACGGCTAGTGCCCGCCGGCTGAACACGCCCCACGCCACCAGGAACGCGGCGTAGCCGTAGACCAGCCCGCTGGCGCCGATGTGGACGCTGTTCGGCGACGCCGCCAGCCATGTGGCGAACCCACCGACCAGCGCGACGCCGATGGTCACCGGCCAGAACCGCTGCGTCGTCATGGCGATGAGGCAGCCCAGCACCAGGAACGCGCCGGTGTTGGCGATGAGGTGGCCGAAGCCGCCGTGCAGGAACGGCGCCGTGACGATGCCCACCAGTCCCTCGGCGTCCTGCGGGCGGATGCCGTACTGGTCGAGGTCGACGCCCGGCAGCGAGTCGACGATCTCCTCGGCCCACATGAGCAGCACGAGGACGAAGACCGGCAGGGTGGCCGCGAGGGCCGGCGGCACGGATCGACGCGGTGTGACCTGGCCCGAGGACGACATGCCGCCAGTCTATGTGGGGCGCTGGAACGGCAGGGCCGCCCGCACTCGTGCGGCGTTGTCGCGCCCGGCCGCGCCGTCGTGCCACGTACAGCCCAGGCCGACCGCGGCGACCCGGCCGGTGTCGAGCACCCGGCGCACGGCCTGCCCGACCTCGTCGGCGGACGGGCCGCCGTCGACCGGGAACAGCAGGCCCGGCAGCTCGGCCCCGTCGATGACGTCGAGGTCGAGGTGCAGGTACACGGGCCCGTCCGGCACCGCGTCGGCGTCGAGCTCGGCGGTGAAGACCTGCCGGATGTCCGACGCGGCCAGGTAATCGCGCTCCGGCGGGTCGAGGTCGCGCCCGTCGACCAGGACGATGCGGTCCTCGGGCACCGGTGCCAGCCCGAGCCGGTCGGCGAGCAGCTCCGGCCGGTAGCCGGCCAGCATGCGCAGCGGCATCCCGCCCAGATACCCCGACGTCGTCGTCTCCAGCGTCTGCACGTCACCGTGCCCGTCGAACCACACGACGGACGGCGGGCCGCCGTGCGCGCGCTGGACGCCGGCCACGATCGCCTGCGAGACCATGCAGTCGCCCGACATCACCAGCGGCGGCTCTCCGGCCCGGACCTCGGCCGCCACGACCTCGGCGACCTCCCCGTACATCCCGGCGACCCGCCCCCACACGTCGCCCTCACCCAGCTCCCGCACCACCGTCACGTCCGGCTCGTACGGCACCTCGAGCCCCGGCCGATGCTCGTCGAGGTGATACGGCACCAGAATGCGCGTCATCGGCCGATTGTGTCATTGGACCTCGAACGCGCCCGCGGATCGGACCTGACGGCGCGCCGGGGCGCGGTTCTAGCGTCGTCCCATCACCGCACGGATGGGAGGACGGTCATGGGCAAGGTAGTCGTCAGCGAGTTCGTGTCCCTCGACGGCGTCATCGAGGACCCCGGCGGTGCCGAGGGCACCGACTTCGGCGGGTGGACGTTCCGGTTCCCCGCCCCCGAGGGCCAGCAGTTCAAGCTCGCCGAGCTGCGGGCGGCCGACGTGCAGCTGCTCGGCCGCGTCACCTACGAAGGGTTCGCCGCCGCCTGGCCGGCGATGAAGGACACCACCGGTGAGTTCGGCGTCACGATGAACGCGATGCCCAAGGTCGTCGTCTCGACCACGCTCACGTCGCCCGCCTGGGAGAACACCACCGTGGTGAGCGGCGATGTGGCCGGCGCGGTGGCGGCGCTCACGTCCCGGTACGACGGCGACATCCTGGTCGCGGGCAGCGCCACCCTGGTCGGCACCCTGCGCGACCTCGACCTCGTCGACGAGTACCGGCTGATGGTGCACCCGGTGCTGCTCGGCCGCGGCAAGCGCCTGTTCGGCGAAGGCCCCACCCCGGCCGACCTCACCCTGGTCGAATCCCGCTCCGTCGGCCCAGACGTCCTCCTGCTCACCTACCGCCCCGCCGGCCGCTGACGCACCACGGCCCCGCGCCCGGTGGTCCGGGGCGGGGCCGTTGCGTGCGCTGGGCGCCGTCAGTCGAGGTAGTCGCGGAGGACCTGGGACCGGGACGGGTGGCGCAGCTTGGACATGGTCTTCGACTCGATCTGGCGGATGCGCTCGCGGGTGACCCCGTAGACCTTGCCGATCTCGTCGAGGGTCTTCGGCTGGCCGTCGGTGAGACCGAAGCGCATGGACACGACGCCGGCTTCGCGCTCGGACAAGGTGTCGAGGACCGCGTGCAGCTGCTCCTGCAGCAGCGTGAACGAGACCGCCTCGGCCGGGACGATGGCCTCGGAGTCCTCGATGAGGTCGCCGAACTCGCTGTCGCCGTCCTCGCCGAGCGGGGTGTGCAGCGAGATGGGCTCGCGGCCGTACTTCTGGACCTCGACCACCTTCTCGGGGGTCATGTCCAGCTCGGTGGCCAGCTCCTCCGGGGTGGGCTCGCGGCCGAGGTCCTGCAGCATCTGCCGCTGCACCCGGGCCAGCTTGTTGATGACCTCGACCATGTGCACCGGGATGCGGATGGTGCGGGCCTGGTCGGCCATAGCGCGGGTGATGGCCTGCCGGATCCACCAGGTGGCGTAGGTGGAGAACTTGAAGCCCTTGGTGTAGTCGAACTTCTCGACGGCGCGGATGAGGCCGAGGTTGCCCTCCTGGATGAGGTCCAGGAACAGCATGCCGCGGCCGGTGTAGCGCTTGGCCAGCGAGACGACGAGGCGGAGGTTGGCCTCGAGCAGGTGGTTCTTGGCGCGACGGCCGTCCTCGGCGATCCACTCGAGCTCGTTGCGGAGCTTCGCCGGCATGGTGTCGCCCTCGTTGGCGAGCTTCTCCTCGGCGAACAGGCCGGCTTCGATGCGCTTGGCGAGCTCGACCTCCTCGCCGGCGTTCAGCAGCGGGACCTTGCCGATCTGCTTGAGGTAGTCCTTGACCGGGTCGGCGGTGGCACCGGCGACGGCGACCTGCTGCTCGGGCTCGTCGGTGTCGTCGTCCTCGGAGAGGATGAAGCCCTCGTCCTCGATCTTGGCTTCCTCGGCGGCCAGCTCGCCCGCGTCGGGCTCGCCGTCAGGTCCGACGCCGCCCTCCTTGGCCGGCGCGTCGGCCGTCTTGACGGCCTTCTTGCGGCCACGGCCCTTGGGCGCCGCCGCGGCGGGCTCCTCAGCAAGGCCGGTACCGGCCGTGTCGTGGGCGTCGGCTTTCGCCTTCTTCACCGCCGTTTTCACAGATCCCTCGCCTTTCCTGGCCGCCGGCTCGGACGTCTTCGCTGCCGCGGTCGCCACCGCTGTCGGACGGGTGGACGTTGCCGCGGCGACACGCTTGCGCGGACTCCGTGAGTCCGCCGCCGCTACCACGACCGTAATACCGGTCGACTTCAAATGCTCGACAACGAACCGGCTCTCTTTCATCGCCAGGTTGGCCGCACCGCACGCGACCCGGACGTCCTCGGCGGTGACCGAGCCCGACTTTCGTCCCTGGGAGACGAGCGCCTGGACCGACGGCAGCTCCAGGATCCGGGCGTTCTTGGTGCTGGACGAGCTCGACGACACGTACGACCTCTCGAAGTCTTGGTTAGGGGCAGCGCAGTACGCGAGGTGGCGGTGGCAACACATCATTGTGGCACAGGGCACGGGTCCCCTTCATCCCGAAAGGCCGCCGTCCACGCCGATGTCTCACCGCCCGGCCCACCGTAGCGCGAGAATCGTCTGATCGTCGGCGGCGCCGTCGATCTGCATGCGCCGGACGACCGCGTCGAGCAGTTCCTCGAGCGGCGCCCCGCGCTGTTCCTCGAGGCAGCGCAGCAGCTGGGCGAAGCCCTCCTCCAGCGAGCGCAGCCGGCTCTCGATCAGCCCGTCGGTGAACGCGATCAGCACGTCGCCGGGCCACAGCCGCACGGACTGGGTCGACCGCGGCTCGGTGACGCCGATCGGGGTCGTGCCGGCGCCGGCGTCGACGAGCTCGACGGCGCCCACCTCGGGGATGCGGATCAGCGGCAGGTGCCCGGCGTCGCCGACGCGGACGGTCCCGTGGACGGGATCGACCAGCGCGTACACGACGGTGACCATCTCGACGGCGTCGTCGCGTTCGACCAGGCGGTCGAGGCCGCCGAGCACGGCCGCGGGGTCGGGGTCGGTGAGCGCCAGCGCCCGCAGCGCCGCCCGCATCTGGCCCATCGCACTGGCCGCGGTGACGCCGTGGCCCATGACGTCGCCGACCACCAGGGCCAGCTCGCCGTCGGGCATGACCAGGGCGTCGTACCAGTCGCCGCCGACGGAGTGCTCGCCCACGTCCGTCCGCGACCGGGCCGCGAGGTCGACGCCGGCCACCGTCGGCAGCCGCCGCGGCAGCAGCCCCTGGCTGAGCGACGCGGCCGCCGTCCGCTCCCGCTCGAACAGCCGGGCCCGGGCGAACGCCAGCGAGCACTGCTGGGCGACGGCGCGCAGGAACCGGCACTGGTCGGAGTCGAACTCCTGCTCGGTGGCGAAGGAGAACCGGACGGCGCCGACGCAGCCCTCCTCGCCGGCCAGCGGCAGCACCGCCCAGGCTCGTTCGTCGGTGTGGTCGAGGAACTCGCCGAAGACGGGGTCGCCGGGCGCGGCAGCGCGGGCGCGGTCGCGGCTGCCGAGGAACATCGGCCAGCCGCTGCGCAGCACCTCGTCGGTGGGCGTGACGGCCTGGTGCGGCCAGACGGGAACGACGTCGCCCTCGCCGAGCCCGGTGGTGACGGGGTACGGGCGGCCGTTGCCGCCGATCAGCGTGACGGCGGTGCGCAGCGCCTGCACGTTGCGCCGGCCGAGGGCGGCGGCGCCGTCGGCGACCTCGCGGACCGTGACCGCCCGCGACAGCACGTCGGACACCTCCAGCAGCCGCGCGTTGCGGGCCCGGCTGCGGCGCAGCGACGAGATGGCGCGCTGGTGCGAGGTGTCGTCGACGACGAACATGGCGACCTCGCGGCCGCGGCCCTCGTCGACCAGGTACCAGGACGAGTGCAGGTGGTAGGTGTCGGTGCGCCCGGAGACCGCGGGCTCCTCGGCCTCGACGGACTCGCCGGTGCGCAGGACCCGCTCGATCATCTCGTCGGTGTGCGCGGCCAGCTCCGGCGGCAGCACGTCGGCCGGCGTCCGCCCGAGGTGGTCGGCGATGCCCTTGCCGGAGCGTTCCGCGAGGGCGGCGTTGATGGCGAGGTAGCGGTGCTCGTCGTCGAAGACCGCGAACCCCACGGGTGCGTCGACCCCGGCCAGCGCTCCGAGCAGGCGCTGGGCGTCAGCCGGTCGCATCGTCGCTAGGCCTTCGCCGCACGCTTGATCTCCCGCTTCGTGGCCCGGACCTGCAGCAGCGTCTCGGCGTCGACGACGTCGGCCACCGACCGGGTGGCGCCCTCGGCGCCGTAGTCGCCGGCCGCCTCGCGCCAGCCGTCGGGCTGGACGCCGATCTGCTTGCCCAGCAGCGCGACCATGATCTTGGCCTTCTGCTCGCCGAACCCGGGCAGCGCCTTGAGGCGTTTCAGCAGCTCCTTGCCGGTGGCGGCGTCGGCCCAGATGTTCGCGGCGTCGTTGCCGTAGTGCTCGGCGACGTAGGCGGCGAGCTTCTGCACCCGCCCGGCCATCGACCCCGGGAACCGGTGCACGGCCGGCGTGCGGGAGAAGATCTCGGCGAACGCCTCGGGGTCGTGCGCGGCGACGGCCGCGGGATCGAGGTGGTCGGTGCCCATGCGCTCGGCGATGACGGCCGGGCCCGAGAACGCCTTCTCCATGGGCACCTGCTGGTCCAAGAGCATGCCGGTGAGCAGGGAGAACGGGTCGCGCGCCAGGAGCGCGTCGGCGTCGGGAGCGCCGGCCAGGTAGAGCGTGGTCACGTTCGCGGGAACCTCTCTCAGTCCTCGTCCTCGGCCTTGACGGCGAGGACAGGGCATGGTGCGTCCAACAGGATACGCTGGGCGTTGCTGCCCAAGATCAACTTGCCGACCGGACTGCGGCGGCGCAGGCCGATGACGATGAAGTCGGCGGCGTTCTCCTCCGCCACCGCGATGAGGTCCTCGGCCACGTCCATGCCACGCACCAGCTGGCGCACCTCGGCCTCGATGCCGGCGTCCTTCAGCTGCTGGCTGACGGTGGCCAGCTCGGCGTCGGCGCGGATGGCGTCGTCGTCGTCGAAGTCGCGCCCGCCCCGGGCGGAGTTGACGACGATCAGCCGGGCACCGCGCAGCCGGGCCTCCTCGGCGGCCCGGCGCAGTGCCGCCCGGCCCTCGGACTTGGGGACGTAGCCCACGACGATCGCGGTCATCGGAACCTTCTCTCACTCCGGCGTGAACTCCGGTCGCCGCGCAACCGTACCGCAGCCCAAGGACACTGAGTGCCAGCGCTGGACACCAACGCCCTCGGCGTGGAAGCGGGCCTCGGTCGCGTGCGACGATCGGAGCATGCGCGTCCTCCATCTCGACCTGGACGCATTCTTCGCCTCGGTCGAGCAGCGCGACAAGCCGTCGCTGCGCGGCAAACCGGTCATCGTCGGCGGGCTGGGGCCGCGCGGGGTCGTGTCGACCGCGTCCTACGAGGCGCGCGTGTTCGGCGTCCGGTCCGCGATGTCGATGAGCGAGGCCCGCTCCCGCTGCCCGAACGCCGCCTACCTGTCCGGCCGGTTCGGCGTGTACCGGGCGGTCAGCGCGGTGGTCATGGCCCGGCTGCGGAAGCTGTCGCCGGTGGTCGAGCCGCTGTCGCTGGACGAGGCGTTCGTCGACCTCGCGGCCGGCCCCGGCGGCGCGCCGCCGTCCGCCGACGAGGTGCGGGCGCTGGCGCGGTCGCTGCGATCGACGATCGTCGATGAGACCGGCGTGACCGCCTCCGTCGGCGTCGCGGCGTCCAAGCTGATGGCGAAGATCGCCTCCGAGCAGGCCAAACCCAACGGCCTGGTGGTCATCGAGCCGGGCACCGAGCTGGACGTGCTGCACCCGCTGCCCATCCGCGCCCTCCCCGGCGTCGGCCCGGCGACGGCCGCACGGCTGGCCCGTTTCGGCGTCAAGACCGTCGGCGACCTCGCCCGCATCACCGAGCCCGATCTCGTCGACCTCCTCGGCGACGCGCACGGCCGCTCCCTGCACCGCCTCTCGCTGGCCCGCGACGACCGGCCGGTCAGCGCCGACCGCGAGTCGAAGTCCGTCAGCGTCGAGGACACGTTCGACCGCGACCTCACCGACCCCGCCCTGCTCGCCGCCATCGTCGTCCGGCTGGCCGATCGGGTGGCGCAGCGGCTGGCCACGGCCGGGCTGTCGGGGCGGACGATCACGCTGAAGACGCGGCTGCACGACTTCACCACGCTGTCGCGCTCCTCCACCCTGCCCGCCCCGACGGACGACGCCCGCATGCTGTCGTGGGTGGCGACCCAGCTGCTGGCCGACCTCGACACCACCGGCGGCGTCCGCCTCCTCGGCGTCGGCGTGTCGGGTCTGTCCGACTGGGTCCAGGACGACCTCTTCGTCGCCGACGCCGTTCCCACCGCTGTTCCGGCCGAGCCGGTCGACGACGCCCTGCACGAGCGCCGCGGCTGGTCCCCCGGCATGGACGTCGTGCACGCGGTGCACGGCGCCGGCTGGGTGTGGGGGTCCGGGCGAGGTCGGGTCACCGTCCGCTTCGAGACCGCCGACACCCCTCCCGGCCCCGTCCGCACCTTCGCGGTGGACGATCCCGAGCTGACGCCCGCTCCCCCGCCGCCGATCCCCACCGACCCCCTCGCCGCCGCCTGACGGCCGTGCGCCTGCCGCGGACGGGCGTGGGTGCGGCGGGCGGGGGTGCGGCAGGCGGGCGGTGGGCGTGCGGTGGGCGGGCGTGCGGTGGGCGGGGGTGCGTGCGGCGCGCGGGCGGCGCGGTTCGCGGCGCAGCGACGTTGTCGGTGCCCGCCCGTAGGGTGGGCCCCACCCGGGCCGGGAGGGGTCTACCTACACCACGCGACGCGGCGACGGCAAGGGCGAGCGGAGCAGACGGCGGCCAGCGGACGACGAGCCGAGCGGAGCCGATAGCCGATAGCCGAACACGAGCGGACCAGTGAGCGGCCAGCGGACCAGGACCAACAGCGGAGCCGGTCGCCAACACCCGAAGCGGGCCAGTGACCGGCCGGCGGGCCGGGACCAGCAGCGGAGCCGGTAGCCGGAACACCGCCCACGGCCAGTGAGCGGCCAGCGGACAAGAAGGCCGGCAGAGGTGGGAGCCGGGCCCATTTCCGGCCGGCCCCCTGACGCTGCTGAACCGCCCCCGACAATGGAGAGCAGCAGGGGGCAGGCCAACGCGACAAACCCAACCAACACAAGCCCCACGAACCAAAGAACCAAAAGAACTAGATCCACCCGTGCCGCCGCGCCACGTGCACCGCCTCGTGCCGGTTCGCGGCGCCCAGCTTCGACGCCGCCGACGAGAGGTAGTTCCGCACGGTCCCTGGAGTCAGCGCCGCCCGCCGGGCGATCTCCTCGACCGGCGCGCCCTCGGCCGCCAGCTCCAGCACGTCCGCCTCCCGCGCCGTCAGCGGGCTGTCGCCGGCGCTGATGGCCTCGGCGGCGAGCTCCGGGTCGACGTAGCGGCCGCCGTCGTGGACGGTCCGGACGACCTGGGCCAGCACCGACGCCGACACCGTCTTGGGGAGGAAGCCGCCCACTCCCCCGGCGAGCGCCCGCTTGAGGTAGCCGGGCCGGCCGTGGCTGGTGACGATCATCGTGCGGCAGCCGGGGACGAGGCGGTGCAGGTCGGCGGCCAGGGAGATGCCGTCGCGGTCGGGCAGCTGCAGGTCGAGGACGGCGACGTCGGGGGTGAAGGTGCGGGCCATGGCGAGGGCCTCGTCGGCGGTGGCGGCCTCGGCGACGACCTCGATGCCGTCCTCCAGCGACAGCAGCGCTCGCAGCGCGGACCTGATCAGGTTCTCGTCGTCGGCGAGTAGGACCCGGATCACGACGCCACCTCCGACGGCACCTGGGCGGAGAGCCGGAACCGGTCGCCGCCGATCCGGCCGGCCGTCAGTGAGCCGCCCAGCTCGGACAGCCGCTCCGCCAGCCCGGACAGGCCGGACCCGGATCCGGACCCGCCGGACGACTCGCGGGCGCCGTCGTTCTCCATGGTCAGCGTGACGCCGCCGTCGGACCGCGCGACGGTGATGACGCAGGTCGACGCGGAGCTGTGCCGCAGCACGTTGGTGGTGCCCTCGCGGGCCACCCAGCCGAGCACCGCCTGCACGTCCGGCGGCAGCGCCGACACCTCGCCGACGACGCGGGTGGCGACGCCGGCCGAGCGCAGGACGGAGCGGGCGCCGGCCAGCTCGGTGGTGAGGTCGACCTCGCGGTAGCCGCGCACCACCTCGCGGACCTCGCGCAGCGACTCCTGGGCGATGTCGCGGACCGCCATCATCTCGTCGCCCGCCTCGTCGCGGCCGCGGCGCGACAGGGCGGCGGCCAGCTCGCTCTTGACGGCGATGACGGACAGGTTGCGGCCCAGGATGTCGTGCAGGTCGCGGGCGAACCGCAGCCGCTCCTCGGCTACGGCGAGGTCGGCCTGCACCTGCCGGGACCGGTCCAGCTCCCACACGATGCCAAGCATCCACACCGACGCCCGGAACGCCGACCAGCCGCCGAGGTAGGCGAACACGGCGGCGAACCCGGTGCCGAGGGCGCTCGGCCGCGGCCAGTCGCTGACGTACCCGATGCCGGCGATCACCGTGCCGAACAGCAGCGCGAGCAGGGTCAGCCGCGGGCTGTCCAGCCGCGGCGCCAGCGCCCCGACGGTGAACCCGGACAGCATGATGACGGCGAACTGGGTGGCGACGGCGCCGCTGACGACCCCGGGCTCCGGCGGCGCCGCCCAGCCGAACGCCGCCACCGCCGCGGCCGCCGCGCACACCGTCACCGCCAGCAGCGCCACCGTCCACCGGAACGGCCAGGCGCCGCGGCCGAGGTACCAGGCCAGCCCGCCCCGCAGGACGACGACCCCGATGCCGGCGTGCGCGGCGGCGAGCGCGACGAAGACGGCGATCTCCGCGGCCGAGCCGAGGTCCTCGCTCGACGACGCGATCAGCAGTGCCACCAGCGGCTCGGCCGCCAGCATGGAGTACAGGGTGCCGCGGGTGTAGAGGTCGAAGCGCTGCGGCGCGCTGCGCTCCTCCCACCACCGGCTCACCATCGACACGGGCATCAGCTTGTCACGCCGCCGGTCTCACCCACGCGGCTCCCAGCGGAACCAGCGCCGCAGCGCCCACACGCCGATCGCGATCCAGGCCACGAGGATCGCCGCCGGCGCCACGGCCTCGGACCAACTGGCGCCGAACCCCACGGTGTCGCCGTCGCGGGTCTGCCCGGTGAGCCCGAGCTGGACGAGGTCGACGACGGGGGTCAGCGGGATGAACCGGACGATCTCGCTGACGCGGTCGGGCACCGAGTCGGCCGGCATGACGACGCCGGAGAAGATCAGGCTGCCCATGCAGAGGAACAGCACCGGCAACGTGCTGACCTGTGCCATCTCGACGTTGCGGGTGAACGCGGTGGACGCGGCGGCGAGCAGCGCGAACATCACCACACCACCGGCGACGGCCAGCAGAGCGAGCGGCACGTTCGGCGGCGCGTCCAGGCCGAACGCCACAGCCGAGACGGCGGCGGTCAGCACGATCTGCGCGCCGGCCACGACGATCGACGGCAGCGCGGTGCCGGCCAGGATCTCGCCGTCACGCAGCTCACCGACCCGCAGCCGCTTGAGCACCAGCTCCTCGCGCCGGGCCACGTACGCCGACACCAGGTTGTAGTAGACGACGTACAGCAGTGCGAACCCGGTCAGCATCGTCACGACGACGGCGCCGAGCGGCAGGTCGGTCTCCTCGCCGAAGCCGATCGAGCTGAGCGCCACCACCGTCAGCACCGGCAGCGCCAGCGCCGTGAACATCGCCGTGCGGTTGCGCACCAGCAGCCGCACCTCCGCCGTCGCCAGCGCGCGCACCCGGCGCGCCGACCCGGCCGTCATGACGGCGCTCATGCCGCCACCTCCGTTCGTTCGGTCTCGTGCTCCGGGCCGGACGACGCCACCGCCAGGAACGCCTGCTCCAGCGACGCCGGCCGGGCGGCCAGGTCGTGCAGTTCGACGCCGTGGTCGCGGGCCCACACCAGCAGCCCGGTCAGCGTCGCCTGCATGGTGCCGGTGTGCAGCTCGACCCGCCGCCCGTCGTCGACGGCGAACGTGCCGGCCAGCTCCGGCAGCTGGTCGCGCGACACCGACGGCGGCAGCCCGAACGACACCGTCGCCGGCTGCGACGCGACCACCTCGGCGACCGTGCCGGTGCGGACGATGCGGCCCTGGTGCATGATCGCCAGCCGGTCGGCCAGCTCCTCGGCCTCGTCGAGGTAGTGGGTGGTGAGCAGCACCGTGACGCCGTCGTCGAGCAGCGTGCGCACCAGCTGCCAGGTGTTGCGCCGGCTCTCCGGGTCCAGCCCGGTGGTCGGCTCGTCCAGGAACAGCACGTCCGGGCGGGCCAGGACGGCCAGCGCGAGGTCGAGCCGGCGCCGCTCGCCGCCGGAGAGCTGCTTGACGGCGACGTCGGCGCGGTGCGCGAGGTCGACCAGCTCCAGCGCTTCTTCGACCGGACGCGGCATGGTCAGTGTCCCGGCCCACATCCGCGCCGTCTCCGCCGCGGTGAGGTCGGCCGGGAAGCCGCCCTGCTGCAGCATGACGCCGATGCGCGGCCGCACCTCGGCGCGGTCGGTGTACGGGTCGCGGCCGAGCACCCGGACCTCGCCGCCGCCCGGCCGCGCCAGCCCCTCGACCACCTCGAGGGTGGACGTCTTCCCGGCGCCGTTCGTGCCGAGCAGCGCGAACAGCTCGCCGCGCGCGACGGAGAACGTCACGCCGCGCACCGCCTCGTAGTCGCCGTAGCTGCGGCGGACGCCGGAGACCTCGATGACCTCAGCCATGTCGCCCTCCTCGGGCCGCCTGGAATGGTTCGATGTTCGCCATGACCCCATCGTGGCCGGGGCACGCGGCCACATCCGGTGGGCGATGTCACCGGCCTCGATGACCGATGCGGGGCCGGCCCATGACGAATGTCACCACTCCGGAGGACGCCCGTGGCGCACCCGCCCCGCCGTACCCGCCTCGTCGCCGCGCTCGCCTGCGTCGTCGCCGTGGCCGCCGCCTCGACCGCCGCCGCCGCGCCGGACCGGCCGCCCGCGCCCGCGCCGCGCGGCCTCGCCGCCGGCTCCTACGTCGTCGTGCTGACGGGAGCGCCCGCGGCCACGTACGAGGGCGGCGTGCGCGGTCTCGCCGCGACGGCGCCCGGCGACGGCGAACGGCTGCGGGCCGGCGACCGCGCGGTGCGCGAGTACCGCGAGCACCTGGACGAGCGGCAGCGCGAGGTCGCGGACGGGGTCGGCGCCGAGCCGCGCTACCGGTACACCGTCGCGGTGAACGGGTTCGCGGCCGAGCTGAGCGCGGAGCAGGCCGCCGAGCTGACCGCCGACCCGCGGGTGCTCGCCGTCGTGCCGGACGTCCCGCGCGCCGCCGACACCGTCGCCTCGCCGGAGTTCCTCGGCCTCACCGGCGACGACGGCGTGTGGTCGCAGGTCGGCGGGGCCGCCGAGGCCGGGCGCGGCGTCGTCGTCGGCGTCATCGACACCGGCATCTGGCCCGAGAGCGCGTCGTTCGCCGGCCCGGAGCTGGCGGACGGCCCAACCGGCGAGCCCGGCGTCGCCTACCGGACGTCCGACACCGGCACCGCGGTGCTCAAGGCCAACGGCGACACCTTCACCGGCGAGTGCGAGACCGGCGAGAACTGGACCGCGGACCTCTGCAACGGCAAGCTCGTGTCGGCCCGCTACTACGACGACGGCTTCGTCGCGAACGTGCCGCCGGAGCACCGCGACCCGAACGAGCACCTGTCCACCCGCGACGGCGACGGCCACGGCAGCCACACCGCCAGCACGGCGGCCGGGAACCACGGCGTGCCGATGTCGGTGAACGGCCGCGAGTTCGGCGACGGGTCGGGCATGGCGCCGGGGGCGTCCGTCGCGGCGTACAAGGTGTGCTGGCAGGACGACGACGAGAACACCGGCGGCTGCTACCCGTCCGACTCCGTCGCCGCCATCGACCAGGCCATCCTCGACGGCGTCGACGTCATCAACTACTCCATCTCCGGCGCCACCGACACGCTGATCGACCCCGTGGAGCTGGCCTTCCTCTCCGCGGCGTCGGCCAACGTGTTCGTGTCGGCGTCGGCCGGGAACTCCGGGCCGGGCGAGTCGACCGTCGCGCACAACAGCCCGTGGGTCACCACCGTCGCCGCCAGTACCCACCAGATCTACGAGGGCTCCGTCGAACTGGGCGACGGCCGGCGCTTCCGCGGCTCGATGATCAGCGATACCGGGCTGCCCGAGCAGACCCCGCTGGTCGACGCGCGCGACATCGCCGCGGCGGGCGTCGAGCCGGACGAGGCGGCGCTGTGCGGGCCGTCGTCGCTGGACGCCGCGGCCGCCGCGGGCGCCGTCGTGATCTGCGACCGCGGCGTCCACGACCGGGTCGCGAAGTCGGCGGAGGTCCAGCGGGCCGGCGGCGTCGCCGTCGTGCTGGGCAACCTCGACCCGGCCGAGACGCTGAACGCCGACTTCCACGTGCTGCCCACCACGCACGTCGGGGCCGAGGACGCCGCGGCGATCCGGGAGTACGCGGCCGGCGACGGCGCCACGGCGGCGCTGCTGCCCGGCGACCTGACGGACCTGCCGCCGACACCGAAGCCGGTGCTGGCCGGGTTCTCGTCCCGCGGCCCGGCGCTGGCCAACGGCGGCGACCTGCTCAAGCCGGACATCTCCGCGCCGGGCGTCGACGTGCTCGCGGCGGTCGCGCCCTGGCCGCACGCCGGCAACGACTTCGACTTCGTCTCCGGCACGTCGATGGCGGCGCCGCACGTCGCGGGGCTGGCCGCGCTGATCCGGGCCGAGCAGCCCGGGTGGTCGGCCGCCACCGTCAGGTCGGCGATGATGACGACGGCGCACGACCTCGTCGTCGCCTCCGGCGAGCCCGACCGCGACCGCTTCCACGCCGGCGCCGGGCACGTCGACCCGGCCCGGTTCCTGGAGCCCGGCCTGGTGTACGAGTCGGGCACGGCCGACTGGCTGGCGTTCCTGGAGGGCACCGGCGAGGACACCGGCGTCGCGGGCGTCGAGCCGATCGACCCGTCCGACCTCAACCAGCCGTCCATCGCGGTCGGGGCGCTGGCCGGGCGGCAGACCGTCACCCGCACCGTCACCGCCGTCACACCCGGGCTGTACCGCGCGTCGGTCTCGGTACCCGGGTTCACCGCGCGGGTCACGCCGTCGGAGCTGTACTTCGGCCGGCCCGGGCAGAGCAAGACCTTCGAGGTGACGCTCACCCGCACCCGGGCGGCGCTGGACGAGTACGCGCACGGCACGCTGACCTGGAGCGGCGCCGGCACCACGGTGCGCAGCCCGATCGTGGCCCGCCCGGTCGCCGTCGCCGCGCCGGCCGAGGTCGCCGCGACCGCCGCCGACGGCTCGGCCACCTACTCGGTGACCACGTCCACCACGGGCGACGTCGACCTCACGCTGCGCGGCCTGGTGCCGGGCACGGTGACGGACGGCTCGCTGACGCCTGGTGAGGCGCCCGACCCGGCCGGCAACGCGTCGTCGCAGGTGATGGAGTTCGAGGTGCCCGAGGGCACGTCGCTGGCCCGGTTCGACCTCGTCGCGGCCTCGTCGTCGGCGGACTACGACCTCTATCTCTACGGTCCCGACGGCGCCGAGCTGCCGGTGAACGGCGCGACCGGCGCGGCGAGCGAACGGGTCGACCTGACCGCGCCCGAGCCGGGCACGTACACCGCCCTGGTGCACCTGTTCTCCAGCCCGGACGGCGGGCCGGTCGACTTCTCGCTGCGCTCCTTCGCCGTCGGGGCGGACGCCACCGGCACCGCCACCGTCGCGCCCGACCCGCTGCCCGCCCGGCCCGGCGACCCCGCCGAGGTCACGGTCGCCTGGAGCGGCCTCGAACCGGGCGTGCCCTACCTCGGCCTGGTCGGCTACGCCGCCACCTCCAGCACGACGGTGATCGCCATCGACTGACCCGCGGGCAGGAACACGCGGCACACGCATGAGGAGGGGTCGGTGGGTGCGGAGCCGGCGTCAAGAGCGCGCGCGGCATGCTTCACCGCCGCGAAGCGGAGCCGGCGCAGCACCCACCGACCCCTCCGCCCCACGGCGGAGCCAGCGCGACGGGCGCCGACTCAGAACCGGATCGCGTCGATCACCTTCACCCGGACGGCGACGGTGGCGGGGACGAGCCCGGCCAGGGCTCCCACCACCGTCGCCGCGACCAGGCCCTCGACGGCGGCCCGGACCGGGAACGCCGGCACGTCGGTGACGCTGCCGCCGATCAGCTCGTCGATCGGCACGTTCTTGACGATCGCGACCGCCAGCACCACCCCGGCGAGCCCGGCGACCGCCGTCGCGAACACGCTCTCCATCATCACCGAGAAGAACACCCGGCCGGAGGTCGCGCCGAAGCTGCGCCGGACGCCGATCTCGCGCACCCGGTACCGGACCGTCACCATCGCGATGTTCAGCAGCCCCAGCGCGCCCATGCCCAGCGCGATGACGCTGACGCCGCGGACGACCCACTGCAGCTGGCTGTCGATGAGGTCGAAGTCGGACGGGTCCAGCCGGTAGACGTCGATCTGCAGGTCCCGGCCGAGCAGGCCGGCGAGGTCGGCGCGGACCACCTCGGTGAACTCGTCGGCGCGCTCCGGCGGCACCCACAGCTCCAGCATCGGCGCGCCGTCGTACATCCCCTGGATGCCCCACTGCCGCTGGTGCGCTTGGAGCAGGTACGCCGACGGCATCTCGTCGCTGTACGCGTTGGGCGTCACCCCGATGACGGTGGCGCGGACCGGGCGCTCGCCGGCCAGCACCACCGTCGGGTTGGTGCGCAGGTCGGGCTCGCCGAGCCGCTGGTGGAACGCCTCGTTGACGACGATGGCGGGGGCGAACCGGCGCTCGTCGGCGGCGCTGAACCAGCGGCCGTGTTCGGGCTCGATGCGGTGCATCTCGCCGTACGGCCGGTCGATGTAGGTCGCCCACACCGGCTCGGCGCCCTCGGTGAACTGGACCCGCAGCTCGGTGCTGCTCATCAGCGACGAGTACTCCACCGAGTGCCGTGCGACGACCTCCGCGTAGGCGCTGGTCAACGCGTCCGCCGGCGGCGCCGTCCCGTCCATCGCCCAGGCGTTGACCTGCAGCGTCGCGGCGCGGCCGCTGGTGCGCTCGGAGTGCTCGGCGTTGGCCTGCCGGGCCATGTCGCCCAGGGCGGTGATCACCGTCATCGCGGCGACGGCGATCAGCACGCCGATCAGCGACACGACGACGCGGACCTTGTGGATGCGGACCTCGTCCCACGCCTCGACGAACGCCGCGACCAGTCCCGTCACGACGCGACCACCTGACGGGGCGGCGCCAGCGTGGCCGGGTCCAGCGGGCCGAGCACGCCGGCGTCGAGACGGTAGTGCCGGTGCGCCCGCGCGGCGACCATCGTGTCGTGCGTGATGGTGACCAGCGTGGCGCCGGACTCCGCCGCGATGGCGTCGAGCAGGTCCATGATCTCGGTTCCGGTCTGCACGTCCAGCGCGCCGGTCGGTTCGTCGCACAGGATCACCCGGGGCGAGCGGATCAGGCTGCGCGCGATGGCGACGCGCTGCTGCTCGCCGCCGGACAGCTTCTCCGGCATGGTGTCGCCGCGATCGCCCAGGCCGACCCGGTCCAGCATGTCGGCGGCCAGCCGGTGCCGGCGCCAGAAGTCGCGGCCGCCGGAGTACAGCAGCGGCGCGGCGACGTTCTGCAGCGCCGTGCGGCCGGGCAGCAGGTTGAACTGCTGGAACACGAAGCCGAAGCCGGCGCCGCGGAGCCGGGCGCGCTGCCGCTGAGACAGTCCGCGGGTCGGCCGGTCCTCCAGCAGGTACTCGCCGTCGGACGGGGTGTCGAGCAGGCCCATGAGGTTGAGCAGGGTCGACTTCCCCGACCCGGACCGGCCGACGATCGACACGTGCTCGCCGGCCTCGATGGTCAGCGTGACGCCGCGCAGGATCTCCAGGCGGTCGCCGTCGGGCAGGATCACCGTCCGGCCGACGCCGTCCAGTTCGATGAGGGTCATCCGGCTTCGCCGACCATCCCGGGCGGGAGCAGCTCGTCGTCCTCGGACGTGCCGCCGGGGACGAACTCGAGAACGGAGTCGCCCTCGGCCAGGCCCTCGCGGATCTCGACCAGCTCGCCGTCGGTGAGGCCCAGCGTCACCGGCGTCTCCACCGGCTCGCCGTCCGGGCCGACCTTCCACACGTTGCCGGCCTCGAACGAGCCCTCGACCGCCGTGACCGGAACGACCAGCACGTTCTCGGCCCGGCCGGCCTCGATCACCATCGTCGCGGCCAGCCCGTCGAACACCGTCACGTCGGGCGGGACCGTGCACGAGACCGCGGTGCTGGAGCCCCCGCCGCCCTGGTCCGGCGCCATCGGGTCCTGCGGCGCCATGCCGCCCTCGTCGCCGCCGCCCTCGCCGCCGCCGTCGCCTCCGCCGCCCGCGGACCGGCCGGTGCGCAGGTCGGTGCAGGCGAACGGGGCCGGGCCGCCGCGGGCCTGCACCTCGGCCGACGTCGGGCCGCTGACCAGGCGGTACTGCTGCTCCGCGGTCAGCGAGCCGGACACCGTGAAGCCGCCCGTCGAGATGCTGCCGATGGTGTCGCCGATCGCGACCGTCTCGCCGGACAGCACGTCGTACTCGCCGACCGTGCCGGCCGTGGGCGCCTCGATGGTGCGGAACCGGCGGACCGGCTCGCCCGGAACCTCGACCTCGTTGCCCTCGTCGTCGACCTCGGTGGTGGGCTCGCCCTCCTCCTCGAAGACGACCTCGACCAGCGGGTCACCCTCCTCGACGACGTCGCCGGGGTCGGCCAGGAAGGTGCGGACCTCGCCGCCGTCGGTCGCGCGGACCGGCGTCGGCGCGTCGGCCGTGATGGTGCCCTCGACGTCGACGGTGTTGACGACGGTGCCGGTGCTCGCCGGCACCTCCGGCTGGACGATCTCGAGCGAGGGCATCGCACGGTCGTCGGCGGCCGAGTCGTCGTCGCCGCCGAAGGCGAGGCGGACCGCCGCGACCGCGATGACGGCCAGCAGCAGGATCTTGATCGTCGGCAGGACGATGCGGCGGGTGACGCCCACGAACGTGCTCTCCCTCGGGCTGCGGGTCACTGTGGAGGGACAGCATGTATACCGAGTATGTGCATTGTCAATACCCCGGTCTACGATGGACGGTATGACGACTGAGCCCGACCGCAGCCGCGTCCGTTTTCCCGACCTCAGCTCGCGCGCGTACGAGCACCCGGCCGACCGCGGCGCGCTGGTCGCCATGCGGTCGCTGCGGGGGTTCGACACCCTGCTGCGCAAGATGTCCGGCCTGTTCAACGAGCGCAGTCTGCGGCTGCACTACCTGTCCAGCGCGGTCCGGGTCGGCGAGACCCAGTTCCGCGACGTCTACCAGGACGTCGTCGACGCCGCCCACATTCTCGACGTCCCGCGGCCCGAGCTGTACGTCGTGCAGGACCCCCAGCCGCGGGCCATGGCCATCGGCACCGACAAGCCGTTCATCGTCGTCACCACCGGGCTGTTCGACCTCCTCGACGCCGAGGAGCGGCGCTTCGCCATCGGCCACGAGGTCGGGCACATCCTGTCCGGGCACGCCGTCTACCGCACCCTGCTGCTCATGCTGACGCGGCTGGCGCTGCGGGTCGCGTGGATCCCGCTCGGCTACGTCGGGCTGCGCGCCATCGTGTTCGCGCTCGAGGAGTGGCAGCGCAAGTCCGAGCTGTCCGCCGACCGCGCCGGCCTGCTGTCGTCGCAGGACCCCGACGCCGCGAAGCGCTCGCTGATGAAGATGGCCGGTGGCTCGCGGCTGGCAGAGATGGACATCGACGCGTTCCTGCAGCAGGCCCGCGAGTACGACGCCGGCGAAGACGCCCGCGACGGCGTCATCAAGCTGATGAGCCTCATGGGCCGCACCCACCCCCAGGCCGTCGTGCGGCTGGCCGAACTCGACCGCTGGGCGGCGTCCGGCGAGTACAGCCGCATCCTGGCCGGCGACTACCCGCGTCGCTCCGACGACAGCGACGCCTCCATCAGCCAGGAGGTGCGCAACGCGGCGAAGTCGTACCAGGAGTCGTGGAGCCGCACGTCCGACCCGCTGATCAGCTCGCTGCGCGACATCGTCAACGGGGTCGGCGACGCCGGCGGCAAGCTGTTCGACAACATCACCAACCGCATGCGCCGCCCGTCCGACGGCGGCGAGTAGCGGCTCCCCGGTGGGCGGCCGGCCCGGTGGCGGCTCGCCCGCTACCGGTCGCCGTCCTCCTCGTCGTCCCTGTCGCCGTTCTCCTCGCGGTCGTCGAGGTCGGCGAGGAACTGCTCGAGCTCGGCGCCGATCTCGTCGGCGCTGGGCACCGCCCGCTGCTCGGCGATGAGGCTGCCGCGGGCGTCGCCGCCGGCGAACGCGTCGTACTGGTTCTCGAGCGCGTGGACGACCTTGGCGACCTGGTCGTTGCCCTCGACCTGCTCGCGGACCAGCTCGTCGGTGCGGCGGGCGGCCTCGGCCAGCTCGCCGGAGGGCAGCAGCAGACCGGTGGTGGCGCTCAGCGCCCGCAGCAGCGTCAGGGACGACTGCGGGTACTCGGACTCGGCGAGGTAGTGCGGGACGCGGGCGACCAGCCCGATGGCGTCGTGGCCGGTCTGGCCGAGCCGGTACTCCAGCAGCGACGAGACGTTGCCCGGCACCCGCAACTCCACGTCGACCAGCGCGGACTCGTCGAGCAGTCCCGGCCGGTTGGCGTGGGTGAGGACGCTGAGCGGACGGGTGTGCGGCACCGGGTTCGGGATGCCGTGCACGCCGATGGACAGCTTCACGCCCAGCCGTTCCACCAGATCGGTGACGGCGGCCACGAACGCCTCCCACCGCACGTCCGGCTCGGGCCCCGACAGCAGCAGGAACGGCGCGCCGACGTCGTCGCGGACCAGCCGCAGCGTCAGCTCCGGCGCGTCGTACTCCTGGAACGCCCCGTCGGCGAAGCGCATCTCCGGCCGCCGCGCCCGGTAATCGATCAGCGCGTCGACATCGAACCGCGCCACCACCTCGGTGTCGAGGGTCGCGAGCAGATGATCGACGAGCCCGCCGCCGGCCCGGCCCGCGTCCACGAAACCGTCGAACCAGTAGACCAGAACAGGCGACTCCAGCTCGGACGGCTCCTCGACGAGCTCGTACAGCTCACTGCGGCTCGGCATGGCGGCTCTCCCGACATCGGACAGACAAGACAACTCACATAACGCGGCGGCCGCCCCAGGACTTCCCGGCACGCGCCGGAGGTGCGAGCGGACTGCGAGAGTACGGCGGCGCCGGGGCCGCGGCGGTGCCCGCGAGCGCGACAGCGCCGGGGTAAGCGACCGCGGGGGTGCGGCGGCGCCCGGGGTAGCGGCCGTGGACGCATCCCGGACGTGCGGGCGGCAGAGTGAACTGGCAAGGCGTGAAGGCGCGCGGCGTGGCATGAGGGGTGGCGAGTGGTGAGGGGTGGCGAACGGTCGTGCCGCCGCCGGCGCTGACGACAGCCGAGCCGCTGAGTGCCAAGCCACCGCACGCCGGACGCCGACCGGCTCGCCGGCCCAGCGCTCACGCCCGGCCGACCCGCCCGCCGCGCACCACGCCACGACGGAGCCGTCCAAGCCGAGCCGGACGCCGGTCGCGGCCGACTCGGACTCGCTGGCGTCCGGGCCGACACATACGTGGGCTTCGCACCGGTACCCGGCCCCGCGCCCTCACCACCATCGGCCGCCCCACGGATCGGTCACGGTGCGCCGCCACCGCCGAACCCCGCCACGCAGTCACCGCCGACCACCGCACCGCCACCAGCGACCGCACCGCCGCGCCACCACCGCGACAGGCAGTCGTCACCGCCAGCACGTCACGCCGGACACCCGGCACAGGGCGCTCAGGCAGCGCCGGGGACGATCGCGACCACCGGGCCGTCGAGCGGCTCCTGATAGGGCAGGCCGAGCAGCACGCAGACCAGCCCGAGGAAGGAGTCGGCCTCGCGGAGGAGGTCGTCGGCTTCGCGAGGGGTGACCGCGCCGGGCAGACCGGCCTGGGCGGCGGCCCGCTTGCCGGCGTTGGCGCCGAAGAAGGCAGCCCACTCGGCGAGCTCGGGCGCGACCCCGGGCAGCAGCTCCCACACGTTGCGCGGACCGTGCCCGCGCCGCCCGCGCCCCCGCCCGCTCTCGGCCGGCCGGGCCTTCGCCGCCAGCACGGCGGCCGCCGCCCGCAGCGCGGCGAGGTGGGCCGCGGCGAACCGGTCGCCGGCGTGACCGGCGGACGCGGCCTCGGCGAGGCACAGGCGCGCGTGCTCGATGAGATCGAGCGCCGCATGACCCATGGGCGGCCGGGTGCGCGGGGCCGGCAGGCCGTGGCCGCCGCCCGCCACCCTGCTGTACTCCTGAATCTCCACAGTCATGGCCGCCTCCGCATCTTGTTCGAACGACTGTTCGACCTACAGAGAAATGTACACCCCACCACCGACAAGGTCTCGGGAACGAATCGGGAGAGGGTAGGGTCGACCCCTGTGACCAGCAATGACAAGGTTCTCAGCCACCCGAATGTGCAGCGCGTCCGCGAGGCTCTGGCGGCGGCGGGCACGAGTCCCGAGATCGTCGCGCTCGGCGACTCCGCACCCACGGCGGTCGCGGCGGCCGAGCAGCTCGGCTGCGAGATCGGCGCCATCGCCAACTCGCTGATCTTCGACTGCGACGGCGCTCCCCTGCTCGTCCTCACCAGCGGCGCCCACCGCGCTGACGTCGCGGCATTGGCCAGGGCGGCCGGCGCCACGAAGGTCGGCCGCGCCACCCCGGAGTTCGTCCGCACGCACACCGGCCAGCCCATCGGCGGCGTCGCGCCGGTCGGGCACCCGGCGCCCGTGCGCACGCTGGTCGACGTCTGGCTGCAGAAGTACGACCGCGTCTGGGCCGCGGCCGGCCACCCGCACTCCGTCTTCCCGACGACGTTCGACGAGCTGGTCCGGGTCACCGGCGGCGCGCCCGTCGACGTCACCGGCTGAGGCGTGGCGCGCGTCGTCGTCGTGGGGGCGGGCCTGGCCGGGCTCTGCTCCGCGCTCGCCCTCGCCGACTTCGGCCACGCCGTGACGGTGGTGGAGTCCGGCCGGGCGCCCGGCGGCCAGCTCCGGTACGGCCCGCAGCCGTTCACGCTGCCGGCGGTCCTGCGCGACCTGTTCCGCAAGACCGGCCGCCCGCTGGAGCGCGAGCTGGACCTCGTCCCGGCCGAGCCCGCGGCGCGGTGGGTGTTCGCCGACGGCGCCGAGGTCGCAGTGCCGAACGCGAGCCCGTCCGGCACCCGGCGCGCCCTCGACGACGCGTTCGGCGCCGGGGCGGGCGCGCAGTGGGACGCCGTCGTCGCGCACGGGGACCGCGCCTGGCGCGAGCTGCGGCCGCTGATCCTCGGCCACGCCGGCGCCAAGGCGCCCCGGCACACCCAGACGCTGCGCGACGTCGCCGCGTCACTGCGCGAGCCACACCTGAAGGCCGCGCTGGAGTCGTACGCGACCCGCTACGGCGCCGACCCCGCGACGGCGCCGGCCGCGCTCACCGTGCTGCCGTACCTGGAGCAGACGTTCGGCGTGTGGACGGCCGACCTCGCGCGGCTGATCGAGGTGCTGGCCGGACGCGGCGCCGAGCGGGGCGCGACGTTCCGGTACGACGCCGCGGCCGAGGCACCCGTGCACGACGGCAAGCGGGTCACCGGCGTGACGCTGGCGGGCGGCGCGACGGTGGGCGCGGACGCGGTCGTGTGGACGGCGCCTCCGGGCCACCTCGCCGACGACCGCCGCCGCCCGTTCCGGCGCCGCCGGGACGACGCGGCGCCCACCACCGCCGTCCGGCCCGACCCCACCCGGGCGCCGGAGATCCGCTTCCCCGCCGGCGGTGGTCCCGCGATCAGCTGGTACGACGCCGCCGGCGGCTACGTCCACGGCGCCGCCGCCGGCCGCGTCACCGCGATCTTCCGCCGACCCGGCAACGTCACCCGGGTCCGCGGCCTCTACCTCGCCGGCGCGGGCGCGCACCCGGGCCCGGGCATCGCGCTGGTCGCGCAGTCGGCGGCGATCGTCGCCGACGACATCGGGCGCGCCTAGGACAGGGCGCCGACGCCGAGGTTCTGGTAGATCTCGCGCGTCGCCGTGGACTTGTTCAGCGTGATGAAGTGCAGGCCCGGGACACCCTCGGCGAGCAGCCGCTCGCACAGCTCGGTCGCCACCTCGACGCCGATGGCCCGCACGGCCTCGGGGTCGTCCTCGACGGCGAGCAGCCGCCGCGCCAGCGGCTCCGGGAAGTCGGCCGCCGTGAGCTGGGCGAAGCGCTGGATCTGCCGCACGTTCGTCACCGGCATGATGCCCGGGATGATCGGCGCGTCTCCCCCGGCCGCCGCGACGCGGTCGCGCAGCCGCAGGTAGTCGTCGGCGTGGAAGAACATCTGGGTGATGGCGTAGTCGGCGCCGGCCTGGAACTTGCGGGCCAGGAAGCGGGCGTCGGTCTCGAGGTCGGGCGAGCGCGGGTGCTTGTCGGGGAACGCCGCGACGCCGACGCAGAAGTCGCCGTGCGTGCGGATGAGCCGCACCAGCTCCTCGGCGTACGCGAAGCCCTCCGGGTGCCGCACCCACTCGCCCTGCGGGTTGCCGGGCGGGTCGCCGCGCAGCGCGAGGAAGTTGCGCACGCCCGCGTCGGCGTACTGGCCGATGACGTTGCGCAGCTCGGCCACCGAGTGGCCGACGGCGGCGAGGTGCCCGACGACGGTGAGCGTGGTGTCGCGGGCGATGCCCTCGGTGAGCCGCACCGTGCCCTCGCGGGTGGTGCCGCCCGCCCCGTACGTGACGGAGACGAAGGTCGGCTGCAGCCGCTCGAGGTCGCGCATGGTCTGCCAGAACGAGACCTCGGCGGCCTCGGACTTCGGCGCGAAGAACTCGAACGAGAACGATCTCCCGCCGGCGGCCAGCAGCTCCCGGATGGTGCGCGCACCCCCGGGCATCGTCGACGGAAGTCCCAATGCCATCGCCTCAGACTACCGGCGCGTCCGCGTTTCGGACAGATCGTCTCAGCGTGCGAACGATTGGCGATCTTCGTCGCCAGGACTTAAGTTAGCCATACCTATGTTCGCCGTCACCGCCACCGAGTCGCTCGATGCCGCCGCGCGCCGGCTCGAGCGGCTCCATCCGTCCTTCGGGTTCGTCACGTCGGCCGACAGCGAAGGCTGGACGACGCTCGCCGACGCCGCGTCCGGCCCTGGAGTCGTCGCCGCCTGGCTGGACCGCCTCGACGGCGACGCCGGCGGCCACCGCAACGTGGCCGCGTCCTACCTGGTGCTCCGTCTGACCGGCCGGGTCGCGACGGCGCTGCTGGCGAGCTACCTGGTCGACGGCCGCGGCCTGCCGCTGTCCCCGTCGTCCCAGGTGCGCTTCGACGGCGCGCAGTTCGACCGGCTGGCGCTCACCGGCGGCGAGGTCGACGACGACGTCAGCGCCGCCGCGGTCGCGGGTCGCCTGCACGCCGTCCTGGCGCCGGTCATCGACGCGGCCGCCGGGCTGGCCCCGTACAGCGTGCGGACGATGTGGAGCTCCGTCGCCGACCGCCTCGGCGGTCCCGCCGTGCTCGCGGCCAACGCCGCCGGCCTGGACCCGGACGACACCTGGCAGCGCACCCGCGCCGTCGTCGACGAGCTGGTCGCGCTGGGCGCGCCGGTGCGCCGCCGGCCCCGGCTGCTGCGGGTGCCGTGGACCGGCGGGGTCGCCGCCGGCAGCGTCAAGGGCACCTGCTGCCTCAAGTACGTGGTCGACGAGCTGCGCCCGCGCGACGCCGCGCAGCAGCCCGCGGCGTTCTGCGGCGGCTGCCCTTACGTCGACGACGAGGTCCGGGTCGCCAAGCGCCGGGCCGCGCTGGAACGCCGTCCGTCCTGACCCCCGGAGACCCCGAATGCGCCGCCTCGCCGCTCCCTTGACCCTGGCCGCCCTGCTTCCGCTCGCCGCGTGCGGCGGCGGTGACGACGATCCCGCCGCCGACGACCGCCAGGCGACGCACACCGTCGTCCACGCCCAGGGCGAGACCGAGGTGCCCGACGACCCGCAGCGCATCGCCGTCCTGTGGCGCCCGACGCTGTCCGCGCTGGTCGACCTCGGGTTCGAGCCGGTCGCCGCGGCGGCCGAGACGGGCGACGGCGCCGACCTCGCCACGTTCCTCCCGGACGACTTCCCCGTCGAAAACCTCGAGATCGTCGGCCCGACGAACGAGCCCGACATCGAGGCACTGGCCGTCGCCGACCCCGACCTCATCGTCAGCGTCGACATCGCCGCGCTCGCCGACGCCTACGACGACCTCTCGCAGATCGCCCCGACGGTGTCGCTGACCTGGGACGGCACCGGCAGCTGGCGCTCGCACGTCGACGAGCTGGCCGAGGCCCTGAACGTCCCCGAGCGGGCCGACGAGGTCGTCGCCGAGTACGACGCGCACGTCCAGCAGGTCCGCGACGCCGTCGGCGACCCGGGCGCCGTCGAGGTCTCGCTGGTCCGGGTCCAGGCGGCGGACGTGCTGCGACTGGAGACGCCGGCGTCCTTCCCCGGCCAGGTGCTCGACGACGTCGGCTTCGCCCGCCCGGCCGGACAGCTGGAGCCCGACCCGGACCGCGACTTCATCGAGATCAGCCTGGAGCTCATCCCCGAGGCCGACGGCGACGTCGTCTTCGTGCTGGCCAACGGCGAGAACACCGGCGCGCGCGAGACCATCACGTCGTCGGCGCTGTGGCAGAACCTGCCGGCCGCGCAGGCCGGCCAGGTCGTCGACGCCGACTACGACGTGTGGGGCAGCTCGACCTACCGGGGCGCGCACGCCATCCTCGACGACCTCGAAGCGGCCCTCGCCGACCCCACCCCCCAAGGGGGTGCCTGACGGAGCTCGGCGGCGCGGATCGACGCCCAGGAACCGACCAGCTGCGTTGTCGTCGTCGCTCGATGGCACCGCATCGACCTTCTCCTCCGCCTTGCTGGATCGGCCCCTGGACGCCGCCCGCATCCACCATCTCCGTCAGCCACCCCCTAGCCTTGCAGGCGTGGTGACCCCAGCGCCCCTCGCGGGCCCCGACGACCCGGTCGGCCTCCTGCGGCCGCGCATCCAGCAGGCCCTCGACGCGTTCCTCGACGGGCAGCGCGAGGTGCTCGCCGCCGCCAGTCCGCAGACGTTGCCGCTGGTCGACGCCGCGGCCGCGTTCCTGTCCGGCGGGAAGCGGCTGCGCCCGACGTTCGCCTACTGGGGCTGGCGGGCGGCCGGCGGCGACCCAGCCGACGACGTGCTGGTGACGATCGGGGCGGCGCTGGAGCTGTTCCAGGCGTCGGCGCTGGTCCACGACGACCTCATCGACGCGTCCGACACCCGCCGCGGCCTGCCGTCCGTCCATCGCCGGTTCGCGACGCTGCACCGCGACTCCGGCTGGCAGGGCGATGCCGACGGGTTCGGCACGGCGGCCGCGATCCTGCTCGGCGACATGCTGCTGGCGTGGAGCGCCGAGCTGTTCGACCACGCCGACGTCGACGGCGACCGGCTGCGGGACGCGCGGGCGGTGTTCGACCGCATGCGCACCGAGGTCGGCGGCGGGCAGTACCTCGACATGCTCGAGCAGGTCAGCGGCGGTACGTTGCCGGGCGGCCAGGCCGACCGCGCCCGCACCGTCATCCGGTACAAGTCGGCTCGCTACTCCGTCGAGCACCCGCTGGTCATCGGTGGTGCGCTGGCCGGGGCGCCGGAGCTGCTGCTGGCGTCGTACCGGCGGTTCGGCGCGGCCCTCGGCGAGGCCTTCCAGCTTCGCGACGACGTCCTCGGCGTCTTCGGCGACCCCGCCCAGACCGGCAAGCCCACCGGCGACGACCTGCGTGAGGGCAAGCGGACGCTGCTCGTCGCGTACGCGCTGGAGCGGGCGTCGGCGGAGCAGGCGGCGCTCGTCGGCGCCCGGCTCGGCGACCCCGCCCTGGACCTCGACGGCGTGACGGCCCTGCGCGACGTCCTGGTCGGCACCGGCGCGCTGGCCCGGGTCGAGGCGCTGGTCGACGACCTGGTGGCGGACGCGCGCGGCGCGCTCGACGCCGCCGACGTCACCGACGACGGCCGGAAGGCGCTGTCGCGGCTGATCGAGCTGACGACCGCGCGGACGCACTGACCGCCCGGCTCAGCTCCGGGCGACGCCCTGCACGGCGGCCAGCCACTCGTCGACGGCCCGCATGTCGTAGCCGAGCCGCAGCCGGACGGTGGTGAACTCGGCCGCCCGCACCTCCGCGGCGGTCAGCGTCGTGGCCAGCGTCGCCCGGACGTGCTCGACGAACGCGTCGACCTCGCCGAGGTCGTAGCCCTCGCGCAGCCGGACGCCCGGGAACCGCTCCCCCGCCGGCTGGTCGGCGAGCTTCAGCAGCTCGTACCGATCGGTCAGCGACTCGCGCCACTCGGTCGTGGTCGGCGCCTCCTCCGGCTCGACGGGGACGGAGGCGGCGGCTGGAGCCGGCGTCGCGGTCCTCAGCCACCCGACGACCTCGTCCAGGTACTCGTCGACCGCCTGCATGTCGTACCCGGCCCGCAGCCGCACGGTCGTGAACTGGACCTGGTTGACCTCGTCGGCGGTCAGCGACCGCGCGCCGTCCCGGATCCGCTCGACGAACGCGTCGACCTCGCCGATGTCGTAGCCCTCGCGCATCCGCACGACCAGGAACAGGGCGCCCGGCACCTGCCCGGGCGGCTGGACGGCGGCGGACGGGCCGGGCGAAGCGCCGGCACCGGCAGCGGCAAGCAGCGCCGCCCGCGCCCGCACCCACGCCTCGACCTCGTGGTGGTCGTAGCCGCGCAGCACGATGCCGAACGTCGGGTTCACCGCCTCCTCCGCGGTGATCGCGAGCGTGCCCGCCGTCCCCGCCAGCGTCGCCTCGATGCGGGTGCAGTGCGCCTCGACCTGCGCGCGGTCGTACCCCCGCGCCACGACGGTGAAGCGGGGGCGCGCCATCAGAGCTCGCCGCGGTTCATCCGGATGAGCCGGTCGACGACGTCCTCGGTCTCGCGCAGGCCGTCGTGCTCGTGGGCGTTGGTCTCCCAGGTGCGGACGCCGCGCACGCGCGCCGCGGTGTCGCGGGAGAAGCCGGCGTCGACGTACATGTCGTCGGCGTAGAGCGCGGCCGCGACCGGGACGGTGTTCGCCGCCAGCCGGTCCAGGTCGTACAGCGGTCCCCACTCCCGCTCCGCCAGTAGCTGAGCGGTGTCGCGCAACGGGATCAGCGCGGGGTCGTGCTCGAACATCCAGGGGTAGATCATCTCGCCCGTGAGCAGCAGCGGGTCCGCGTCGGGCGCGAACTGCGCCAGCTCGGCGCCCACCCGCCGCGCCGACCACCGCGTCGCCGCGTTGTGCGCGTAGCAGGCCTCGTGCACGACGGCGTAGAGCGGCTGGCTCGCGAACGAGAGGGCCTGCCAGGCGCCGGCGAGGAAGGTGTCGGACAGCACGCCGTCGGCGGCGAACGCCTCCTCCAGCAGGTAGGCCAGTCCCGGAATCGCCGACTTCGCGCCGAGGGCCAGCCCCAGCGCCTGCAGCCGCGGGACGGTGAGCCGCGAGCCGTCCGGCAGCACGACGTCGTTCGCGCGGACGAACGCCGCCACGGCCTCCAGCTGCTCCCGGGCCTGCGGGAACGCCGCGTGGAACTGCGCGTTCTTCCGCTCGACGGTGCGGTAGGTGGCGGCGTAGACGTCGTCGGGGCCGGCGGTCAGCGGGGCGAGGCCGCCGGTGACCATGACGGAGTCGAGGTGCTCCGGCGCGAACGACAGGTAGGTCAGCGAGCAGAACCCGCCGAAGGACTGGCCCAGCACGTGCCAGCGGCCGTCGTCGCCGATGAGTGCGCGACGGATCACCTCGGCGTCGGCGACGATGGCGTCGGCCCGGAAGTGCGACAGGTACTCGGCCTGCGCGGCGGCGTCGCCGCGGGCCGCCAGCGTCGCCGCCGTCGCGGGCGTCGACCGGCCGGTGCCGCGCTGGTCCAGCAGCAGCACCCGGAAGTCCTGGACCGCCCGGCCCACCCATCCCGACGCGCCGGGCGGGCGCGTGGCCTTCCCACCCGGCCCACCCTGCAGGAACAGCAGCCACGGCAGGTCGCGATCCGGCGCCGACGCCGACACGACCTCCCGCGCGTACAGCCGGATCCGCTCGCCGTCGGGCGCCTCATACGACAGCGGGGCGTCGAACCAGTGGTCCCGGGCGACCAGCCCGCCGAGCCGCACCGACCCGTCGCGGCCGGCCGGGATCACGCGCCCACCGCGTGCACACCGCCGTCGACGTGGATGACCTCACCGGTCGTCTTGGGGAACCAGTCGGACAGCAGCGCCACGACGCCGCGGGCGCCGGGCTCGGGGTCGGAGAGGTCCCAGCCGAGCGGCGCGCGGTCGTTCCAGACGCCCTCGAAGTCGGAGAAGCCCGGGATGGACCGCGCCGCCATCGTCTTCACCGGCCCGGCGGAGATGAGGTTGACCCGCACGTTCTTCTCCCCCAGGTACTTGGCGAGGTAGCGCGCCGTCGCCTCGAGGCCGGCCTTCGCCACGCCCATCCAGTCGTACCCGGGCCAGGCCACCTGGGCGTCGAAGTCCATGCCGACGACGGAGCCGCCGCCGGGCATCAGCGGCAGCGTGGCCATGGTCAGCGACTTCAGCGAGTACGTCGACGCGTGCACGGCGGTGGCGACGTCCTCGAACGGGGTCTCCAGGAAGCTGCCGCCGAGCGCGGTCTGCGGCGCGAACCCGATCGAGTGCACGACGCCGTCGAGGCCGTCGACGTGCTCGCCGACCCGGGCGGCCAGGGAGTCGAGCTGCTCGGTGCTGGTGACGTCCAGCTCGACGACCGGCGCCGGCGACGGCAGCCGCTTGGCGATGCGCTCGACCAGGCTCATGCGGCCGAAGCCGGTCAGGACGACGGTGGCGCCCTCCTGCTGCGCGAGCTTCGCCACGTGGAACGCGAACGACGCCTCCGTCAGGACCCCGGTGACCAGGATCCGCTTGCCCTCGAGAATGCCCATCAGTGCCCCATCCCCAATCCGCCGTCCACCGGGATGACGGCTCCGGTCACGTACGCCGCGTCGTCGCTGGCCACCCAGCGCACCACCCGCGCGATCTCGTCGGCGCTGGCGTAGCGGCCGAGCGGGACGCTGTCGAGGATCTCCTTGCGGCGCGCCTCGGTGAGCTCGGCCGTCATGTCGGACTCGACGAACCCGGGCGCGACGACGTTGGCGGTGATGTTGCGGCTGCCCAGCTCGCGCGACATCGACCGGGCCAGCCCGACGAGGCCGGCCTTGCTGGCGGCGTAGTTGACCTGGCCGGGCGAGCCGAGCAGGCCCACGACGCTGGAGATGAACACGACGCGGCCCTTGCGGGCCCGGAGCATGCCCTTGGCGGCGCGCTTGGCCACCCGGAACGCTCCGGTGAGGTTGGTGTCGACGACGTCGGTGAAGTCGGACTCGCTCATGCGCAGCAGCAGGGTGTCGCGGGTGATGCCGGCGTTGGCCACCAGCACCTCCACCGGTCCCTGCGCGGCCTCGACCTCGGTGAACGCGGCGTCGACCGAGTCGCTGTCGGTGACGTCGCAGCGCACCCCGGCCAGTCCCTCGGGCGGCTCGCCGCTGCGGTAGGTGATGGTGACGTCGTCACCGGCCTGCGCGAACGAGCGCGCGATGGCGAGGCCTATGCCGCGATTGCCACCGGTCACCAGTACGGACCGACCCACGTCCGGCTCTCCTCACTCTGGGTTACACGTCCGCGCCGACGCTACCGTCAGGCGTCCTCAAGCCGGAACCCGACCTTCATGCCGACCTGGAAATGCTGCACCTCGCCGTCGACGATCTGGCCGCGGATCTCGGTGACCTCGAACCAGTCGAGGTGGCGCAGGGTCTGCGCGGCCCGGCCGATGCCGTTGCGCACCGCGGCCTCCACGCCGTCCGTCGACGTCCCCACGATCTCGGTCACTCGGTACGTGCGATTCATGACCTTCTCCTCTTTCCGGGCGCCGGGCCGAATGGGCGGCCCGGCCGCGCTGATCGCTCGATTCTGGCCTACCGTGGAGGGGTGAGCGGAAACGGCGCGCGACGAAGCGACCCTGTGCCGTCGGTCACGACGGCCGCGGCGCCGCGCAGCGACGACCTCGCCAGCCGGCAGCGCCGCTACCTCGTCATGATGGGCATCCGTGTCGCATGTCTGCCACTGGCAGTGATCAGCCAGGGGTGGCTGCGCATCGTGTTCATCCTGGGTGCGGTCGTGCTGCCGTACATCGCCGTCGTCATCGCCAACGCGACCCGCCAGCCACGCCACAGTGCCCTCTCACCAGTGGTCCCTCCGCCGCGACTCGAACTTCCGGCTGCCCCGGTAGCCAAAGATCGAATCGAACATTGACAGGGCCTTCCGAAGTGGTTGTGGAACGTGCAATACTCCCCAGGCGCACGTTCCGTATTCCCCCGTCGGTGCGTTGCGTACCGGCGACGTCGGGCGGCTTCCCCCGTGGCTGCCCGGCGTCGTCCTCATCTCGCGGCCGTTTCACTGCCGCTCACCTGCTGATCAACGGCCGATAACCGCAGCTCACCGCCCTTTCGGCGGATTCAGCCGCCGATCGCCGACATCGGCCGCGACGGCTGGAGAAACCCGGGGTCATCGATGCCGTGACCGGCCGCCTTGGCGGCCATCGCGATCTCCCAGCGGCGGGCCAGTTCGGCGTCGTCGGCGCCCGAGCGCATGGCGCCGCGCAGGTCCGACTCCTCGCGCGCGAACAGGCAGTTGCGCACCTGTCCCTCGGCGGTGAGCCGGGTGCGGTCGCAGCTGCCGCAGAACGGGCGGGTGACCGACGCGATGACGCCGACGCGGGCCGGCCCGCCACCGACCAGCCAGGTCTCGGCCGGCGCGCTGCCGCGCTCGACGTCGCCCAGCGGCGTCAACGTGAACACCGACTGCAGCGACGCCAGGATCTCCTCGGCCGTCACCATGGTGGCGCGGTCCCAGCCGTGCTGGGCGTCGAGCGGCATCTGCTCGATGAAGCGCAGCTCGTAGCCGTGCTCGAGCGCCCACGCCAGCAGCTCGGGCGCCTCGTCGTCGTTGATGCCGCGCATGAGGACGGCGTTGATCTTGACGGGGTCGAGCCCGGCGTCGCGCGCCGCGGTCAGCCCGGCCAGGACGTCCTCGAGGCGGCGGCGGTGCGTCAGCGTCTCGAACCGGTCGGCGCGCAGAGTGTCGAGCGACCCGTTGACGCGGTCGAGCCCGGCGTCGGCGAGCGCGCCGGCCATCTTCGCCAGCCCGATGGCGTTGGTCGTCAGCGACAGCTCCGGACGCGGCTCCAGCTGGGCGCACGCGGCGACGATGTCGACCAGCCCGCGGCGCAGCAGCGGCTCGCCGCCGGTGAACCGCACCTCGCGCACCCCCAGCCGCTCGACGGCGATGCGGACCAGCCGCACCACCTCGTCGTCGGTGAGGATGTCCTGGCGCGGCAGCCAGGCCAGCCCCTCCTCGGGCATGCAGTAGGTGCACCGCAGGTTGCAGCGATCGGTCAGCGACACCCGGAGGTCGGTGGCCACGCGTCCATATCGGTCGACCAGCATCGTTCCAGCCTATGCCCCGGTGGGGCCAGAAGTGAGGCCTCGGCGTACCGTCGATGCCGTGTACAAGTTCCTGGCGTCGCGGCGCTGGCTGGTGCGCACGCTCGCCGGGGTGCTCCTGGTGCTGGTGTGCGTCCGCCTCGGGCTCTGGCAGCTCGACCGCAACGAGCAGCGGCAGGACCGCAACGCCGTCATCGAGGCCAACGTCGACGGCGACGCGGTGCCGGCCGCCGAGCTCGTCCCGCCCGGCCAGGCCCTGGCCGAGGGCGACGAGTGGAGCACCGTGCAGGTCACCGGCCGCTGGGACGTCGACAACGAGCTGCGGCTGCGGCTGCGCCCCGTCGACGGCACCCGCGGCGTGCACGCGCTGACCCCGCTGGTCGGCGACGACGGCACCGCGCTGCTGGTCGACCGCGGGTTCGTGCCCGCCGACGGCCGCGACGACGACGAGATCGAGCTGCCCACGCCGTCCGGCGGCGAGGTCACCGTCACCGCGCGGGTCCGGCACAGCGAGACCGGCCACGACGTCGATCCGTCGACGGGATCGGTGCGCTTCGTCGACGTCGAGGCGATCGCCGCCGGGCTGCCCTACCCGTTCTACGGCGCCTGGGGCGAGCTGATCACCCAGGACCCCGAGCCGGCGACGTCGCTGCAGCTCATCGACCCCCCCGCCACGGAGTCCGGGCCGCATCTGTCGTACGCGATCCAGTGGTTCCTGTTCGCCGTCGTCGGCGTCGGCGGGTTCGTCCTGCTGATCCGGGCCGAGGCGCGCGGCCGCGACGAGGCATCCGGCGACACCGGCGCCGACACCCCGGCGCGGGCCGGCCCCGTCGGGTAGACATGGGGACATGACGGGGCTGATCGAGGATCACGGCATCATCGGCGACCTCCACACCGCCGCCCTGGTCGACCGCGACGGCACCATCGACTGGCTCTGCCTGCCCCGGTTCGACTCCGCCGCCTGCTTCGCGTCGCTGCTCGGCACCGAGAAGAACGGCTTCTGGCGGCTCGCCCCGATGGGCGCCGGCCCGGCCGACCGCCGCTGGTACCGCGGCGACACGCTGATCCTGGAGCACGTCTGGGACACCCCCGACGGCAGCGTCAAGGTCATCGACTTCATGCCCGAGAGCACCGGCGAGCACGACGTCGTCCGCATCGTCGAAGGGCTGTCCGGCCGGGTGACGATGCACAGCGAACTGCGGCTGCGCTTCGACTACGGCCGCTCGGTGCCGTGGATGCACCGCGACGGCGGCCTCATCGTCGGCGTGGCCGGGCCCGACTCCGTCGCGCTGCACACCGAGGTCCCCACGTACGGCCGGTCGCTGACGACGCACTCCGACTTCGCCGTGAGCGCGGGCGAGCGGGTGAGCTTCGTGCTGGCGTGGGGGCCGTCGCACCACCCGCCCAGCCGGCCGGTCGACCCACTGCGCGCGCTCGACGAGACCGAGCGGTTCTGGACGGAGTGGGCGGCGCGGTGCCGGTACGACGGCCCGTACCGCGACGCCGTCATGCGCTCGCTGATCACCCTCAAGGCGCTGACGTACCAGCCGACCGGCGGCATCGTCGCCGCCCCCACCACGTCGCTGCCCGAGGACCTCGGCGGCGTGCGCAACTGGGACTACCGCTACTGCTGGCTGCGCGACTCCGCGTTCACGCTGGACGCGCTGATCCGCAGCGGGTACGTCGACGAAGCGCGGGCCTGGCGCGACTGGCTGATCCGGGCCATCGGCGGCAACCCGTCGGACCTGCAGATCATGTACGGCCTCAGCGGTGAGCGGCGGCTGCCGGAGTACGAGATCGGCTGGCTGGCCGGCTACGAGGGGTCCCGCCCGGTGCGGGTCGGCAACGCCGCCGCCGAGCAGCTGCAGATCGACGTCTACGGCGAGGTCATCGACACGCTGGCCCGGGCCCGTCAGCACGGGCTGCCGCTGGAGCGGCACGTGTGGGCACTGCAGGAGAAGCTGCTGCAGCACCTCGAGGGCGCGTGGTCGCAGCCCGACGAGGGCATCTGGGAGATCCGCGGCGAGCGCCGGCATTTCGTCCACTCCAAGGTCATGGCCTGGGTGGCCGCCGACCGCGCCGTCGACGCTCTGGAGGACGGCGGCGCGCCCGGGCACCCGGACCGGTGGCGGGCGCTACGGGCGACGATCATGAAGGACGTCGTCGCACACGGTTACGATCCGGATCGCAACACCTTCACCCAGTCCTACGACCACCCGGCCCTCGACGCCGCGCTGCTGCAGATCCCGATCGTCGGCTTCCTGCCGCCCGACGACCCCCGCGTCGCCGGCACCGTCGACGCCGTCGCGAAGGAGCTGTCCACCGACAGCGGCCTGGTGCTGCGCTACCGCACCGAGCACGACGTCGACGGCCTGCCGGGCGACGAGGGCGCGTTCCTGGCCTGCTCGTTCTGGCTGGTCGAGGCGTTGCACCTGACCGGGCGCCCCGAGCGGGCGCGGGACCTGTTCGAGCACCTGCTGAGCCTGCGCAACGACCTCGGGCTGCTGGCCGAGGAGTACGACCCGCGCATCGGGCGCATGGTCGGCAACTTCCCGCAGGCACTCAGCCACATCCCGCTCGTGACGGCCGCCTTCCTGCTCGCCGACGTCGAGGGTCCGGCCACCGGCCGCGCCTGACGGCTCGTAGGGTTGGTATCCATGGATCTCGGGCTGAAGGATCGCGTCTACATCGTCACCGGCGGCACCCGCGGGCTGGGCCGGGCCGGGGCCGAGGCCCTGGTCGCCGACGGCGCTCGGCTGGTGCTGACGTCACGCTCGCAGGAGTCGGTCGACGCCGCGGTGGACGACCTCGGCTCAGGCTCCGTCGTGGGCGTGGCGGCCGACAACGCCGACCCGGGCACGCCGGAGCGGCTGGCCGACCTCGCGCTGGACCGCTTCGGCCGGCTCGACGGCGCCCTGGTCAGCGTCGGCGGGCCGCCGGCCGGCCGCGTGGTCGACCTCGACGACGACCAGTGGAGGGCCGCGTTCGACAGCGTCTTCCTCGGCGCCGTCCGGCTGGCCCGGGTGGTCGCGGGCCGGCTGTCCGGCGGTGGCGCGCTGGCGTTCGTGCTGTCCAGCTCGGTGAAGTCGCCCATCGCCGGCCTCGCCGCGTCGAACGGGCTGCGGCCGGGCCTGGCCATGGTGATCAAGCAGCTGGCCGACGAGCTCGGGCCCGACGGCGTGCGCGCGGTGGGGCTGCTGCCCGGCAGCATCGAGACCGATCGCCTGCGCGAACTGGCCACGATGTCCGGCCGCGACCCCGAGGAGGTCAAGGCAGCGGCGTCGAAGGTCATCCCGCTGCGCCGCTACGGCCGCCCGGAGGAGTTCGGCCGCGTCGCCGCCTTCGTCCTCTCCCCCGCCGCGTCCTACCTCACCGGCTCCATGATCGCCGTCGACGGAGGCTCGATCCGCTCCCTGTGACCGCTCAGGCCGGGCGGGCGGCGTCCTGCAGGGCGAATTGGGTGCGGTAGAGCTCGGCGTAGGTCCCACCGGCGGCGAGCAGCTGCTCGTGCGTGCCGCGCTCGACGATGCGGCCGTCGTCGACGACGAGGATGGTGTCGGCGCCGCGGATGGTGGACAGGCGGTGGGCGATGACCAGCGAGGTGCGCCCGGTCAGCGCGGTCTCGAGCGCCCGCTGTACCGCCAGCTCGGACTCGGAGTCGAGGTGGGCGGTGGCTTCGTCGAGCACCACCACGCGGGGCGCCTTGAGCAGCAGCCGGGCGATGGCCAGCCGCTGTTTCTCACCGCCGGACAGCCGGTAGCCGCGGTCGCCGACGACGGTGTCGAGGCCCTCGGACAGCGACCGCACCAGCCCGGCGATCTGCGCCGCCTCGAGCGCGGCCCACAGGTCGTCGTCGGTGGCGCCGGGCCGGGCGTAGGCGAGGTTGTAGCGGATGGTGTCGTGGAACAGGTGCGCGTCCTGGGTGACGACGCCGACGGCCTCGTGCAGCGATTCGAGCTGGACGTCGCGCAGGTCGCGGTCGCCGACCCGGACGACGCCGGAGGTGGGGTCGTAGAGCCGCGACACCAGGTGCGTGATCGTCGACTTGCCGGCGCCGGACGGGCCGACCAGCGCGACCATCTCGCCCGGCGCGACGTCGAACGAGACGCCCTCGAGCACCGGCTCGGGCGCCGCGGCGGCCGGCCGGGCCACCGCCTCGAGCGAGGCCAGCGACACCTCGTCGCCCGGATAGGTGAAATGGACGTCCTCGAACCGCACCGACAGCTGCTCGTCGCCGCCGGGCAGCGGCCGGGCGCCGGGCGCGTCGCGGACCATCGGCGGGAGGTCGAGCACCTCGAACACCCGCTCGAAGCTGACCAGCGCCGTCATGATGTCGACCTGGACGTTCGAGAGCGCGGTGAGCGGACCGTAGAGGCGGGTCAGCAGCGCGGCCAGCGCCACCAGCGTGCCGACCTCCAGCGTGCCGCCGACGGCCAGCCAGCCGCCGACGCCGTAGACGACGGCGGTGGCCAGCGAGGCGAGGAAGGTCAGGCCGAGGAAGAAGTAGCGGGCGTAGAGCGCCTGGACGACGCCGATGTCGCGGACCCGGCCGGCGGCCTGCCCGAAGTCGGCGTTCTCGTCGTGGTAACGGCCGAAGATCTTCACCAGCAGCGCGCCGGAGACGTTGAACCGCTCGGTCATCGTCTGGCTCATCGCGGCGTTGAGCTGCATGGACTCGCGGCTGATGTCGGCCAGCCGGCGGCCGATGAAGCGGGCCGGCAGCAGGAACAGCGGCACCAGGACCAGCACGATGAGGGTGATCTGCCACGACAGCAGGATCATGGCGCCGAGCGCCAGCGCCAGCGTGACGACGTTGCTGACGATCTGCGAGAGCGTGCCGGTGAACGCCTGCTGCGCGCCGATGACGTCGCTGTTGAGCCGCGACACCAGCGAACCGGTCTGGGTGCGGGTGAAGAACGCGACCGACTGGCGCTGGACGTGGTCGAAGACCTGGCGGCGCAGGTCGAAGATCAGGCCCTCGCCGACCCGGGCGGACATCCACCGGCCGAGCAGCCCCAGGACGACGTCGACGACGGCCAGCCCGGCCACCGCGAGGGCGGCCCACACGACGACCGACCGGTCGCCGGTGCTGACGCCGTCGTCGATGAGGACCTGCAGCAGCAACGGCACGGCGACCGCGGACGCCGCGGCGGCGATGGTGGTGGCGAGGAAGACGGCGATCTGACGGCGGTAGGGCCGGCCGTAGCCGGCGATGCGCCGGACCGTACCCCGCGCCAGCCGTTTGTGCGTGACCGACTGGTCGCCGGAGAACGACCTGGAGGCGCGCCAGGCGTGACCCATCCCCATCGACACCGGCGCCGACCTCCCTCGCGTCCGACTGCACCATCATGCGACCTGGCGCCGACAACGTCGGGCGCGCGGGGGTTCTTCCCCCGTTCGCTCTGAGCGTGCCGCCTGCCGTGTGCCATGACGGCGGATCGTCACGCACGGTGATCGCCGCCGCGGCGGCGGACTTGGGCGCATTCGTCACGCATGGTGACGGAACCGGTCCGTACCGGCCGCCCGCCGCCGAAGCGTGCGGAGCGTTTCCGGGCATGGCGAAGCGCCCGATGGCCCCTCGCGCAAAGAACGCGAACGGGCACCGACACTGCCTTCACGTCACTCTGCGTGAAAGCACACCCATTACTCGGGAATGGCGCGAAGCAAGATCAACAGTGCGGAGTGCGACCGTTTAGGCTGTCCGAAATGCCGGACTCGCCGATCGGCTCCAAGAAGGCCCCACGGTTTCGAGTACGACGACTCGAGAATCCGCCGAACGATTCACCGGCCGGGCTGACTCGGTGATTCGCCGCCGCTCGCCCGTACGGGCGATGCGCGCCGGGGACCGCGCGATGGGTGACGAAGCGTTAGTCGGGGTGATCGAGCTGCTGGAGGCCACCCTCCTCCGGCATCTCGACCAACTGGGGCTGTGTCAGGCCTGCTTCTTCGCCTTGCCTCGTGTGGCCCCTCCACGGCCTCGTAGGTTGACACCGGACTCCGACAGAACCCGGTGGACGAACCCGTAGGAACGCCCGGTTTCGGTGGCGAGCTCGCGGATGCTCCGACCACCTTCGTACTTCTTCTTCAGGTCAGAGGCGAGCTTGTCACGCTGCCCCCCACTGATCCGCGCGCCTTTTACCAACTTCTCGGCCACGCGTCCTCCCGTTTCGTTGTCCTGCATGACAGAGGACAATGATCCGCTCCATTACGCTTTTTCGCCACTCGAAGACGCGATCGTCCCTCGATGGAACGAAAAAACGCAGGCGGGATCGGCCTCTCCTATGCGAGTGAGACGAGCTCCGCATAGTCAGGGTTCCACAGATCTTCGACTCCGTCGGGGAGCAACACGACCCGTTCCGGGCCCAGCGCCTCGACGGCGCCTTCGTCGTGCGTCACCAGGACGATCGCGCCGGCGAACGAGCGCAGCGCGGCCAGCACCTCCTCGCGGGAGGCGGGGTCGAGGTTGTTCGTCGGCTCGTCCAGCAGCAGCACGTTCGCGCTGGACACGACCAGCGACGCCAGCGCCAGGCGGGTCTTCTCGCCGCCGGACAGCACGGCGGCCGGTTTGTCGACGGCGTCGCCGGAGAACAGGAACGAGCCGAGGACCCGCCGCGCCTCCAGCTCCGGGAGGTCGGGAGCGGCGCTGCGCAGGTTCTCGAGGACCGTGCGCGAGGTGTCGAGCGTCTCGTGCTCCTGGGCGTAGTAGCCCAGCCGCAGCCCGTGCCCGGGCTCGACGCCGCCGGTGTCGGCCTCCTCGATGCCGGCCAGCAGCCGCAGCAGCGTCGTCTTGCCGGCGCCGTTGAGGCCCAGGATGACGACCCGGCTGCCGCGGTCGATGGCGAGGTCGACGTCGGTGAAGACCTCCAGCGACCCGTACGACTTCGACAGCCCGGACGCGGTGAGCGGCGTCTTGCCGCACGGCGCGGGGTCGGGGAAGCGCAGCTTGGCCACCTTGTCGGAGCGGCGCTGCTCCTCGAGGCCGGCCAGCAGCCGCTGCGCCCTGCGGTCCATGTTCTGCGCCGCGGTGGCCTTGGTGGCCTTGTAGCGCATGCGGTCGGCCTGCGCCTTGAGCGCGGCGGCCTTCTTCTCGGCGTTGGCCCGCTCGCGGTGCCGGCGGCGCTCGTCGGTCTCGCGCTGGGCCAGGTAGGCCGTCCAGCCGATGTTGTAGACGTCGAGGGCGGCGCGGTTGGCGTCGAGGTGGAAGACGCGGTTGACGGTCTTGTCGAGCAACGCGACGTCGTGGCTGATGACCACCAGGCCGCCCTTGTAGGCCCGCAGGAAGTCGCGCAGCCACACGATGGAGTCGGCGTCCAGGTGGTTCGTCGGCTCGTCCAGGAGCAGCGTCTCGGCGTCGGAGAACAGGATGCGGGCCAGCTCGACCCGGCGCCGCTGGCCGCCGGAGAGCGTGCGCAGCGGCTGGGCCAGCACGCGGTCGGGCAGCCCCAGGCTGGCGGCGATGCTGGCCGCCTCGCTCTCGACGGCGTACCCGCCGGCCGCCAGGAACTCGGCCTCGAGCCGGGCGTAGCGGCGCATGCCGCGCTCGTGCTCGGCGGCGTCGCTGGACGCCATCTGCTTCTCGGCCTTGCGCATGCTCGCGACGACGACGTCGAGCCCGCGGGCGCTGAGGATGCGGTCGCGGGCGATGACCTCGGGGTCGCCGACGCGGGGATCCTGCGGCAGGTAGCCGATGGGGCCGGTACGCACCACGGAGCCGGACGCCGGCTGGCCCTCGTCGGCCAGGATGCGGGTCAGCGTGGTCTTGCCGGCGCCGTTGCGGCCGACCAGGCCGACCTTGTCGCCGGGACCGATGCGGAAGCTGGCGTCCTCGAGCAGGATCTGCGCGCCTGCGCGCACTTCGAGCTGATGAGCGGTGATCATGTCAGGGTGAACTCTCCGTGGCCTCGGAATGGGTGGGCGATCGGTCCAGCACGATCAGTCCGCCACGGGCATCATGGTGTGCAGTCTACGCGGGAGGTGAATCGGCCATGAAGTTCAACCGGCGAGCACGCCTGGATCCTTCCCAGGTGTCCGACCAGCGCGGCCGGCGCCCGGCCGGCCGCACGGCGGCGGCCGGCGGCGGCATCGGCGTCGTCATCCTGACCCTGCTCGCGCTGCTGACCGGCACCAACCCGGCCGACCTCCTCGGCGGCTCGGACTCCCCCGCGGTCGAGGCGGCCCCGGGCTCGGAGGGCGAGCTGGAGCGCGAGTGCCAGGTGGTCGCCGACATCGACGAGAACCCCGACTGCCGGTTCGTGCTGTACGTGAACTCGACGCAGGACTTCTGGGACGACTACTTCGCGGCGGCCGGCGAGCGGTACACGCCCGCCACCACCACGTTCTTCACGTCCTCCGTCACCACCCGGTGCGGCACGGCGTCGTCGCAGGTCGGGCCGTTCTACTGCCCCGGCGACCAGAAGGTCTACCTCGACCTCGGCTTCTTCGAGCAGCTGCGCACCACCTACGGCGGGCCGAGCGGCCAGTTCGCCGAGGCGTACGTGCTGGCGCACGAGTACGGTCACCACGTGCAGAACCTCACCGGCCAGATGCAGCGCGTGCGCACCCAGTCCGGCCCGTCGTCCGACGCCGTCCGGCTGGAGCTGCAGGCCGACTGCTACGCCGGCATGTGGGCGCACGCCGCCACCACGGCCGACGACGAGTCCGGCCAGCCGCTCATCACCGAGTTGACGAACCAGGACATCGCCGACGCGCTGTCGGCCGCCGAGACCGTCGGCGACGACTACATCCAGGAGCGGTTCCAGGGCACCGTCACGCCCGAGTCGTGGACGCACGGTTCCAGCGAGCAGCGGCAGCGCTGGTTCACCACCGGCTTCGAGACCGGCGACATCGCGGCCTGCGACACCTTCGCCGCGTCCTCGCTGTGATGTCCCGGTGATCGAGGTCGACGCCGTCACGCACCGGTACGGCGACCGCACGGTCCTGCGCGACGTCACCGTCACCCTGACGGAGCACCGGGTCGGCGTCATCGGGGCGAACGGTTCGGGCAAGTCGACGTTCGCGCGGCTGCTCAACGGCCTGGTGCTGCCGACGTCGGGGTCGGTGACGGTGGACGGGCTGTCGACGCGGGGCCGGTCGGGCGCGCAGGTGCGGCGGTCGGTCGGGTTCGTGTTCACCGACCCCGACGCGCAGATCCTGATGCCGACGGTCGCCGAGGACGTCGCGTTCGGGCTGCGTGACCTGCCCTCGGCCGCCGTGGCCGAGCGGGTCGCCGAGGCGCTGGAGTCGTTCGGGCTGGCCGGGCACGCCGACCACCCGGCGCACCTGCTGTCGGGCGGGCAGAAGCAGCTGCTGGCGCTCTGCTCGGTGCTGGTGACCGAGCCGAAGGTGCTCGTGTGCGACGAGCCGACGACCCTGCTGGACCTGCGCAACACCCGGAAGGTGCTGACGCTGCTGAGCGAGCTGCCGCAGCGGGTCGTGCTGGTGACGCACGACCTCGACGCCGTGCTGGCCATGGACCGCGTCCTCGTCTTCGACGACGGCCGCCTGGTGTTCGACGGGCGCCCGGCCGACGCGGTGGCGTTCTACCGGGAGATCTCCGCCTAGCCGAAGTCGACGGGGTCGACGCGGACGCGGACCGATCCCCCGGTGCGCCGGGCCGACCGGATGCCGGCCGCCGACCGCAGCGCCCCCGCCAGCGCCGTCCCCGCCGCACGGGGCGCCCGGATCATCGCCCGCGCGCCGTCGTCGACCGGGACCGGGCCGATGACCTCGGCGCCGTCGGGGAGGTCGAGGTGCATGAGCAGGTCGTCGACGTCGGCGGGGGCGCCGGTGAGCTCGGCCACGCGGGCGGCCGGGGGCAGGTGCAGGCCGGACCGCTCGGCCAGCTCGCGTCCGGCGAAACCGGCCGGGTCCCAGCGCACCAGCGCCTGCACGGCCGGCGCACCGGGGTCGGCGACGACGACGATCTCGCCGCCCATGGTGCCGGGACGGACGAGCGCGGCGGCCCGCAGCCAGCGCCGCAGCGCCTCCTCGGCGGCCCGCAGGCCGGTGCGGGCCAGCAGCGCCGTGCCGTCCAGCAGCAGCGCCGCCGCGTACCCGCCGGCCGCCACCGGCTCAGCACCCGGGGTCGCGACCACCAGCGCCGGCTCGGCCTCGACCGAGGAGCGGACGGCGTCGCCGCGCGACAGCAGCACCGGGACGCCCGGGAACGCCCGGCCCAGCTCCTCCGCCGTGCGCCGCACCCCGACGACGGTCGCCCGCAGCGCGCCGTGCCCGCACTCGCCGCAGCGCCACGACGGGTACTCCGTGGCGCACCACGCGCACCGCGGCGGCCGGTCGGCCTGGCCCAGCACCAGCGGCCCGGAGCAGGCCGTACAGCGCGCGGGCGTGCGGCAGCGGCCGCAGGCCACGCCGGGCAGGTACCCGGCCCGTGGCACCTGCACCAGGACCGGCCCACGGCCCAGCCCGGCCCGCGCCGTACGCCACGCCAGCGACGGCAGCCGGGCGGTGCGGGCGGCTTCGTCTCGGGCCTGCTCGTGGTCGTCGCCGCTGGAGTGCACCCGCGGCGCCGCGGCCCGCACGGCCGGCCGCGACGGCGTCACCGGCCGCGCCCAGCCGGTCGCCACCAGCTGCTCGGCCTCGGCGGTGCGGGCGAATCCCCCGACGACGGCGGCCGCGCCGGCCTGGAAGGCGCGCAGCAGCAGCACCTCGCGCGCGTGCGGGTACGGTGCCCGCGGCTCGGCGTGCAGGTCGTCGCCGTCGTCCCAGACGACCACCAGGCCGAGGTCGTGCACCGGCGCGAATGCCGCCGACCGGGTTCCGACGACGGCCCGCACGGCCCCGCGGCGCACCGCCAGCCAGCGCTTGTACCGCGTCGACGGCCCGGCGTCGGCGGCCAGCTCGACGTGGCTGCCCGCGCCCAGCAGCGCCGTCAGCGCGGCCGACGCCAGCTCGAGGTCGCGGCCGTCGGGCAGCACCACCAGCGCGCCGCGTCCGGCGGACAGGGTCGTGGCCACCAGCCGGGCCACGAGGTCGGGCCAGTCGGCCGCCGGGCCGGGGTTCCAGACGGCACGTGGCGCTCCCCCGCCGGCCAGCGCGTCGAGCAGCGCGACGCCGTCGACGTGCTCGGCCCAGCCGCCGGGGTCGGGCCGCTCCGGTGCGTCCGGCGGCTCGGGCGACGCGGCCTTCTCGGCGGTGGCGTGCCGGGGCGGGACGGCCAGCCGCAGGACGTCGGAGACGGTGCCGGCGTAGCGGTCGGCGACGGCGCGGGCCAGCGCGACGATCTCGGGCGCCAGCACCGGCTCGGCCGACACGACGCGGCGGAGCCGGGCCAGCTTGCCGTCGTGGTCGCTGGAGTCCTTGCGGGCGACGACGAAGCCGTCGTGGTCGGTGCCGGCGAAGCGCACCGACACCCGCGCGCCCACGACCGCGTCGTCGTCCATCGAGGCGGGCACGAGGTAGTCGAACGGCCGGTCGAGGTGCGGCAGCCCGACGTCGACCAGCACCGACGCCACCTGCCGCTCGCCGGCGAGCGGCTCGGGCTCGCGCGTGCGGAACCGGCGCCGGCCGGGCGCGGCGACCAGCGCCAGCTGATCGGGCTCGGCCGGCTCGGATGCGCTCACAGACCGTTTCTACCCGAGGACGCGGTCCAGTTTCTCCACGACTCCCACCTGAGCGCCCAGCCAGGTGCCGTCGGGCGAGGAGAACGCGGACGTGACGAAGCCCAGCGTGCTGCGGTGGTGTCGAGCAGCGGCCGGTCCGGGTCGGGGCGGCGCCCCGGCGCATGCCATCACGCTACGGACGCCGTTCCGCACGCCGCTGGGCCTCGGGGGACGATCTTCGCCTCGGCCGCGCGGACGATCAGCCGGCGGCGGCCCTCAGGGCATCGACCCGATCCGTGCGCTCCCAGGTGAAGTCGGGCAGCTCGCGCCCGAAGTGCCCGTATGCGGCCGTCTGGGCGTAGATGGGCCGCTTGAGGTCGAGGTCGCGGATGATGGCCGCCGGGCGCAGGTCGAAGACCTCGCTGACGGCCTTCTCGATGCGCTCGACCGGGACCGTCTCGGTGCCGAAGCTCTCGAGGAACAGCCCGACCGGCTCGGCCTTGCCGATGGCGTACGCGACCTGCACCTCGCACCGGCGGGCCAGCCCGGCCGCGACGACGTTCTTCGCCACCCACCGCATGGCGTAGGCGCCGGAGCGGTCGACCTTCGACGGGTCCTTGCCGCTGAACGCGCCGCCGCCGTGGCGGGCCATGCCGCCGTAGGTGTCGATGATGATCTTCCGCCCGGTGAGGCCGGCGTCGCCCATGGGGCCGCCGATCTCGAACCGGCCGGTCGGGTTCACCAGCAGCCGGAAGTCGTGCTCGTCGAGCTCGAACGTCTCGAGCACCGGCTTGACGACCTGGTGCGCGATGTCGGGCGTCAGCAGCTGCTGGAGGTCGATGTTGGCGGCGTGCTGCGTCGACACGACGACGGTGTCGAGGCGGACCGGGCGGTCGCCGTCGTACTCGATGGTGACCTGGGTCTTGCCGTCGGGGCGCAGGTACGGCACGGCGCCGGAGCGGCGCACCTCGGCCAGCCGCTGCGCCAGCCGGTGCGCGACGATGATCGGCAGCGGCATCAGCTCGGGCGTCTCGTCGCTCGCGTAGCCGAACATCAGCCCCTGGTCGCCCGCCCCCTGCAGGTCCAGCGGGTCGAGGTCGCCCTCGACGCGATGCTCGTAGGCGGAGTCCACACCCTGCGCGATGTCCTGCGACTGCGAGCCGATGGAGACCGACACGCCGCACGAGTAGCCGTCGAAGCCCTTGGTCGACGAGTCGTAGCCGATACCCAGGATGGTGTCGCGCACGATGCCCGGGATGTCGGCGTAGCCCTGGGTGGTCACCTCGCCGGCCACGTGGACCAGCCCGGTGGTGACCATCGACTCGACCGCGACGCGGCTGTTCGGGTCGTCCTTCAGCAGGGCGTCGAGCACGGCGTCACTGATCTGGTCGCAGATCTTGTCTGGATGACCTTCGGTGACGGATTCGGATGTGAACAGACGTAGAGACAACGCAAGCCCCCTCTTGACGCGGACTACCGTCCGAGCAGCCCAACTGTAGGGTAATGTCTCCGCGCCCGCGCGCGGGAGTCCACTCAGTGGACAGTTTTCGGCCGCATCCTGAGACGCGGCGATGTCAGCCGGCGGTCAGAGGCGAGCCCGGACGAGATCCCAGACGACGTGCGCGAGGGCCGACTTCGGGCCGCTCTCGACGGTGACGGAGCTGCCGTCGGCACCCAGCACGACCGCGGCGTTGTCCTCGGACTCGAAGCCGCGGTCGGCGCCCACCTCGTTCACCACCAGCAGGTCGCAGCCCTTGGAGGCGAGTTTCGCCCGGCCGTGGTCGAGCACGCTGCCGGACGCGTCGCCGGTCTCGGCGGCGAACCCGACGACGACCTGCTTCGGGTCGGGCCGGTGCGCGGCGAGGTACGCCAGGATGTCCGTGGTGCGTTCCAGCTCGATGACCGGCGACGAGCCGTCGGCCGTCTTCTTGATCTTGGTGTCGGCGTAGGCGGCCGGCCGGAAGTCGGCGACGGCGGCGGCCATGACGACGGCGTCGGCGCCGGCCGCGGCCTCGACCATGGCGTCGTACAGCTGCGCCGCCGAGCCGACCCGCACGAGGTCGACGCCGGCGGGGTCGGGCAGCGCCACGTTCGCCGCCACCAGCGTGACCCGCGCGCCGCGGGCCGCCGCAGCCCGGGCCAGCGCGTAACCCTGCCGGCCGGACGAGCGGTTGCCGAGGAACCGGACCGGGTCGAGGTGCTCGCGGGTGCCGCCGGCGGAGACCACGACGTGCCGGCCGGCGAGGTCGGGACCGGCGTCGGCCGCGGCGCCGCGCGTCAGCACGTCGGACACGTACGCGAAGATGTCAGCGGGCTCGGGCAGCCGGCCCTTGCCGGTGTCGGCGCCGGTGAGCCGCCCGACGGCCGGCTCGACCACCAGCGCGCCGCGCCGGCGCAGCGTCTCGACGTTGGCGACGGTGGCCGGGTGCTCCCACATCTCGGTGTGCATGGCCGGCACGAACACCACCGGCCCGCGCGCCGTGAGCAGCGTCGACGTCAGCAGGTCGTCGGCCAGCCCGGCCGCGGCCTTCGCCATGAGGTCGGCCGTGGCCGGAGCGACCACGACGAGGTCGGCGTGCCGGCCGATGCGCACGTGCGGGACCTCGTGCACGTCCTCGAACACCTCGGTGCGCACCGGACGGCCCGACAACGCGGCCCAGGTCGGCTCCCCGACGAAGCGGAGGGCCGACCTGGTGGGTACGACCGTGACGCCGTGACCGGACTCGGTGAGACGGCGCAGCAGGTCGGCGACCTTGTAGGCGGCGATGCCGCCACCGACGCCGAGGACGATCTCGGCCATCAGCCGCGACCGGCCGTCAGCTCTGCTCGGCCGTGTCGGCGGCCTGCGCCGGCGGCGTGGCCGGCAGCTCGGCGTCGATGTCGTTGGGGTCGATGTGCTCGGCCGTGAGCAGGCCCGCGTCGATCTCGCGCAGCGCGATGGACAGCGGCTTCTCCTGCACGTGCGTCTCGACCAGCGGCCCGACGTACTCGAGCAGGCCCTCGCCCAGCTGCGAGTAGTAGGCGTTGATCTGCCGCGCCCGCTTGGCCGCGTAGATGACCAGCCCGTACTTGGAGTCGGTCTTGGCCAGCAGGTCGTCGATGGGTGGGAAGGTGATGCCCTCGGCTACGCCTTGGGTTCCGGCCACGTTCATGCCTCCGGGCTTGTCAAGTGGGGTGTACGCATCAAGGCTACCAACTCTTCGCAAACCGTCTCGACGTCGGTGTTCACGAGCGTGACGTCGAACTCGGCCTCCGCGGCCAGCTCCTCGCGCGCGGTGGCCAGCCGGCGCTCGCGCTCGGCCTCGGTCTCGGTGCCGCGGCCGACGAGCCGGCGGACCAGCTCGTCCCAGCTCGGTGGTGCGAGGAACACGAACAGCGCGTCGGGGATGGTCTCCCTGACCTGGCGGGCGCCCTGCAGGTCGATCTCGAGCAGCACGGAGTCGCCGTTGGCCAGCGCACGTTCCATCGGGCCGCGCGGCGTGCCGTACTTGGCCCGCTTGTGCACGACCGCCCACTCGAGGAACTCGCCCTGCTCGATCATCTTGTCGAACGTGGCGTCGTCCACGAAGTGGTAGTGCTCGCCGTCGATCTCACGCGGCCGCGCCGGCCGGGTGGTCGTGGACACCGAGATCCACAGCTCCGGATGGGCGGCGCGCAGTTTCTTGACGACGGTCGTCTTTCCGACCGCCGTCGGCCCCGACAGGACGATGATCCGCGGGGCCGACCGCGGATGGGACGTGTGCAGGCTCAACCGCCGAAACGCTCGATCAGCGCCGCCGACTGGTTGGCACCCAGGCCGCGCACGCGACGGGTCTCGGCGATGCCGATCTCCTCCATGATCTGCTTGGCGCGGACCTTACCGACGCCGGGCATCGACTCGAGGAGGGCGGAAACCTTCATCTTGCCGATGACCTCATTCTTCTCGCCTTCCTTGAGCACGTCACCGAGACGGGCTCCGGCGTTCTTCAGGCGGTTCTTGACCTCCGCACGCTCCCGGCGAGCTTCGGCAGCCTTCTCGAGAGCGGCCGCGCGCTGTTCGGGAGTCAGGTTAGGGAGCGCCACGAGCGGGTCACCTCTGTTGTGTCGTTGTGTGGATGTGGGTCCGGCCACCGCTTCCGGCAACCTTGTTTCAGGAACCTAGCGAGTGAACCACCAGGTCAGCAACGTAATCCACCGTACCTGTCCGGACGAATCCACGGTACGAGGTCCCCCGCGTGTCGCGCTGGAAGTCCGCGGATTTGCGCCGGTCAGGCCCGGGTGGAGGCACGAAACAGCAGGTCACGGACGTCCTCGATGGTGCGGACCGCCGCCGCGCGGAGCGCGTCGAGGGCCGGACCGGCGCCCAGGACCTCCCTCGACACCGCCGGCACGACCTGCGGCAGCGCCGCGCCGAACACCGTCGCGAGGTCCGCGACGGTGGCGCCCTGGGCCCCGATGCCCGGCGCCAGCAGCGGCCCGCCGACGGCGAGGTCCTCGCCCGTGGCTCCCGTGGTGGCGCCGACGACGACGCCGACGCTGCCCAGCGGGTCGCCGGCGGCCAGCGCGGCGGCGTTGGCGGCACGGACGTGTGCCAGCATCGTCCCGGCGACGGTGCGCCCGCCGGCGGTCGTCGCGTGCTGGACCTCCGGGCCCTCCGGGTTCGACGTCAATGCCAGCACGAACACGCCGTTGCCGTGGGCCGCGGCGGTGTCGAGCACCGGGCGCAGCGACTCGAAGCCCAGGTACGGCGACACGGTGACGGCGTCGGCGCACAGCGGCGACGCGGGGTCGCAGTAGGCGTCGGCGTAGGCCTGCATCGTCGAGCCGATGTCGCCGCGCTTGACGTCCAGCAGCACCAGCGCGCCGGCCGCCTTCGCGTCGGCGATGACCCGTTCCAGCACGGCGACGCCGCGCGAGCCGTGCCGCTCGAAGAACGCCGACTGCGGCTTGAGCAGCGCGACCGTCTTGCCCAGCGCCTCGACGGCGGTGCGGGCGAACCGCTCCAGCCCGGCGGCGTCGTCGTCGAGACCCCAGGCGGCGAGCAGGCCGGGGTGCGGGTCGATGCCCGCGCAGAACTGGCCGCGGGCGGCCATCGCGGCGTGCAGCCGCCGCCCGAACGTCTCCGTCACGGCTCCTCCTCGATCAGTCGCGCCAGCTCGCGCTGCACGCGGGCCGGCCAGAACGGCCCGCCGTAGATGAACGCGGTGTACGCCTGGACCAGCGTGGCGCCGGCCCGCAGCCGCTCGTGCGCGTCGGCGGCGGAGCCGATGCCGCCGGCCGCGACCAGCGTCAGCCGGTCCCCCACCGCGCCGTGCAGCAGCCGCAGCACCGCCAGCGACCGGTCGGCCAGCGGCGCGCCGGACAGCCCGCCGGCGCCGGCCCGCTCGACCGCCAGCGGCGTGGAGCGCAGCCCGTCGCGGCCGATGGTGGTGTTCGTGGCGATGATGCCGTCCAGCTCGAGCTCGAGCGCCAGCTTCGCGACCGCCAGGACGTCATCGTCGCCGAGGTCGGGCGCGATCTTCACCAGCAGCGGCACCCGGCGCGACGTGACGGCGTCGGCCTGCGCCCGGACGGCGGTGAGCAGCGGGCGCAGCTTCTCGACCGCCTGGAGGTCGCGCAGGCCGGGCGTGTTCGGCGAGCTGACGTTGACGACCAGATAGTCGGCGTACGGGGCGAGCAGCCGGGTGCTGGCCTCGTAGTCGCCGACGGCCTCGGCCTCCGGCACGACCTTCGACTTGCCGATGTTGACGCCGACGACGACCGGCAGCGCGCCGCGCCGGCGGCGTCGCCGGGCCAGCCGGGCGGCCACCACGGCGGCGCCGTCGTTGTTGAAGCCCATGCGGTTGACGACGGCGCGGTCGGCGACCAGACGGTGCAGCCGCGGCTTCGGGTTGCCCGGCTGCGGGCGGCCGGTGACCGTCCCCACCTCGACGAACGCGAAGCCGAGCGCGGCCAGGGCGTCGATGCCGACGGCGTTCTTGTCGAACCCGGCGGCCAGCCCCAGCGGTCCCGGGAAGTGCAGCCCGAACGCCTCGACACCCGGCCCGCGCGGGCCGAGCCGGCGCCGTCCGTACGCCGCCAGCCCCGGCACCCGGGCCGCCACGCGCATCGCCGTGAACGCGCCCTTGTGCGCGGTCTCGGCGTCGAGCCGCGACAGGACCCGCCGGAACAGCTGGTCGTACGCCGTCACGACCGGTCGGCCCAGGACTGCAGCGACCGGACACCCACCGACTCGGCCCGCAGCGACTCGATGCCCTGCACCGCCGCGGCCAGTCCCTGTGTCGTCGTGATGCAGGGGATGTTGCCCTGGATGGCGGCGCGGCGGATCTCGTAGCCGTCGGCGCGCGGGCTGCCGCCGGTCGTCGTCCCGCTGGGGGTGTTGATGATGAGGTCGACGTCGCCGGCGAGGATGCGCCCGATGATGGTCGGGGTGCCGTCGGGTTCGTGGCCGACCCAGCGTTTGCGGACGACCTCGGCCTCGACGCCGTTGCGGCGCAGCACCTCGGCGGTGCCGGCGGTCGCCAGGATGGTGAAGCCGAGGTCGGCCAGCCGCTTGACCGGGAAGATCATGTGCCGTTTGTCGCGGTTGGCCAGCGACACGAACACCGTGCCGGACGTGGGCAGCGCGCCGAACGCCGCGGTCTGGGACTTGGCGAACGCGGTGCCGAACTGCTCGTCGATGCCCATGACCTCGCCGGTGGAGCGCATCTCCGGGCCGAGCAGGGTGTCGACGCTGCGGCCGTCGGGGGTGCGGAACCGGTTGAACGGCATCACCGCCTCCTTGACCGCGGCGGGCGCGTCGGCGGGCAGGTCGACGGCGTCGCCGGTCGCGGGCAGCAGGTGCTCGTCGCGGAGCTGGGCGATGGTGGCGCCGAGCATGACCCGGGCCGCGGCCTTGGCCAGCGCGACGCCGGTGGCCTTGGACACGAACGGGACCGTCCGCGACGCCCGCGGGTTCGCCTCGAGCACGTAGAGGACGTCGCCGGCCAGCGCGTACTGCACGTTGAGCAGGCCGCGGACGCCGACACCGCGGGCGATGGCCTCGGTGGACGCCTTGATGCGGGCCAGCTCGTCGCGGCCCAGCGTGATGGGCGGGAGCGCGCAGGCGGAGTCGCCGGAGTGGATGCCGGCCTCCTCGATGTGCTCCATGACGCCGCCGAGGTAGAGCTCGTCGCCGTCGAACAGGGCGTCGACGTCGATCTCGACGGCGTCGTCGAGGAACCGGTCGACCAGCACCGGGTGCTCCGGGCTGGCCTGGGTGGCGCGGCCGATGTAGTCGGCCAGCGTGTCGTCGTCGTAGACGATCTCCATGCCGCGCCCGCCCAGCACGTACGACGGGCGCACCAGCACCGGGTAGCCGATGGTGTGGGCGATGTCGCGCGCTTCGTCGAACGAGCTGGCCGTGCCGTGCTTCGGCGCGGGCAGCCCCGCCTCGGCGAGCACCCGGCCGAACGATCCGCGGTCCTCGGCGAGGTCGATGGCCTGGGGGCTGGTGCCGACGATGGGGACGCCGGCCTCGGCCAGCGCCGCCGCCAGACCCAGCGGGGTCTGCCCGCCGAGCTGCACGATGACCCCGGCGACCGGCCCGGCCTGCCGCTCGGCGTGCACGACCTCGAGGACGTCCTCCAGCGTCAGCGGCTCGAAGTAGAGGCGGTCGGAGGTGTCGTAGTCGGTCGACACCGTCTCGGGGTTGCAGTTGACCATGACGGTCTCGTAGCCAGCGTCGTGCAGCGCCATGGCCGCGTGCACGCAGGAGTAGTCGAACTCGATGCCCTGGCCGATGCGGTTCGGCCCGGACCCCAGGATGATCACCGCTTCGCGCTCGCGCGGCCCGACCTCGGTCTCCTCGTCGTAGGACGAGTAGTGGTACGGCGTCTTCGCCGCGAACTCCGCGGCGCAGGTGTCGACGGTCTTGAACACCGGCCGGATGCCCAGCGCGTGCCGGACGCCGCGGACCACCTCGGCCGGCGTGCCGCGCAGCGCCGCCAGCTGGACGTCGGAGAAGCCGTGCCGCTTCGCCTCGCGCAGCAGGTCAGGCGTCAGCTCCGCCGCCACGCGGACCTCGTCGGCGACCTCGGTGAGCAGCAGCAGCTGATCGAGGAACCACGGGTCGATGCGGGTGGCCTCGTACAGCTCGTCGACGGTGGCGCCGGCGCGCAACGCGTCGAGGACGTCGCGCAGCCGCCCGTCGTAGGGGCGCTTCACCTTCTCGGTCAGCTCGGCCTTGTCGCCGGGCGGCGTCGCGAAGTCGAGCGCGCCGTCGGACTTCTCCAACGACCGCAGCGCCTTCTGCAGCGCCTCGGTGAAGTTGCGGCCGATGGCCATCGCCTCGCCCACGCTCTTCATGTGCGTGGTCAGCGTGGAGTCGGCGGCCGGGAACTTCTCGAACGCGAACCGCGGCGCCTTCACGACCACGTAGTCGAGCGTCGGCTCGAACGACGCCGGGGTCTCGCCGGTGATGTCGTTGGGGATCTCGTCCAGCGTGTAGCCGAGCGCGACCTTCGCCGCGATCTTCGCGATCGGGAATCCGGTCGCCTTGCTGGCCAGCGCGGACGAGCGCGACACCCGCGGGTTCATCTCGATGACGATGAGCCGCCCGTCGGCGGGGTCGACCGCGAACTGGATGTTGCAGCCGCCGGTGTCGACACCGACCGCACGGATGATCGCGATGGCCTGGTCGCGCATGACCTGGTACTCGCGGTCGGTCAGCGTCAGCGCCGGGGCCACGGTGACGGAGTCGCCGGTGTGCACGCCCATCGGGTCGACGTTCTCGATGGAGCAGACGATGACGACGTTGTCCGCGCCGTCGCGCATGACCTCGAGCTCGTACTCCTTCCAGCCGAGGATGCTCTCTTCCAGCAGCACCTCGGTCGTCGGCGACGCGTCGAGCCCGGCGCCGGCGATGCGGCGCAGGTCGTCCTCGTCGAAGGCCATGCCCGAACCGGCGCCGCCCATCGTGAACGACGGCCGCACCACCACCGGGTAGCCCAGCTTCTCGACCGCGCCCAGGCAGTCGTCCATCGAGTGGCAGATCTCCGACCGCGCGGTCTCGCCACCGACCTCCTCGACGATCTTCTTGAACGACTCGCGGTTCTCGCCCCGCTCGATGGCGTCGATGGACGCGCCGATCAGCTCGACCCCGAACCGCTCGAGCACGCCACGCTCGTGCAACGCGACCGCCGTGTTCAGCGCCGTCTGCCCGCCCAGCGTCGCCAGCAGCGCGTCGGGACGCTCCAGCGCGATGACCTTCTCGACGAACTCCGGCGTGATCGGCTCGACGTAGGTGGCGTCGGCGATGTCGGGATCGGTCATGATCGTCGCCGGGTTGCTGTTCACCAGGATCACCCGCAGGCCCTCGGCCCGCAGCACCCGGCACGCCTGCGTCCCCGAATAGTCGAACTCACACGCCTGGCCGATGACGATCGGGCCCGAGCCGATGACCAGGACGCTGTCGATGTCCGTGCGCCTGGGCATCAGGCCTCCTTCTTCGTTGTCATGACCTCGGTGAACCGGTCGAACAGGTAGGCGGCGTCGTGCGGGCCGGCCGCGGCCTCGGGGTGGTACTGGACGGAGAAGCCCTTCAGCCGGCCTGCCCCGTCGCGCAGCGCCAGGCCCTCGACGACGTCGTCGTTGAGGCAGACGTGGCTGACCTCGGCCTTTCCGTACAGTGTGTCGGTGGCGACGTCGCGCGGGGCGTCGACCCCGAAGCCGTGGTTGTGCGCCGTCACCTCGACCTTGCCGGTGGAGCGGTCCTGGACCGGCTGGTTGATGCCGCGGTGGCCGTAGCCGAGTTTGTACGTGCCGAAGCCGAGCGCGCGGCCGAACACCTGGTTGCCGAAGCAGATGCCGAAGAACGGCAGGTCGCGCTCGAGCGCCGCCTGGACGACGCGCATCGGGTGGTCGGCCGTGGCCGGGTCGCCGGGGCCGTTGGACAGGAACAGCCCGTCGGGCTGCCGGCTCAGGACGTCGTCGATGGTCGCCGTCGCCGGGAGTACGTGCGTCTCGATGCCGCGCTCGGCCATGCGCCGCGGCGTCATGGTCTTGATGCCGAGGTCGAGGGCGACGACGGTGAACCTCGGCTCGCCCTCGGCCTTGACCACGTACGGCTCTTGGGTGCTGACCTCGGCGGCGAGGTCGGCGCCGAGCATCTCCGGGCTGTCGAGGACACGCCGGCGCAGCGCGTCGGGGTCGGTCTCGACGGTGGAGATGCCGACCCGCATGGCGCCGCGTTCGCGCAGGTGGCGGGTGAGCGCGCGGGTGTCGATGCCGCTGATGCCGACGACCCCCTGGGCCGCCAGCTCCTCGTCGAGGCCGCGCCGGCTGCGCCACGACGACGCGCGGCGGGCGGGGTCGCGGACGACGTAGCCGGCCACCCAGATGCGGCCGGACTCGGGGTCGTCGTCGTTCACCCCGGTGTTGCCGATGTGCGGCGCCGTCTGCACCACCACCTGGCGGTGGTAGGACGGGTCGGTCAGCGTCTCCTGGTAGCCGGTCATGCCGGTCGAGAAGACGGCCTCGCCGAACGTCTCGCCGGGCGCGCCGTACGAGCGGCCGCGGAACGTCCGGCCGTCCTCGAGCACGAGCAGCGCCGGTGCGCTCGTCGTCATGGTTCTCCCCTTTCGGACCGCTTTGCAATGAGCACCGATACGCATCGATGCGCATGGGTGCTCATCGCAAAGGCAGCCGGATGCTTCGTCTCGACCCGCATCGATGCCGCTCGCACGGTCACGGCGTGGCGCCTTCGCGCAGGAACGTGGGCCGGCCGCGCAGGAACGTCGCGACGACGGTGCCCGGCAGCTTCATGCCCTCGTAGGGCGTGTTCCGCGACAGCGACGCCGATGCCGACGGGTCGACCGTGGTGGTGGTGGTCGGGTCGACGAGGGTGAGGTTGGCCGGCTCGCCGGCGGCGATGGGCCGGCCGTGCGGGTGGTCGCCGGTGTCGCAGCGGCCGATGCGGGCCGGGGCGAATGACATGCGGTCGGCGACGCCGGCCCAGTCGAGCAGCCCGGTGTCGACCATGGTGTGCTGCACGACCGACAGAGCCGTCTCGAGCCCGAGCATGCCGAACGCGGCCGCGTCCCACTCGCAGTCCTTGGCCTCGACCGGGTGCGGCGCATGGTCGGTGGCGACGATGTCGATGGTGCCGTCGGCCAGCGCCTCCCGCAGCGCGGCGACGTCGTCGGCGGAGCGCAGCGGCGGGTTGACCTTGTAGCGCGGGTCGTAGCCGGCCACCAGCTCGTCCGTCAGCAGCAGGTGGTGCGGCGTCACCTCGGCCGTCACCGGCAGGCCGCGCTCCTTCGCCAGCCGGACGATCTCGACCGACCCCTTCGTCGACAGGTGGCAGATGTGCACCCGCGAGCCGACGTGCGCCGCCAGCAGCACGTCGCGGGCGACGATGGCCTCCTCGGCGACGCTCGGCCAGCCGCGCAGGCCCAGCCGGCCGGACAGCTCGCCCTCGTTCATCTGCGCGCCCTCGGTCAGCCGCGGCTCCTGCGCATGCTGCGCGATGACCCCGTCGAACGCCTTCACGTACTCCAGCGCCCGGCGCATGAGCATGGCGTCGTGGACGCAGATGCCGTCGTCGGAGAACACCCGCACGCCGGCGGCGGACTCGGCCATGGCGCCGAGCTCGGCCAGCCGCTCGCCCTTCAGTCCGACGGTGACGGCGCCGACCGGGCGGACGTCGGCGTGCCCGGCCTCGCGCCCGAGCCGCCACACCTGCTCGACGACGCCCGCGGTGTCGGCGACGGGGTCGGTGTTGGCCATGGCGTGGACGGCGGTGAACCCGCCGCGGGCCGCCGCCCTCGTGCCCGTCTCGACGGTCTCGGCGTCCTCGCGGCCGGGCTCGCGCAGGTGCGTGTGGAGGTCGACCAGGCCCGGCAGCGCGATCAGCCCCGTCGCGTCGACGACGGTGATGCCACCGGAGTCGACCGCACCGCGAGCCCCGTCCGTTCCCCCGCCGGCGCCGGCTTCTGCTCGTGCGTCCGCGCCGAGCGCGACGATGACGCCGTCCTCGATGCGGATGTCCTGCGGCTCGCCGCCGAGGACGCGTGCGTTGGTGATGAGCGTGGTGGTCACGCTGCCTCCTCGGTGGTCGTGCCGGCGAGCATCAGGTACAGGACCGCCATGCGCACGTAGACGCCGTTCGTGACCTGCTCGACGATGACCGAGCGGGCGCTGTCGGCGACCTCGGCCGTGATCTCCATGCCGCGGTTCATCGGGCCCGGGTGCAGCACCAGCGCGCCGGGCGGCATCAGCGCCTGGCGCCGGGAGTCGAGGCCGTAGCGGCGGCTGTACTCGCGCGCCGACGGGAAGAAGGCGTCGTTCATGCGCTCGTTCTGAACCCGCAGCATCATGACCGCGTCGGCCCCGCCCAGCGCGTCGTCGAGGTGGAGGCTGGTCTCGCACGGCCAGTGCTCGACGCCGTTGGGCAGCAGCGTCGGCGGGGCCACCAGCGTGACCTTCGCCCCGAGCGTCGCCAGCAGCAGGACGTTGCTGCGCGCGACCCGGCTGTGCAGCACGTCGCCGACGATGACGATCTGCTTGCCCGCCAGGTCGCCCAGGTGGCGTCGCATGGTGAACGCGTCGAGCAGCGCCTGCGTCGGGTGCTCGTGGGTGCCGTCGCCGGCGTTGACCACGCAGGCGTTGATCCAGCCCGACGTCGCCAGCCGGTACGGCGCGCCGCTGGCGGAGTGCCGCACGACGACACCGTCGGCGCCCATCGCCTCGAGCGTCAGCGCAGTGTCCTTGAGGCTCTCGCCCTTCGACAAGCTGGACCCCTTCGCCGAGAAGTTCACGACGTCGGCGGACAGTCGCTTCGCCGCCAGCTCGAACGACGTGCGGGTGCGGGTGGAGTCCTCGAAGAACAGGTTCACCACGGTGCGGCCCCGCAGCGTCGGCAGCTTCTTCACCGCGCGCCCCTCGGTCAGCCGGGCCATCTCGTCGGCGGTGTCGAGCACCAGCGTCGCGTCCTCCAGCGACAGGTCGCCCGCCGACAACAGGTGGCGGATCATCGCTGCCGCACCTCCCCCTCGGCCGCCGCGCCCATATCGCCGCCGGACCCGTTCCCGGCACCCGGAGCACTCTCCGGCGCGCTCTGGTCGCCGGCCGGTCTCCCGAGCACGACGCCGTCGTGGCCGTCGGACTCGGCGAGCCGGACCTTCACGCTCTCCGCCAGCGACGTCGGGATGTTCTTGCCGACGTGGTCGGCACGGATGGGCAGCTGCCGGTGCCCGCGGTCGACGAGGACGACCAGCCGGACGGCGCGCGGCCGCCCGATGTCCTCCAGCGCCGTGAGCGCGGCGCGGATCGTCCGCCCCGAGAACAGCACGTCGTCGACCAGCACCACGATGCGGTCGTCGACGCCGCCCGGCGGGATGTCGGTGCGTTCGAGCGCCCGAGCCGGCCGCAACCGCAGATCGTCGCGGTACATCGTGACGTCGAGCGCCCCCACCGGGACCTCGGTGCCCTCGACCGCGGAGATGCGATCGGCCAGCCGGTACGCCAGCGGTACGCCGCGTTTGGGGATGCCGAGCAGAACGAGGTCGGCAGCGCCCTTGTTGCGCTCGACCACCTCGTGAGCGATTCGCGTCAGCGCCCGAGCGACATCGTCGCCGTCGAGCACTTCACGCGCGCCGGACAGGTCGCGAGACATGCGTCGCAGGACCCCCTTCCCCGCCTCACGGGACGGGACTTAAAGGACGTCGGTTTCCACCTGCGAGCGTATCAGCGGCCCTGGGCGCATCGACCCACGCCGCGCTGTCGGCCCCGTCACACCGCCGCCGGTTCTTCGTCCGCCTCCTCGTCGTCGCCCTCCTCGTCGTCGTCGGGGTCGTACGCCTCGCGCAGCTCGTCGCGCACCTCCCCGGCCGGCGGTTCGGCCACTCCGGTCTCTGCCTCCATGTCGGCTCCTCTCCCGGCGGCCCGGCTGGCCGCTCACTTCCTATGGGTACTTTTCGGAGGCCGAATGTGACAGGACGGCGTGATTTCATCGCGAGATGATCGATCTGCCGCCCGTGCACGCCCTCCCGCCGGGTCTCGGTCGACGCCTGGTTGCGCCAGGCCGTCGAGGACCTCATCGAGTTCGGCACGTGACCACCATGGAGCTGCGATGACCATGCCGAGCGCCGCCCTGCTCGAACAGCTGCGCGGCCTGACCAGCCACGACAAGCCTGCCCGCCGGCTCGCCGCCGACGTGGTCACCGACGTCCACGGCGGGTTCGACGGGACGGACGTGCTGATCGTCTCGTATGTGCTGGTCAGCCTCGCAGCCGAGGAGGCGGACGAGGACTGCCTGGAGGCGCAGCTGAACGCGCTCGGCGCGATGACCGAGCGGCACGACCTCCCGAGGGCGACCTTCGACCGGCTCGAGACCATCGGCCGGAACTCACTGCCGAGGTCGCTCCTCCAGTACTACGACGACCTGATGGAGCAGCGACGGTAGACGGCGGCGAAAATCCGGGGCGGCCGCCCGGCCGCCGCGGCTACGGTGACCGCCATGGAGCTGCGTGCCGAGCGACCCGCCGACCACGAGGCCGTCGATGAGGTGCATCGGCAGGCGTTCGGCGACGACGGCGAGCATGTAGCCGGGCTGGCCCGCGGCCTGCGCGACCTGCTCTCCCCCACGAGCGGCCTCTCGCTGGTCGCGGTCGACCGCGGCGAGGTCGTCGGTCACGTGATGTTCACGCGCAGCGTCCTCGACGCGGCGGAACGGCTGGTGGACGTGCTGGTGCTGAGCCCGGTCGGGGTGCTGCCGAGCCACCAGCGCGGCGGCGTCGGCACGCGCCTGATCAACCGCGGCCTCGACCTCGCCGACGAGCAGGGGGCGCCGGCGGTGTTCCTGGAGGGCTCGCCGGGGTACTACCCGCGCTTCGGGTTCCGGCCGGGCGGGCCGCTCGGTTTCCGCAAGCCGTCGCTGCGCATCCCGGACGCCGCGTTCCAGGTGCGGCTGCTCAGCACATACGAGCCGTGGATGACCGGAACCCTCGTGTACTCGGAGGTCTTCTGGAACCACGACGCCGTCGGCCTGCGCTGACCGCCCGGCGAGCAACCGCTCAGCGGCGGTGGTGGTCGACGTCGGTGTTCTCGAGGCGACCCCAGCCGTGCCAGCGGTCGACGTCGATCCACACGCTGATGCGACGGCGGTCGCGGCGCTTATACGCCGAGCCGGTGTAGTGGCGGGCCAGCCGGTCGATGTCGACCAGGTCCGCGTCGTCGTGGACGTCGACGACGCGGCCCTGGACGCTGACGTGGGTGTACCAGTCGCCGTCGGCGAGGACGGTGAGGCTGACCCGCGGGTCGGCCCGCAGGTGGTCCAGCCGCTTCCGCGACTCGTCGAGGTTGACCAGCACCCGCCCGCCCTCCCACAGGTACCAGGTGGCGACGCTGACCGGGCCGGCCGGCCCGATGGTCGCCATGACGGCCGGGTGCGGCCCGGCGAGGAACGCGCTGACGTCGTCAGGAAGCGGTGCCTTCGGCATCTCCCGATCCAACCACGGCCGCGCGGGCGGCCATGAACGGCGCGCGGTCGAAGATGAACCAGCCGTGGACGATGCGGCCGCCCTCGACGCGGACGCATTCGGCGCCGGGCGCCCGGTCGACCAGCCGGGTGACGGAGTCGTACATGACGAGGGCGGTGTCGTCGTCGCCGAACGCGGCGATCAGCGTGGCGCTGACCAGTTGCGACACGTACGGCTCCAGGAACCCTCGGTAGGCGTCGGCGCCCGTCAGCAGGCCGGGCGGGGCCTCGCAGACGACGTCGTCGGCGATGTAGCGCATGGCGGCGTCCAGGTCGCCGCCGGCCCACGCGTGGTGGTAGGCGAGCGCGACGTCCAGGGCGGCACGGGTCATGATCGTTCCCTTCTCGAGTGGGTCGTACGGATGTGTAGACACCGGCGGCACCCGCGACGGAACGGTCGTGCGACGATCGGACCGTGGCCGAGGCGCTCCTGACCCGCGCACGAGCCGGCGACCATGACGCGTTCGCCCAGCTCGTCGACCCGTTCCGGCGCGAGCTGCAGGTGCACTGCTACCGCCTGCTCGGCCGCCTCTCCGACGCCGAGGACGCGGTGCAGGAGACCCTGCTGGCGGCGTGGCGCGGGCTGCCGGAGTTCGAGGGACGGGCGTCGGTGCGCGGCTGGCTGTACCGCATCGCGACCCGCCGCTGCCTCAACGCCATCCGCGACGCGGGCCGCCGGCCGCCGCTCGCGCCCACGCCGCCGTTCGACGCGCCGGAGCCGACCCGCCACCACGAGGTCCCGTGGGTGCAGCCGTACCCCGACGCGCTGCTCCCGGAGCCGGCGGCGCTGCGCCGCGAGCAGGTCGAACTCGCCTTCGTCGAGGCGCTGCAGCAGCTCCCGCCCCGGCAGACGGCGGCGCTGGTGCTGTGCGACGTGCTCGGCTTCCCGCTCGCGGAGGCGGCAGAGCTCCTGGACACGTCGGCGACGGCGGTGAAGGGGACGCTGCAGCGGGCCCGCTCGACGCTGCGGACGACGGCGCACCGGCCGCCGCCCGCGGGAGGCGCGGCCGAGCGCGACCTCACCGCGCGGTTCACCCGCGCGTTCGTCGCCGACGACGTCGCGGCGGTCATCGAGCTGCTGACGGACGACGCGTGGCTGGCGATGCCGCCGGCGCCGCACCAGTACGACGGCGCGGCCGCGATCGCCGGCTTCCTGCGCGCCAGCGCCGGCTGGCGGGCCGGCCGCCGGTACACGCAGCGGCCGGCGCGGGCGAACGGCCAGCCGGCGTTCGGCCTCTACCTGGACGGCGCGCCCGCCGGCCTCGTCGTCCTCACCCTGGACGGCGACCGGGTCGCCGGCGTCACGCGGTTCATGGACGACACGCTGTACCCGTGGTTCGAGCTGCCCGGGACGCTCAGCTGAGCCCGCGCATCTGCAGCACCTTCAGCGCCAGCGCGAGGTCCAGCCGCAGCTCGGGGTCGGTGGTGAACGGGCCGAGCATGCGCTCCAGCTTGGAGATGCGGTACCGCAGCGTGTTGTAGTGGAAGTGCAGCTGCCTGGCGGCCTCGGCGACGTTGAGGTTGGTGTCGAGCAGCACCTTGAGGGTGTGGCGCAGGTCCTCCATCTCGGGGTCGTCGTCGGCGGCGAGGCCGTGCAGGGTCTCGCGGACGAAGCCGCGCAGCTCGTCGCGGTCCTCGATCTGGCTGAGCAGCCGGAACGAGCCCAGGCTGTCGAAGTGGGCGAGCGAGCCGCGGCCGTTCATCTGCCGCCCGACGTCGACAGCGCGGCGGGCCTGCTCGTACCCGACGGGCAGCCGGGAGGGGTCGTCGACGATGCGGCTGACGCCGGTGGAGAAGGAGCGCCGGCCGCCACCGCCGTCGCCGGAGACCTGGCGGACGACGTCGCGGACCGCGGCCGAGGGGTCCGGGCCGGCCGGCAGCAGGGCGACCACCTCCTGCGCGAACCCGACGACGGCGGCGCGCGGGTCGCGCCGTCCCACGACCGACTGCCAAGCGACGGTGAACCGCTCCTGCACGGGCCGCAGCTGCAGCCCCGACGACGCGGCCGGCCCGGCCTCGGGGTCCAGCTCGGCCACGACGACGACGAGGTCGCGGCCGACGTCCCAGCCGAGCGACTCGCAGTGCGCCACGATGCGCTCGCGGTCGCCGGCCCGGCCGGACAGGACGTCGCGGAGGAAGTCGCCGCGGTACTTGCTCTCGACGGCGGTGACGGCGAGCTGCTTGTTCACGGCGAGCGCGGCCACCGTCGCGGCCCGTTCCAGCACATTGACGTCGGCGCCGTCGAGGGCGCGATGCCGGGCGAACGCGACGATGCGCCCGTGGTCGACCCGCCCGGCCACGATCGGGACGACGGCGTGCCAGCCTGGCACGTCGACGTGGGAGTGGACGCCGCCGGGCTCGTACTCGGTGCGGAACCGGCCGGACGTGTCGAAGCACGGCGTGTGCCGCCAGGACGCGAGGTCGTCGACGTTGCCGCCCTCGGCCAGCACCCGGCCGTCGGCCGTCGTCACCATGACCGGCACGCCGAGCACGGCGGAGGTCTTCGTGACCAGCTCGGTCAGCCCGCCGCCCTCCAGCACGACGGACAGCAGCGCGTGGTGCACCTCCCACGACCGCTCCAGCGCCGCCGCCTGCTTGTTCAGCACACCGGTGAGCACCTGGTTGAGGATGTCGTCGAACCCGACGGCGTCGGGCAGGAGCAGCAGCGGCAGGCCGAGCCGGTCGGCCTCGTGGATCATCTCGTCGGGCAGCGCGTCGAGGTAGCGGTGCAGCTTGACGGCGAGCGCGGCCAGCCCGCGCGCGTCCAGCTCGGTGACGAGGCCGGGCAGCCCCTGCGGGGTGTTGCGCAGCGGGTAGCCGGTGGTGAGCAGCAGTTCGTGCGGCTTCACCCACGGCAGGATGTCGGGGACCTCCATGATGTTGGCGCGCTGGACGACGCGGTCGAGGCCGCGCTCGCCCGCAAGCAGCCGCGCACCGGCCAGCGCGGGGATCTCCATCGCCTTGCGCACCGTCAGCCCGGCCACGGCCCGGGACGGCACCCTGCCGCCGCCGGCTGGCAACTCCGGCGAACCCTGGGCCGGATCGTTGGCAAGTTTGCCCATGCGATGACGGTAGTCGTCCCGGCTACGTTCGTGGCAGTCCCAGTTCAGGTGATCTTGGACGGAACGGAGGTCGCGAGTGCCGGCACCGACGGTCCCGACCGGGGTCCGGGCCACCCGGCCGTGGCCGGGCGACGCGTCCCGGCAGGTCCTGCCGGGCGCCGCCAGCACCGCCGTCGCCGCTCTCGTGGGAGGTCCACGGCTCGCCGGGGAGGTCGTGGCCGCGACCCGCACCATGACCGCCGTCCTGGTCGACCACGGCGCCGGGCCGGTGCTGCTGTGCCTCACCGGCCCGGCCGCCGTGCGCCTGCCGTGCGCGGTGGTCACGCCGTGGCCGGTGTCCGGGCTGCGGTCCGGCGAACGCGCGCTGGTGGGCGGCGGCGAGCTGCGCATCGGTGACGACGACGGCGCGGTCGTCACCGTGGGCCGCTGGTGGCGGGTGCACCCGGCCGTCGTCGCCGACGTCGCGCTGGCCCGCCGCCGCGCCGCCGCGCAGGACGACCATCCCGGGCTGGACGGCGCCGTCGTCGCGGCCGCGGGGCGGCTCGGCCTGGCGTTGCTGTGCGGCGACGACGACGAGCTCGCCGACGCCGCGGGCGGGCTGCTGGGGCTCGGCCCCGGCCTGACCCCGGCCGGCGACGACGTCCTGGCCGGCGCGCTGGTGGTCGGCGCCGCCGTCGAGTCCCGAGGCGCCGTGCGGCTGGCCGCCGCCGTCGAGGCCGCCGGGCCGCTGCACCGCACCACCGCCGTCTCGGCCGGGCTCCTCCCCTACGCCGCCCGCGGGCTGGCCGTCCCGCAGCTCACCGCCTACCTCGCCGCGCTCGGCTCCGCCCGCGGCGACGTCCGCGCCGCGCAGCGCGGGCTGCTCGCCGTCGGGCACACGTCCGGCGCCGCGCTGCAGCTGGGCGTCCGGGTCGCGCTGACGGCGCTCGCGGGGGCCACGCGGTGATCCGCCACGTCGAGGTGCGCACCGGCACCTACCACGACTCAGTCACGTTGATGCAGGTCAGCCAGGCGATCCAGGGTGAGGACGGGGTCGGCGGCGCGCTCGTCGCGATGGCCACGCAGCTCAACCTCGACCTCCTCGGCGGCATGGGCTTCGACGTCCCCGCCGCGAGCCCGAACGACCTCGTCGTCGGCGTGACGGCGGACGACGACGCCGCGCTGGGCCGGGCGCTGGGCCGCCTGGAGGCGGCGCTGACCGCGCGGCCGTCCGCCGATCAGGGCGGCTTCGGCGCCGCGCCGGCCCCGCTCACCATCGGCTCGGCCGCTCGCCGCGACGCCGGGACCATCGCGTTCGTCTCGACGCCCGGCCCGTACGCGTTCGCCGACGCGATGGACGCGCTGCAGCACGGCCTGCACGTCGTCGTGTTCTCCGACAACGTGCCGGTGGAGCAGGAGGTGCGGCTCAAACGCGAGGCGCACGACCGCGGCCTGCTGGTCATGGGGCCCGACTGCGGCACGGCGGTGGTCGGCGGCGTCGGCTTCGGGTTCGCCAACGTCGTGCGGCCCGGACCGGTCGGCATCGTCGCGGCGTCCGGCACCGGCGCGCAGCAGCTGCTCAGCCTGGTCGACGGTGCGGGCGTCGGCATCAGCCACTGCCTCGGCGTCGGCGGGCGCGACCTGTCCGCCGAGGTGGGCGGCGCGTCGACGCTGGCGGCGCTGGACCTGCTGGCCGAGGACGACGCGACCGAGGTGGTGGTCGTGGTCAGCAAGCCGCCCGCGCCGCAGGTCGCCGACGCCGTCCGCGAGCGGGCCGAGAAGCTGCGCAAGCCGGTCGTGCTCGCGCTGCTCGGGCCCGGGCAGCGCGACCTCACCGCCGTCGCCGAGACCATCGTCACCACGGCCGGGGCGCAGTGGCGGCCGCCGCGCGCGTGGCCGTCTACGGCGCCCGCGACCGGGCCGTACCCGTCGATCCGCGGTCTGTACGCCGGCGGCACGCTCTGCGAGGAGGCGCGGCTGGTGGTAAACGCGGAGCTCGCGACCAGCGGGCACACGTTCATCGACTTCGGCGACGACACGCTGACCCGCGGCCGGCCGCACCCGATGATCGACAACTCGCTGCGGGTCGAGCGGCTGCTGGCCGAGGCCCGCGACCCGTCCTGCGGCGTCGTCCTGCTCGACGTCGTGCTGGGTCACGGCGCGCACCCCGACCCGGCCGCGGAGCTGGCGCCGGCGATCGTCCGCGCCCGCAACATCGCCGGGGCGCGCGGCCGCGACCTCGCCGTCGTCGTGGCGCTGGTCGGCACCGCCGACGACCCACAGGGGCTGGAGGAGCAGGCGCGGGCGCTGCGCGACGCGGGCGCGTCGGTGCACCTGTCCAACGCGGCGGCGGCGCGGACGGCCATCGCGCTGTGCTCCGGGGGTGCCGCGTGAACGACCTGCTGCGCGACGAGCCGCGCGTCGTCAGTGCCGGCGTCGACCTGTTCGCGGCCGCGTTGACCGCCCAGGCGGTGCCGGTGACGACGGTCGACTGGCGGCCCCCCGTCGCCGGGACGGAGGACGATCTCGCCCGCGTGCTGGCCGACCCGCGCCGTCCCGACGCCAACGCCGCGGCCGTGACGCGCATGCTGGCCGCGGGCGCCGACCTCGTCGACGTCCGCCCGGCCAGCGAGGTGCTCGGGCTGCGGCCGGGCCAGTTCCTGCACGCCGGGCCGCCGATCACCTGGGAGCGGGCGTCCGGGCCGCTGCGCGGCGCGCTGATCGGCGCTGCCCTGTTCGAGGGCCTGGCGGCGACACCGGACGCGGCCGAGGCCCTGCTGGCCGCCGGCGACGGCGTCGAGTGGTCGCCGTGCCACGACCACGGCGGCGTCGGCCCGATGGCCGGGGTCGTGTCGCCGTCGATGTGGCTGTTCGAGCTGCGCGACGGCGAGCGGACGGCGTGGTGCTCGCTGAACGAGGGCCTCGGGACGGTGCTGCGCTACGGCGCGTACGGGCCGGAGGTCATCGACCGGCTGCGGTGGATGTCGTCGGTCCTGGGTCCGCTGCTGCAGGCCGCCGTGCGGCGGCACGGGCCGGTGGACGTCAAGGCGATCGTCGCGCAGATGGTCCAGATGGGCGACGAGGGGCACAACCGCAACCGCGCCGGGACGCTCATGCTGCTGCGCGACCTGCTGCCCGCGCTGGCCTCCAGCGGCGCGCCGTCGTCGGACGTCGCGGACGTGGCGGCGTTCATCGGCGGGAACGACCACTTCTTCCTCAACCTCGTCATGCCGGCCGGGAAGCTGCAGACGGCGGCCGCCGCGGACCTCCCCGGCTGCACCGTCGTCACCACCATGGCCCGCAACGGCACCGACTTCGGCATCCAGGTGTCCGGCACCGGGTCGACCTGGTTCACCGCGCCGGCCAACACCCCGTCCGGGCTGTATCTGGGCGCCTACGGCCCGGACGACGCCAACCCGGACATCGGCGACTCCGCGATCACCGAGACGATGGGCCTCGGCGGCTTCGCGATGGCCGCCGCACCCGCCATCGTCCGCTTCGTCGGCGGGTCGGTGCCGGACGCGCTCGCGACCAGCCGGCTGATGTACGAGATCACCGTCGGTGAGAACCCGGCGTACGCGATCCCGATCCTGGAGTTCCGCGGCGCGCCCACCGGCATCGACGTCACGCTGGTGACGCGCACGGGGGTGCTGCCGCAGATCAACACCGGCATCGCCGGCCGGGTCGCCGGCACCGGCCAGGTCGGCGCCGGCCTCGTCCAGCCGCCGATGGACTGCTTCACGGCGGCGCTGGCCGCGCTGGCGGCCGCCGCTCCCCCGCCCTAGAGGTCGGCGGGCACGTCGACGTCGGCGGGCGAGCCGGTGCCGGTGCAGTCGACGGGGGTGACCAGGTCGGGGTTGGCGCGCAGGAACGGGCGGGCGCCGACGTCGCCCTCGGCGAGGGACGCGACCTCCGCCCACACCGGACGGGCCAGCAGGACGGGGTTGCCGCGGCGGCCGTCGTAGGTGGCCACCGCCACCGACACGCCGCCCGCCGCCCAGGCCGCGCGCAGCCGCGTCACGGCCTCGACGCCGACCCACGGCTGGTCGACGAGGGCGACGACCACGGCCTCGACGGGCGCCCAGCTGAGCGCCCGCAGCCCGGCCCGCAGCGACGACCCCATGCCGGTGGCCCAGTCGGGGTTGTGCACGACGACCGCGCCCGGCACGGTCAGCGGCACCGCGCCGGACACGACGGCCACCGGCGCGCAGCCGCCCCGGGACAGCAGCGCGACCGCGCGGTCGACCAGCCGCGACCCCTCGTACTCGACCAGCGCCTTCGGCCCGCCGAACCGGGAGCCCGAGCCGGCGGCGAGGACCAGCCCGGCGACGTCAGACGGCATCGGCGGCGAGGTGCTCGCGGTGGATCGGCCCGCTGGTGTCGCTCAGCCGCCGGCCGGAGCCGCCCCAGCGCGCCGCGATGATCTCGGCGGCGATCGACACGGCCGTCTCCTCGGGCGTGCGGGCGCCGAGGTCGAGGCCCAGCGGCGAGGCCAGCCGGGCCAGCTCGTCGTCGGACAGACCCTCGGCCCGCAGCCGCGCCAGCCGGTCGTCGTGGGTGCGCCGCGACCCCATGACCCCGATGTACGCGGCCGGGGTGCGGACCGCGGCGGCCAGCAGCGGCACGTCGAACTTGGGGTCGTGGGTGAGCACGCAGATGACGGTGCGGGCATCGACGGTGGTCGATGCGAGGTAGTCGTGCGGCCATTTGACCACGACCTCGTCGGCGTCGGGGAAGCGCCGCGGCGTCGCGAACACCGGCCGCGCGTCGCACACCGTGACGTGGTAGCCGAGGAACCGGCCGACCCGGACCAGCGCGGCGGCGAAGTCGATGGCGCCGAACACCAGCATGCGCGGCCGCGGCGCGAACGACTGGACGAACACCTGCAGGTCGTCGAGCCGGCGCTCGCCCGAGGCGCCGTAGCGGCGGATGCCGGTCTGGCCCTGGTCGAGCATGCCGCGGGCGTCGTCGGCGACGGCGTCGTCGAGGCGCTGCCCGCCCAGCGACCCCGCGACGCGGTCGGTCCAGACGACGAGGTGCGCGCCGGCGGGGCCCGGCCCGGCGACGACGGTGGCGACGGCGACCGGCTCGGCGCCGTCGATGCTGGCGGCGACGTCGGCCAGCACCGGGAACGTCGAGCGGTCGACCGCCTCGACGAACACGTCGATGATGCCGCCGCAGGTCAGCCCGACCGCGAACGCGTCGTCGTCGCTGACGCCGTAGCGCTGCAGGACCGGCGGCCGGCCGGCCATGACCTCCTGCGCCAGCTCGTACACCGCACCCTCGATGCAGCCGCCGGACACGCTCCCGACCGCCTCGCCGGAGGCGGTGACGGCCATCGACGCGCCGGGCTGGCGCGGCGCGGACTGGAACGTGCTGACGACGGTGACCAGCCCGGCCCGCTCGCCGTCGCCGACCGCCGTCACCAGCTCACGCAGCACTTCCTGCACGGTCACCACCCCTCCGGGCCGGTTCGCGTCCGCCGAGCAGACCCGCCAGCTCCTCCATCGCGCCCAGCGAATGGCCGGCGACGAGCCGGTCGACGTGCGGAAGCGCCGCACGCATGCCACCCGTACTAGGACTGTATCCTTGATATCCACGGTGCGGGTTGACCCACACGATGCGCCGGGCCAGCCGCGCCAGCCGGGCCATCTGCTCGGCCAGCAGCGCCGGGTCGCCGCGCTCCCAGCCGTCGCTGCCGATGACGACGACGGCGCCGCGGGCGGTGCCGCGCTGCCCCCAGCGGTCCAGGAACTCCTTGAGCTCGTCGCCCAGCCGGGTGCCGCCGCTCCAGTCGTCGATGGCCGCCGACGCCGCCGCCAGCGCGGCCGCGGGGTCGCGTCGCCGCAGCTCACGGGTCACGCGGGTGAGCCGGGTGCCGACGGTGAACACCTCGGTGCCGGGACGCACGCGGCAGGCGGCGTGGGCGAAGCGCAGCAGCGTCTCGGCGTACGGCGCCATGGACCCGCTGACGTCGACGAGGAATACCAGCCGCCGCTGCCGGCGTCCGTGCCGGTGCCGGCGCAGGTCGACCGGCTCGCCGCCGTGGCGCAGCATGCTGCGCACGGTGCGGCGGGCGTCGACCGGCCCGGACGGCGACGGGCGCAGCCGGCGGGTGGTGCGGTCGGGCGCGGCCGGGAGCAGCGTGCTGACGTAGCGGTCGACCTCGGCGCGGTCGGCCGGGCTCAGCGTCGACACGTCGCGGTGGCGCAGCACCTCGACCCGGCTGGCGGTGGCGATGCGCTGCCGCTCCTGGTCGGGGTCGCCGCCGTCGCGGTCGCCGGCGGAACCGGGGTCGTCGGGCAGCGCGATCATCCTGGTGACCGGCGGGACGGTGACGCGGCGCGGCGGGCGGTCCGGGCGGCCGCCGAAGTGCGCCGCGAACACGCGGTCGTACCGCTCGACGTCCTCGGGCGACGCGCACAGCGTGACCCGGCCGGCCCAGTACACCGACCGCAGCGAACCGGCGCCGAGCACGTCCAGCGCCTCGAGCATGGCGTGCACCCGCGTGGGCGGGACGTCGACGCCGGCCGCGGCCAGCCGCCGGGCGAACCCGGCCACCTCGGCGTCGACCTCGATACTCATGGCCGGCCGGCCAGCTCCGCGACCTCGCCCATGATGCGCTCGGTGTCCTCCTGGTACTTGAGCACCGCGCCCAGCGTGCGGGTGGCGAGGTCGGCCGACAGCTCGGTGGCGCCGAGCGCCGTCAGCGCCGTGACCCAGTCGATCGACTCGGCCAGCCCGGGCGGCTTGAGCAGGCCGGCCGCGCGCAGCCGCTGCACCGCGCGGGCGACGTCATCGGCCAGCCGCGCGCTGACGTCCGGGAGGTGCCGCCGGATGACCGCGACCTCGCGCTCGAACGTCGGGTGCGCCAGCCAGTGGTAGAGGCAGCGCCGCTTCAGCGCGTCGTGCACCTCGCGGGTGCGGTTGCTGGTGACGACGACGACCGGTGGCGTCTCGGCGCGGACGGTGCCGAGCTCGGGTATGGAGATGGTGAAGTCGGACAGCACCTCGAGCAGGAACGCCTCGAACTCGTCGTCGGCGCGGTCGATCTCGTCGACCAGCAGCACCGACGGCGTCGTCTCCAGCGCCCGCAGCAGCGGCCGGGCCAGCAGGAAACGGCGGTCGTACAGCTCGTGCTCGAGGCGGTCGACGTCGGTGACGCCGGCCGCCTCGGCGGCGCGCAGGTGCAGCAGCTGGCGCGGGAAGTCCCAGTCGTACAGCGCCTGGGCGGCGTCGACGCCCTCGTAGCACTGCAGCCGGATGAGCGGCGCGTCGAGCACCTGGGCCAGCGCCTGCGCCAGCGACGTCTTGCCGACACCGGCCTCGCCCTCGAGGAACAGCGGCCGGCCCATGCGCAGCGCCAGGAACGCGGCCGTCGCCAGCCCGTCGTCGGCCAGATACCCCGCGGCGTCGAGCCGCCCGGCCAGTTCGCCGGGCGTGGTCGCGGCGCTGTCGATGTCCGCCATGACCCAACGCTACGCCGACGCGGCCGCCGCGCGCTGGCGGCCGGATCGGTCAGGAATCGAGAAGCGGCCGGACGCCGCTCGCTCCTAGCGTTCCGACCATGGACAACGAGACCTCGGACCAGACCAGCAAGAAGGGCGCCCCCGGCCGGTTGTCGCTGTGGTTCCAGCGGCGGATGAACGCGAGGACGGTCGGCAAGATCCGCCGGAAGGGCACCGCCCGGATGATGGGCATGGACATGCTGATCCTGCACACCGCCGGACGCCGGTCCGGCCAGCCGTTCGAGACGCCGGTCGCCTGGTACGCCGACGACGACGGCGCCCGGCTGGTCGTCGCGTCGGGCGGCGGCAGCGGCGACCCGAACTGGTACCTCAACCTGACGGCGCACCCCGACCGCGCCGCGGTCGAGCTGCCCGGTGAGCAGGC